>NZ_JBQFMR010000009.1:0-207684 GCF_056531925.1 Ruegeria sp. J8
TCCCGCGCGCTTTCTCTTCCGGCGCACCGTCAATCTGGTCATACGCTTTGAAGTCACCGAAATACTTGGTGATCGCTGCGGTCAGCGTGGTCTTACCATGGTCAACGTGGCCAATCGTGCCGATGTTGACGTGCGGTTTTGTACGCTCAAACTTTTCCTTTGCCATGATGGCCTCCTTTTTCGGTAATGAAGGGAGCCCGTGAACCGGACTCCCTCAAATCTTTGGTTATGCGTATTTCGCCTGGATCTCGTCCGAGATGTTCTGCGGAACCGGATCGTAGTGATCGAACTGCATGGTGAACTGGGCACGGCCCGACGACATCGAACGCAGAGTGTTGATGTAGCCGAACATGTTCGCCAGCGGAACGAACGCATCGATCGCGATCGCGTTGCCGCGCGGTTCCTGACCAGACACCTGGCCACGACGCGAGGTCAGGTCGCCGATGATACCGCCGGTATATTCTTCCGGGGTGATCACCTCGACCTTCATGATCGGTTCCAACAGTTTCGCGCCAGCTTTGCGCATGCCTTCACGCATACACATACGGGCCGCGATTTCGAACGCCAGAACGCTCGAGTCAACGTCGTGGAACTTACCGTCCAGCAGGGCAACCTTGAAGTCGATCACGGGGAAGCCAGCGAGCGGGCCGCTATCCATGACCGAGTTGATGCCTTTTTCAACACCCGGGATGTATTCCTTCGGAACGGCACCACCAACGATGCGGCTTTCGAACGAATAACCTTCGCCTGGCTCGGTCGGCTGGATTTCCAGCTTAACTTCACCGAACTGACCCGAACCACCCGACTGTTTCTTGTGGGTGTAGGTGTGTTCAACCGGCATCGAGATGGTTTCACGATAGGCCACCTGCGGTGCACCAATGTTCGCTTCAACCTTGAACTCGCGCTTCAGACGGTCAACCAGGATGTCCAGGTGAAGTTCGCCCATGCCCTTCATGATGGTCTGACCGGATTCCAGGTCAGTTTCCACACGGAAGGACGGGTCTTCGGCGGCCAGACGGGCCAGACCCTGGGACATCTTCTCTTGGTCGCCCTTGGTTTTGGGCTCAACCGCGATCTCGATCACCGGATCGGGGAAGGTCATGGTTTCCAGAACCACCGGATCCTTCGCGTCACACAGGGTGTCACCGGTGGTGGTGTCTTTCAGACCCGCCAGCGCGATGATGTCGCCTGCAAACGCTTCTTCGATCTCTTCCCGGTTGTTCGAGTGCATCATCATCATACGACCGATGCGCTCTTTCTTACCTTTGGTCGAGTTCAGGATCGAGTCACCCTTGTTCATGGTGCCCGAGTAGATCCGGGTGAAGGTCAGCGAGCCAACGAAGGGGTCGTTCATGATTTTGAACGCCAGACCCGAGAAGGCCATGTCGTCATCAGCACGACGGGCGATGTCACGAACTTCTTCCTCGTCGCCGGGTTTGAAGCCCATGTAATCAACAACGTCCAGCGGGCTGGGCAGATAGTCGATCACAGCGTTGAGCAGAGGCTGAACGCCTTTGTTCTTGAACGCCGAACCACCCAGAACCGGAACAAACGCGATGTCCAGAGTACCTTTGCGCAGCAGGGCGCGCAGGGTCGGAACGTCGGGCTCATTGCCTTCCAGGTATTCCATCATCGCGTCGTCGTCCATTTCGACGGCCGCTTCGATCATCTTGCCGCGCCATTCGTCGGCCATGTCTTTCAGGCTGTCGCGGATCGGAGCTTTGATCCAGCTTGCGCCCAGATCTTCGCCCTGCCACAGCCATTCTTCCATGGTGACCAGGTCGATCAGACCTTCCAGCTCGGACTCGGCGCCGATCGGAATGCCAACCGGAACGGCGCGTGCGCCGGTGCGGTCTTCGATCATGCGAACGCAGTTGAAGAAGTCTGCGCCGATCTTGTCCATCTTGTTGACGAAAACCATACGCGGAACCTTGTAGCGGTCAGCCTGACGCCACACGGTTTCGGTCTGGGGTTCAACACCGGCGTTTGCGTCCAAAACGCAGACGGCACCGTCGAGAACCGCCAGCGAACGCTCAACTTCGATGGTGAAGTCAACGTGGCCGGGGGTGTCGATGATGTTCAGGCGGTGCTTAGGGGTATCGGCGGTTTTACCGTCCTCGGTGCGCTCCCAGAAAGTGGTGGTCGCAGCCGAAGTGATGGTGATGCCGCGTTCCTGCTCCTGCTCCATCCAGTCCATGGTGGCTGCACCATCGTGCACCTCACCGATGTTGTGAGATTTACCAGTGTAATACAGGATACGCTCCGAGCAGGTGGTCTTACCTGCGTCGATGTGCGCCATGATACCGAAGTTACGGTATAGTTCGAGCGGATATTCGCGTGCCATTTTGGATAAGCCTCTGGATTACCAACGGTAGTGGCTGAAGGCTTTGTTCGCCTCGGCCATCTTGTGGGTGTCTTCGCGCTTCTTCACGGCAGTACCGCGGGACTGTACAGCGTCCAGCAGCTCACCGGCGAGGCGTTCTTCCATGGTGTTTTCGTTGCGACCGCGCGCGGCGGTGATCAGCCAGCGGATGGCCAGTGCTTCGCGGCGTTCGGGGCGTACTTCGACCGGAACCTGATAGGTTGCACCACCAACCCGGCGCGAGCGAACCTCGACCGACGGTTTGATGTTGTCGAGCGCTTCGTGGAAAACTTCGACAGGTGCGCGCTTGATCTTGTTCTCAACACGGTCAAAGGCGTTGTAAACGATGCGCTCTGCGACCGACTTCTTGCCGTCGATCATCAGGTTGTTCATGAACTTGGTCAGAACCTTGTCGCCAAATTTGGCGTCAGGCAGGACTTCGCGTTTTTCGGCGGCGTGACGACGTGACATATCAGCCTCTCCTTCTTACTTGGGACGCTTCGCGCCGTATTTCGAACGACGTTGCTTACGATCTTTGACGCCCTGAGTATCCAGAACACCGCGCAGGATGTGGTAACACACACCGGGAAGGTCTTTTACACGGCCGCCACGGATCAGAACAACCGAGTGTTCCTGCAGGTTGTGGCTTTCACCGGGGATGTACGAGATGACCTCGAACCCGTTGGTCAGGCGCACTTTGGCAACCTTACGCATAGCCGAGTTCGGCTTTTTCGGTGTGGTGGTATACACACGGGTGCAGACGCCGCGTTTCTGCGGGCACTGCTCCAGGTGCATGGACTTCGAGCGTTTTACTTTGGGCTGCCGCGGTTTGCGGATCAGCTGTTGAATAGTTGGCATTCCGGTTTCTTCCCCGTTTTGCAACACACATGACATGCACGCGCATTGCGTGCGGTTAAACTTTGCTGCGCTCATGCGTCCACAAGCGCAAAACCCGCGAGCGTTCCCATTCCGAGGTGAACGTCGCGGTTGGTTATCAGAGGACGCGAACTGCAAAATTGTCCGGGTCTTGACCAGTCCATTACTGAGATCGGTTTTGGGGCGGCCCCCGGTACCGAGATGGGCGCGTAATAGGGGGAGTCGGCGCAAGTGTCAACAGTACACCGGACCCACCGCACGACAGGCCGCTTTGCGCTGATATATCCGGTCCGATTGTCGGCCGCCAGTACTGCTGACCGTTGCGAGTTCGCGACCGCAGGGGCATAGTCAGCCACAACGCCACGCACTACGGATGACCCATGCAAATCATCGGCCTGTGCCGCTTTTCCTACCCCGCTCATGGCGGCTTTCAGGTCGAACATGACACGATCGAGGAACGGCGCGCCTATCTCTACCACCCTACCCGGCTGGAAGAGAGGTTTCGCCTGTTCGAAACCACCACCCTGCCCTGTCTGCGCGAACAGACGGATGAGGATTTCCAATTGCTCATCGTGATCGGGGATTGCCTACCGAAACCCGCCTTTGATCGGCTGCACGACCTGACCACAGGCATGAAGCAGGTGCAGATCATCGCCCGTCGCCCCATGCGCCACCGCCGGGTGATGAAAGAGATCCTAAACGCCGCACGTCACGATCCCAACATGCCCTGCATCCAATTCCGGCATGATGATGACGACGCCGTGT
Organism: Ruegeria sp. J8; assembly: GCF_056531925.1. Classification (NCBI taxonomy): domain Bacteria; kingdom Pseudomonadati; phylum Pseudomonadota; class Alphaproteobacteria; order Rhodobacterales; family Roseobacteraceae; genus Ruegeria; species Ruegeria sp. J8. Next base: position 4,004 of record NZ_JBQFMR010000009.1, read on the forward strand.
CGGTGGATTTCGTCGAACGGCTACGTATCGCCGCTGACGAAGGCGGCGCGCTGATGCGCAACCACAAAACGGTTGCCATCGACTATAATCAAGGGTTTCTGGCACGGTTCGGGCCCGAGGGCATTCACGCCGCGCAGTTGTTTCAACCGCTGCTGGGGATCGGGTTTGCCATGTACGTGCGGGGTGGAAGTGATCTGACAATCATGAATTTTGGGCATCACCGGATCGGTAACTACATGCCGGTGATCAGCTATCCAGACGCGCCGATGTGGGTGCGCACGCTGAATTCGTTCAACGATTCACCCCATGCCCGCAAAAGCAACACTCAGCTTGCACCCCTGACCCCCGAACAAGAGGGCGAGTTCATCGCCCGCTTTGCCATCGATCAGGACGCCGTGCGTCGGGTTCACTCGGGTGGGTGAACTGCCCGCTCACGGAATAGGGTGAAAAGCCCGGCACCCACGACCAGCGCGGCACCTGCCATGGTTACAACGTCTGGCCAGTCTCCGAACACGACCCAACCCAAACCCAGGGCCCAAAGCAAGCTGGAGTAACGAAACGGCGCGATGAACCCCACATCGCCCTCGCGCATAACCATGACGCTGAACAGATAGCCCATCAGTACAAACACCGCCGCCGTCCCCACCATCACGCCCGCTCCGGGCGAAACTGGCACCCAACCTGTTGATACGGTCGCAATCGAGGCCGAAACGGTGATGGTGACGCTTGTGGCCAGCGTCACAACCAGCGACGGCACCTCACTGGACATGCGCCGCGTGATCAGATCCCGCGCCGTGACCGAGATCACGGCGATCAGCGCGTAAATTGCATAGATGCTGAACCCCTCAGGCCCCGGTCGGACGATCAGCAGCATCCCCACAAACCCCATCCCGATAGCCAGAATGCGCCGCCACCCGATCTGTTCGCGAAAAAACAGAACCGCACCCAAAGTCACGGTCAGCGGCAGTGCCTGCAAGACCGCCGTCACATTGGCAAGCGGCATATGCAGCAGAGCGGTCAGGAAAAAGAACGTGGCCGCCAGCTCGGCCAGGCTACGCGCACCGATCAGCCACTTGTCATGTCGCGGGAAGTGCAAATGCAGCGCCCCCAGGTTGCGCGCCATAAGATACACAAGAACCGTCGCCAATGCCCCGCGCATGGCCACCATCTGGAACAGAGGCACCTCGGCCCCTGCCAGCTTGATCAGCGTATCGTTGATGGTAAAGGCCGCCATACTGCCCATCATCAGTAGGGCGCCTTTTATGTTTGGGGTCATCCAAAGTTTCCAAAACTTCCAAATAGAAGACATTGGCAAGATCACGTCAGTTCTTGTCAAGACGTCTTTCCGCCAACCCATCGACGATATGCGAAAGAACAAAACACCTGAAACTGGAAAATCATGTATACTGCTTTTGTTCAAACCGGTGCCTCGTAATGCGGAACGCTCGTCTGTTTGAAATCGGAGTAATCTCTGTCGGCGTCATCATTCTAACGCTCTCGATTATCTCGGCCGTTCTCTACTCAGTTTTGCTCGGAGCATTGCTGTGCAACCTGCTGACGGCTGCATTCGTATGGTATATCTATAACCACGACGCTTGGATCGTCAGCAGACTTTCTTCGGACGATAATCCGCTTATCCTGAATCTGTGCATGACGGGATTTGTTGGTCGGGTCCGTGCAATTACACGGTTTTTGCCGTCTTCACCCCGTTGTCGATTTTGCCTTGTGCCGTTTGAAGGATTGGGGAAAGCCATGGGCATCAAACCTTCCTCCAAAAATCCCAACTTTTGCCAAAGCTGTTTCACAGCTTTGCCTGCCGTAACCATCAATCTTGAGGTCGGAATTCTATTCGCCGATCTTCGAGGTTTTACGGCCTGGTCTGAATCTCATTCCCCTGACGAGGTAACCCGCGTGTTAACCCAGTTCTACGAGATCGCGACGCAAGAAATCACCCGCGATGACGCGATTGTGGAATATATCGGCGATCAGATTATGACGATCTACCCCGTGCCATTGCCCTCACTAAGTGAGCACACGGCAGACAAGATGCTGGCAGCCGCAAAAAGGTTGGTGGCGGGCTTGGACAAAGGTAAGCTGCCACTTGATGTCGGGGTTGGCATGACACTGGGAACTGCAAACGTGGGTTCAATCCAGACCGGTGCAGCCAAAGACTTCACGGCGGTTGGTGACACTGTGAACATAGCCGCCCGCTTTCAAGCAGAAGCCGGACCGCGGGAACTGGTTTATTCTGAAGCCTTCTCTGAACATCTAACCAGTAAGCCTGAGATAGCCGAACAACGTACATTTAACCTCAAAGGCAAGGCTGATCCCGTTAAAGCGTATGTTTTGCGCGTTTGAATGAAGTCTGTCGCCTTCCAGCCCGACGCGTTTGCCCTTGACCCCAGAGGGCAAAAAGGCCCCTGCAATTTTGCAGAGGCCTTTTCTACTTCTCTATTTTCTTGATTTATTCGCGGCTTTCGGGGGCGTCGACCACGATGTCCAGCTCATCCCCGACCATGTCGTCATCGATCAGCGGCGCAGCCAGAGCAGCGGCGGCTTCGGCCTCTTCCCGGCGGGCTTCGATGACGACGTTATCGCGGGTCTGGGCGACCTGACGCACGGCCTGAGTGGCACCACCGGTACCGGCGGGAATCAGACGACCGACGATGACGTTCTCTTTCAGGCCAACCAGCTTGTCTTTCTTGCCCTGAACCGAAGCTTCGGTCAGGACACGAGTGGTTTCCTGGAACGACGCCGCCGAGATGAACGAACGCGTTTGCAGCGAGGCTTTGGTGATCCCCAGAAGGATCGGTTCGCCCTGTGCCGGACGACCACCGCGGGCGATGGTCTTCTCGTTGGCCGCGTCGAACTCTTGCTTGTCGACATGCTCGCCTTTCAGCAGGGTGGTGTCGCCTGAATCCAGGATCTCCCACTTCTGCAGCATCTGGCGCACGATAACCTCGATGTGCTTATCGTTGATCTTCACGCCCTGCAGACGATACACGTCCTGCACCTCGTCGATCATGTAATCCGCCAGCGCTTCGACACCCATGATGGACAGGATGTCGTGCGGAGCCGGGTTACCGTCCATCAGGTATTCACCCTTCTGGATGAAGTCCCCTTCGGCGACCGGGATGTGCTTGCCCTTGGGCACCATGTACTCGATGGTCTCCATGGACTCGTCCGCCGGTTCGATGCTGATGCGGCGCTTGTTCTTGTAGTCGCGGCCAAAGCGCACGTAACCATCGGCTTCTGCGATGATCGCGTGGTCTTTTGGACGGCGGGCTTCGAACAGTTCGGCCACACGCGGCAGACCACCGGTGATATCCTTGGTCTTGGCACCTTCACGCGGGATACGCGCGACAACGTCACCGGCTTCGACGGTCTGACCGTCTTCGACCGACAGGATCGCATCCACCGACATCGGATAGTGAACCGGGTTGCCCGCGTCGTTGCGGACTGGTTCGCCATCTTCACCGACCAGAATGATCTCGGGCTTGAGGTCGCTGCCTTTGGGGGCCGCGCGCCAGTCGATCACGATCTTCTGGGTCATACCGGTTGCTTCGTCGGTCTCGTCGCGGACAGCAAGGCCCGAAACAAGGTCAACGTATTTCGCAGTACCGGCTTTCTCGGCGATGATCGGCAGAGTGTACGGATCCCATTCGAACAGCTTGTCGCCACGGGAAACGGTTGCGCCATCCTTGACGAACAGCTTGGATCCGTAACCCAGCTTGAAGCTGGCACGCTCTTCGCCGTGTTCGTCGTTGATAACCAGCTTCATGTTCCGGCCCATGACCAGGCTTTCGCCTGCGGCATTGATCAGAATCTGCGGGTTCTCGAACGCAACAACACCTTCCTGGTTGGCTTCCTGGAACGACTGCTGACCGCCTTGCGCAACACCACCGATGTGGAAGGTCCGCATAGTCAGCTGAGTACCGGGTTCACCGATCGACTGCGCGGCGATGATGCCGACAGCTTCACCCGTGTTGACCATGGTGCCGCGTGCAAGGTCACGACCATAGCAGGTTGCACAGACGCCTTCCTCGGACTCACAGGTCAGAGGCGAACGGATGCGCATCGACGCAACACCGGCCTCGTCGATGGTGTCGGCCATACGTTCGTCGATCAGCTGACCTGCTGCGACGATCACCTCATCGGTGCCCGGACGCAGGACATCGTCAGCCGCCACACGGCCCAGCACACGTTCGGCCAGCGAGGCAACAACCTCACCGTCGTTCACGGCTGCTTCGGCTGTGATTGCACGTTCTGTGCCACAGTCGATCTCACGCACGATACAGTCCTGCGCCACGTCCACCAGACGACGGGTCAGGTACCCCGAGTTCGCCGTCTTCAGAGCGGTATCCGACAGACCCTTACGGGCACCGTGGGTCGAGTTGAAGTACTCGAGAACGGTCAGACCTTCTTTAAAGTTCGAGATGATCGGCGTTTCGATGATGTCACCGTTCGGCTTGGCCATCAGGCCGCGCATACCGCCCAGCTGTTTCATCTGAGTGACCGAGCCACGCGCACCCGAGTGGGCCATCATGTAGACCGAGTTCGGTTCCTGCTCGGAGCCGTCCTCAGCCCGATCCGACGACGAGATCGTCGACATCATCGCCTCGGTGACGCGGTCGTTACACTTCGACCAAGCATCGACAACTTTGTTGTACTTTTCGCCCTGAGTGATCAGGCCGTCCATGTACTGCTGTTCAAAGTCCTTCACCTGACCGCGGGTGTCATCAACGATACCCCACTTGTCGTCCGGAATGACCATGTCGTCTTTACCGAACGAGATGCCCGCCTTGAACGCTTCTTTGAAGCCCATCGACATGATCTGGTCACAGAAGATAACCGACTCTTTCTGACCGCAATACCGGTAGACGGTGTCGATCACCTGCTGCACTTCTTTCTTCCGCAGCAGACGGTTGACCAGATCGAACGGCGCTTTGTTGTTCATCGGCAGCAAAGCACCCAGGCGCAGACGGCCCGGAGTGGTTTCATAGCGCTTCTGAACTTCGTTGCCTTCGTCGTCGATCTGCGTGATCCGCGCGGTGATCTTGGTGTGCAGGTGCACTTCACCGGAATCCAGCGCGTGCTGAACTTCGTCGATCGAACCGAACACCTTGCCTTCGCCCGGCATGCCTTCGCGTTCCAGGGTCACATAGTAGAGACCCAGGATCATATCCTGCGACGGAACGATGATCGGCGCGCCGTTTGCAGGCGACAGAACGTTGTTCGTCGACATCATCAGAACACGGGCTTCCAGCTGCGCCTCAAGGCTCAGCGGGACGTGAACGGCCATTTGGTCACCGTCGAAGTCAGCGTTAAAGGCCGAACAGACCAGCGGGTGCAGCTGGATGGCTTTACCTTCGATCAGGACCGGCTCGAACGCCTGAATGCCAAGACGGTGCAGTGTCGGCGCACGGTTCAGCATGACAGGGTGTTCGCGGATCACCTCGTCGAGGATATCCCACACTTCGGGACGCTCTTTCTCGACCAGTTTCTTCGCCTGTTTCACAGTCGAAGACAGACCTTTGGCTTCAAGGCGCGAGTAGATGAACGGCTTGAACAGCTCCAGCGCCATCTTCTTGGGCAGGCCACACTGGTGCAGCTTAAGCTCCGGACCGGTCACAATGACCGAACGTCCCGAGAAGTCGACGCGTTTCCCCAGAAGGTTCTGACGGAAGCGACCCTGCTTACCTTTCAGCATGTCCGACAGCGATTTCAGCGGACGCTTGTTGGCGCCGGTGATCACGCGGCCACGACGGCCGTTGTCGAACAGAGCGTCAACAGATTCCTGCAGCATCCGCTTTTCGTTGCGGACGATGATGTCAGGCGCGCGCAGCTCGATCAGACGCTTCAGACGGTTGTTCCGGTTAATGACGCGGCGGTACAGATCGTTCAGATCCGAAGTCGCGAAACGGCCACCATCCAGCGGAACCAGCGGACGCAGTTCCGGCGGAATGACCGGGATTACGGTCATTACCATCCACTCAGGCCGGTTGCCCGACTCGAGGAAGCTTTCGACAACCTTCAGACGCTTGATGATCTTCTTGGGCTTCAGTTCACCGGTTGCTTCGGCCAGATCAGCGCGCAGCTGCTCGGCTTCGGCTTCCAGATCGATCTGGGCCAGCATCTCACGGATGGCTTCAGCACCGATATTGGCGGTGAACGCGTCCATGCCATAGGCATCCTGCGCGTCCATGTACTCTTCTTCGGTCAGCATCTGGCCATAGGTCAGGTCGGTCAGACCGGGCTCGATGACGACATAGTTTTCAAAGTACAGAACGCGTTCCAGATCGCGCAGTGTCATGTCGAGCATCAGACCGATGCGGGACGGCAGCGACTTCAGGAACCAGATGTGTGCAACGGGCGCAGCCAGTTCGATGTGGCCCATACGCTCGCGGCGGACTTTCTGCAGGGTGACTTCCACACCGCATTTCTCGCAGACAACGCCGCGATACTTCATCCGCTTATATTTACCGCACAGACACTCGTAATCTTTGATCGGGCCAAAGATACGCGCGCAGAACAGACCGTCACGCTCGGGCTTGAACGTCCGGTAATTGATGGTTTCGGGTTTCTTGATCTCGCCATAGGACCAAGACAGAATCCGCTCGGGCGACGCCAGCGAGACCTTGATCTCGTCGAAAACCTTCGGGGGCGTCAGCGGGTTGAACGGGTTGTTGGTGATTTCCTGGTTCATTTGTTACCTCAAATCTTGCGCAAGGGGGGACGGGAGAAAGGGCAGCGCCCTTACTCCTCAACCTCCGCATCCAGGAGTTCCATATTCAGGCCGAGGCCACGGACTTCTTTAACCAGAACGTTGAACGATTCCGGTACGCCCGCTTCAAAGTTATCCTCGCCCTTGACGATCGATTCATAGACCTTGGTCCGGCCGGCGACGTCATCCGATTTCACGGTCAACATCTCCTGCAGGGTGTAGGCGGCGCCGTAAGCTTCCAGAGCCCAGACCTCCATCTCACCAAAGCGCTGACCACCGAACTGCGCCTTACCGCCCAGCGGCTGCTGGGTGACCAGGCTGTACGGCCCGGTCGAACGCGCGTGGATTTTGTCGTCCACAAGGTGGTGCAGTTTCAGCAGGTACTTGATGCCCACGGTGACCGGACGCGCAAATTGCTCACCGGTGCGACCGTCGAACAGAACCGACTGACCGCTTTCCGAGAAGCCCGCACGCACCAGCGCGTCGTTGACGTCAGCCTCTTTGGCACCGTCAAAGACCGGGGTTGCGATCGGAACACCGCGGGTTACGTTGCCCGCAGCCTCAATCAGGCCATCCTCGTCCAGACCCGTGATGCCTTCTTCGTAGACATTCTCGCCATAGGCCAGCTTCATCGCTTCGCGCACCGGGGTCAGATCGCCGGACCGGCGGTATTCACCCAGAGCGTCGTCGATGTTCAGACCCAGACCGCGCGCGGCCCAACCCATGTGGGTTTCAAGGATCTGACCAACGTTCATACGCGAAGGCACACCCAGCGGGTTCAGACAGAAGTCAACCGGCGTACCATCGGCCAGGAACGGCATGTCTTCCATCGGAACAACCTTGGAGATCACACCTTTGTTCCCGTGACGACCGGCCATCTTGTCGCCCGGCTGCAGCTTGCGCTTCACGGCGATGAAGACTTTGACCATTTTCATCACACCCGGCGGCAGGTCGTCGCCACGGCGGACTTTCTCGACCTTGTCCTCGAAACGAGCGTCCAGAGCACGCTTTTGCACTTCGTACTGCTCGTTCAGAGCCTCGACGATCTGTGCGTCCTGCTCGCCTTCCAGCGCCAGCTGCCACCACTGACCACGGGTCAGGGTTTCCAGCAGCTCCTCGGTGATCACCGAGCCCAGCTTGACGCCTTTCGGGCCTTTGACAGCGGTTTTACCCAGGATCAGACCTTGCAGACGCGCATAGATGTTGCGGTCCAGGATCGCCAGCTCGTCGTCCCGGTCACGGGCCAGACGTTCGACTTCCTCACGCTCGATCTGCAGCGCACGCTCGTCTTTCTCGACGCCGTGACGGTTGAAGACGCGAACCTCAACGACCGTACCGTAATCGCCCGGTTTCACGCGCAGCGAGGTGTCGCGCACGTCAGATGCTTTTTCACCAAAGATGGCGCGCAGCAGCTTTTCTTCCGGGGTCATCGGGCTTTCGCCCTTCGGAGTGATCTTGCCGACCAGAATATCGCCCGGCTCAACATCCGCGCCGATGTAAACGATGCCCGCCTCATCGAGGTTGCGCAGCGCTTCTTCACCGACATTCGGGATGTCGCGGGTGATCTCTTCCGGACCCAGCTTGGTATCACGGGCGGCGACTTCGAATTCCTCGATATGGACCGAGGTAAAGACGTCGTCACGCGCGATACGTTCACTGATCAGGATCGAGTCTTCGTAGTTGTAGCCGTTCCAGGGCATGAACGCGACGACCACGTTCTTACCAAGGGCCAGTTCACCCATATCGGTCGAAGGACCATCAGCAATAACCTCGCCCTTCTGGACAGTGTCACCAACCTTGATCAGCGGACGCTGGTTGATGCAGGTGTTCTGGTTCGAACGCTGGAATTTGCGCAGACGATAGATGTCAACGCCAGCGTCGCCCAGTTCCAGATCCTCAGTCGCGCGGATAACGATACGCTGGGCATCGACCTGGTCGATGATACCTGCGCGTTTCGCCTGAATCGCAGCACCCGAGTCGATCGCAACCTTTTCCTCGATCCCGGTACCGACCAGCGGTGCCTCGGCCCGCAGCAGCGGAACCGCCTGACGTTGCATGTTCGAGCCCATCAGAGCGCGGTTGGCGTCGTCATTTTCAAGGAACGGGATTAGCGATGCAGCGACCGATACCAGCTGTTTCGGCGACACGTCGATCAGGTCAACATTCTCACGCGGGGCAAGCGTGTAGTCCCCGGCCTGACGGGTCGACACCAGATCGTTGATGAATTTGCCGTCGGCGTCCAGAGTAGCGTTCGCCTGCGCCACGGTGTGACGCATTTCCTCGGTCGCGGACATGTAGTGAACCTCATCAGTCACCTCGGCGTCTTTGACAACGCGGTACGGTGTTTCGATGAAGCCATACTTGTTCACGCGGGCGAAGGTGGCCAGCGAGTTGATCAGACCGATGTTCGGACCTTCAGGCGTTTCAATCGGGCACATCCGGCCGTAGTGGGTCGGGTGAACGTCGCGCACTTCAAAGCCTGCACGTTCACGTGTCAGACCACCCGGGCCAAGCGCCGAGAGGCGGCGTTTATGGGTGACTTCAGACAGCGGGTTGGTCTGGTCCATGAACTGCGACAGCTGCGACGAGCCGAAGAATTCACGAACTGCAGCCGCAGCCGGTTTCGCGTTGATCAGGTCCTGAGGCATGACGGTGTCGATCTCAACTGACGACATACGCTCTTTAATCGCGCGCTCCATGCGCAGCAGACCAACGCGGTACTGGTTCTCCATCAGTTCGCCCACCGAGCGCACACGACGGTTGCCGAGGTGGTCGATATCGTCCACGTCGCCTTTGCCGTCACGCAGCTCAACCAGCGCCTTGATGCAGGCCACGATGTCTTCGCGGCGCAGGGTACGCAGAGTGTCAGGCGCGTCCAGAGCCAGACGCATGTTCATTTTCACGCGGCCAACAGCGGACAGGTCATAGCGCTCGCTGTCGAAGAACAGCGTGTCGAACAGGGCCGAGGCCGCTTCGACGGTGGGCGGCTCACCCGGACGCATGACGCGGTAGATGTCCATCAGCGCGGTTTCGCGGCTCATGTTCTTGTCCTGAGCCATAGTGTTGCGCATGTAGGGGCCGACATTGACGTTGTCGATGTCCAGAACCGGGATGTCGGTGATGCCCGCATCCATCAGATCCTTGACGGTGCCACCGATCAGGTCGCCGTCCTTGTCGTATTCCAAGGTCAGCTCATCACCGGCTTCGACATAGATCGCGCCGTTTTCTTCGTTGATGATGTCCTTTGCGACATACTTACCAACGATGTTGTCGAACGGCACCAGCAGGTCGGTAACGCTGCCTTCGTCGATCAGCTTTTTCACCGCGCGCGGCGTGACTTTCTTGCCCGCTTCGGCAATCACTTCACCGGATTTCGCATCGATCAGATCGTATGTCGGACGGGTGCCGCGGACACGCTCGGGGAAGAACGGCGTGACCCAGCCTTTCTTCTTGTCCAGCTTGTAGGACACGGTGTTGTAATACGCGTCCATGATCGCTTCCTGATCCAGACCCAGTGCGTACAGCAGGGTGGTCACAGGCAATTTGCGGCGACGGTCGATACGGGCGAACACGATGTCCTTGGCGTCGAACTCAAAGTCCAGCCAGCTGCCGCGATACGGGATGATGCGGCAGGCAAACAGTAGTTTACCCGACGAGTGGGTCTTGCCCTTGTCGTGGTCAAAGAACACACCGGGCGAGCGGTGCATCTGGCTGACGATTACACGCTCGGTGCCGTTCACGATGAACGTTCCGTTCGGTGTCATCAGGGGCATGTCGCCCATGAACACGTCCTGTTCCTTGATATCTTTGACCGACTTGGCGCCGGTGTCCTCATCGACATCAAACACGATCAGACGCAGAGTAACCTTCAGCGGCGCGCTGTAGGTCATGTCGCGCTGCATGCACTCTTCGACGTCATATTTGGGTTTTTCCAGATCGTATTTCACGAACTCCAGCACGGAGGTTTCGTTGAAATCCTTGATCGGGAAAACCGACTGGAACACGCCTTTGATGCCTTCGCCGTCTGTGGGCTGTTCTGCATCGCCGGAGCGCAGGAAAAGATCATAAGAAGATTTCTGGACCTCAATGAGGTTCGGCATTTCCAAAACTTCGCGGATTTTGCCGTAATATTTACGAAGACGTTTCTGGCCAAGGAACGTTTGAGCCATGTCAGATGTCACCTTTCGATGTTCTCAGCGGGCAAAGACACCGTCGGGCCCCGGCATCTTGCACAATCGAGACGACACGTCCGGATCAATTCGTGGCCACCGTCCCGAAGGTGGCCTCCCGATCCGAAAACCGTGTCTTAGAAAACGCCCCAAGACATGAGGCCCTTTCTAAGACAGGTTCGGCTGGACCCGGATTTCTCTGGGCCCAGCCTGAATTTTCGGCGCATCAGCGATGCACCTGTCGGTTGGCTTAGGCCAGCTCGACTTCGGCGCCAGCTGCTTCCAGCTTGCCTTTGACTTCTTCGGCTTCGTCTTTCGACACGCCTTCTTTGATCTTGCCGCCAGCTTCGACCAGTTCCTTGGCTTCTTTCAGGCCCAGACCGGTGATGCCGCGAACTTCTTTGATCACGTTGATTTTCGAAGCGCCGGCGTTCTTCAGAACGACGTCGAATTCGGTTTTTTCTTCCTCAGCTGCGCCACCGGCGTCGCCACCAGCTGCGACCATTACGGCGCCGCCAGCTGCGGGCTCGATGCCGTATTCGTCTTTGAGGATGGTTTTCAGTTCTTGTGCTTCCAGCAGGGTCAGACCCACGATGCTTTCTGCGAGTGCTTTCAGATCAGCCATTTTATCAGCTCTTTCCGTTTACAGTGTGTGTTCCAACGTCAGGGAGTGTTCCCTACGCAGATCATTCAGTGCCAACCGCTTACGCAGCTTCCGCCTTCTCTTCGATGGTGGAAAGGATGCTTGCGATGTTGCTTGCAGGTGCGCCAATCGCGCCGGCGATGTTCGAAGCAGGTGCGCCAATGCAGCCCACGATCGAAGCAATAAGCTCCTCGCGAGACGGCATTTTCGAAACTGTTTCCACGCCTTTGCGGTCCAGAGCGTTCTCGCCCATTGCACCGCCAAGGATTTCGAACTTCTTGTTCTCCTTGGCGAAGTCTTCGGCCACCTTGGCTGCTGCCACGGGGTCCTCGGAATAGGTCAGAACGGTCATACCCGTCAGCAGGTCAGCGATGCTCTCACATGGCTTTCCGTCGAGGGCGATTTTGGCGAGCCTGTTCTTGGCAACACGCACGGCACCACCCGCGTCACGAGCACGTGCGCGAAGGTCCTGCATCTCGGCAACTGTCAGACCGGCGTAGTGAGCTACCACTACGACGCCAGAGCTTTCGAAGATTTGGCCGAGTTCCTCGACCACTTTCTCTTTCTGGGCTCTATCCACAGTTCTCTCCAAGTTTGGGATGTTGGACATCCCGGCTCATATTTGCTGCGGTCGAAACCACAGCGTTCAGGTCCGTTGTTACGGGATTGGCCAAAATGCGCCCGAGGATCGCGACCCTCAGAATTCTTTGGTCTTACCCGTCTCAGGCAGGAGATTAAGGGGCCATATGGCACCACCCACCGTCTTGGACGAAACGAAATAAAGCGCACGACGAATCGCACGCTTTACTCCGCAAGTCTCTTTAGGGCAGATGGCGTGGGTTTCCAAGAGGTAAATTGCGGATTGGGCGCGGTTTTGCCATGGCATTGACAAGGGCTGCAACTGCCCGTCCATTGGGCAGATTATCAGACACGCCTGGACACGGTTCCCTCCAAGAATGCACCCCCTCTCGGACGAAGAATTTCACCGCGCCTCTCGCTATGTGGACGAGTTCGCCCGGCAAATCGGGGCCAATCCGGTTGGTGCGTTCGATTGCATCTACCGATCTCATGACTTTCCTGACACGCGTATGGTGATTAAACTGCGTGCTGCTCATGAGGTGTACGCCCTCAAGATTGACATCGACTCCCCTGACACCGGACGACTGAAACAGGAATTCGGTCACCTTACCGCCTTGTCGGAGTATTTTTCACCTATGAAAGATTCCGACGTCGTGCACCCGGTCTATCTTTCGCCGTCTCAGGCGTTCTTTGTCACCCCCTTCATCGACCGACCAACCGCCGCAGACCTGATCCACAACAGCATAGATGACACCCAAGTCGCCCAGATCTATCGCCGCGCCGGCGCGTGGCTGAACGATCTACATTCTTTCCGTCCGTCCAAGGAGTACAGATTTCGCCCCAAATGGATGACTGACCTGATTGCAGAGTTAAACGCACAGGTTCCACCTTCGGTTCGAGCAGAAAGTGACGTCATGCTCAGGGTGCTGTTGGCCGAGATGGCTGGCCTGAGGGGCGCGCCCGAGACCCAGGTCCTGGCCCATGGTGATTTCCACAGCCAGAACCTGATTGTCGGGCAAGGGCAGATGGTCGGGCTGGATTTTACTGAAACCCGCGAAAAACTGGCGGTTTATGATATTGTAGACTTCTTGAAATCAGATGTATTCCGCAACGCGCCGACCGACGCCATTGACCGCAGTGGAATCGTGCAAGCCAACAAACAGATGTTCCTACGTCGATATCGCCATCCGTTCCGTATGGACGTCCTCGATTTCTGTCTGCGTGCCCGACTATTGATTGACTGGCTGTCCCTTTGGCAAGCTGATCACCTATATAGCGCCTATGATGAGGACAGGCGGAAAAGGCTCGGCGACCGGTTGCGTCTTGCGTTCCAAAAGCCCTGACTACACTGACGCTTTTTCGTAACGACATGGAAAGGTTTTGATATTTACCCTCTCGACCTGCACCAATATTTTGGTCCAGATTGCCTCGAAAAAATGATCCGTGATCCGGATCTTCAGCAGCTACAGGTGTTCGTATTCAATGGTACTTCGCAGCTTTTTCGCCCAGGATAGTGAAGCTCTGGTCGTCACGTCCAGCCCCGACAGCTCGATTGAAGGCGATCCGATCATCAACAACTCGGACACCCCCGACGGAACGATTTTTGAATACTCCGGAGGCTTTGGCACCACTGTCACGCTGGATGACACCAGCGGAAGCCCTAACGTCTTCAACGATGACCAAGAAGCCGGGCACGTCATCACGGATGGTGGCGGTATCGTCGCCGACGGTACCCAGGTCGAATCCGAATCCATCATCGTTGTCCGCGCCCTCGACGAAAACGGAGTACCTACCGGCCCCGAGATCGAGATTTATGTCTTTTCGCAAAATGGCATCACCTCGGACGTTTGGGGGTTTGCAACATCCGAACCGCTGACACCCGGCACGTCCTACATCAAGATTTCCGGTTCCAACGCCGGGTCGTCTTCCTATGATGACTATATCCCTTGCTTTGGCCCCGGCACGTTGATCGAAACCGTCGATGGCGAAGTCGACGTAGCCCTGCTGAAAAAAGGTCAAATGGTCTGGACCCGCGACGCCGGGTTCCAACCCATTCTGTGGATCGGCACAACCGAAGTGCAAGGCACCGGCGCCTTTGCCCCTGTCGTCATCGAAAAAGATGCGATTGGAAACAGCCGCAAGCTTATCTTGTCGCCACAGCACCGGGTACTGGTCTCGGCCCCCGTCACCGACATGCTGTTCGGCTCATCCGAAGTCTTCGTAGCCGCCAAACACCTGTGCGGCCTGCCTGGCGTTGAAATCTGCGAAATGGACAGTATCACCTACACGCATTTCATGTTCGACCGGCATCATATCGTCCGCTCAAACGGGGCACTGACTGAAAGCTATTTCTTTGGCGACACCGCCAAACACGCCCTGTCAGAGGCCCAACGGTCCGAGATTCTAACCCTATTCCCCATGTTGAAATTCGGAGTCTCTGCTTTCGGCGAAACCGCGGCCGCGACCATCAGCGCCCGCGAGGCAGAGGTTCTGCGCGCCTACCTGTAAAGACAAAAAAAACCGGGCTGCATTTCGGCAACCCGGTTTCAAATCTGCATTGACGGAAGGGCTTATTCGCCCGACGCAGCCGCCACATCCAGGGTTACACCGGGGCCCATGGTCGAGCTCAGTGCGATCTTTTTCATGTAGGTGCCTTTTGCACCCGACGGCTTTGCCTTGGCCACAGCCGAGACGAAAGCGCGGACGTTTTCGGCCAGCTTGGCTTCGTCGAACGAAGCTTTGCCAACGCCTGCGTGCACAACGCCGCCTTTTTCCGCCTTGAACTGAACTTCACCGCCTTTGGCTGCTTCCACGGCCGCTTTCACGTCCATGGTCACGGTGCCAACCTTAGGGTTCGGCATCAGGTTGCGGGGGCCCAGAACCTTACCCAGACGGCCAACGATGGGCATCATGTCCGGGGTGGCAATGCAGCGATCGAATTCGATGGTGCCGCCCTGAATGGTTTCCATCAGGTCTTCTGCGCCAACGATATCCGCACCTGCTTCTTTCGCTTCGTCCGCCTTGGGACCACGCGCGAACACAGCAACGCGCATCGCTTTACCGGTGCCGTTGGGCAGACCAACAACGCCGCGAACCATCTGGTCTGCGTGACGAGTGTCAACGCCCAGGTTCATCGCGATTTCGATGGTCTCGTCGAATTTCGAGGTTGCATTGGCTTTGACCAGGGCAACTGCATCTTCAACCGACAGGTTTTCCTTGCCGGCGACAGCTTCGCGCGCAGCGCGGGTGCGTTTACCAAGTTTTGCCATCTTACTTCACCTCGATGCCCATGGAGCGGGCCGAGCCCAGGATGATCTGCATTGCGCCTTCGATATCGTTGGCATTCAGATCTTTCATTTTGGCTTCGGCGATTTCGCGAACCTGCTTCGAGGTCACGGTTGCCACGGTCTCGCGACCGGGGTTTTCCGCGCCACGGGGGCGGTTACGCTTGCCAACCGGCTTCAGACCAGCGGCTTTTTTCAGGTAATAAGACGCGGGCGGCGTCTTGATATCCATGGTGAAGGACTTGTCCTGATAGTAGGTGATCACGGTCGGGCAAGGGGCGCCTTGCTCCATGTCTGCGGTCTTGGCGTTGAACGCCTTGCAGAATTCCATGATGTTGATGCCGCGCTGACCCAGCGCCGGACCAACTGGAGGCGACGGGTTCGCCTGACCTGCAGGAACCTGCAGTTTCATTGTACCAGCAAGCTTCTTGGCCATTTGGTTTTCCTTTCAACTCGGGTGAAACGCGTTTCACCCAGACTATGTTGCGTGGTCCGATCCGGGATCGCGATCCCAGCAACCTCCCACGAGAGAATCTCGCCCGAAGACGATAGAGGCGGCATTTATAGTGGAATTGTGGGGTTGGCAAGTGGATGTCGCGCTATTGCCAGTTTGACTTTTTGTATTGACCGGACCTCAGTGGCTTTTGGGAACAGTCAAACAGAATAATTCATCTGAATACATAAGTTGCGTCAGAAAACAAGGCGGGTATCTTGGAGCAAATTGGCTACAAAAGAAGTGATCAGGGATGGCGTCATCTCGGCTAAACAAGGGGCTACTGATATGCGTGCTCTTAGCTATGTTGCCCGGATGCGGCAGCAAAGCTCAGGATCAGGGTGGTGCGTCCAACGAAACTGCCCAAACCAGCGTGTCCAACACCGATGCTGCTTTCGATGCGACAGGAATTGATCCCAGCACCTATTCGGGTCAGTTTCAGGTCAAGCTGACCAAAGAAGTTCCGCTGCGCGATATTCCCGTCCCCTTCACAGTCTACGCCGGCCTGGAGGAATCCAGCCCAACTCGGCTGCGATTGCGGGCGTTCATGGATTTGCGCGGATTGCAGGAAAAGGCACCGCAAATACTGACCGGTCCGTTGGAAGAAACCTGTAAGCGCCAGATCTATCTCGACATCCGAGACGTCACCGCCATCGGCGAAACCGTAAAGGTCGAGGGTTCGGCTCGTGCTCAATTCACGCGGTGCAAACGGAATGAAGAACCGGGCCTTCAATATTTTGGGGCCACGGTAGATGCAATTGCTGTCGCCAAGGCGGAAGTTAAGGGCCAATGCCTTACATTCAGTATCGAAAGCGCGGACCTCAGCCCGCGTGGGTTCATCGGAACTGTTACCAATCTTTTCGGGCTGACCGACCGCATCAACCAAGCGGTCCTTGAAAAGGGTGGAGAGTTTCTGGCAGCCAACCCGGTTTGCCCACCACTGCCAGAAGAATTCACGGTTCTTGATCCAATTTACGAGTCTGGTGGAACACGTGAAGTTGCACCCGGCGGAATGGGCGCTGCTGTTGTCGGATCAGCCGACTTAAGCGCCGAGACAATAGTCAAAGTTCTTGCGGGTCTAAAGAACCTTGGTGTTTTGGAGTTTGCTGAATGAGACTTTGGTTAATTATCCCAGTCTTGATGGCAGCCGTTGTAGGTGCCCGAGCCCCATACGCCCAACAGGTGGATTTTATCATCGACGCGACATTGCCAGTTCGCGACACGGATTTGCCCTACAAGCTAAATCTGACCCTAACTGCCGTTGACACTACACGGATAGGCGTCGGAGCATTACTCGACTTACGGGGCGCACAGAAAATTGTGCCCGAAAGACTGGCTGACAACGCGATAGTCGATAATTGCGGTCTGCAAGTCAGGCTAGATGACATAAGCTTTGGGGCCAAGGACGATGCAATTGATTTAGACGGCGAAGTTACTGTTACACTCTTTGAGTGCAGCCGCACCAGTGAGCGCGATTTTCAGCGCGGCCAAGAAAAGAATTCCATTCTGGCGAACATGTCCACCGAAGCGACTGTCGAACTGCGCGACAATTGCGCCTACATCAAACTAATCGATCTCACACTCACGGCGCCGGAAGCGCGGCGCGAACAAATCTTGGAAGACGACACCCTCGAGTCCGTAAAAGAACTGATGCTGGCAGCTGTAGATCTTGTGCTCAACGAAACCCCATTGTGCCCGGAATTGCCGGCAGAACTCGCTTCACTTGATCCGGTCTACGAAAGCGGTGGCCCGCGCGAGATCGGAGACGGTGGACTTGGTATATTGCTTGACGGGTCTGTTGATGTCAGCCCGTCAACAATTCTGGATGTATTGACGGTGCTTCAGCAACAGGAACTCATTCCCGGTCGGCCCTAACCTCGGAGTGTTGCAACTGTTTCTTGCCAAAAAAGCGCCGCAGTGTTTTGGGCAGCGCGGGCGTTTCATTTCCAGGCACTGAGCGTTTAGCCCTGCTTCGTAACCTGCGTAAAGTCCAGCTCCACCGGTGTTTCCCGACCAAAGATCGAGACCGAAACTTTCAGCTTCTGGATCTGGTCATCCACGCCTTCGACCATGCCATCAAAATCCTCGAATGGGCCGTCGTTGACCTTGGCCTTCTCGCCAACTTCACAGCTGATCATCAGTTTCGGCGCTTCTTCGCCTTCCTGAACGCGGTTGATAGAGTTCACTAGGTTATAACCCTGTTTCTGCATCGCGCCTCGGGAAAAACCTCCGCCAGCAAAGCAAATCCCCGCGCACCGATCACGTCTTGGCTATTGTGACACTGCACGAGGGGCAGTTGTGCTATAGTGACTGCAACTATGCTTATTTGGCGGAGGTTTATTATGATTATTCGATTCATCACAACACTGGGCATCGCGCTCTCGCTTGCCATTACAGCTCCACAGGTGGCCCGAGCGGATGCGGGCGAAATTCTTGGCGGTGCCGTCGTGGGTGGCGTCATTGGCTACGCAATCGGTAAAGAGCAAGGAAAGAAGCAATCCAGCCGATCGACAACAACGCGGACTTACAGATCGGGTATTCCGTCCACCTCACAGGGGGCTCAAACACAGACTGCCCTGAACTATTTCGGCTACAATGCCGGACGAGTCGATGGCCAAGTCGGGGGCGGTACCCGCGCAGCGATCGAGCGATATCAGGCGTCGATGGGCTACCCGGTCAATGGCTATGACTTTCCCCCCTATCAAAGCGACTTTCTGAACCAGGCCTACTACTGGGCGACCAGCGGCGGGCAAGCGGCGACGCAACTGTCGGGTCAGCCACTTTTGTTTGCCTATCGTCAGCAGGTTCACAGCGGCGCCGCGCTGGCGGCTGCCCCGCAGCCCCAGGCACAGGCTCCGGCCCCGATCACTCCGGTTGTGACTGCCCAGCCCGAGACCACACCCACAGAAGCCCCAACCGAAACCGCATCGACGGGCAGCTTGCCCAGCCTCTTTGCCGGTGGCACAGCACGGCCCTCACTTGCCAACCGGTGCAGTGCGGTGATGCTGCAAACCTCGACCAATGGCGGGTACACAACACTGGCCAATATGTCGGACCCCGATTTCGCCCTGAGCGAGCAGTTCTGCCTGGCTCGCAGCTATGCCATGGCGCGTGGTGAAGAACTGATCCAGGACATTCAGGGCCTGACCCCCGATCAGATCAGCACGCAATGTGCCGCCTTTGGTGACACTCTGTCGCCGCAGGTGGTTGCGCTTTCGCTCAGCTCGAAAGCCGATGCGGAAAGCCAGATGCGCAAATTCGCTCTGGATACCGGGCTGAGCCCAGCCGATCTGTCCGCCACAAGCAAGGTCTGTCTGTCGCTCGGCTACCGTCAGGACAACATGGATACAGCAGTTGGCTCGGCACTGATGCTGGTCGCCTTGGGTGAGCCTGCCTACGGAGAACTGGTCGGCCACCACCTGCGCGAAGGCTTTGGCGTGCAGGAACGTCAGGACCTTGCAATGCAATGGTATGACGCAAGCCTGTCGGCGCTTGACGCTGGATCGCAAGCGGTGTTCCTGCCGTCGCAAACCGACCGCCCGCAGCTTTTGCGTGCGGCCATGGTGCAGGCGCAATAAGCGGAGCATTAAAAACCAACTTTTGTGGCACTGAAAAGAAAAACGCCGCGTTGCTCATGGCAGCGCGGCGTTAGAAATTGCTGTGAAGGCTTAAATCAGCCCTGCTTGGTCACCTGTGTAAAGTCCAGCTCGACCGGTGTTTCGCGGCCAAAGATCGAGACCGAAACCTTCAGCTTCTGATTCTCGTCGTCCACGCCTTCAACCATGCCGTCGAAATCCTCGAACGGGCCGTCGTTGACCTTGACCTTCTCGCCGACCTCGAAGGAGATCATCAGCTTGGGCGCTTCTTCGCCTTCCTGAACGCGGTTGAGAATCTGGTTCACCTCAGCATCTCGCATCGGCATCGGGCGACCTTGCGGGCCCAGGAAACCGGTGACGCGGTTGATCGAGTTCACTAGGTGATAGCCCTGATCCGACATTTCCATGTGCACCAGCACGTAGCCGGGCATGAAACGGCGTTCGGTCGTGACCTTCTTGCCCCGGCGCACTTCGATCACCTCTTCGGTGGGCACCAGAACTTCGTCGATATCGTCCTCAAGGCCGTGTTCGGCCACCGACGTGCGGATCTGTTCTGCGATCTTCTTTTCGAAATTCGAAAGAACGCTGACCGAGTACCACCGTTTCGCCATGAACCTGTCGTCCTTGTTTGCCTTTGGGCCGCGACTGCGCCCGTCGTTTGAATTCAGTTACGTCATCCGGAATAAAAAGCGGCGCGCGGTCCGAATCGCCGCACGCCCATTCCGAAGAGTCCCGCGTGACCTACAAGGACATCGCGTGCTGTGCAAGGGGGAAGCGGCGTTTCCACCCAACCCCGAACGGGTTTAGCCGAACGCACCAAGGATCAGTTGCAGACCCCCGCGAATGCCCAGATCGACCAATGCAAAAAACACAGCGGTAAGAGCCGCCATGATGAACACCATGACCGTGGTCAGCAGAACCTCGCGGCGCGTGGGCCACACGACCTTTGCAACTTCGGCGCGGACTTGCTGAATGAACTGGATCGGATTCATGGTAGCCATTTGGCGGTGTTCTCTCTGCTAGCGGATGGGCCGGACATAACCGGGCATTGCGGCAATTTCAAGGGCTGTCAGGGCTTGGGCTTGTCGTCCCATTCATCGCTGAGGATACGACGGGCGTCCCCCTCGGGATCGTCATACTGATTCGAGCGGACAGTATAGACAAACGCCACCAGCCCAACCCCGCCCAGAAAAAGGGAAATCGGTATCAGATAGGCCAAGACTTCCATCGCTTTACCTTACCCGCAACGCGTTCAAAGACACAGTGATTGATGAGGCCGACATCGCCAGCGCCGCGATCAGCGGCGTAGCCAGACCAACCACGGCCAAAGGCACCGCGATGATATTATAGACGGTGGCGATGCGGAAGTTCTCGCGAATCCGTTTTGTGGCTTTGGCAGCGGTATCGCAGGCATCGGCGATAGGTGACAGGTCGTTGCCCAGCAGCACGATATCTGACGCCACCCGCGCCGCATCCAGTGCGGACGCTGGTGAGATCGACACATGCGCCGCCGCCAGCGCCGCCGTGTCGTTCAGCCCGTCACCGACCATAAGCACATGATGGCCCTGATCGCGCAAAGCTTCGACATGCTGGGCCTTGTCCTGCGGCAGGGCCTGCGCAATCCAGTTTTCAATCCCCAGCTTGCCCGCCAGCGCCTGAACAGCGCCTTGCGTATCGCCCGAGATCAGGATGACCTCTTTGCCCGCTTCGCGCAGCGTTTGGACCGCATCCGCGGCACCAACGCGCAGCGCGTCCGAGAACAGGAATGCCGACGGCGCTTGCCCGGCGATGGCCAGCCATGCGGCGGTCTGGTCGCCCTCTTCCGCGCCGGTCCATGCCGCCCGGCCCAGACGTACGCGCTGACCACGATAGGTACCCTCAGTGCCGTAGCCCGGAACCTCGGTGACGTCTTTCAGCGTGGCGGGTTTTATCCCAGCCTCGCGAGCGGCCTTGGTCAAAGCAACCGACAACGGGTGCGAGGACGCCTCGGCCAGGGCCAGCGCGACCTCAAGATCCGCGCGGGAATGGTCGCCCAGATTGGTCAGTTCAGGGATACCAGAGGTCAGCGTGCCTGTTTTGTCGAAAACAACCGTATCAACCTCGGCCAGACGTTCCAGCGCGGTAGAGTGCTTGATCAGCATCCCCTTACGGAACAACCGCCCCGAGGCCGCCGTGGTCACCGCTGGCACAGCCAAGCCCAGCGCGCAGGGGCAGGTAATGATCAGAACGGCGGCGGCGATGTTCAGCGCCGTGCGCACGTCACCGGAATAGATATACCAACCCACAAAGCTGAGCGCCGACAGGATATGCACACCGGGCGCATAGAGCTTGGCCGCCTTGTCGGCCAGCGAGGTGTATCGCGAGCGCCCCGATTCCGCGATGGCCACAAGATCGGCCATGCGGTGCAGCGAGGTGTCCTCACCCACCGCCGTCGCGCGGATGGTCAGAGGGCCGGTCAGGTTGACTTCTCCAGCGCTGACAGTCGTGCCCGCCTCGGCGAACACCGGCAGGGTTTCTCCGGTCAGTAGGGACCGGTCGAGTTCAGACTGGCCCGAGACAATTTCGCCATCCACAGGCATCCGCCCGCCGGGGCGGATCAAGATCAGGTCGCCCACGCTCAGCGTGGCAACGGCGACCTCTTCCTCGATGCCATCCACGACCCGAATGGCGCGGGGGACTTCCAGCGCGGTCAGCTCCTCGGCCGCAGATCGGGCAGCCGCGCGGGTGCGGTAATCCAGATAACGCCCGGCCAGCAGGAAGAACGTCAGCGTCAGGGCGGCGTCGAAATAGGCATGTTCGCCGCTGAGCGTGGTTTCCCAAAGCGATGTGACCAGCGCCAACAGGATCGCCAGCACGATCGGCACGTCCATGTTCAGACGCCGCACGCGCAAGGCTGACCACGCATTCGCAAAGAAGGGCTGCGCGGAGAACGCGATCGCGGGCAGCGTAATCGCCGCCGATATCCAGTGGAACATGTCCCGTGTGGCGTCGGACGCCCCGGACCAGACCGAGACCGACAGCAGCATCACGTTCATCGAGGCAAACCCGGCCACAGCCAGCCGCATCAGCAGGTCGCGCCCCGCCTTGTCAGCCTGTGTGGCGGACAGGGCACCGGGGTCCAGCTCATGTGCCTCAAAACCCGCGTTTTCCAGCACTGGGATCAGATCGGTAGCACGCAGATCGGGCGCGGCTTTGATCATGGCGCGTTTCAGGGTCAGGTTGACGCGCGCATCTTCGACGCCGGGAGTGGCGTTCAGCGCGCGTTCCACCGTCGCGATACAGGCCGAGCAATGGATGCCCGGCAACGACAGAGCGATCTGTGTGTCCTGCGGAATGGGCCGTGCCGGTTCTGCTGGGGCCGCGATACAGCCCGGACAGGCCGCTGTGCCGGAACTGAGCTGCGCCACGATCCCCTACCCTTTCACATAAAGCGGCACGCGCTGCGCGAATTCCGCTCCGCTGTGGTCCTTGGCGACCAGACGGATGTTCCAGTTGCCCTTGCCCAGCGCCGCAGGGGTTGCATAGGCAGTACCGTCAAAGGTGAAATCAGGGGCGAAATCTTCTTTAACATGGGTGGCGCGGCCAACCACGGCCTGCAACTCGGCCACTTCGACCGGAGCGCCGGTTTGATCGGTGATGTGCAGAACCAGCAATCCGCCCGAAACCTCGGCCCGGATGAACCATCCAAGGGCTTGTTGTTCCTGCAAACGCTCGTTGAACTCTTGGCTCGCGACGTAAGAGTTTTTGACCTCTAGCCCCGGAAAGGTTTTCACCGCGCTGTATGCCAGCACCAGATTGACGGCGATGATCACACCAAAGGCCGCGACAAACACGGCCAGCGCGTGTTTTCCGGTGAATTGACGTTCAGCCATGCTCAGTTCCCCCGTCCGTTAAACGTGGTGTCCTTATAGGCGCGTTCGCCGCTTTCCAGATCCTCGACCCAGATGCGCACGGGCGTCACATCCGCAGCAGCAGGGCCGGTATCACCTGCGGTCACCACGTAGACACGGGTCAATTGTGCCGTATCTGCGGTGACATTGACAGTGTCTCCGTCGATGCCCTCGATCTGGATTTGCAAGGCCGGGTCGCCTGCCAGGGTCAGCTTGAACGGGCGTTCCTCACCATGTTTGTTGCGCAGACGCACGTCATAGGTGTTGCGGATTGTGCCATCTGAGAGGGTCACGAAGGTCGGGTTGCGCACAGGTGCGACGGTCAGGTCGATATCCGAGCGGATGAACAGCGCAAAAAGCAGCGCAAAACCAACAGCCGCCCACATGGCCGTATACATGATCGTGCGGGGCCGCAGAATGTGTTTCCAGACATTCTTGGGGGTCTCACCCGCCCGTTCGCGGGTCTCGTCACTCAGCGCCATGTAGTCGATCAGACCACGAGGCTTGCCGATCTTGGCCATCATGTCGTCACAAGCGTCGATACAGAGCGCACAGGTAATGCACTCCAACTGCTGCCCGTCGCGGATGTCGATGCCCACGGGGCAGACGTTCACGCAGGCCATGCAATCGATGCAATCGCCCAACTCGGAATCCGCCGTGCGTTTGCCCTTGCCGCGCGGCTCGCCCCGCCATTCGCGGTAGCCGACGACCAGAGTATCCTCGTCCATCATCGCCGCCTGAATGCGGGGCCACGGGCAAGCATAGATGCAAATCTGTTCCCGCGCGAAACCACCAAACAGGAAGGTGGTGCCGGTCAGGATCAGCATGGTTGTGTAGGCCACAGGGTGCGCATTGCCCGTCACCAGATCACGCAGCAATGTGGGCGCGTCGGCGAAATAGAACACCCAGGCGCCGCCGGTTGCCAAACCGATCAGGAACCAGGCGGTCCATTTCGTCAGGCGCAACCGTGCCTTTCGCATATCCAGCTTTTCTTGTCGGTGCAGACGTAGGCGGGCGTTGCGGTCGCCTTCGATCCAGCGTTCGACGAGAATATAGAGATCAGTCCACACTGTCTGCGGACAGGCATAGCCACACCACACACGCCCCAAGGCCGAGGTGAACAGGAACAGGCCCAGCCCAGCCATGATCAACAGGCCGGCAACGAAATAAAACTCGTGCGGCCAGATCTCGATCCAGAAGAAGTAAAAGCGACGGTTGGCCAGATCCAGCAACACCGCCTGATCCGGCAGGCTGGGGCCACGGTCCCATCTGATCCACGGAGTGATGTAGTAAATACCCAGCGTCACTGCCATGATGATCCATTTCAGATTGCGAAACGGACCGGACACGCGCCGGGGGAAAATCGGCTCTCGTGCGGCGTAAAGGCTAGGGGCGGGATCGGAATCGCTCACGGGCTGGCTCCAGACTCACTTCTATTCTGCGCCTTGTCCCAGATCACACCACCCGGCACTTTGACATGGGTCAAAAGCGCATCGTACAGACACCTTTTGTCACAGGTCGCGCGCCTGACGCCTAAGCCACGCGACAAAGGTCTTTACGGCAGGACGCAGGGGCGCATCGCCCAGAACGATATGATAACCAAAGTCGCCGGGTTCCTGAAACAGTTCGACGATACGACCGGATGATATGTCGCCTTCGACAAAATGCCGCGCGGTCACGGTCACGCCCTGCCCCGCGCGCACCCCATCCAGCAGCAGGTTGCCCGGCAGCGCGATGCGCCCGGCGCCCGGTCCGTGATCAACACCTTGCCGGGCCAGCCATGTGGTTGCCTCGGTCGTTCCGAATTCCTCAAGCCAAGGTAACTGGCTCAGCTCCTTCGCGGTCCAGTCGGTCTTGCCATCCAGCAGGGAAGGTGCGGCGACGATGACCATGGGGCTGGGTTGCAGCATCTCGGCGCTGACACCCGGCCAGTCGCCCGCGCCATAGCGTATGGCCACATCCACCCCACCGGGTGTAAGGCTGACCAGCTTGGGCGAAGGGTCTAGCGCAAGATGGATATCCGGGTATTTGGCCTGAAACGTAGGCAGGCGCGGCATTAGCCAGGATGCCGCGAAGGATGAGGTCAAAGACACATGCACGGGCCGCCCCTGCCGGGCCTTGGTCAGATCAGCAATGGCCGTGCCTATCGCGCCAAAGCCCAGATGCAGGGCGCGGGCCAGCTCCTCGCCTTCCGGTGTCAGGGTCATGGATTTACCGGTCCGGTCCAGCAGGGCCACGCCCAGATGTTTCTCAAGCGCGCGCAATTGCTGACTGATGGCAGCGTGACTGACATTAAGCGCCGCACCAGCTGCAACCACATTGCGCCGCTCGGCGAAGGCAGAAAAGGCCCTTAGGGCCGCCAAAGGGGGCAGAGATAGCCAATCCATATGTAATCCAAACTTACACGTTAGAGTTTCATTTGAGTCGCATTTCAAAGCCCAAAGGTCAATCTTTAACCCATGATCGCAGCGTATAGGAGGCTGACAATGTTCACCGTTTTTGCACGAACTTTTCTGACCGCAACCCGCGTCGATGCCCCCGTCATCCGGGATGCGCCCAAGCCAAACCAGTCCAGGAAGGAGTGGTTGCCGGACAGTCATTGGTGGAAAGAACCGCTCCGCGATGTCGATCTGAACGATCTGTGATCGCTTTACCCAAGTTCTGGACCCGTCATGGGCGGAACTCTACGGTAGGGAAATAGCACCGGCTGTTCTGGAAACGCGCGAACAGATGGAACAGCCGGTGCTGCAACCTTCGGGCGGCGAACCGTCCGAAGGTATTCTTTTGGCCTTACTGGCCGCCGCCCAACTGGTGGACGTAAGCCGTGACAGCGCGGATCTGCGCATCGGTCAGGCGGTTTTCCCAAGCGGGCATCACGCCAAACCGGCTGTAAGTCACCGTCTCGGTCAGCGCCTCTTGGCTGCCGCCATAGAGCCAGATCGCGTCGGTCAGGTTCGGCGCACCTTGAAAGACATCGCCAGTGCCGTCTTCGCCATGGCAAGCCGCGCAATTGTCTTCGAACACAACCTTGCCAGCCTGCGCCGCCGCATCATCGCTTTGGGCATTCGTCAGCGACATCACGTATTGAACCACCTGAGCAATCTCTTCTTTCTCAAGCAGCTCACCAAAGGCCGGCATCTCGGAATAGCGCGCATCGTCGCTTTCTTCGTTCCGGATGCCATGGGCGATTGTGAACTCGATATCCTCAAGTGAACCGCCCCACAGCCATGCGTCATCCAGCAGGTTCGGGAAACCCGGAGCACCCTGCGCTCCCGAGCCGTGGCATTGCGCACACCAGGTGCGGAACACGGCACCGCCTGAGTTCACAGCGTATTGCTGCAACTCGGCATCGGCCGAAATCTCTTCCAGCGGGGTTTCCACCAGACGTGCGTTCCAGGGCGCGTTGGCTTCTTCGAAGGATACAATATCCTGCTGCACTTCCCCGCGCGAGGACCAGCCAGTGACGCCTGCGGTTGCCGACTGAACCAGCGGCCATGCTGGATACATGATCGTGTAGATCACGCCCCAGAAGATACAGGCGTAGAAGGTCCACAGCCACCAGCGGGGCATCGGATTGTCGAATTCTTCGATACCGTCCCAGCTGTGACCCGTGGTATTCGGATCGCCTGGCTGTTTATCAGGTGTCTTGCTCATGGCCGCGCCTCCTTGGATTCGGCGGGTTTATCTTGATGCCGGAAGGGGATGTTGGCGGTGTCCTTGTATTCCTTGCTGGCACCGGGGCGGAAAACCCAGATGATGATGCCGACAAAGACCGAGAACAGCAGCAAAAGCATCCAGCTATCCGCGAACTGTCTGAGGAGTGTGTATTCTTCCATAACGCCCTCCTTAACGACTTGCGTCCGGGGTGAAGGTCGAGAAATCAACCAGCGTGCCCAGCATCTGAAGATAAGCCACCAACGCATCCGCTTCGGTCAGCTCTGGCTGACCGTCGAAATTGCGCACGCTGACCTTGTCGCCATAGCGTTCCAGCAGCCCGTCATAGTCGCTGTCCGGATCGGCCTGCGCACGGAAGTCGGCCTCGGCATTGGCCAGCATCTCTTCGGTGTAAGGCGTGCCGACAACGGCGTTCGCCTTCATGATGTCACCGATATACTTGCCGTCCAGCTTGCGATGCTCGAGGAAGCCGTATTTCGGCATAACCGATTCCGGCACAACCGACTGCGGATCACGCAGGTGGTCCACATGCCACTGGTCCGAATAGCGACCGCCCACGCGGGCCAGATCAGGACCGGTCCGCTTGGAGCCCCACTGGAACGGGTGGTCATACATCGACTCAGCCGCCAGCGAGTAGTGACCGTAACGTTCGACCTCATCTCGCATGGGGCGGATCATCTGGCTGTGGCAGACATAGCAGCCTTCGCGCAGATAAACCTCACGGCCCGCCATCTCGAGAGGGGTGTAAGGGCGCATGCCCTCCACCTTTTCGATGGTGTTCTCAAGGTAGAACAGCGGGGCGATTTGAACGATGCCACCAATGGTCACGACCAGAAAGCTGAACACCAGCAGGAGGGTCGCGTTGGTCTCGAGGATCTTATGTTTGTCGAGAATTGCCATTGCTCCGGCCCTCCTTATTCAGCCGGGACCGCGACGGTCAGGCTGGCCTCTTTGGCCGGTGCCTTCCGCACAGTCATCCACAGGTTGTAGCACATGATTACGGCACCAGCGACGAACATCACGCCACCCAGAGCACGCACCACATACATCGGGAACTTGGCTGCCACGGTGTCAGCGAACGAGTTCACTAGGAAGCCGTTGGCATCCACTTCGCGCCACATCAGGCCTTCCATAATACCGGTGACCCACATCGACGCGGCATAGAGAACGATGCCGATCGTGGCGAGCCAGAAGTGCCAGCTGACCATCTGCAGCGAATACAGACGCTCACGCTTCCACAGTACAGGCACCAGATAGTAGAGCGCACCAAAGGTGATCATACCGTTCCAGCCCAACGCGCCAGAGTGCACGTGGCCGATGGTCCAGTCGGTGTAGTGAGACAGCGAATTCACGGCACGGATCGACATCATCGGGCCTTCAAAGGTGGACATGCCGTAGAAACCGACCGAGATGACCATCATGCGGATCACAGGGTCCGTACGCAGCTTGTCCCATGCGCCCGAAAGGGTCATCAGACCGTTGATCATACCACCCCACGAAGGCATCCACAGCACGACCGAGAACACCATGCCCAGCGTCGAGGCCCAGTCAGGCAACGCGGTATAGTGCAGGTGGTGCGGACCAGCCCAGATATACAGGAAGATCAGCGCCCAGAAGTGGATGATCGACAGCTTGTATGAAAAGACCGGACGCTCGGCCTGTTTCGGGATGAAGTAATACATCATGCCCAGGAAACCTGCAGTCAGGAAAAAGCCCACAGCGTTGTGGCCGTACCACCACTGGATCATGGCATCTTGTACGCCCGACCAGACGATGACCGATTTCGAGCCCCAGATGCTGACAGGGATGGTCAGGTTATTGACCACATGCAGCATCGCAACGGTGACGATGAAGGCCAGGTAGAACCAGTTGGCGACGTAGATATGAGGCTCTTTCCGCTTAATGATCGTGCCCAGGTAAACGGCCAGATAGGCGACCCAAACGATGGTCAGCCACAGGTCAACATACCATTCGGGCTCGGCGTATTCCTTGGACTGTGTGCCACCCAGAACATAGCCGGTCGCGGCCAGAACGATGAACAGCTGATAGCCCCAGAACACGAACCACGCCAGGTTTCCGCCCCACAAGCGCGCGGCGCTGGTACGCTGCACCACATAGAACGAGGTCGCCAGCAGCGCGTTGCCGCCAAAAGCAAAAATCACCGCCGAGGTGTGCAGCGGACGCAAACGGCCAAAGTTCAGATAGCCCTGTGCCCATTCGAAGTTGAGCGCAGGAAAGGCCAGCTGGAACGCAATAAAGGTCCCCGCCAGGAACCCGATTACCCCCCAAAAGGCGGTTGCGATCACGCCATAGCGGATCACGCCATCCATGTATTCACCCGAGCGATCAACGAACGTTTCTGGCTCATCCGTGTTTCTAAGCGTCCAGATGAACAAACCACCGGCGATCAACATCACCAGAATTGCGTGCACCTGATACGCCAAATCGCGTGCGTAATTGGTTGCGATCGCGGCGAATACCGCAATCACACCAAGCACGATCAGCTTGATATAATTTGACATATTGCGTCCCTTTGCCATGCCCCGCGCGATTCTTTATGTGTCGCGAGACCTTTTTGACTGGCTGCTGTTTTCTACCACAGCGGTTCTAACTGCTTTGATCTGTGTCAAGACGAGTCGGCAGATATTGTGACTATGCTTCAGAAACGAATGGGCTGGAACGTCGCAGTTTGCCCCGCCCCGTAGGCAAGAGGTCAAGATGGCTTACAAATCACTTCTCACCGTGATGACAGAAACCAAACCCTCAGATGCGGCACTGGCGCAGATGGTAGCGCTGGCCGAAGCGCAGGACGCACATGTCGAGGCATTATGCCTTGGAGTGGATCGCAGCCAGACGGGTTACTACTACGCAGGAGCCAATGCGCTGATCCTGCAAGAAACGCTGAGCCGGGCCAATGCCGAGGCCGAGGAAGTGCTGGATTATGCAAAGGCCTTCCTATCCAAATCCGGCACGCGCTGGTCTGCCGAAAACGGTGTGGCCCAGATCGCCGATCTTGGGCGCCACGTGGCGCATCGCGCCCGGTTTTCCGATCTGGTGATTCTGCCACAGCCCTATGGCGAGGACCGCGGCGCCGAAGCAGAACCAATTGTCGAGGCTGCGATGTTCGAAGGTCACGCCCCGGTTCTGATCGTCCCCGACAAAGCGCAGCCTTTCAGCCGCCCTGGAACGATTCTGATCGGCTGGAACGAAAGCGTAGAGGCCATGCGCGCTATCCGTCGAGCCCTGCCATTTCTGAAACAGGCCGATCTGGTGAGGATCGTGGTGATCGACCCGCCCCGCCATGGGCCGGATCGTTCTGACCCCGGCGGGATGCTATCACAGATGCTGGCCCGTCACGGGGTGCGATGCGAGATTGACGTTCTCAGCAAAACCATGACGCGGGTTTCGGATATCCTGAACCGTCACGCTTCGGACACCGAAGCCAACATGATCGTAATGGGCGCCTATGGCCATTCGCGGTTCCGCGAAGCCATTCTGGGCGGTGCGACGCGGAACATGTTGGAACAATCTTCAGTACCGGTGTTTCTGGCGCATTAGCGCCGGTTACACTAGGAAGCCGCCATCCGAATCGTCCCCGGCCTCTTCCATCAGGCGTCCCATATCGGGAATCGTCACGTGGCGCTTGCCTTCCAGCAGGATAACCTCATCCTTCTTAAGCGCCGAAATCTGGCGGCTGACCGTTTCCAGAGTCAGGCCGAGATAGTCCGACATCGCCTCACGCGTGAGGGGCAGATCGAATACGATGGGGCCATCGCTACCTCTTTGACCGACCGAGGCATCCCTGCGGGCGATGATGGACAACAGGCTCGCAATCTTTTCGCGGGCGGTCTTACGACCGAGAACCAGCATCCATTCACGGGCGGCGTCCAACTCGTCCAGAGTCATCTGCAACAACCTGTGCGCGATATGCGGAGTCGTGTTCATCAACTCTTCGAAGGGCTTCCTTCGAAAGCAGCACATGACCAGATCTGTGGTCGCCTGAACGTCATACGGGGCCGAATCGCGCCCCGGACGGCCGACGAAGTCGCTAGGCAACAAAAGACCGACCATCTGGGTACGACCGTCTTCCATTGTTTGCGTCAGAGACGCAATTCCAGACACGACCGAGCCTACAAAGTTCATCTGATCACCCGACCATATGATCGTCTGCCCGGCTTCGAAACTGCGATAATATTTAATGCCTTCAAGCTCTTCCAGCTCATCCGCGTCACAATGCGCACACACGGCCCGGTGGCGGATCGGGCAGTCTGCACAGTTCGTATGGTCGATCTTGAATGTGGGTGTCATGCGCGCTTCCACTTGATCTCTATCAAAGCATCTGTTCGTGGCGTCCTCTAACGGTACCGTCATGATAGTTAAACCACAACTGGCACGGCTTGGACTATTTGACGCGAAAGTCCCGCGTTATACAAGCTATCCCACCGCCCCGCACTTCAGCAATGACGTAGGGTCAAGCCTTTATGGCGACTGGATTTCCGACATCAAACCCGGAAGTTCGATCTCGCTGTATATCCATGTTCCATTCTGCCGCAGGCTGTGCTGGTTCTGCGCCTGCCGGACGCAAGGCACCCAGACCGACAATCCGGTCATCGCCTACGTGGATGTCCTCAAGGCCGAGCTAGACCTGCTGGCCGCGCGCCTGCCCGAGGGCGTGACCCTGTCGCGCCTGCATTGGGGTGGCGGCACGCCCACCTTGCTGAACCCCGACCTGATGCGCGATCTGGCTGCCCACATTCTCGACGTGGTCCCACTTGGCCCTAATGCCGAGTTCTCGGTCGAGATCGACCCGAACGAGATTGACGAGGCCCGACTGGATGCCCTGGCAGAGGCGGGCATGAACCGTGCGTCGATTGGGGTTCAGGACTTCGATGATGAAATCCAAAAGACCATCGGTCGCATCCAAAGCTATGACACAACACGCAAAGCGGCCGAAATGATCCGCGAACGGGGCATCCATAGTCTGAACGCCGATATCCTCTATGGTCTGCCGCATCAGACCAAAACGCGGATGACGGAAAGCGTACAGAAGCTGCTGTCGCTCAACCCCGACCGGGTTGCGCTGTATGGCTACGCCCATGTGCCGTGGATGGCCAAGCGGCAGCAGATGATCCCGTCCGACGCGCTGCCTACACCTGAACAGCGTCTGGATCTGTTCGACACCGCCCGCCGCCTGTTCATGTGGGACAATTACGCCGAAATCGGCATCGATCACTTTGCCACTCAGGAAGACGGCCTGACCCGCGCCCTGAAGACCGGGAAGCTGAAGCGGAACTTCCAGGGCTATACCGATGATCAGGCCGAGGTTCTGATCGGTGTCGGCGCCAGCTCGATCTCGCGTTTTCCACAGGGCTATGCCCAGAACGCTCCGGCAACGTCGGCGCATACCAAGGCGATCCGCGAAGGGCGGTTCTCGACCTCGCGCGGGCACCTGTTCAAGGGGCAGGACATTCTGAGATCACGCCTGATCGAAGCGCTGATGTGCGATTTCAAGATCAATTCGGCGGAGATTCTGCGCGACCACGACATCTCGGTTAGTGAGCTGAACCAGATGTATCAGTCGGCCAATGCCGCCTTCGACAATTTGCTCAGTATTACCGAAGACGGGCTGTTCATCCCGCCCGAAGCGCGCCCTCTGACCCGAATGATTGCCCGCAGCTTTGATGCCTATGACCTCAGCAAGGCCGGGCACAGTTCGGCAATCTAACCCCTTTCCCGGTGGGTCCCCACGCGGGCCTACCCATGCATACCCGCACAGGGGCTTGACGCAGGCCTCTGGTTTTCTCCACACTTGGGCTGTGCGTATCGCACCCTGAGGCAGGTGAATTTGCAGACAGTTCTTGCCGACGCATCCGCGCCGGACAGCCCTTTTCGTGCAGGTATTTCTGCAACCTTAAAGAGGGACAGCACTCATGCGCGTTTTCACCGTCCTCGGCCCCAGCCAATCGGGCAAAACCACTCTGGTCGAGGCCATCAGCCGCCTCGACGGGCGGCCCACCACATTCGACGTATCCGGAACCGTGCATGTGCACGGTTTTTCTTACTTGGACGAGCCATGGTGCGCCATCGACGTCGACGGAGGCGGCGACAATCTGGGCTATGTCGGCCCCGCCATGGCCATTTCGGACGCAGCAGTGGTGGTCGTCCCACCCGACCCGGATGCAGCCGTCCTGTGTGCGCCCTATCTGCGCCTGGTGGAAGAGGCAGGCATTCCTTGTTTTCTGTTCATCAACCGCATGGACAGCCCCAATGGCCGCATCCGCGATATCATCTCGGCACTGCAGACCTATTGCACACACCACATCGCCTTGCGACAGGTACCCATCCGCGAAGGCGACACGATTGTCGGTGCGGTCGATCTGATCTCGGAGCGGGCGTGGAAGTATCAGGAAGGCCAACCCTCGGCCCTGATCGAGCTGCCGCAATCCGTTGAAGATCGTGAACAAGAGGCGCGGACCGAGCTGTTGGAAACGCTGTCGGACTTTGACGATCATTTGCTGGAGCAACTGATCGAGGACAAACAGCCCCCCAGTGGCGAGGTTTACGATCTGGCGGCACAGGTTTTGCAAAACCACCAACTGATCCCCGCCTGTTTGGGGGCCGCCAGCCACGGCAACGGCCTGACCCGGCTGATGAAGGCCCTGCGGCACGAAGCGCCCGAGTTCAACATCGCCGCCGACCGGGACGAGGCTGCCGAAAACGCGCGCGCCATTGCCGGATTTGCTGATGTGAAAAAGCATATCGGCAAGATCATCGTGCTGCGCGGGCTTGGTGACGGCGTCAAGGCTCACGAAGCGTTGGGCGGCGAAACCGTCGGCAACCTGACGACGCTGGATGCCAAAACCCAGATCGCCACGCTGGAGGCTGGACAAATCGGATTGGCGGTGAAATCCGACCATCTGAATCCCGGTAATATCTATGACAGCAAGGGCGCAACCGCCCTGCCGGAATGGGCCTGGTCCCATCCGGCCGCGCATCGTCAGGTCGTCTCACCATCGCATGAGCGGGACGATGTACGTCTGTCCAACGCATTGGCGCGGCTGGTCGAGATCGACCCCGGCCTGCATCTGGATCAGGACGAGCTGAGTGGTCATTCGGTACTGGGCTCGCAAGGTCCGCAGCACATGCGCCGCGTGACGGCGAAGCTGGCCGAGGATTTCGGTATCGAGATTGAGGCCGACCCAGTCGAGACCGCCTATCGCGAGACTATCCGTGCGCCCGTCGAACATCGCCACCGCCACCGTAAGCAATCCGGCGGGGCGGGGCAGTTTGCCGATGTAGTGATCTCGATCGCGCCAATGCCGCGTGGCACGGGATTCCAGTTTGAAGAGGTGGTCAAAGGCGGCGCGGTCCCTCGCAACTATATCCCTTCGGTCGAGCATGGTGCAAAAGACGCGCTAGTGCAGGGACCCGAGGGCTTCCCTGTGGTCGATGTCAAAGTCACGCTCAGCGACGGTAAACACCACAATGTG
This sequence comes from Ruegeria sp. J8, assembly GCF_056531925.1. NCBI lineage: Bacteria > Pseudomonadati > Pseudomonadota > Alphaproteobacteria > Rhodobacterales > Roseobacteraceae > Ruegeria > Ruegeria sp. J8. The sequence continues at coordinate 38,547 of NZ_JBQFMR010000009.1, forward strand.
GATAGTTCCGACTATGCCTTCCGTACCGCAGGCAAGAACGCGGTGCGCGAGGCCTTGCCACAGGCCAAGCCCGTGGTGCTGCAACCGATCCTGAATGCGGAGATCCACCTGCCCTCGGATTTCGTGGGCGATCTGGTGCCCACGATCAGCTCGCTACAGGGGCAGGTTCTTGGGTTTGAGGGCAATCCCAACGCCTCGGGCTGGGAGATCTTCAACGCCCAGCTTCCCGCAGTGGCGCAGGACGAGTTGCACCGCAGCCTGGCCAGCGCCACGCGTGGCACAGGATGGGTCAAGCTGAGCTTTGATCACTATGAAGAGTTGCGCGGCCCGGTTCCCAAAGCAGCGGTCCGGGAAACAGCCAACGCCTGACACACGGCGCGGGCTGTTTTCAGCCCGCTGCCGCAATAAGTTCGCGGGTATATTCTGTCTGGGCATTCTCGAACAGGTCTTCAGCCGCGCCCATCTCGACCACGTCACCGTTGCGCATGACGATCACATTGTGCGACATGGCGCGCACAACCTTTAGATCGTGGCTGATGAACAGATAGGCCAACCCGTATTTGCGTTGTAGATCGCGCAGCAGATCGACGATCTGCACCTGCACGGTCATATCTAGCGCGCTAGTTGGTTCATCCAAAACCAGAAGCTTGGGCCGCAGGATCATCGCGCGGGCAATGGCAATGCGCTGACGTTGACCACCTGAAAACTCATGCGGATAACGGTCCATCGCGGCGGGGTCGAGGCCCACCTCGGTCATCACTTCGGCCACCAGGTCACGCGGGGCGCGGTGCGGGTCGACCTTGTGGATCGCCAACCCCTCGGCAATGATCTGCATGCAGGTCATCCGCGGGCTGAGGCTGCCGAACGGGTCCTGAAACACGATCTGCATATCTTTGCGCAGCCGTCGCAACTCGCGCGTGGACCAGCGGCGCACGTCCTGATCACGGAAGGTGATCCCACCCTCGGACGCGATCAGCCGCATGATCGCCAGTGCCAATGTCGTCTTGCCCGAGCCGCTTTCACCCACGATGCCCAGCGTCTCACCCGCCCGCACGCTGAGCGTAGCGTCGTTCACGGCCTTCACGTGACCCACGGTTCGTTTCAGCAAGCCGCGCTGAATCGGGAACCAAACCTTCAGGTGATCGGTGCGCGCGACCTCTTCGGCGTCAGTCGCCACAGGATCGGGATGACCCGAAGGTTCGGCGGCCAGCAATTTGCGCGTATAGGGATGCTGCGGGTTATCGAAGATCTCGGATGTCACGCCGGATTCCACGATCTCGCCATCCTTCATCACGCAAACCCGGTCAGCGATGCGGCGCACGATACCAAGGTCATGGGTGATGAACAGCATCCCCATATTCTCGGATTTCTGCAATTCGGCCAGCAGTTCCAGGATTTGCGCCTGAATGGTCACATCTAGCGCTGTTGTGGGCTCATCCGCGATCAGGATGTCGGGTTTGTTGGCCAGCGCCATGGCGATCATGACCCGCTGACGTTGTCCGCCGGACAGTTGGTGCGGGTAGCTGTCCAAACGCTCGCGCGGGTCGCGGATGCCAACCTTGGTCAGCAGCTCGACAATCCGTTCGCGCGCGGCGTCCCCTGTGACGCCCTGATGCAGCGCAAGCGATTCCGCCATCTGTTTCTGGATCGTGTGCAACGGGTTCAGCGAGGTCATCGGCTCCTGGAAGATAAAGCTGATATCGTTGCCGCGCACATCCATCAGCTTGGCTGGCGCGGCGCCGATCATCTCATCCCCGTCATAGGTGACCGAGCCTTCGACAATCGCGCTGTCGCCCAACAGCGACACGGTGCTGAGCGCGGTCACCGACTTCCCCGAGCCGGATTCGCCCACCAGTGCAACCGTTTCCCCGCGATCCACGGTGAACGACACGCCTTTGACCGCAGTAGAGACCTGCCCGTCCTGCTTGAACGAGACCTTGAGGTTTTTCACATCCAAAAGGCTCATGAGAAGGTCTTTCTGGGATCAAACGCATCCCGCACGCCTTCAAAGATGAAGACCAGCAGCGACAGCATGATGGCAAAGGTGAAAAACGCGGTGAAAGCCAGCCACGGCGCTTGCAGGTTCTGTTTCGCTTGCAAAGTCAGCTCACCCAGCGACGGAGCCGAGGACGGCAGGCCAAACCCCAGAAAGTCCAGCGAGGCCAACCCGGCAATCGTACCTGTGACGATGAAGGGCATGAAGGTCAGCGTGGCTACCATCGCGTTGGGCAGCATATGGCGGAACATGATGGTCATGTTGCCCACACCCAGCGCCCGCGCCGCCCGCACATATTCAAGGTTGCGCGCCCGCAGGAATTCAGCACGAACGACGCCAACAAGGCCGGTCCAACTGAACAGAATCATCAGCGCCACCAGTAGCCAGAAACTTCGGCCCAGAATGGCGAACATGATGATGATCACGTAAAGTGAGGGCGTGGCCGACCAGATCTCGATCACGCGTTGGAAAATCAGGTCGAGCCAGCCACCAAAGAAGCCCTGAATGGCCCCTGCAAAAATGCCTATGATGCTGGCCGCGCCGGTGACCATCAGTGTGAACAGGATCGACAGGCGGAACCCGTAAATCACCCGTGCCAGCACATCGCGCTTGGTGTCATCCGTGCCCAGCAGGTTCTGCCCGTTGGGCGGCAGCGGAGCCGCGCCGGGGCGATCCACGCTGGTGTTGAAGGAATAGGGGATCAGCGGCCAGATAGCCCAGCCACGCTCGAACCCTTCGGCCTCGTATGTTCCGGCCTGAATTTGTTCAATGATGCCTTCGGGATCGTCAAAGCAATCTTCGATCCCGCCGCTGTCGATCAGACACTGAACCTCGGGGTCGCGATAGATCGCCTCGGTCTGGAAGTCGCCGCCAAAGGCCGTTTCGGGATAGAAGTTGAAGATCGGCGTGAAATACTCACCCCGGTAGTTCACCAGAATGGGTTTGTCATTGGCAATGAATTCGGCAAACAACGACAGGCCGAACAGCACCGAGAAGATGATCAGCGACCAGAAGGCCCGTCCGTTTCGGCGGAAATTGCGCCAGCGGCGCTGGTTGAGTGGGGACAGTGCCATTTACCCCTCCCGCTTTTCGAAATCGATGCGCGGGTCGACCAGCACATACATCAGGTCGCTGATGATGCCGACAACCAGCCCCATCAGACCAAAGATGAACAGTGTCCCAAAGATCACCGGATAGTCGCGCGCCACTGCGGCCTCGAATCCCAGACGGCCCAGACCGTCCAGCGAGAAGATCGTCTCGATAATGATTGACCCACCAAAGAACACGCCAATGAACACTGCCGGGAAACCCGCGATCACGATCAGCATCGCGTTACGGAACACGTGACCATAGAGCACCCTGCGCTCGTTCAGGCCCTTGGCGCGGGCGGTCATCACATATTGCTTTTTGATCTCGTCCAGGAACGAGTTCTTGGTCAGCAAAGTCAGCGTCGCAAAGGCAGAGATTGTCAGAGCAATGATCGGCAAAGCGATATGCCAGAAATAATCCAGCACCTTGCCCACCGCGCTGAGGTCATCCCAATTGTCCGAGGTCAGCCCTCGCAGCGGGAAAATCTGCCAGTAGGAGCCACCGGCAAACAGCACCAGCAACAAGATCGCAAACAGGAAACCGGGGATGGCATAGGCCACGATGATTGCCCCGCTGGTCCAGGTATCAAAGGTCGAACCATCCTTCATCGCCTTGCGAATTCCCAACGGGATCGACACCAGATAAGCAATCAACGTTGACCACAGCCCCAACGAGATCGACACCGGCATTTTCTCCAGCACCAGATCAATCACGCTGATCGACCGGAAATAGCTCTCGCCGAAATCCAGCGTCAGATAGTTGCCCATCATGTCCAGAAACCGCTCGACCGGAGGTTTGTCGAATCCGAATTCTTTTTCCAACTCTTCAATGAACTCGGGCGGCAACCCACGCGCACCGATATAGCGGTCATTCGCGCCGCCGGTTTGCTGCTCGATATCGCTGCCGCCGCCGGCAATGCCTTCGAACACATCACCCCCACCTTCCATCTGGGCGATAATCTGTTCAATCGGGCCGCCCGGAACGAACTGAACCAGCGTAAAGTTGACGATCATAATCCCAAGCAAAGTGGGGATGACCAGCAACAGACGTCTTAGAATATATGCTCCCATGAGGGCGGATTACCTCAAGGCGCCCGAGGATTTCAACTCGGCTTCTTTCTCGGCGTTGATCCACCACAGGTCCTCGACGCCCAGCGCATAGGGCGGCAGGTTCGCAGGGTGCTCGTACATGTCCCAGTAGGCGACCCAGTATTTACCCAGAAACCAGGTGGGAACCATGATCCGCTTGGCCCGCAGCACACGATCCAGCGCCCGCACATTGGCGTGCAGTTCTTCGCTGTCAGTCGCGGCGACGATATTGTCGATCAGCGGTTCGATATCGGGGCCATGCGCGCCCGACGGGTTAAACACCGAATACGCGGCTGCCTCGGTCCCGAACTGCTGATAGAGCCCTGTGGATGGCTGCAACGAGGTCGGATAGCCGCCAAAGATCATGTCGAAATCCCGATCCCGACGGCGCAGTGTGAACTGAGCGTTGTCGACCCGGTTATAGGTCGCATCAATCCCCATGGCGCGCAGGTTGTCGACAAATGGTTGGATAATCCGATCCAAAGTGGGCTGGTCCGACAGAAACTCGATCTTCAGAACTTCGCCATTGTCATTGCTGCGGATGCCGTTGTCTCCGACTTTCCAGCCCGCCTCATCCAACAGTTGCATCGCAGCACGCAGGTTGCGGCGGTCATTCTGACGGGCCGGGCGCGAGTCATGGGCCGAGACCGGTTCTTCGGTCAGCACAGCAGGGTCCACCGCATCGCCTAGACTTTGCAGCACCTCAAGCTCACGCCCTTCGGGCAGGCCGGTTGCCTCAAGATGCGTGCCTTGCCAGAACGAATCGCGCTGCTGGAACAGGCCATATTGCAGGCTTTCATTGGTCCATTCGAAGTTATAGCCCAGTTGAACCGCCTCGCGCACGCGGGGGTCCTGAAACTGAGGCCGGTCAAGGTTCATGATAAAACCAGAGGCCGACGGGACGTTGCCGTCCTCAAGCTCGACCCGCAGGACATTGCCATTTGCAATCGCCGGGAAATCATAAGCCGTCGCCCAGCTTTTCGAGTTGTTTTCCTGCCGAAGAGTGAATGTTCCGGCCTTGAACCCCTCCATCGCGGCAATCGAGTCGCTGAAATACTCGATGCGGATGGTGTCATAGTTGTTCCGACCCACATTCACATTGATCTCATCGCCCCAATAGTCGGGATTGCGCTTGTAAACGATGCGTCGGTTGATGTCGTAGCTGTCCAGAAGATAGGGGGCCGACCCGATGCCTGGTTCAAGGCGAGATTTGTCCAGACGGCGGTTTTCCGGGTCTGCCTCGAACCACGCCTTGGAAAACACCGGCGTGCCACCAACCTGAGAGATCAGCGCCCGGCGCGGGATATCAGGGGCAAAGTAGAATTTTACGCGATGTTCATCCAATGCCTCGGCGCGGGGGATACGCTTGCGAACGGCCTCGGCGTAAGATTTCAAACCCTGATCTAAAAGCAGATTGTGAGAAAACACGACGTCCTCTGCCGTGACTGGCGTTCCATCAGAAAACCGTGCCTCGGGCCGCATATTGAAAATGACCCATTCCTGACTTTCCGGGTATTCGAGACTCTCCGCCAGCAAGCCGTAATAAGAGGCAGGCTCGTCATAAGATTCGATCAACAGGGATTCGTATTGGTCTGCGGATCGTGCGCCCGCTCGCCCCTGCCGGGTGAAGGGATTGAAACTGTCAAACGTGCCCTGCGCGGCATAGGAAAGCTCTCCTCCGCGCGGGGCGTTCGGGTTGACGTAGGCGAAATGCGCAAAGCCTTCGGGATATTTTAGATCACCAAATTCCGAGAAACCGTGACTTTTGATGATCGTTTCCTCGGCCCGCCCCGGCAGTGCCATCAACATCACCATGACCATACCGGCCATCAGAGCCCAAAGCCCGCCTCTGAAATCCAATACACGCGCCTGAACGATTTCCCGGTTGGACCTCATGTTGCTCATCCCCTGTTGCATCACGTGTTTTAATCTTGCGTTCGCCAGCTAAAATACCAGCACTTACAAATTCAAGTTTAGAATGCGTGAGCGCTTTGTGAAGTTCTGTTTAGACAAAAAAAGCCGCTGCACGGGGCAGCGGCCTTTTTTTTCGGGTTATTCGCAGGATCAGTTGCCGATGGTCTGCAAATAGGCAATCAGGTCGGCACGCTCTTGCGGCTTTTTCAGGCCCGCGAAGCTCATGGATGTGCCGGAAATATAGGCGCTCGGGCGCTCAAGGAAGGCGTCCAGCGCTTCGGGCGTCCAGTTGCCGCCATGGGCCTGCATCGAGGCCGAGTAGCCGGTGAAGCCATTGGCCGACGCGACCGGACGGTCAACGATGCCATACAGATAAGGGCCTGTGCCGTTCGCGCCGTCTTCCAGCTTGTGGCAAGCGGTGCATTTACGGAAAACGCGTGCGCCTTTTTCCGGGTCGGCTGCGGCCAGCAGGTCTTCGAACACCACTTCCTCACCGTCGGCGCTTTCGCCTGCGCTTTCGGTTTCAATGATGTAAGAGGCCGTCTCGCCATGACCATCGGCATGGTACAGGCCTTCGGCGGCCCATTTGGCCAGAAGCAGCACCAGGAAGGTGCCAAACAGGCCTGCGGCGGCCTTGGTAACTGTCATCGTGTCGAACATTGATCGCGAGTCCATTTCAGCTGTCTGCGGGGTGTCTAAGGCTTCCCCTGACAAGAGGCAAGGTATAGACACCGCGACTAAACGCCCAATTCTGGAACTTGTTGCACGGAATCGACCAAATGACCAAACGTATCGCATTTCAGGGGGAGCCCGGCGCCTATAGTCACGAGGCCTGCCGTAACGCACGCCCCGATATGGAGGCCCTGCCCTGCCGCACTTTCGAGGATGTGATCGAATCGGTGCGCTCGGGCGCGGCGGATCTGGCGATGCTGCCGGTTGAGAACACGACCTATGGGCGCGTGGCCGATATCCACCGCCTGCTGCCTCATAGCGGGCTGCACATCATTGATGAGGCCTTTGTCCGCGTCCATATCAACCTGCTGGCCGTTCCGGGTGCCACGCTGGACGACATTACCGAGGCCCATTCCCATCTGGTTCTGCTGCCCCAATGCGCGGGCTTTCTGAAACAGCACAACATCCACGGGCGCGTCAGCCCCGATAATGCCCGCGCCGCGCGCGAAGTGTCCGAACAGGGCGAACTTCACTCGGCCGCGCTGGCCAGCGAACTGGCCGGAGAGATTTATGGCCTCAACGTTCTGGCCCGACATATCGAGGACAATGACGACAACACCACCCGCTTCCTTGTAATGTCACGCGAGGAAGACCGCACGCGGCGCGGTGAACACGGAATGATCACCAGCTTCGTCTTTCAGGTCCGCAACATCCCTGCCGCGCTATATAAAGCGATGGGCGGGTTTGCCACGAATGGGATCAACATGACCAAGCTGGAAAGCTATATGGTCGACGGCTCATTCACCGCCACGCAGTTCTATGCCGATATCGTGGGGCACCCCGACGACCGCAATGTGCAACTGGCGATGGAAGAGCTGGAGCATTTCACCACAAATGTCGAAGTGCTAGGCGTTTACCCGGCGGCGGTCACAAGGTGAAGGATTTGCGGCGCGCGCCGTCAATTCGGCGGCAGTCCACGAACCCCCTTGCCTGATAATAGGCCAGCCCTTCCGCATTGTTGACGCCGATCGTCGCGTCGATCGCCACAAGGCCTGCCGCACGGGCAGCTTTCAGGGTTTCCTGAAACAACGCCCGACCGACCCCGCGCCGAGCCGCCGAAGGGCGAATATGCGTGCCGATCAATCCCCAGCCGACAGGCGCGCCATAGGGGTTGCCCTCTACCGCTTGCTTCAGCGATTGAAACCCCAGCACCTCGTCCCCGTCCAACGTCAGAAAGCACTGAATCTGACCGGGATGAGAGACATAGTGCGTTTCGGCGAACCCGGCATCTGCCGGTTTGCTGCGCTTGTCTGCCAAAACAAGGGCTTGCAACACTCCAGCAATACCCGGCGCGTCGTATGAGGTTGCCTGTCTCAGGATCAGATCGCTCATATCGGTTTTACGACCCGTGCAGGTGTCGTTCCTCCATCTCGCGGGCGAATTCGGTCAGTCGGGATTGGAACCGGGCCCGGAACCGCGATTTGCCCAGCCGCAGCGATTGCAGAAACAGCCGCGCGGGCAGGGATTTGGCCGTCAGCGTTACATCCACGCTTAACCGGGTACGGCGTTGGGACAGAGCCAGAAGATCAACCTCAGTGACACCGCCGACCCCTTTGCCGATTGCCTCGAACCGCATTTGCGCGGGCGGGTCGCTGTGTGCCATTGTTATCTCAACATGGCGTGGCTTGCCCCGCAGGGTGAAGTCGGCCTGCCATTTGGTGCCCGGCACCACCCCCATGTGGCCGGACAGCCGCCGCACCTCGATCCCGCGGCGCATGGCCATACGTTCGAACCGTTCGAAATCGGCGACCATTTCGAAAACGGCGTTGATCGGTGCCTGAATATCTTCCTGTACTGTGAACTGCATTCCGACCTTTAGTTCGTTGACCTATTGCGTTTCTATTTCGTCAGTCCAGCGTATCTGCAAGCCAGTTCTGCAACAGGAAATGTGCAATGGCCCCTTTGCGGGCAGGTTTCAGAACCGGGTGCTCACCGGCAAAGGCCTGCATCATCTCGGACTTGCTGACCCACATGGCATCTTCAATTTCAACGGGATCAATCGAGATGTCACGCGACAGCGCCTGGCCCGCGCAACCAAACATCAAAGAGGCCGGGAAGGGCCAGGGCTGGCTGGACAGATAGGTGACAGCGCCGACGGGCACGCCCGCCTCTTCGAACACTTCGCGGCGCACAGCAGCTTCGAGCGTTTCGCCGGGTTCGACAAAACCCGCCAGCAGCGAATACATCCCCTCGGGCCAACCCGGAGACCGCCCCATCAGTACCGAGTCCCCATGGGTGATCAGCATGATCACCACCGGGTCCGTGCGCGGAAAGTGCTGGCCGCTACACGTGGGGCAGCTTCGTTGCCATCCGGCCTGCGTCATCGCGCTGGCCGCGCCACAGCGGGCGCAGAATTTATGGGTTTCGTGCCAGCCGATCACCGCCTTGGCGGTCGCCGCAAGCTCGGCATCACGCGGGGACAGCCACGTCATGATCCGGCGCAGCTCGGCAAATACGAACCTGTCTGGCAGGTCAGGATGCTGCTGTTCCGAGCCATCCACGAAACCACCTACTTCAGACAAATCCTGCCCGTCAGGTTCCCAATTCGAGATATCGGCAGCAAAGACCGGGACACCATCCGACAGGCCCAGAAAAATCAGCCCATCCGCAACTCCGCCTGGTCCTTTTTCGACCAGCGCATGAGACACCGGGATCAGACCCAACCGATCCGAAGCCTCACCCTCTACAAGGGGTTTGCCGCGCCATATCAGCAGGCATTTGGCATTCGGGTCCGCCACCAGGCCAGCCAGCGCGTCGGCATCGCCCCGAATATGCGCCGCACGGTCCAGCCCTGATCCGCCGAACGTCACAAACTCTGCATTCTTCATTGCATGCCCCCCAGATTGTGCGCATAGGGCTGCCACGATGGTTCTGGGGTTGCAATGGGTATTCATGGAACTCCGAAAAAACACCCGCTGCCGCTGAAAGACCGCAGGTCCGCCTTGAAATTTACACGCAACACTCTTTTTGTTGAAAATGATTAACATAAAACTGCCTAAAGTAGAGTAGTGCCGACTTTTCCTTCTTCTCAAACCGTCCAACTGCGAATTCTGGCCACGTCCGATCTGCATATGAATCTGACGGCGTATGACTATTACACTGACAGGCACGAACCGACGATTGGCCTGACCCGGACCGCAGACCTGATCCGCAAGGCCCGAAGCGAGGTACAGGACGGGTTGGTTCTGCTGGTGGACAATGGCGACTCGGTCCAGGGCACGCCGCTGGGCGACTGGGCCGTGGCTCAACACCCCGAGCGCCATGTTCTGATGCAGGCCTTCGACCTTCTGGGCTATGATGCCATAGGGCTGGGCAATCACGATTTTGGCTTTGGTCTGAACGTGCTGGACCAGATCATGCAGCAAGCTCCCTGCCCTGTTCTGTGCAGCAATGCGCACAAATCTTCCAGCCCGCAGGTCTGGCAGGAGCACACGATTGTCAGGCGTGAGGTCGAAATCCAAGGGCACGCGCACGAGCTTGCAATCGGCATATTCTCGGTCCTGCCCCCCCAGACCGCAAAATGGGAGGCGCACAAGCTGGCAGGTGCGGTTCAGATCGACGACATCCTTGACTGTGCGCGCCGCAAAGTCGCTGAACTGCACGAACTGGGCTGCGATATCGTTGTGGCGCTGGCGCATACGGGGTTCGGTCCGGCGCAAGACACGCCCGGCATGGAAAACGCGTTGGTACCGTTGGCCGCCATCGACGGGATCGACGCCATTGCGGGCGGGCATTCCCATATGGTTTTTCCCAGCCCTGAACAAGAATACAGCGGCTATATCGACGTTGATCGCGGGCTGGTGCACAGCACCCCCGTCGTGATGCCCGGTGCGGCGGGGTCATATCTGGGCGTCATCGACCTGACCCTCGGCACATCACTGGACGACCGATGGCAGGTATTTCATGGACACGCGCAGGTGCGTTCAGTTTCGACAGAGGCGTCAGATGAAGACGCCGCACTGACGCAGCTACTTGCCACCGGCCACGCCGAGACGCGGCGGCGGGTGGCCGAACCTGTGGGACAGGTACAGCAGCACATGCACAGCTATTTCAGCTTTTGCGGCTATGACCGGGGCTTGGCTTTCGTGGCCGCCGCTCAAACCCTCGCGTTGCGACCTTTTCTAAAGGATACGGACTATCGGGACTGCCCAATCCTGTCTGCCGTGTCCCCGTCGAAATTCGGCGGGCGTGCCGGGCCTCGGTTCTTTACCGACGTCCCGGCCGGGGAAATCTGCCTGCGCCATGTGACGGACTTGAACGTCTTTCCCGATGAGATGATGGCCGTCGCGGTCACCGGTTCGCAAATCGAAGACTGGCTGGAAATGTCCGCAGGCGTCTTTAACAGGATGATCCCCGGCCAACGATGCGATCTGCTGGCCTCGGACCGCGCGGGGCATAATTTTGACGTCCTGCATGGGCTGACATACCGGATCGACCTTAGCCAGCCCGCTCGGTTTGGCGCAGATGGGGCACTTTTGCACCCATCGGCCCGCCGCGTCCGCGAGATTCGTTTCGAAGGCCAACCCTTGGATGCAGAGCAGACTTTTGTGGTGGCGTTGAATAATTACCGCGCAAATGGCGGTGGGCACTTCCCCTTTGCCGGGCGGGCGACGCGCGTTCCGCTGCCGATTCTGCCTCTACAAGATCTGGTCAAAAACTACGTGACTGCCGGGCCTCATTCCGGCACCGTGTTCGAGCGTCCGTTCCGTCTGTCCCCCGTGGCCGGGGCGGTGGCGGTTCTGCGTACTGGCCACAAGGCCCGGAACCATCTGGACGACATCTCAGAATTTGCACCAAACATCGCCGGAGAGGACGAGGCCGGTTTTCTGATGATCCATTTGACGCTCTGACGGGTTGTCATTTGCCGCGCACTTGCCTATATCGCGTGCTGAGAGGTTGGCGCGGGCGAGCGCCTCGCCAACCTGGTCAGGTCCGGAAGGAAGCAGCCACAACGAGCCCCGCTTGGGTCGATGTCCAACCTCTCACTTATCTACCACATGATCCTGGGCAATAAGCTGCGGCCAGACCGCTGCGTTGCGACGGGCGAACACGCCGATATGCCCGATCTCTTTCACCCCAAAATCTGACAGTGACAACAACCTACGCCGCGCATTCGGGCCATAAAGCTCGGCCAGGCGCCACACCGCTTTGGGCGGCACCACCTGATCGTCGTCGAATGCGATCAGATCGACCGGCACTCCCTGCCCGGCCCAGTGCGCCTCGGGCAGGGTCTTGCCCAAATCGGGCAGGTAGTTCGTCGGTGCCGTGCACCATTTACGCCACTGCCAGTAGACCCGCGCGGGCAGGTCAGCCCCAAAACCCAAAGCCCTGCCCGGCAAATACCCCGCCGCTTTGACAACCAGCGGCGCATGGCCATACCAGAACAACCCCGCCAGCGCCTTGTACGGCCACGGGTGATCAGACAGAGTGACAAGCCCGGAGCAAACACAGATCATGCGGTCAATCTGCGCGATATCCGGCTGAACCGGGCCCAGCATTCCACCAACGGAATGGCCGATGCTCCATTGTTCCGCGTCCGGGAAGCGTCTGCGCATTTCCGCGCGGGCGGCGGGCATGTCGACCAGCGCCCAGTCCGCCATAGTTACCTGCGAGTCCTGCAATCGGCCGGTCAGCGAATGGCCGAAATCCCGATAGTCATAGGTCAGACAAGCCATACCCTGCTCGGCCGCCAGCCAATGGGCAAAATGCTGATAATAGTCGCGGGGCACGCCGGTCGCTGCATGGATCATCACAACTGTCTTGGGAGGCAGAGCAGGCAGATAGAGCCGCCCCGACAGCATCGCCGGACCGGACGGAAACTGGACATCTTCGGTCAAAACAGAATGCGTATTGTCCAACATCGCCCGCGCCTCATGTTCTAAACTGTTTAGTTCACCCGCGCAGTCGGCCCTGTTCCGTCATCAGAGTCAAGCCGTGGGGAAATTGACCCAACGTCGCGCCGGGATTCAATGGCGCTTGACTCGAAGCCCGCTCAACCGCTAGCGATGGCGTGATGGTTCTCGTCCCCGGTCACGGGGCGGGATGAAAAGGGAACACGGTGCGATCCTGCCCGGCATTGCCGGAACGGATCAAGGCCGAGACTGCCCCCGCAACTGTAAGCGGTGAGCAATGCCGAGATACCACTGGCCGAAAGGCTGGGAAGGTCGGCAAAGCCACGACCCGCAAGTCAGGAGACCTGCCATCGAACGAAAACCGAAACTCGGGCGGGGTGTCCGGGACAGGTCGTCAGCACGCTGTCACACCTGATCCATGCCCCTCGTCCAGCGCGCGGAGGGCGCATCATGATCTGGAAGACCAAGACCCACGAATTCACCGCGACGGTATGCCAAAAAACCGGCGCCCCCTGCCCGGCACTGGCCCGAATGGCACGCGCCCTGACGGATGCAATGGCCACGGCCCGTCCGGCAACAACCGATGCGTTCGAGATCGAAGGCAGCAGCGACTTGACCCATTGCGCCGAAGGGTGCTCGGCCCGGTTTCGCGCCCAACCCGATCAGATCCGGGTGTTCTGCGGTGTGGCCGCCGACACTCCGGCCGAGCGGCTGGATCGCTATGCGGATATGTTGTTCGGAGCAGATTTCACCGCCCACGCAGCCAGCCTTTTGCCGACACCGCCCTGCGCGATGATGGAAGTGGTTACCACGGCGCCCCAGCCAGCCGCGCCGACCGAACACCAGCTTTCAGCCTGAATTCAGCTGCCCGTCCGGGCCGCCGAAGTGGCCCAGACCATCTGCGCCTCGGTCTCGACGGCGCAGGGACGTACTGTCCGTAGCATCTGCAAAGCGGTATCTGCGGGCAGTCCGCTATCCGTCATCAACCGCAAAGCAACCATACCCGATCGCCCGCAGCCGCCCCGACAATGGACCAAAACGCCTCCGCCGCCGGACAGCAGCGCACGGGCCCGCTGGCTGACATTGGACCAAATGGCCTGTATCCGCGCATCCGGCGCACCAAAATCCTGGACCGGCAGGTGAGCCCATTCGACCCCGTGCCGCTCCAGATCGCCACCGAACGCCGCCGCTCCCAGGTTTTTCATCTCAGAGCTTGTGGTCATTGAAATCACCAGATCCGGTCGCCAGTCCTGCACCGTCTTCAGATCGGCCGCATAGGCACCTCCCGCGCCGGGCAGCGGAGATATCCCCAGACGACCCGGCCCCAGTCGCAGGGAATAGATGGCGAAATTATTCATGGCACGTTCCGATCAATCTGCACCGATGATGTATCGCCTGCGTCCTTGCTTGCAAATCGAATTTCCTGCGCTGCTGCTGTGGACGTGGGCGGCAGGGGTCACTACGCTGCATCGGACTCCGAATCCGACAGAGCAGATATGACCGACACGCCCAGCCCCGCCTATCAGGTTCTTGCCCGCAAATACCGCCCGGAAACCTTCGCCGATCTAGTCGGTCAGGACGCCATGGTACGCACGCTGAAAAACGCGTTCGAGGCGGATCGAATTGCGCAAGCCTTTATCATGACCGGCATTCGCGGCACCGGCAAAACCACCACGGCCCGTATCATCGCCAAGGGTATGAACTGCATCGGCCCCGACGGCGAGGGCAAGCCGACCACCGAACCCTGCGGCCAGTGCGAACATTGTGTGGCCATTATGGAGGGCCGCCATGTGGACGTGATGGAGATGGACGCCGCCAGCCGCACCGGCGTCAATGATATTCGCGAGATCATCGACAGCGTCCGCTACCGCGCGGCCTCGGCCCGCTACAAGATCTACATCATCGACGAGGTCCACATGCTGTCGACCAGCGCCTTCAACGCGCTGCTCAAGACGCTTGAGGAACCACCCGAGCATGTGAAATTCATCTTTGCTACCACCGAGATTCGCAAAGTACCCGTGACGGTTCTGTCGCGTTGCCAGCGGTTCGACCTGCGCCGGATCGAACCCGAAGACATGATCGGCTTGCTGCGCCGCATTGCTGAGGCCGAAGGTGCGCAAATCGCCGAGGACGCGATGGCGTTGATCACCCGCGCGGCTGAAGGCTCGGCGCGGGATGCGACCTCTCTGCTGGATCAGGCGATTTCACACGGTGCCGGGGAAACCAGCGCCGATCAGGTGCGTGCGATGCTGGGTTTAGCCGACCGTGGCCGAGTGCTGGACCTGATGGACATGATCCTGCGCGGCGACGCCGCCGGGGCGCTGACTGAGCTTGGCGCGCAATATGCCGAAGGCGCCGACCCGCTGGCCGTGCTACGCGATCTGGCCGAGATCACCCATTGGGTCTCGGTCGTGAAAATCACGCCGGATGCCGCCGAAGACCCGACCGTGTCCCCCGACGAACGCGCGCGCGGTCAGCAAATGGCAGAGGCCCTGCCGATGCGCGTCCTGACCCGTATGTGGCAGATGTTATTGAAGGCTCTGGAAGAGGTCTCAGCCGCCCCCAACGCCATGATGGCCGCCGAGATGGCCGTGATCCGCCTGACCCATGTTGCCGACCTGCCCAGCCCGGAAGAGTTGATCAAACGTTTGCAAGACACCCCGCCTCCGTCACCCAATGACGGACCCGGCGGCAGAATGAGCGCCCCACCGCACGCCGTGCAGGCCCCCGTGGCCTCTGCCTATGCGCCACACGTACGCGGCGGAGCAGGTGCACCGACGGCGGCACTGGCGCAGGATGTGCAGACGGCTCTGGCCCGCTACCCGACCTTCGAACATGTGGTCGAACTGATCCGCACCAACCGGGATGTGAAACTGCTGGTCGAGGTCGAAAACGGTGTCCGGCTGGTTTCGTACCAACCCGGACGGATTGAATTCACACCGACGGACTCGGCCCCAGCCGACCTGGCCGCTCGCATGGGTACCGCACTGCAACGCTGGACCGGCAATCGGTGGGCGGTGACGATTGTCGCCAACGGTAAGGCAGCAACCATCGCCGAAATCCGCGACGCCGCCGATCTGGCGTTGAAAGCCGAGGCGGAACAGCACCCGCTGGTGCAGGCGGTGCTGGCTCAATTCCCCAAAGCCAAGATCAAACGCATCGAAACCCCCGAAGAACGCGCCGCCAAGGTCGAAACCGAAGCCCTGCCCGAGGTCGAAGACGAATGGGACCCGTTCGAGGAGGACTAACCCTCCGGCGCCCGCCACGGGCCATCGGCTGACGCCGATACCCCTGAGCGACCTTGGGCCCGGCAGAGCGCGGGCGTTGCCCGCGCTCTGCCGGGCCCAACGGGAGGAGAGGTCTTGCAAAAGACCGCGACGACGGGCGGGAGGGCACTGCCCCCTTGTGCCGCACGGGCGCTATCCGTATCTAGGCGACAAACCGATTAGCAGGAGAAAACGTAATGCTCAAAGGACTCGGCGGTCTGGGCGATATGGCCAAGATGATGAAATCCGCGCAGGATCTGCAGACCAAGATGACCGACATGCAGGAAGAACTCAACAATCTGATGGTTGTCGGCGAATCCGGTGCAGGTCTGGTCAAAGCCACTGCCACCGCCAAGGGCGAACTCAAAGGTCTGGACATCGACCCCTCGATCTTCAACGGCGACGATAAGGAAGTCGTAGAAGACCTGATCCTCGCCGCCATCAAGGACGCACAGACCAAAGCCGCCGAACGCGCGCAGGCAGAGATGGCCAAGCTGACCGAAAGCATGGGTCTGCCCGCAGACATCAAGCTGCCGTTCTGATACACACTCCTGACGACCCAAAGGCCGGGCCCGCAAACTCGGCCCTTTTGCAGGAGCACACGCGTTGAGTTCGAACAGCGACATCGACAATCTGATCGACCTGATGGCCAAACTGCCGGGGCTTGGGCCCCGCTCGGCCCGTCGCGCGGTGCTGCACCTGATCCGCAAACGTGCGCTGCTGCTGACACCCCTGTCGGACGCCATGCAGCAGGTCGCCATCACCGCCCGCGAATGCTTGAACTGCGGCAACGTGGGCACCATGGACATCTGTGACATCTGCGACGCCGAGGCCCGCGCCACCGGAGAGCTGTGCGTAGTCGAAGACGTAGCCGACCTCTGGGCGATGGAACGCGCAGGCGTGTTCAAAGGCCGCTATCACGTGCTGGGCGGGACACTCTCGGCACTGGACGGCGTCGGCCCGGACGAACTGCGCATCCCGCACCTCAAGGACCGGGTCACGGCCGAAGGAATCACCGAAGTCATCCTCGCCCTGAACGTCACCGTAGACGGCCAGACCACAGCCCACTACATAGCCGATCAGTTGGAGGGGCAGGTCCGCCTGACCTCACTGGCCCAAGGCGTGCCGATTGGGGGCGAGCTGGACTATCTGGATGACGGGACGATTACGGCAGCACTGAGGGCACGAAAAGAGCTCTGAACTAAGCAAAACGGCAGCATCCGGAACGCTTTGGCCCCTTCCGGCCACACACAAGCTTCGGTCTCATATGTCAGGTGTAAGCCCCCGAAGAGTAGGTCAATTCGTAGGAATGGCTATAAATCTCGAAGACAATGCCAAAGGGGTCTTCGACATAGACCATACGGTAGGGCTTCTCACCGGGATAATAGTATCGAATTGGCATCCGCTGCTTGCCTCCCGCTGCAACGATTTTTTCCACCAAACCTTCGACATCCGGGTCTTGGACGCAAAAATGGAACGTACCATTCTGGCGAAAGTCGATATTGTTTTCCGGTACATAATTCCCGTCAAACTCGAAAAGCTCGAACCCAATGCGATCAGCAGTCGCGAGATGTGCAATACGTAGTTTTTTCCATTCCGGGCCAAACACATCGGTACACATGACACCGATATCCGTATCGTCCTCTACTACATCGGTCGGCGGCATGATCACGTAGAAACCAAGGACTTCGAAGTAGAACTGTACAGCCTCGTCAACGTTTGGGACAGACAATCCGATGTGAGAGAATGTTCTTGGATGTTGCGGCATTGTTCGCTCCTTGTTTTAAGGTGCAAAAACTATTGTGCCACAGCCAAGTTTCAAGCGCCTCCGCGGCGAGGCAAAGCCGGGTTCCGCCATGCACATAGGTGTTCTTTCGCGGCGACATCAGTCAAGAATGGCCTTTGCCTGCCGCACGCGGCGTGTACTATGGCTTTGACCTTGTCCATTTGATTTTGGGAACTGTAATGAAACGCCTTTTTGCTGTCGCACTTGCCGCCTTTACAGCCACTACTGCGTTTTCGCAGCAGCTAATCGACAAAGGCTTTGTCGACGGCTGGAACATCATGATGGACCCCGCGCTCGGCAACGGGTGCTTGATCCAGACGGTGTATCAGGACCTCTCGGTCGTGCGTATCGGCTATGATGCGTTGGACAATCGCGGGTATTTTGCCGTCTACAACAAGGCTTGGGGTGATATCAAACAGGGCGAAAGCTATCCGATCCGTTTTGAACTGGACGGCCAGAGCTTTGATGCCACTGCCATCGGGTTCAACCAGCGCGATGTGCCCGGCGCCACCGTCTTTTTCACCGACCGCAGCTTTGTGGACGCTATCGCCAGAAACAAGACGATGACCGTCTACAACCCTGTAGGCGAAGTGGTTATGGCGATTGACCTTAAAGGCACGGCCAAAGCGCTGGACTATGCGCGGGATTGCCAGAACCGTAAGCTTTAGCGAATCGGATCGAACAACGCATCCTTGGCCGCGCAGTCGCGGATCACGTCCAGTCCACAGGGCACAGGCGACAGATCGCGGGACAGGCACAGGCGGACCTCTTCGATATAGCCCTGTTTGCAGGTGACGGTGATCATGTCGCGCTCTAGCGCGGGGTTGGCCTTGAGAAACGCCTCTTCCACCACCGAGGCGGGCAGCTTGACCGAAGCGTCCAATTGACGGAACACCTGTGGACGGGCGACGCCCTCATAAGCCCGCCGCGACAAGGCGTAGTAGTCCAATGCAGACAGGCCCGAACAGGTTCCGTGCTTTTTCCACTGGTGCCACGCCAGCCCAGAGGTGCCTTGAATATCCGCCATCTCTCGCGTCATCGCACGCGACGGTGGCGCCTTGGCCGTCGGGCAATAAGACGGCCAGCCATTGTGGTATTGCGGCCAAAGCCCGTGTAGGATCCAGCCATGATCATGCCGCGCATCGCATTGGTCGGACCCGCGCGCATCGCCGACGCGGGCGCACCAGTTGGGCGACCAACTGAGCGACAGAACGTAGTAGTCGAACACACCCGCCTTCTCGCCGTCGGCCTGTGCGGCCAGCCCGCTGAACGCCCACAATGCCAGCGCTAAAATCCCGTGGCGCATTCGCCTCTTCCCTTCTTGCCTTTGCGCGACTATATAGGCCCGAAGTTCCCCGACAACGGAAACCTGCCCCAAGACCACGGGGCCGCCGAATTCCGGCGACGGGACAGATGTATGCATTAGGAGGCAGGCTGATGGCAAAACCGCTTATGGCCAAAGCAACCGCCGTTTGGCTGGTGGACAACACCACGATCAGTTTCAAGCAGATCGCGGATTTCGTAGGAATGCACGAGCTTGAAGTGCAGGGCATCGCAGACGGCGACGTGGCTGCTGGCGTCAAGGGTTTCGACCCCATCGCCAACAACCAGCTGACCCAGGACGAGATTGACTCGGCCCAGAACAACCCGCTGCACAAGCTGAAGCTCAAGTTCAACGCTGCTGCGGCAGGTGAGGAAAAGCGCCGTGGCCCGCGCTATACCCCGCTGTCCAAACGCCAGGACCGTCCGAACTCGATCCTGTGGCTGGTTAAGTTCCACCCCGAGCTGAGCGATGGACAGATCGCCAAGCTGGTCGGCACCACCAAGCCCACCATCCAGTCGATCCGCGAGCGCACGCATTGGAACATCGCTAACATGCAGCCGATCGACCCGGTTGCGTTGGGCCTGTGCAAACAGTCCGAGCTGGACGCGATTGTCCAGAAAGCGGCCGCGAAGAAAGCCGCCGAAGGTGGCGTCATGAGCGATGATGAGCGCCGCAAGCTGGTTTCGACCGAACAGTCGCTGGAAATGGACGCCGCACCGAAAATCCCGACCGCCATCGAGGGGCTGGAAACCTTCTCGCTGTCCGATGACCCGGTCGAGGAAAAAGACGATGAGCCGATCATCGACGCCGACAGCTTCTTCAACCTGCCCAAAGGCGGCGGCAACGAGGAAGAAGACGAAGATCCGCGCTTCTGATACTTAATCAGCCCCGGTCCGAAACGGCCGGGGCTTTTTTGCACGAGATACCTATGCTGAATGCTTTGTCCTCTGTCTTCGGCCCGCACCGTGCGGTGTCGATCTATGCATTTCTGAAAACATGGGGCCTGCTGATGGTGGCGATCGTCGGCACAGTCTCGGTCGCAGCAGCGCTGCTGATACTCAACGATGACGGCGCGCACGAACACGACTCGTACCTGACGGTTGCGGTTCTGACGGCGACCCCGATGAATGGAGACTTGAAACACGGCGTCATCGCGTCGGTTCAACTGCCCGACGGGTCCACCATCTCGATCGACGAATCCAAGGAACACGTAGCTCGCACCGTCGGCGATACCGCCTGCGTCGAAAAACGCGTCTACGTCAAAAGCCAAGAGCCCCGGTACCGGTTCAAAATGCCGAGCCTCTGCGAGGCCAACCAATAAGCAAAACCGCCCGGAGGCATCTCCGGGCGGTTTTTCCTTTAGATCATCTGAAAGATAACCCCTGCGATGATCGCCCCGGTGATCCCCAGCCCAAGGTAGGTCGCAAAGACCCGTGGCTTGACCAGCGACCACACTGCCGCCATCGCCGGGATCGAGCTGACCGCGCCTGCGATCATGAACGACATGGCAGCGCCTGCGCTCATGCCCTGCTCGGTCAGCCCCGCCAGCAACGGCGGTGCGACGTAAGAGTTCAGATAGGCAGGCATTCCGACCAGCGCCGCGATGACAATCGGCACAATGCCTTCGCCCCCAACCACACGCGCGATCAGGTCGGCGGGCACATAGCTAACTAGAAGCGCCTCGAGTACATAGGCCAAAGCCAGCCACTTCAGCAGGAACATCCCGTTCTGGACAAATTCAGCTCGGAACCGCGTGCGGCGTTCCGGTTCCTGCCAGAATTTCCAGACCGGCTTGTCGTCCTGTTTCGGACCACAGCCGCAGCACCCGGCGGGTTTGTAAACGCGCAGAGGCTCCGCGAACGCTCCGCCACGCATCAGCGCGCGCACCACGAAGCCTCCGAACAGGCCCAAAGCAACGGCGGCGACGGCCTTGCCTATGGCAAACGGCCAACCCAGCGCGCCCGCCGTGATCAGCAGGGTCGGCGGGTCGATCAGCGGTGAGCTCAACCAAAACGCCATCACCGCCGACAAAGGCGCGCCCAGCGCCAGCAGACCGGCGATGAAGGGGATCACCTCGCAGGAACAGAACGGGGCAAGGCCACCGAACAAAGCGGCGAGGAAAATCATCCGCGTCTCGCGCCCCTCAAAGGCACGCGCGACCATGACCTCGGCCCCGGTGGCTTTGAGGTAAGACAGTAACAACACGGCAAAGAGGATATACTGCCCGGTATGCGCCAGAGCCTTGCCTGCAAACGTCACCACTTCGGTCCAATTGGCCGGGTCCAGAACGGCGACCCCAATCAGAATGACCACGATCACCGCCCAAGGAGTTTTGATCAGGTCCAGCGTAACTTTCGCCGGAATCTTCGGGTTTTGTGTTAGCTCAGCCATCGTTTGCGGCCTTTCCCACTTCGTCGGCGCAGCACTCGGACAGGATAAACTGCGCCAGTTTCCTCAACTCGTCATAGTTCGCGCGGTTGATCGTGGTTCGGCCGATCTTCTCCTGCTGCACCACCCCTCCGGCGGCCAGAAACCGCAGGTGATGTGCCAGCGTTGACGGTGCAATCCCGGTTCGGTCCTGGATCTCTCCAACCGTCAGACCGGCCTCACCGGCGCGGACCAGCGTTTTTAGAACCTTCAGCCGGGCCTCGGAGCCCATGGCAGAAAATCCCGCAGCGGCGGCTTCCCACATTTCGCTACTCCATTAAACTAGATTTCTAGTTATTTAGGTTATTCGTATCGCCCCGTCAACAGTCAAAAATGCGTAAGTCCAGATTGCTCCCTCCATAAGTCCACCCTATAAGGTACGCATGGGGATATCGGTCGACACTTTCTTTCTGGAACTCAACGGTCAGGGCACTCTGCAAGCGCAGATCCAGCAGATGATTGCCGAAGGTATCCTGTCGGGCCGTTTTCATGTGGGTGAGAAACTGCCCTCATCCCGCAAACTGGCTGCCCACCTGGGCGTCAGCCGGATCACGGTGACGTTGGCCTATACGGAACTTCTGGCCAATGACTATCTAACAGCCAAGGGGCGGTCGGGGTATTATGTGTCGGAAAACGCGCCGGTTCCCCCGAAATACACGCCCACCCCGCGCGGCGACGAGACTGTGGATTGGAGCACCGCCCTGGCGCGCAAGTTTTCGGACGGGGACACTCTGACAAAGCCCAGCGACTGGCGCGATTACCGCTATCCGTTCATCTACGGTCAGGCCGACCGGTCGCTGTTCGATCATGCCAATTGGCGCCTGTGTGCGGTGCGGGCGCTGGGGCACAAGGATTTCGATTCCCTGACCGGGGATTATGTGGATCAGGACGACCCTCTTCTGGTCGAATTCATCGCCCGCCATACCCTACCCCGCCGCGGGATCGCCGCAAGACCCGAAGAGATTCTGATCACGCTGGGCGCGCAGAACGCATTGTGGTTGGCCTCGCGCATCTTATTGAACCGCAACCGAACGGCGGTGATCGAGGACCCTTGCTATTATGCTCTGCGCGATCTGCTGAACCATTCCGACTGCAAAGTGGCGCCGGTCGCCGTGGACCGTGACGGGCTGCCACCGGATGCGCTGCCCGAGCAGACCGATGTGATCTTTACCACCCCCAGCCACCAAAGCCCCACCACCGCGACCATGCCGATCGAACGCCGCACTGCGTTGCTGGAGCGCGCCCGCGCTTTGGATGCGATGGTGGTCGAAGATGACTATGAATTCGAGATGGCCTTTTTGGGTGCACCCTCTCCGGCGCTGAAATCCATGGATCAGGACGGGCGGGTGATCTATGTAGGCAGCTTCTCGAAGTCGCTGTTTCCCGGACTGCGCCTTGGCTACATGGTCGGGTCCGCGCCGTTCATCCGCGAAGCCCGCGCCCTTCGGTCGCTGGTTCTGCGCCACCCGCCGGGGCATGTCCAGCGCACGGCGGCTTATTTCCTGTCGCTTGGCCATTACGATGCACAGATCAGGCGCATGTCCAAAGCGCTGGCGTATCGACGCGCAGCGATGGACAAGGCGGTTGAACTCCATGGTCTGACCGTCGCCGGTCGGGGGATCATGGGTGGCTCATCTCTGTGGATGTCAACCCCCGAGCATATAGACACGACCGATCTGGCCCGAGCCTTACAAGACCAGAGCGTGCATATCGAGCCCGGCGCGCCCTTCTTTTCTGGCGCAAACCGGCCGCGGAATTTCTATCGTCTGGGTTATTCTTCGATCCCACAGGACCGAATTGATCCAGGCGTGAAACGGATCGCCGAGACGATCCGCAAAGCTTGACTTCGATCTGGACCTAACCCGCCCTGACTTCTGGCCCTAACGCGACCCTGTCCCTTGCGCCAAAACCATATCTAAAGGCGGGGCTGCCAGCCCGGCCAAACTCATATATGCGCGGAGATCAACCAGATGAAAATGACCACCGAAGAGGCCTTTGTTAAGGTTCTGCAAATGCACGGGATCGAACATGCGTTCGGGATCATCGGCTCGGCCATGATGCCGATCTCAGACCTGTTCCCCAAAGCGGGGATCATGTTCTGGGACTGCGCACACGAAGGCAGCGCCGGTATGATGGCCGACGGCTATACCCGCGCCACCGGCAAGATGTCGATGATGATCGCGCAGAACGGCCCCGGTATCACCAACTTTGTCACCGCCGTCAAAACCGCCTATTGGAACCACACCCCGCTGCTGCTGGTCACGCCGCAGGCCGCGAACAAGACCATCGGTCAGGGTGGTTTCCAGGAAGTCGAGCAGATGAAACTGTTCGAAGACATGGTCGCCTATCAGGAAGAGGTCCGCGATCCGACCCGCGTGTGCGAGGTTCTGAACCGCGTGATCATGCAGGCCAAACGCGCCAGCGCCCCTGCGCAGTTGAACATCCCGCGCGATATGTGGACTCAAGTTATCGACGTCGACCTACCCGCGATTGTGGAATTCGAGCGTCCCTCGGGCGGCGAAAGCGCCGTGGCGCAGGCGGCCGACCTGCTGTCGAACGCCAAGAATCCAGTGATCCTGAACGGTGCGGGCGTGGTTCTGTCCGAAGGCGGCATCGAAGCGTCGAAAGACCTGGCCGAGCGTCTGGATGCGCCGGTATGTGTCGGTTACCAGCACAATGACGCCTTCCCCGGCTCGCACCCGCTATTCGCTGGCCCGCTGGGCTATAACGGTTCAAAGGCGGGTATGGAGCTGATTAGCGAGGCCGATGTGGTTCTGTGCCTCGGCACCCGTCTGAACCCGTTCTCGACACTGCCGGGCTACGGCATGGAATACTGGCCGGCGGATGCCAAGATCATTCAGGTCGACATCAACCCGGATAGGATCGGCCTGACCAAAAAGGTCTCGGTTGGCATCATCGGCGATGCGGCCAAGGTGGCCAATGGCATTCTGGCAAATCTCAGCGACACAGCTGGCGACGCCGGTCGCGATGAGCGCAAGGCGAAAATCGCTCAGAAAAAGTCCGCTTGGGCGCAGCAACTGTCCAGCATGGACCACGAGGATGACGATCCAGGCACCACATGGAACCAGCGCGCTCGCGCAGCCAAGCCCGACTGGATGAGCCCCCGCATGGCGTGGCGCGCGATCCAGTCCGCCCTGCCGAAAGAGGCGATCATCTCGTCCGATATCGGCAATAACTGCGCCATCGGCAACGCTTATCCGTCCTTCGAAGATGGCCGCAAATATCTGGCCCCGGGCCTGTTCGGGCCCTGCGGCTACGGCCTGCCCTCGATCATGGGGGCTAAGATCGGCTGCCCCGACGTGCCGGTTGTGGGCTTTGCGGGTGACGGTGCCTTTGGCATCGCGGTCAACGAACTGACCGCCATTGGGCGCGAAGAATGGCCCGCGATTACGCAGATCGTCTTCCGCAACTATCAGTGGGGGGCGGAGAAACGGAACTCGACCCTGTGGTTCGACGACAACTTTGTGGGCACCGAGCTGGACACCAAGGTCTCTTACGCCGGTATCGCGCAGGCGTGCGGTCTGAAAGGCGTGGTGGCACGCACCATGGACGAGCTGACAGCGGCCCTGAATCAGGCCATCGAGGACCAGAAGAACGGCATCACTACCCTGATCGAAGCCATGATCAACCAAGAACTGGGTGAACCCTTCCGCCGCGACGCGATGAAGAAACCAGTGGCCGTTGCAGGCGTCACCGCCGATGACATGACCCCGCAGGCCGGGGCGTAATCCGCGTGAAGCCTCTGCGCGCCATTCTCGGGACAGCAAGCGCGTCGGACAAGATCATCGCCCTGTCCGAGGGCGACGATCCCCGCGTTGTCGAAGGGGCCGTCAAGGCCGTGAAAGAGAATGTTGCGCGGATCATACTGATCGGAGACAGGGCCGAGGTTTCGGCCCTTCTCAGCGCACACGAGGGATATGACCCGGATTGGATCGACATTCATGACCCGGCCACCTCTGACCTGACGCCCGGCCTTGCACAGGCCCTGCATGAGCGGCGCAAGCACAAGGGCCTGACGCTGGATGAGGCGCGCCAGCAGATCGCCAACCGCCTGACCTATGCTGCCATGCTGGTGCAACAGGATATAGCCGACGGCACGGTCGGCGGAGCGGTCGAAACCACCTCGGACACCGTGCGCGCCGCGTTGCAGATCATCGGCACCGCGCCCGAGGCCGCGATGGTGTCCAGCTTCTTCCTGATGCTGTTCTGTCAGGACCATCACGACGTCAAAGGCGCCCGCATCTTCGCCGATTGCGGTCTGGTCGTGGACCCTGACGCGCGAGAGATGGCGGAAATCGCCCGTGCCTCGGCTGACTCCTACACCACCCTGACTGGCGACACAGCGCGGGTTGCGATGCTGTCCTTTTCTACCTCGGGCAGCGCGGACCACCCCAAAGTTTCCAAAGTGGTCGAGGCCACACAGATTGCACGCGCCAAGGACCCAACCCTGCTGATCGACGGAGAGCTGCAATTCGACGCTGCCTTCGTTCCCGAAGTCGCCGCCACCAAGGCCACGGACTCACCGCTCAAGGGTGAGGCAAATGTCTTTGTCTTCCCCAGCCTGAATGCTGGGAACCTCGGCTATAAAATCGCCCAGCGCATCGGTGGGGTCGAGGCCATCGGCCCAGTACTGCAAGGGCTGGCGAAACCCGCGAACGACCTGTCGCGCGGTTGTTCGTCCGAAGACATCCTGCACATGATCGCCGTCACCGCAGTTCAGGCGCAACACAATGATGTCGGGACGTAATCCGTCCTAAGGCATGAAAACGAAAAAATTATTCCGATTTTTCGCAAAACGTGGGAATGATCGGGTCGCAAGCTGAAAAGGGGGCGCATTTGAACCAGCCAGTGATCGACACCTCGCCCAAGGTTTCCGACGAGGTCCGCAAGACCACCTGCTACATGTGCGCCTGTCGCTGCGGCATCAATGTCCACATGAAGGACGGCAAGGTTGCCTATATTGAAGGCAACCGCGACCACCCTGTGAACAAGGGCGTTCTGTGCGCAAAAGGCAGCGCCGGGATCATGCAGGTCAACGCGCCCTCACGCCTGCGCAAACCGCTGCGCCGAGTTGGCCCACGCGGCTCGGGCGAGTTCCGCGAGATCGAGTGGGACGAGGCGATCAGCACCGCTGTCGGCTGGCTGAACGAGCTGCATGAGACCGCCCCGCAGAAACTGGCCTTTTTCACCGGCCGCGACCAGAGCCAAAGCTTCACCAGCTTCTGGGCGCAGAATTTCGGCACTCCCAACTATGCAGCCCATGGCGGGTTCTGCTCGGTCAACATGGCGGCGGGCGGAATCTACACAATGGGCGGCGCGTTCTGGGAGTTCGGCCAGCCCGATTGGGACCACACCAAGTTGTTCATGCTGTTTGGTGTGGCCGAAGACCATGACAGCAACCCGATCAAGATGGGCATCGGCAAGATCAAAGCACGCGGCGCGCGGGTGATCGGGGTGAACCCGATCCGCTCGGGCTATAACGCGGTGGCCGACGATTGGGTCGGGATTACGCCCGGCACCGACGGTCTGTTCATCCTGTCGCTGATTCATGTGCTGATGAAAGCGGGCAGGATCGACCTCGACTATCTAAGCCGCTACACCAACGCGCCTGTTCTGGTGAACGCCGCCGAAGGCCCCGAGAAGGGGCTGTTCCTGCGCGACGACGACGGCAAGCCACTTGTCATCGACCGCGTGACTGGCGAACCAACTGCCTTTGACAAACCCGGTGTCCGTCCGGACCTGTCAGCCACCTATGACAAAGACGGCGTTACGCACCGCCCGGTCTTTCACCTGATGGCCGAGAAATACCTGTCCGACGACCACGCCCCCGAAAAAGTCGCCGACCGCTGCGGCATCCCGGCCAAACGCATCCGCGCGATTGCGGCCGAAATCGCGCGCGTCGCCTTTGACGAGGCGATCGAGCTGGACCACGAATGGACCGACTTCCGGGGCGAAAAACATTCGAAAATGACAGGCCGCCCGGTCAGCTTCCACGCCATGCGCGGCATCTCAGCCCATGCCAACGGTTTTCAGACCTGCCGCGCCCTGCACGTGCTGCAAATCCTGCTGGGCACGGTCGAGGTCCCCGGCGGTTTCCGCTTCAAACCACCCTACCCCAAACCGGTCGAGGCGCACCCCACCCCGCACGGAGACCGCCGCCCCGGTCGCCCTCTGGAAGGCCCGCACCTTGGCTTCCCACGCGGCCCCGAAGACCTGCTGCTGGACGAACACGGCAACGCGCAGCGCATCGACAAGGCGTTCACCTGGGAAAACCCGATGTCGGCCCATGGGCTGATGCATATGGTGATCTCGAACGCCGCCGCTGGTGATCCCTACAAGATCGACACGCTGTTCATGTATATGGCGAACATGTCGTGGAACTCCTCCATGAACACCAAGGGCGTGATGGAGATGCTTTCGGCCAAAACCGAAGACGGCAAATATGTCATCCCCAAGATCATCTACTCGGATGCCTATTCCTCGGAAATGGTGGCCTATGCCGACCTGATCTTGCCCGACACCACCTATCTCGAACGGCACGACTGTATCTCGCTGCTGGACCGCCCGATCTGCGAGGCCGATGCCGCCGCCGACGCGATCCGCTGGCCAGTGGTCGAGCCCGACCGCGACGTGCGCGGGTTCCAGTCGGTTCTGATCGAACTGGCCAACCGCATGAGCCTGCCGGGCTTCACAAACGAAGACGGCACGCCCAAATGGAAGGACTACGCCGACTATATCGTCAACCACGAACGCAAACCGGGCATCGGACCGCTTGCGGGTTTCCGGGGCGAGGATGGCGACAAAGAAGGGCGCGGCGCGGTCAATCCAGACCAGCTGAACCGCTATATAGACAATGGCGGTTTCTACGTCGCCCATATCCCCGAAGGTGCGGATTACTACAAACCGTGGAACACGGCCTATCAGGACTGGGCGGTCAGCATGGGCCTCTATGACAGCCCGCAACCCTATCTGTTTCAGCTCTACTCCGAGCCGATGCGCAAGTTCCAACTGGCCGCCGAAGGGCACGGAGACAAACAACCCCCCGAGCAACTGCGTCAGCGCCTCAAAGACACGATGGACCCGCTGCCCATCTGGTACGAGACCGACCAGCAGGGCAACGAAGGCTTCACCATCAACGCCCTGACCCAACGCCCGATGGCGATGTACCATTCCTGGGGCACCCAGAACGCGTGGCTACGGCAACTCCATGGACGCAACCCGCTCTACGTGCCGACCAAACTGATGCGTGAACACGGGCTACAAGACGGCGACTGGGCCAAAGTCACCTCGCCCCACGGCGAAATCACCGTTCCGGTGATGGAGATGGCCGCGCTCAACGACAACACCGTCTGGACGTGGAACGCAATCGGCAAACGGAAAGGCGCATGGGCCCTGCAAGTGGACGCGCCCGAAGCCACCAAGGGCTTCTTGCTGAACCACCTGATCCATGAACTCCTCCCCCCAAAAGGCGACGGAATGCGCTGGGCCAACTCGGACCCGATCACCGGGCAGGCCGCGTGGTTCGACCTCAAGGTAAAGATCAAAAAGGCCGATCCGCCATCCGACGCCGAAAGCCAGCCGGAATTCGCCCCGATTCAGTCCCCAGTCGGCACCGGCCCCAAGGACTTGGCATGGAAGGTTGGCAAATGAGCAGGATCCAATCTTCATCTGGCCAAAAATATCCCGGGGAGCGCGAGGGGCTGGCCCCTCGCACCGACCCTCACCACCTACGCGGAGGTCAAAGCACATGACCCAGCTCCCCTCATCGACCGACCGCAAATTGGGCCTCGTCATCGACCTTGACACCTGCGTCGGTTGCCACGCCTGTGTGATCTCTTGCAAAGGCTGGAACACCGAAAACTACGGCGCGCCACTGTCGGATCAGGACGCCTATGGGGCCGACCCTTCGGGCACATTCCTCAACCGCGTGCATTCCTACGAGGTGCGACCCGCTGAAGGTCCCGCACAACTCATCCACTTCCCCAAGTCTTGCCTGCATTGTGAGGATGCCCCCTGCGTCACCGTCTGCCCCACCGGGGCCAGCTATAAACGGGTCGAGGACGGGATCGTTCTGGTCAATGAAAGCGACTGCATTGGGTGCGGGCTTTGTGCGTGGTCCTGCCCCTATGGCGCGCGCGAATTGGATCGGGCGGAGGGAGTGATGAAGAAATGCACCCTCTGCGTGGATCGCATCTATAATGAGAACCTGCCCGAGGTGGATCGCGTGCCGTCCTGCGTGCGCACCTGCCCCGCCGGCGCTCGTCATTTCGGAGACCTCGGCGACCCGGAAAGCGATGTCAGCAAGCTGGTCGCCGAACGCGAGGGCATGGATCTGATGCCCGAAATGGGCACCAAACCCGTCAACAAATACCTGCCGCCGCGGCCCAAGGACCAGATTGAGGACCAGATCGACATCCTCGCCCCGCTTCTGGCCCCAGTTGCTGAAGAACCCAAAGGCTTCCTTGGTTGGCTCGATAAAACACTGGAGAAGCTCTGATGCATCCAGCCCCTTCCGTCATCATCTTCACCACACTTTCAGGCCTGGGATTTGGGTTGCTGTTCTTTCTGGGCCTCGGGATGCCTGACGTTTCGGGCTGGGTGGCCTTTGTGTTTTTTGTCATCGCCTACGGCCTGTCGGTCGGAGGGCTGATGGCCTCGACCTTCCACCTTGGCCACCCGGAACGGGCTTTGAAGGCATTCACCCAATGGCGTTCCAGCTGGCTCAGCCGTGAGGGTTGGTGTGCTGTGATCGCTTTGCTCGTGATGGGGCTTTATGCCATTGGTCTTGTTTTCTTTGGCCAGCGTTGGGGGCTTTTCGGCCTTATCGGCGCCGGATTCGCCTTGGCGACCGTTTTCACAACCTCGATGATCTATACCCAACTCAAAACGATCCCGCGCTGGAACATGAAACTGACACCAGCCATGTTTCTCAGCTTCAGCCTTGCTGGTGGGGCGCTCTTGGCGGGTCAGACGAGCCTCGCAGTTCCACTTTTGCTGGCGGCGGCGTTTGTTCAGGCATTTTATTGGTGGCTAGGGGACAAAGCCTTTGCCACCTCTGGCACAGACCTTGGCACTGCCACCGGTTTGGGTGCACGCGGCGCGGTACGGGCCTTTGAACCGCCGCATACGGGAACCAACTACCTTCTGCGCGAATTCGTCTTTGTGGTGGGTCGCAAACACGCCGAGAAACTGCGCATCATCGCGTTTGTTCTGGCCTTCATGGTCCCGGTGTTACTGCTGGTTCTGCCGTTCAGCCATTTCTTTGCCGCCTTGGCGGTGTTGTCTCATTTGGCAGGAGTTGCGGTGTCACGCTGGTTGTTCTTTGCGCAGGCCGAACATGTTGTTGGGCTGTATTACGGCAAACGATAGGGCATGAGGGGGCCAGCCCCCTCTTGAGCCTGCGGCTCAATTCACCCCCGGGATATTTATGGCCAGATGAAGTTCGGACCCGAGTTGAGGCCCGGCGTTACAGCAGGCCCGCGTGTTTCATCGCAGCCTCGATCGCGGCTTTGGTGCTGTCTTCCAATTCCGTGAGCGGCGAGCGGACCTCGGTGCTGCACAAGCCCAGTTTGGACAGTGCGTATTTGGCACCGACAAGGCCGGGTTCGATGAAGATCGCCTCGTGCAGAGGCATCAGACGGTCCTGATAGTCCAGCGCCTTGGCATAGTCGCCCGCGAGCGTGGCCTGCTGGAACTCGGCGCAGAGTTTGGGGGCTACGTTTGCAGTAACCGAGATGCAGCCGACGCCGCCATGGGCGTTGAAGCCCAGCGCTGTGGCGTCCTCGCCCGACAACTGGCAGAAATCCGGACCGCAGGTGGCGCGTTGCAGGCTGACCCGTGCCAGATCGCCTGTCGCATCTTTGACGCCGATAATACGCGGCAACTTTGCCAGCTCGCCCATGGTATCGGGTGACATGTCGATGACCGAACGACCCGGAATATTGTAGATGATGATCGGGATATCTGCGCATTCATGCAACGCGCGGAAATGTGCGATCAGCCCTTTTTGCGTAGGCTTGTTGTAGTATGGGGTCACGACAAGAGCCGCATCTGCCCCAACCGTTTGAGCAAATTGCACAAAGCGGATGGCTTCGACCGTGTTGTTTGAACCCGCGCCCGCGATAACCGGCACGCGTCCGGCGGCGGCCTTGACCACCTCGGCCACGACGGTTTCATGTTCATCGTGGCTGAGCGTGGGGCTTTCACCCGTCGTGCCTACAGGGACCAATCCGGTCGAGCCTTCCTGAATGTGCCACTCGACCAAGTGTTTGAGCGTATCCAAGTCCAACGCGCCGTTTGTGAACGGGGTGACGAGGGCTGGCATTGAGCCTTTGAACATGACACGCTCCTTGGTGTGCGGTTAGCAATTTTTTGCCTCGCGCGGCATCACAATCTTGGCGATGTGTGTTGATCCCGGCGGTGCAAGGTTTATCCTGAATGGCTCTATCCTTGGTTGGTTGGGAAATGCAAGGCATGACACGCGTTCTGGCGCTTTTGACAGCTGTGATTCTGAATTCATTCGGGCAAGCAAAGGCCGATGCGGTAGACGATCTGCGCGCCGGGATGAATGAGATGCGCAAGGGTGACTGGAACGCAGCGTTGCGCGAATCCGGTGCACGAGGATCGGTGTCGCGCGATATCATCGTCTGGCATTGGCTGCGTGAAGGGTTCGGGACCTCGGGCGATGTACTGGTATTTCTGGATCGACGTCCTGATTGGCCAGGCCTGGCGTGGCTGCGGCGCAAGAGCGAGCCAGCCTTTACCGGGGCTGATCCCGACCGGGTGGTGAAGTTCTATGACGACCTCCCGCCGCAAACCGCTGAGGGGGCGTTGAACTACGCCGTGGCACTGAAGGCCAAGGGACGCACCGGGGATGCCGAGGCCGATATCGTGACCGCATGGCGGACCATGCCCATGGGGGCGGGTCTGCAAAAAAACTATCTTGAGAATTTTGAGGCGATGCTGCAGCCTCATCACACGGCACGGCTGGATCGGATGCTGTGGGATGGCCATCTGGTCAGTGCGGGGCAGATGCTGCCTTTGGTTAGTGCCGATCAGCGCAAGCTGGCCGTGGCGCGGATCGCCTTGCAAAAACGCCAGCCCGGCGTGGATGGCAAGGTTGCCGCAGTGCCTAAATCACTGGTGGATGCGCCTGGGCTGGCCTTTGACCGCTTTGTCTGGCGCGACAAGAAAGAGCTGGACGACAGCGCGATTGACCTGATGCTCGCGCGCTCGACCGGGCCCGATGCACTGGGTGAGCCCGACAAATGGGCCGAGGGCCGCCGCCGGCTGGCGCGGCTTGAGATGCGCAATGGCAGCGCGGCCAAAGCCTATGAAATCGCGGCCAATCACCATATGACGCCCGAAAATGGGTATGGCTATGCCGATCTGGAGTGGCTGGCCGGGTTTCTGGCGCTGCGGAAACTGAATGACCCGGCCACGGCGGTTCGGCATTTCCAGAATTTCTCGGATGCAGTAGCATCTCCGATCTCGAAAGGACGCGGCGGGTATTGGCTGGGGCGAGCCTACGCGGCGTTGGGCGATGCGGACAAGGCTTATGCGGCCTATGCGATGGGGGCGGACTATCAGACTTCATTCTATGGTTTGCTGGCGGCCGAACAGATTGGGCGTCCGTTTGACAGCGAATTGGCCAACCCGCGCCGTGCACCGCATTGGAAGCAGGCGGATTTCGCCGATTCCAGCGTGTTGGAGGCCGGTTTGTTGCTGTTACAGGCTGGTGAGGACAACCTGTCGGAACGGTTCCTGACTCATCTGGTCGAAAGTCTGGACTCTACGCAAGCCAACCAACTGGGCGATTTGGCCATTGAACTGAAAGAACCCCATCTGGCCGTAATGATTGCCAAGCGCGCGGCCACAGTGGGCATTGTTTTGCCTGCGGCCTATTACCCGGTGCATCCGGTGGCCGATCTGGGCCTGCCGATGGCCAAAGAGATGACGCTGGCCATTGCCCGCCGCGAAAGCGAATTTGACCCGGTCGTGATCAGCGGCGCAGGTGCGCGGGGACTGATGCAGGTGATGCCCGCAACCGCCCAAAACGTGGCGCGAAATCTGGGCATCCTTAGCGGGCACAAGACCTCGAGCCTCACGTCGGACTGGCAGTATAACGCCAAGCTGGGGGCGAATTACCTGTCCGGTCTGGCCGAGGACTTCAACGGCAATGTGGTGATGATGGCGGCTGGCTATAACGCCGGGCCGGGCCGTCCGATCTCGTGGATGGAGCGCTATGGCGACCCGCGGGCAGGCGAGATTGACGTGGTCGACTGGATTGAGACCATCCCCTTCAGCGAAACCCGTAACTACGTGATGCGCGTGGCGGAAAGCTTGCCGGTTTACCGCGCACGGCTGGGGCAGCCTGCCCTGCCGGTGCCGTTCTCGCAAGAGCTGACGGGTTCAACCCTGGCGGCGTTCGCGCCATAGGGTAAAGAGGCCCGCCGCAACGACCAAAGCTGCGCCCAGAATGACCTCGGCGCGCAGGGCTTCGCCAAAGATCGAGATACCGATGATAGCGGTCCAGACCAGATGAAAATAGGCAAAAGGTTGCACCGCGCTGGCCTCGGCCAGCTCATAGCATTTGATCAATAGCCAGTGACCCGAGACACCTCCGACGCAAAGCAGTAACATCCACGCCCAATCGGCACGGGCCATCGGCTCCCAGAACCACATGCCGACCAGGGTCATCGCCACTGCCCCGGCTATGCCGGTCCAAAAGAAACTGGTGGCCGCACTGTCCTTGCGGGCAGCATAGCGGGTCAGCAGGCCATACAACGCAAACAGAAAGGCCGAGATCAGCGGCACGATGGCCCACGGGTTGAACACGCCCATCCCCGGTTGCAGGATGATCAGAACGCCGACGCACCCCACCCCGATCGCCAGCCAACGTCGCCAGCCAACCTTTTCGCCCAGAACCGGCCCGCTGAGCGCTGCCACCAACAGCGGATAGCAGATGAACACCGCCATGCTGTCGATCAGGCCCAGCACTGTAAAGGCGAACACGGCCACGCAAACCTCGACCGCGAGCAAGACGCCCCGGAAGACCTGCAAGCCCAACTGGCTGGTCTGTGCCGCTGCCTTTAGCCCTCCGGGCGCGCGTGCGGCCAATGCGATCACAAAAGCCGCAAAGAACCAATAGCGGATCATGACGACCATGTAGGTGTTGTAGGTCGCCGCCAGATGGCGCGAGATCCCGTCCTGCAACGCAAACACAACCGTCGCCGCGATCATCAGCGCGATACCGGCGCGGATATTGTTCTGCTGGCTCATTCCTTCACCGCGCGGGTCATGTGACGTTTGCGGCCATATCCGGGGGCTCGGGCCACGGTGAAGCCCGCATCGGCCAGTCCGCGCCGAACAAATCCGGCCGCCGTATAGGTCGCCGCAGTGCCGCCTTTGGCCGTGTGATCCGCCACCTGTTGCATCAGGTCTGAGCCCCATAGTTCAGGGTTTTTGGCAGGCGAGAACCCGTCTAGAAACCACGCATCCGCTTGCCCGGACCACGCAGGCAGAGTCTTCCGCGCATCGCCCTCGATCACCTCCAGCCGCAGGGTGCTCAGATCACAAGCCCCACCCTGCCATGCGCTTAGAAACCGCTCGGCCCAAGGGGTCAGATCGGGAAAGGCGTCCAGCGCGCGGGCCATGTCATCGCGACCCATAGGGTAGGCCTCGAAACTGGTGAAACTCAGCGGGGTTGTCTGGCCCGAGATCTCCCACGCAGACCAGACCGTCAGCATGTTCAGCCCGGTGCCGAATCCCAGCTCGGCTATGCGGAACCCCGGCGCGAACCGTGCAGGCAGATCATTGCCCGCCAGAAAGACATGCCGCGTTTCCTCCAGACCGTTCTGGAGCGAGAAATAGGGATCGTCGAAACGGTCCGAGACGGGGATTTGCCCGTCCCGCCATGTCAGTTCGGCACGCTGGTCTGCCATCGGGGAATCCTGTAGCTAAGCGGCGCGACACTGAACAAGGAAATGAGGTTTGGCAATGGTCGATGTGACGGTGCGGGGCGCGGGTATCTTTGGCCTGTCCATCGCGTGGACCTGCGCCCGACGTGGCGCCAAGGTGCAGGTGGTGGACCCGTTTGGCCCCGGCGCAGGTTCCAGCGGCGGGTTAGTGGGTGCGCTGGCCCCGCATGTGCCCGAGAACTGGAACGCCAAGAAAGCCTTTCAATTCGACAGCCTGATCATGGCCGAACCGTTCTGGACGCAGGTTGAGGCCACAGGCGGCGTCTCGCCCGGTTATGGGCGATTGGGGCGGCTGCAACCCATCGCGGATCAACGCACGTTGGATCTGGCCCACGCTCGCGCGGTGACAGCGGCCGAACTATGGCAGGGTCGGGCCGAGTGGCGTGTGGTCAGGACCACAGAGGTCGGCGCATGGTGCCCGCCCAGTCCGACCGGATTTGTGATCCTCGACACACTCAGCGCCCGGATGCACCCGCGCCGGGCCTGTGCCGCATTGGTCGCAGCGTTGCAGGTGATGGGTGTACATGTGCAGTCCGATGCGCCGGACGCAGGTCAGGTTGTCCACGCCACCGGTTTGGCCGGTTTAAAGGAACTAAATACCGCCTTGGGCAAGACGGTCGGCAATGGCGTAAAAGGACAAGCCGCCCTTTTGCGATTTGATGCCGGAGAGGTGCCGCAGCTTTTTGCCGATGCCATTCACCTCGTCCCCCATGCGGATGGCACGCTGGCGATTGGGTCGACCTCGGAACGTGATTATGACGATCCAACCAGCACCGATGATGCGCTGGACGACGTGCTGGACCGCGCTATCCGGGCTGTGCCGCTGCTGCACGGGGCTGAAGTGATCGAACGCTGGGCCGGGGTTCGCCCACGCAGCAAAAGCCGCGCCCCGATGTTGGGGGCACATCCGCTGCATCATGGACAGTTCATCGCCAACGGAGGGTTCAAGATTGGCTTCGGCATGGCCCCGAAAGTGGCCGAGGTCATGGCTGATCTGATGCTTGAGGGGCGTGATACCATCCCCGAGGACTTCCGCCCCGAAGCGTCACTCTGACCGAGGATGTGCCTCAGCCTGCATGCATAGACGCCCGTCGGGACCACGCACCCACAGGTCGGATCCGGTCCGACACAAGGTTGCGGTTTCGAAATGCACCAGCGGCGACGACGCCCGGAAGGAAAACCGCGCCAAAGGTCCCATCTGCGCCTCGGCAAACAGCATCAGCAACTGCGCCAATAGCGGGCCGTGCACGACCAGCCCCGCATATCCTTCGACATCGCACGCGTAATCCAGATCATAATGGATACGGTGGCCATTGAAGGTCAGGGCCGAGTACCGAAACAGCAACGTGGTGTCGAAGGCGACTTGCTGCGTCTCGGTCTCATCTGTCCGCGCCTTTGGGGGTGTGGGGGCCGGGCCAGTTGGGTCTTCGCGGTAGACCAGATCCTGCCATTCGGTCACGCACAGCCCGCCCTGCTGCCAGATCTCATGGCGCAGTGTCACAAATCCCAAAGGCCCGCTGCGTCCGGTTTTCCGCGCGGTGCTTTCGCAGACAGAGCGACGCTCGGCCCGCTCACCGGCGACCAGAGGGGTGTGGAAGCTCAGCCGCCCACCCGCCCACATGCGGCGTGGCAAGCCCATATCGGGGATTAGGCCGCCCCGTTTCGGATGGCCGTCGCGACCCAGTCCTTGTGGCGGCTCGGGCGCCCAGAAGTAAAGCTGATGAAAAAAAGGCGGCAGCACCGTGTCTGCCGAGATGGAGGGCTTCTGACCCAGCGCGGCCTGCATCGCACAGGCGCGCGCCGGGTCGATCATATCGGTCTGGATGTCCTGTTGCATGGGGCCAGACTAGGCATCCGGCCCGTCCCGAACAACTGGTCAGAGGCCTGCTTCGGCCCGCAATTTTTGCATCAGGCTTCGCAGCATGTTCTCGTACCGGTCGCTGCGTAGCCGGCCAGCCTCGTCAAACTCATTCGAGCTGTCTGCCAGATGGAATTCGGGCCCTTGTAGAATGCGCGGCTGAAACGGCACCATAAAGCCGCGCAGCACCATCTGGGCGCGCTCACCCCCGGCGCGACCTGCGGCAGCCGACATCACGGCAACCGGCTTGTCAGCCCATGGTTTTGTCTTGGTACGGCTTACCCAATCCAGCGCGTTTTTCAGAACACCCGACGGCCCTTTGTTGTATTCCGGGGTCGAGATAATCACCGCATGGGCCTGCGCGATCTGGTCGGACAGTGTTTGAACCGCTGGGGGAATACCCTCGTGCGCCTCCAGATCACCATCATAAAGGGGAAGGTTCAGGTCAGCGTCAATGAAAGTGCCCGCCTCGAACAGGCGTGCCGCCTCGTGCAGCAGCTTGCGGTTGGTGGCGTCTTTGCGCAATGAGCCAGAGAGGCCCAGCAGGATCGGTTCGGACATGAGGAAACTCCGGGTTGTTCGTTTCCTTTTAGTTAGTCCAAGAATGCTGCGCGCCAAAGCATGGTTGACGCGCAGTCAATGTGCATAAATCGCTCTTATCAGATCGGCCCCGTCAGTTGGGCGTGATCTCGATATCCACGCGGCGGTTTTGCGCTTTGCCCGCGGCGGTCAGGTTCGAGGCGACAGGACGGTTTTCACCCAGACCGATCGTGGTGATCCGCGATCCGTTCACGCCATTGGCTTGCAGGATATCCGCGACCGAGCGTGCACGGCGTTCGGACAGACCCTGATTATAGGATGCCTCGCCATCACTGTCGGTATGGCCGATGACCTGAATATTCGAGTTGGGATATTTGTTCAGGTTCTGCCCGACCTTCACCAAGTCGGCCCGCAGCGCCGGGCGCACTGTGGCGCTGTCGGTGTTGAACGTGATGTCATTTGGCACGGTCACGATCAGGCGGTCGCCGGCATTGACGATGATGATACCGTCATTGGCCAGTTGCTGGCGTAGCTCGGCGGCCTGCTGGTCCAACTGGTTACCGATGATACCGCCACCGGCAGCCCCGATGGCCCCACCGGCCAGTGCACCCAACAAGGGGTCAGAATCATTGGCAATCGCGCCGACACCAGCGCCGATCAGACCACCCAGAATCGCGCCTTGCTTGGCGTTTTGATTGGGATCAGCGGGCAGGTTCAGCGTACCGGGGTCCGTGCAGGCCCCCAGAACCAAAGCCGAGCTGAGCCCGGCGGCAACAAAAAACTTGGAAATCGTCATAAGTTCACCTTCTGCTCTGGCACCCGTTTGCCGGGGCCACGTTCTTTCCCCCATTGTATCGCGCCACTTGGGCGCAGGCTCAAGCAACAATCGGGTGAGCGTGGCGGGATGACGCCGTTCAATGCGGTGGCGTGGGATCAGTCCAATAGTCCTGTTCCTGCCAGATCGCGCGCAAAGGCGCGCCTTGCCCGCAAAAGTGATCCTCGGTCGGGGCGCAGGCCCAGATGCGGTCGGTGCGGAAATGGCGAAACCCGTTGCGCAGCTCGCACCACGCCGCCAGCATGGTGCATTCGATGTGGTAGATCAACGCGACAGGCCGCACGATACGTTCGGTCCGCTGGCCTTCGGCGTTCACATAGGTGATGCGCAGTTTGCGTTCCGAACGGATCGCCTCACGGTAATTGACAATCGGGACACATCCCTTGGCAGGGTCATCCATTGGCGCGCCCCAGGGGGCTACTTGCAGCCAATCCGCAGGCGCACGCAGGGCTTCGATCTTGCGACACACCCGGTCGGCGGCCTGTTGCAAGGTGCTGTCACCCGTTCGGGCCAGCATGGACAACCCCACCCACAGGGCTTCAACCTCTTCGGCGTCGAAATTCAGCGGCGGCAGGTCATACCCCCGCCGCATCATGTAGCCGACTCCGGCTTCGCCCTCGATCGGAGTGCGTTGCGCCTGAAGCGCGGCGATGTCGCGGTACACCGTACGCACCGACACTTCGAGCTTTTCGGCCAGCGCCTCGGCTGTGACCGGCGCGTCTGTGGCGCGCAGGATCTGGATGATTTCAAACAAGCGGGTCGAGCGGCGCATCGGCGTCTCCGGGGTTGATCTGCTGACACCTTAACACAGCCCCCTGACAAGGTGGTGTCAGCAGTGACCCGCCAGATTGGACATGAAATGAAGGAGGTCCCCATGCCAAGCCGCGACGATCACGTTATGATGACACTGCAATTGGGCCCATGGTCCCAAGGCCACAGGCTGCGCGCCTTCGAGATCGAGCGCGAGATCATGGCCGCCCGCCAACCTTGCGTCTCTCGTCGGCGCAAAAGACGATTATCCCTTGGGAACTTGAAACTGCTATGGGTTGGGCTGTTCTAAAAGTCTGCCTTGGCGCGAAATTTCATCGATGCGCCTCCATCGGGGCTTTTTAGCCTTAACTCCTCGGAATGCAGCATCAGGCGCGGGAAGTCCCGCGCCGGACCCTCGGCATAGAACGGGTCACCTAGAATGGGATGGCCCAACGCCTGCATATGCACCCGCAACTGGTGCGAGCGGCCGGTTTTCGGAAACAGCCGGATGCGGGTCGTCTGACCCTCATGTTTTACTACGCGCCAGTCGGTCACGGCGAGCTTGCCGGTTTCATGACACACCATCTGGCGCGGACGATTGGGCCAATCGACGATCAGCGGTAGGTCAACGGTGCCGGTCTTGTCAGCAACCTGCCCCCAGACGCGGGCGACATAGGTCTTGCGGGTCTGACGCTTTTCGAACTGCATACTCAGATGACGCTGCGAATGGGGCGTCTGCGCAAATACCATCACACCCGACGTATCCCGATCCAGCCGATGCACCAACAGCGCCTGCGGGAACGCGGCCTGAACCCGCGTCAGCAGGCAATCGGCCAGATGGTCACCCCGCCCTGGCACGGATAGCAGCCCCGAAGGTTTGTTGACCACGATCAGGTGGGCATCTTCGTGCAGCACATCCAAGGGTGTCAGGGGGGGATCATAGGCGTCGCTCATGCGCGCCTGCCTATCCTACAGCGCAACCTCCCGCAACGTCGGGCTTGCCTGAACTCAACAGTTCAGCAAATCTGGCCCAAAGCGGAGGAGAACACATGCACCCCACAATCGCCCGCATGCAAGAGGTCGTCGCCAAAGGAGACGAAACCCTGATCCATGAATTGCTGGCCGAGGACGTGCGCTTCTCGCCCCCAACCTACTACAGCACATGGACGGGCCGCGAACCCGTGGCCGCCGTGCTGGGGCATGTGGGGCAGGTGTTTTCTGATTTCCACTATCGCCGGATCATGGGAGAGGGCAAGGACTGGGCGCTGGAATTCCAATGCAAGGTCGGAGAACTGGATGCGGTGGGTGTTGACCTGATCACACTGAGCGACGATGGTCTGATTCAGGAATTCGAGGTCGTCATGCGCCCCTACAAGAGCGTTGGCGCCCTGCGCGAAGCGATGATGTCGCGCGTTATGACCGACGCGCGGTTCCTCAAGTTCAAAGACGCGCTCAGTTAAGATGCCCTTCGCCGCCGATCAATTGCTGCGGGTCCCGCTGCTGCCGGTCTTGGCGGCACAAGGGCTGGCCGTGCGGCGCAACGCGCGGCTGCTGCCCGAACCGACGGGCCCCCGTGCCGGGCGTTTCGGCCGCGGTCCGCGCCTGCGCTTGCTGATTGCCGGTGACAGTTCGGCTGCTGGGGTGGGCGCTGGCACACAAACACAAGCTCTGTCAGGATGCGTGGTGCGCAATCTATCCCGTCACTACTGCGTCGAATGGCAACTGGAGGCCACCACTGGCCACACCACCGAAGACACGATCGCCCGACTGGAGGGCCTAGACGGTCCCTTCGACATGGCAATCACGGCCCTGGGCGTCAACGACGTGACCCGTCTTGTATCTGCGAAGGTCTTCGCAGACCGACAGGCCCGGTTGATGGAACTGTTGACCGGCCCACTAAGGGTGCGTCGCGTTGTTGTGATGGCGGTTCCACAGATGCACCGCTTTCCCGCGCTGCCCCACCCTCTGGCCTGGGTGCTGGGTCAACAGGCAGCCAGGCTGGACCGGGCTCTTCAAAAGGTTGTCGCACAATATGCGCAAGCCCGGCACCTGGCCCTCGACTTACCGGACGACCCTGCACTGGCCGCACC
Organism: Ruegeria sp. J8; assembly: GCF_056531925.1. Taxonomy (NCBI): domain Bacteria; kingdom Pseudomonadati; phylum Pseudomonadota; class Alphaproteobacteria; order Rhodobacterales; family Roseobacteraceae; genus Ruegeria; species Ruegeria sp. J8. The sequence goes on from NZ_JBQFMR010000009.1 coordinate 80,094, forward strand.
GGATGGCTACCATCCCAGTCCCAAAACCTATGCGATCTGGGCAGAGACCGCCGCCCATCTGCTGCATCAAGGCTGAGCGCGCATCTGCCGGATCATCGGGATCGAATAGATAACAAGTGCGGCCCAGATCATCGGAAAAGCGATCATGCGGCCTTGGTCGATCTGCTCGCCGAACATAGTGATAGCGGTGATGAAGATCATGGTCGGCGCGATGTATTGGAGAATCCCCATCGTAGACAGGCGCACCAGCTTTGCCCCATTGGCATAAACCAACAACGGAATCGCGGTTACGATACCACAGCCAAGCAGCAGCATCGTATCCGAAGCCGACACCCCAAAGCGCCCCGTCCCCTGCGCGCCCAGCCACGTCACATAGGCTAAGGCCGGGATCAGCAGGATCAGCACTTCAAGCAAAAACCCCTGATTTGGCCCAATGGGAAGCGAACGTTTGAAGAAGGCGTAGAACCCCCAGCTCACCATCAATCCCAAGGCTGCCCATGGCAGGCTGCCCGCCTGCCAGATCAGTACCAAAACGCCCGTCGCTGCCAATCCTACAGCGACAAGCTGCGCACGGTTCAACGGCTCCCGCAGCAACACAGCGCCGAGCGCAATGCTGAACAACGGGTTGATGTAGTAACCCAGCGCCGCATCCAACGCATTCCCGCTCGCAATGGCCCAAACATAAATCGCCCAGTTCACTGAGATCAGCGCCGCCGTCAAACACGCCATGCCCAACATCTTCGGATTGCCCAGCGCCGCCTTCAAATCTTGTGTTCGTCCCAACACGACCAGCAGCGCCCCGGCGACCGGTACTGACCAGATGATCCGATGCGCCACAATCTCAACCGGCCCGACATGCGCCATCGCTTTCATGTAAAGAGGCAGAAAGCCCCACAAAACATAGGCCGTTACTGCTAAGGCCAACCCCTTTGGCGTATCTTCACGGTTCATTGGTGTGGGGGTATCTGCCACGTTTGGTCTCCGGTTGGTGCCCATTTCCTCTATGGCAAATCAAATGGTTTTGGGAACCAAGAAAACTGTGAAGAACCCTATCAAGAAATCTGATACGTCGCACCCAAGTCTGAGCATCAAGATGCGAGGCTCTGCCTCGCGCTCCGGGATATTTATTGCCAGATGAATGAAGGATTCCTGCTTCATTTGGCTTCAAATATCCCGGGGGAGTCGCCCGGAAAGGGCGGCGAGGGCAGCGTCCCTAGTTACGGCTCAATCTTTTGTACGCTCGGACTTGGGATCATACATCGGCTTCAGGGATGCTTCGGCTTTGACCTTCACGCCGCAGACGTCGATCTCATAGCTAGAAGCCAGTACATCGGCTGCCTTTTCACCCGCGCACGGCACATACCCCAGGCCGATTGCCGCGCCCAGCGTGTGACCGTAGTTGCCCGAACTCAGATATCCCACATATTCGCCATCCCGCAGAATGGGTTCATTGTGGAACAACAGCGGCTCAGAGTCGGTCAGTTTGAACTGAACCAACCGGCTTTGCGGTCCACTTTCTTTACGGGCAATAACCGCCTCACGACCGATGAAATCACTGCCCTTGTCGGTTTTAACGGCAAAACCCAACCCCGCATCGACCACGTGATCCTCGCAAGTAATGTCATGGCCGAAATGGCGAAAGCCCTTCTCGATCCGGCAAGAGTCCATCATATGCATCCCGCAGAGTTTCAGACCCATATCTTGCCCGGCCTCGTAGAGGATTTCGAACACGTGGCCCGCCATGTCGGAGGAGACGTAGATCTCCCACCCCAGTTCACCCACATAGGTGACGCGATGCGCGCGGGCGAGGCCCATGCCGATCTCGATCTCTTGCGCTGTGCCAAACGGGTTGGCCGCGTTCGAGAAATCGGCAGGCGAGACTTTTTGCAGCAACGTGCGTGCGTTGGGACCCATGACGGCCAGAACGCCCTCGCCTGCCGTGACATCAGTGATGACCACGTTGAACCCACCCGCGTGGCGTTGCATCCAGGTTTGATCGGCCAAACGCGTGGCTGCGGGGGTGACGACCAGATAGGCGGTCTCGGTCAGGCGGGTGACGGTCACGTCTGCCTCGATCCCACCGGTGCGGTTCAGGAACTGGGTGTAGACGATCTTGCCATTGGGCACTGAGTAATCGCCACCTCCAATGTAGTTCATGAACGCCTCGGCATCCGGCCCTTCGACGCGGATTTTGCCGAAAGAGGACATGTCATACATGCCGACATTCTCACGCACCGCGCGGTGTTCGGCGGCAGAGTTTTCGAACCAGTTCTGACGTTTCCAGCTATAGTGGTATTCGCGTTCCTGACCTGCATTGGCGAACCAGTTGGCGCGCTCCCACCCGGCCAGTTCACCCATGACGGCACCCTGTTCCAGCAGGTGATGGTGGAAGGGCGTGCGCCGCACGCCACGCGCGGTGGCCTTTTGGCGATAGGGGTAATGGTCGGCGTAAAGCAGTCCCAGCGTTTCCTTGGACCGTTCAAACAAGTATTTTTTGTTGCCCTGAAACGGCTGCATCCGGCTGATATCCACATCGCCCAGATCAAACGGCTTCTCACCGCTATCCATCCACTCGGCCAGCGCCATGCCTGCGCCGCCTGCGGATTGGATACCGATCGAGTTGAACCCGGCTGCGACCCAGACATTGTCCATCTCGGGCGCGAGACCCAAATGATAAGCATCATCGGGGGTGAACGATTCTGGCCCGTTGAAGAAGGTGTGAATCCCCGCCTCGGCCAGCATCGGCATCCGGTTCACCGCTGCCTCAAGGATCGGCTCGAAGTGGTCGAAATCCTCGGGTAGTTGGTCGAACTCGAAACTGTCGGGGATGCCCTCCATGGCCCATGGCTTCGCGTTGGGTTCAAATGCGCCCAGCAGGATTTTGCCCGCGTCTTCCTTGTAATAGGCGCACTCATCCGGCACGCGCAGAACCGGCAGCTGGGTCAGGCCGTCAATACTTTCGGTCACGATATAGAAATGCTCACACGCGTGCAGCGGGACGTTCACGCCTGCCATGCGCCCGACCTCATGCCCCCACATGCCCGCGCAATTCACCACCATATCGCATTCGATATGGCCCGAGGCGCTGCCGTCATCGGCAATCCAGTCAACGCCCGTGACTGTACGCCCCTGCTTGACGATCTCGGTGACTTTCACCCGTTCCTTGACGATCCCGCCGCGTTGCCGCGCGCCCTTGGCCAGCGCCAGTGCGATATTGGCCGGGTCGCCCTGCCCGTCCAGCGGCAGATAGACCGCGCCCTTGACGTCTTCGACATTCAGATGTGGGTACATCTCCTTGACGCGCTCGTTCGAGATTTCTTCGACCTCGACCCCAAAGGCGCGGGCCATGGCGGCCTGACGGTAGATCTCTTCCTTGCGTTCCTCGGTCAGCGCCACGGTGATAGAGCCGCAGCGTTTGAACCCCGTGGCAACACCGGTTTCTTCTTCGAGCGAGCCGTAAAGTTCCTGACTATATTTCGCCAGTTTGGTCATGTTCGCCGTCGCCCGCAACTGTGCGATCAGGCCGGCAGCGTGCCATGTGGTGCCGCTGGTCAGCTGCTTGCGCTCCAGCAGAACGACATCACTCCAGCCCTTCTTAGTCAGGTGATATGCGACCGAGCATCCGATGACGCCGCCGCCGATGATGACCACACGGGCCTTTGGGGGAAGATCAACCATCCTGAAATCTCCGCACTGTCAGGTTTGGGCCAAAATGCCACGAAGGATCGACAATAAATGCACCAAAAGCGTCACAAAACGAGTAATTTTCACCGATGTGTCGCGCGCTTTTCGCGACGCAGAACAAAGGGCGTGACGCCGAAAAAGCTTTTGTAGACCGAGGAAAACCCGTTTGGGAATCCACAGGCAAGGCCGATCTCGCGCACGCTCATGGTGGTATTGAGCAGCAGGTTATTGGCCTTGGCCAGCCGCATCTCGCGGTAGAAACCGTTGGGGGTGGTGCCGAAGAAGATCTTGAACTTCCGCTCAAGCGAGCGGTTGGACAGATGCAGTTCCTCGACGATCTGATGGATCGGCAGGGGATCTTCGATATTGGCCTGCATCAGCTTGATGCACTGGTCCAGTTTGGCATCCCCGGTGGCGGTCAAACGCGTGCCGGAAAACGGCTGCATCGAAGAAAAATCGCGGATGTTCTCGTGCAACATGATATCGGCCACGGTCATCTTGGCGGGCCCCGAGATGTGACGGCCAATCACCGACAGCGCCACATCCGTCGTCGCCTCCATCCCCGCGCAGGTGACGACGGCGCCTTGCTGGGTGGCGATGGAGAGCTTGGCCTCGAACCGGGCGCCGCGTTCGCGCAGGAATGAGGCGTTTTCCCAATGGGTTGCCATATCCTCGGTCCCGTGTTCGTCGATGTAACGACTGGCGGCTTCGGCCAGCAGAAACACCTGTGCGCCGCGATATGTGTAATCCGAAACCACGCGGCCCAGCGAAAGGTCGGGATGGTCAGGGTCGGTATTGCCGATAACAAACAGGTAATCCGCCTTGGGCTGGGTGCAGACAGCCTCGGTCTGGATCATCGCATCGCTGCTGGAATGGATCGCTCCACCCTTCAGGGATTTATACGCATAGGTAAAGGGCGGGTGCGGACAGACGCGATTGGCCAGACGCAGCACCTCGACCAGCGACGCCAGTTCCAGCAGCACATAGCCAGGGGCGACGAGGATATCGAAATGCTGCTGTGCCGCCATCGCCCTAGACGATCCGGTGTCGGGCGGCGTGCAGCGCGTGGGCCAGCGCCTCGATATGATCGGGGCCGACCTCGCAGCAGCCGCCGACAATGGTGGCCCCGTGTTCGACCCACTTCATCGCGAAATCGGCATAGGCTTCGGGGGTCAGGTCACGACGTTCTTCCAGCGCATCAACAGTGGGGGCGTCTTCCAAAAACCCTTGCGTGATGCCAGTGAAGCCATTGGCATAGGCCCCGTAAGGGCGGCCCATCGTTTCAAGGATCATCAGCGCGGGCATCACCGATTCCGGGCGAGTACAGTTGATCAGAACCGCATCGGGCGCGAAGCGATCGACCAGCGGCGCAACCTGCGCCAGATGCTCACCCGAACGCAGGCGGGTGCCGTCATTGTCCATCACTGACAGCGCCAGCCAGACGGGTTTGGTTGCGCTTTCCGTCCCGCGCAACGCGCCTTCGGCCTCTTGCAGGGACGAGACGGTTTCCAGCAGGAATAGGTCCACCCGGTCGTTCATCATCTGCACCAGTTCGGAAAATTTCACCGCTGCATCGTCTACATCGGGCTTCAGGTCTGGTCTGTACGACGCCAGCAGAGGCCCCAGCGCCCCCGCAATCCGTTTGTGGCGTGATCCGCGCGCACGTTCGGCCTGGGTCAACGCTTGGTCAATCAGATGAGGCAGTTGATCCTCGATCCCTTCCCGCACCAAGCGCGAGCGGTGGACGGCATAGGTATTGGTGGTGGCAACCGTCGCGCCCCGTTGGAAGTAATCCGCGTGGACCTGACCCACCAGGTCGGGTTGGTCGATCATCACGCGCGTCGACCACAGAGGTGTGGGTTTTTCGCCGCCGCGTTTGACCAATTCCTGCCCGATCGAGCCGTCCAACAGGGTTATATCCGCCATAGCCTTACCTTTCCTCAGGGAATGAGAACCAGTTTTCCCGCAAATGTTTTGGACTGAAAGTCCGCTTGCGCTTTGGTGATATCTCTTAGCGGATAGGTTTTTGAGATCAAAGGTTTGATCCGGCCTGCATTCATCAGTTCGACTAATCGTCCGAAGACCTCGAACGCCTGATGGGTGCAGCCGTGGATGGTGATGTCGCGCAAATAAATGTCGCGCAGATCTGCCTGAACGATGGGTCCGGCGATGGCACCAGATACCGCATACTGCCCGCCGGGTTTCAGCGACAGGATCAGGTTGGGCCACGCGGGACCGCCGACGACGTCGATCACCACATCGAACATGTCTTTCGGCAAGGGCGCGTTACGGTCAAACGTATCCGTTGCCCCTTGATCTTTGACCACATCGGCTTTGGCTGGGCTGGTGACACCCCACACGGTCGCTCCGCGCAGTCGGGCTAGTTGCACCGCGGCCAGACCGACCCCGCCCGAGGCCCCGGTGATCAGTACCTTGTGGCCTGTAGTCACGCCTGCACGGGTCAGAAGGTTCTCGGCCGTTCCAAAAGCGCAGGGAATGGCCGCGATCTCGGCATCAGATAGCGGAGACGCTGAGACGTCGTACAGGTCCGACGCTTCAACCAGGCAATATTGCGCGAAGGCCCCGTCGATCTCAGACCCCAGCGCGATGAAGCCGGTCGGATTGCCGGGGCGTGGGCGCGGCAGGTTGATCGGGCAGGTGACGCGCTGACCGGGTTGGAACCCAGTCTCGGGTCCGGCAAGTTCAACGATGCCGCACAGATCGCCGCCCTGAATGCGCGGGAACTCAAGCGCACCGCCCCAACCGCCCGCGTCGACCTCCTGATCCACAGCATCTGTCGCGCCGGTCACATCCGAGGAATACCAGCCGACGCGCGTGTTGATGTCGGTGTTGTTCACCCCGGCTGCCGCGACCCGGACCAGAACCTGACCGGGTCCGGGTTGCGGAACGGGAATATCCGCGCGAAATTCCAGCGCCTCGGGCCCGCCGTGGCGGGTTAGGTGAACGCCCTGCATAACGCGCGGAACAGCCATGGTCAGGCCCGCAGCCGGTCGTTGGCCGGATCCCAGAGGGGTTGATCCTCTTGCACCACAGCGGGGTATTTCTGACCGTAGATTTCGACCTCCAACGCGGTGCCCGGATTTGCCAGTTCCGACTTGATCATGCCCAGCGCGATGGATTTGCCCACGCGATAGCCCCATGCGCCGGACGTCGTCTCACCCACGATCTGATCGCCTTGCCAGATGCAGGACATATAGGGCGCGTCGCAGTCACCTGCCTCGACCGTCAGAGTCACGAACGACTTCTTCACCCCCTGCTGCTTTTCATTCAGGATCGCGGCCTTGCCGGGGAAATCCTGCGGCTTGTCTAGTTTGACAAAACGCCCAAGCCCGCCTTCCAACAGCGAATAATCGGTGGACAGATCGCCCTTCCACGCGCGGTAGCCTTTTTCGATCCGCAGCGAGTTCAGCGCATACATGCCAAACGGCGTGGCACCAGCCTCAAGGATCGCGTCATAGATCGCAGGCATGTCGTCGTTCAGAGCGTGAACTTCCCAACCCAGTTCGCCAGCAAAGGATACGCGGATCAGATAGGCAGGTTTCCCTGCCACAGTGGCGGCCTGATGGGTCAGCCAGCCCAGCGACAGATCGGCATCGGTCAGACCCGAAAGAATGTCCCGCGCTTCCGGGCCAGTGACGATCAGCGTGTCGCGTGTGGTGGTCACATCCTCGACACTGACACCTGAGGGCATCGCATTCACCAGAATGTCCCGGTCATGCCATTGCGCGGTGGCGGCGGTGATCATGACGAACTCATCCTCACCCAGACGCAGGCAGGACATTTCGGTCAGGATGCGGCCCCGGTCGTCGGCGATATAGACCAGATTGATCCGGCCCACCTTGGGCAGACCGCCAGTAACCAGCCCGCGCAGCGCCTCGGCAGCACCTTCCCCCTTGACCATGAAGCGCGAGAAGCCCGGCAGGTCCAGCACGCCGCAATGGTCGCGCACGGCCTCGCATTCTTCTTTGATCCGCTGCTCCCACGGGCCGGACCGGCCCCATGTATGCGTTGCTTCCAGCGAGGTATCGTCGCCCGGCCTGGCGAACCAATTGGCGCGTTCCCAGCCGTTATAGGCGCCCATCACACCGCCTAGTTCCTTGATCTTGTCATGAACCGGAGACAGCTTCTTATCGCGCGCTGCAGGCCATTCATGATGCGGGAAGTGCATGGCGTATTCATTGCCGTAGACCTCCATACCCTTCTGATTGCAGTAGTCCTGATCGGTGTAATCGGTGTAACGACGCGGGTCGACGGCCCACATATCCCATTCGGTCGCGCCATCGACGATCCATTCGGCCAGCACCTTGCCTGCGCCGCCGCCCTGCGCGATGCCGAAGGTAAAGGTGTGCGCCTCGAACGCGTTGCTTACGCCGGGCATCGGCCCGATCAGAGGCAACCCATCCGGCGCGTAAGGGATCGGCCCGTTGATCACCCGACCCACGCCCGAGGTTGCCATCAGCGGCACCCGTTCCATCGCGTCAGTGACGATGTATTCGATCCGGTCCAGATCATCGTTCCAAAGCTGGAAGCTGAAATCCTCGGGCATCGGATCGTCTTCGGTCATCCAATGGCCCTTGCAGTTGGGTTCATAGGGACCAAGGTTAAAGCCGTTCTTCTCCTGCCGCAGGTAATACGAGATATCCACGTCGCGCAGCAGCGGCAGCTTGCCGCCGTTTTCCTTCGACCATGCCTCAACCTCGGGGATTTCGTCGGTCAGCAGGTACTGGTGGCTCATGACCATCGCAGGCACCGTGCGCCCGCCAAAGGGTTTGAACCATTCCCCCACGCGCTGCGCATAGTACCCGGCGGCGTTGACCACATAGTCACAGTCGATATCGCCCTTATCGGTGTGAACGGTCCATGTGCCATCGTCGTGCTGTGTCACCCCGGTTGCCGGGCAGAAACGGATGATCTTTTGCCCCATGTCCCGCGCGCCTTTGGCCAGAGCCTGCGTCAGCTGCGCCGGGTCGATGTCGCCGTCGGTCGGATCGTACAGAACGCCCTCAAGATCATGGGTTTCAAGGAAGGGATAGCGCTCTTTGGCCTCTTCCGCTGTCCACATCTCCATCGGGATGCCTTGATAACGACCCATGGACAGGGCGCGTTCGAACTCCTGCATCCGTTCCTTGCTATGCGCCAGTCGGATCGAGCCCGAGACGTGGTAGTTCATCGGGTAATCGACCTCATCCGCCAGCCGCGAATACAGCTCGGTCGAGTAGCGCTGCATGTTCATGATCGCCCATGAGGTCGAAAAGGTCGGCACATTGCCCGCCGCGTGCCACGTCGAGCCCGCTGTCAGTTCGTTCTTTTCCAGCAGAACGCAGTCGGTCCAGCCCTTCTTGGCCAGATGGTAAAGCGATGAACAGCCGACGACGCCGCCGCCGATGATGACCACACGGGCCTTGGTTGGAAAATCACTCATGGTTTTGCTTCCCTGTTAGTGTGCCCGCTGGGGCAGATCGTCTTTGATGTCGTAGTAGTCGCCCTTGTCGGCGACGAAGATATGTTGGGCGAGTTTCAAGCCGGTGGGCTCGTCCAGAGACCCTATTGAAACCGCAATCGTGTCCTCATCATTATGCTGCCAAAACAGGAACGAGCCGCAGGCGCTGCAAAAGCCGCGCTTGGCGATGTCCGAGGCGCGATACCAACCCAGCGTCTCGCTGGAGGTAAAGCTGAGGTTGTCCTGATGGGTTTCGCAGGAGGCCCAGAGATGACCCGATTGCCTGCGGCATTGGCCGCAATGGCAGGCGTTGGGTGCGGCGAGGTCTCCGTCAATGGTGAAGGCGACCTTGCCGCAGAGGCAGGAACCGGTGTGCATGTCTTTACCCCCTTGCTGTAGGCGTTGCGCTGGTACCCAGCAACACACCGTAGATGATGAAACAGGTCGCCATCACGCGGCGGACCCAGATATTGAACACAGCGCCCAGCGCGGCCTTGCCCATCAGCGCGCCCAACAAGGTAAATCCGGTGTAGCTGAGCGTTGTGATGACCAGAGCGGTGGGCATGATCACTCCCATCTGCTGCCAGACCGGAACCTCGGGTTGAACGAATTGCGAAAACGCCGCCAGATACCCGGCCACGCTTTTGGGATTGATGGTCGCCACTGCCAGTGCGTGCAGATAAACGTGGCGCGCGGGTCGCTCGGACGCGGGCGCGGGTTTGCTGGCATTGATCCAGCCGCGGATGCCCATCCAGATCAAGAACCCCGCGCCGATCAGTTTGGCGATGAAAAACCCGGTGGGTGACGCCGCGATCAGCGCCGTGACGCCCAGCGCGGACAGGATCAAAAAGGCGCTGGCCTGTGTCAGGATCGCCAGCACGCCCAACATAGCCCTGGCAAAGGGCAGGCTCATTCCGTTTGAGATGCAATTGACCGCATTCGGCCCCGGTGTGGTGACGAACACCACCCAGAACAGAGCGAATATGGTCCAGGCCTCGAAGCTCATTCAATACACCGGCGGGGCGATGACCCAGATGGCCACGGCGGGCTCATCATAGGGGTTCGCCCAGTGATAGGGTTCGTGTTTGATACGGAAACTGTCGCCCGGCCCGACCGAGAACTGCCGTCCTCCAATCGTTAGGTCCAACCGCCCCGAGATCATATAGCCCACCTCTTGCGTCGGACGATTGGCAGGGGTCTGCATCTGCGAGCGGGGCTCGAAGGTGGAATGCACCATCTCAAAATCATCGGTCAGATCGGGTGAGAGCAATTCCTCGATCAGTCCTTCCTCACCCGATCCCATTGGACGGCGCGAGCCTGCGCGGACGACATATCCCTGTTCGGCCGCCGGGGCGGCAGAATGGGCAAACAGCATCGACATGGGCACGCCCAGACAATCGGCCATCTGTCGCAGGTCCGAGATGGACGGGTCAGACATATCCCGCTCGACCTGGCTCAGCCAGCCGACCGAGCGGCCCAACCGCGCCGCGATCTCGCTCAGCGTCAGCCCGCGCGCTTTGCGCAGGGCGCGGATATCGGCGCCAAGGGTCGCGCTTTGGGGGGCCTGCGAGTTCAATTGCCGCTCCGCGTTGTCGTGAAATTTCATCCCTGTTTTTCACGATGGCGCGAATCGATGAAAAAACCAAGCGTTTTTTCACTTGGGTCACGCGGCCGGGTTCGGTATCGGTCACGCATGTGGATAGCAGTGATGTATCTGTGGGCGATCAATACCCTGACTCTGCTGGCCTTTGGCTGGGACAAACTTCGCGCGCGGCGGCGCAAGCGCCGGGTGCCGGAACGCCGCCTTTTGTGGCTGGCGGCGCTGGGTGGCGGCCCCGGAGCCGTGGTTGGGCGCTGGATTTTTCGCCACAAAACCCGCAAAGGCCGGTTTTCAGCATGGCTGTTTGCAATTCTGATAGTTCAGGCCGCTGCTTGCTATGCGGCCTTCACCTATCTGCCCCCGTTGCTGGGCTAACCGACCTTAACGCGCAAACACATCGCGCAAGATGGCAGCGAGCTCATCAGCATCCGCTTGGGTAAACGCATCTGGTAGATCGCTGTCGATATCAAACACCGCGATCACCTCACCCTGCGAGTCAAAGACAGGCAGTACCAGTTCAGACCGGGTCGAGGACTCACAGGCGATATGACCAGGAAAAGCCTCCACATCGGGTACAATTTGCACTTCTCCGGTGCGGGCTGCTGCTCCACAGACGCCGCGTGCAAACGGGATCACCAGACAGCCATGTCCGCCCTGATACGGCCCGATCTTCAACACCTCGGGCTCGGTCACGCGATAAAACCCGGTCCAGTTGAAGCGGTCATCGCTGTGATGCACCTCGCAGGTGACAGTGGCCATCAGGGCGACCTGATCCGTTTCGCCTTCGGTCAGGGCGGCGATGGTTTTTGCGAGGGTGGAATAGTCAACGGTCATGGCAGCACTTTGAGGCAAGGGTATCAGGGGGCGCTGCCCCCTCATGAGCCAGTGGCTCAATTCACCTCCGCCGTATTTGAAACAAGAAGAATGGTCAAACGCGTTCTATGGCAATGGCGGTGCCTTCGCCACCCCCGATGCAGATGGCCGCAACGCCGCGTTTGAGGTTTCGTTTCTCGAGCGCATTCAGCAATGTGACCATGATCCGCGCGCCGGATGCGCCGATGGGATGGCCCAGAGCGCACGCGCCGCCATTCACGTTCACCTTGTCGCGCGGCAAACCCATTTCGTGCATGAAGGCCATGGGCACGACGGCGAAGGCCTCGTTCACCTCCCACAGGTCCACATCATCAGTGGTCCAACCGATCTGCGTCAGCAGTTTTTGCGCGGCAGGCACCGGGGCAGTCGTAAACAGGCCGGGGGCCTGTGCGTGGCTGGCATGGCCCAGAATACGGGCGCGGATGGTCAGGGCTTGCGTCTGGGCGGCTTCCTCCGACGCCAGCACTAAGGCCGCAGCCCCGTCCGAGATCGACGAGGCATTGGCCGCTGTCACCGTTCCATCCTTGCGGAAGGCCGGTTTCAGGGTCGGGATTTTCTCGGGCCGGGCCGAAAGAGGTTGCTCGTCGGTGGATTGTGTGACGTCCCCTTTGCGCGTTTTCAGGGTAACAGGCGTGATCTCATCCGCAAAGGCGCCGGTTTCTTGTGCCTCCAGCGCGTTCGACAGAGACTGCAGCGCGTAGTCATCCTGTGCCTCGCGGGTGAACTGATAGGCCTCGGCACAATCCTCGGCGAAGGCACCCATCAAACGCCCCTTGTCATAGGCGTCCTCGAGCCCGTCCAAAAACATGTGGTCAACCACCTGCCCATGGCCGATCCGGGCGCCGCCGCGCATTTTGGGCAACAGATAGGGGGCGTTGGTCATGCTCTCCATCCCGCCAGCAACCATCGTGTCTGCGTGCCCCAAGGCGATCTGGTCATAGGCCATCATCGCAGCCTTCATTCCCGACCCGCACATCTTGTTGAGGGTGGTCGCGGGAACCTCTTCACCCAGACCGGCGGCGAAACCTGCCTGCCGCGCAGGGGCTTGGCCCTGACCCGCGGGCAGGACGCAGCCCATCAGCACCTCGTCCGCAGTATCGGCCCCGGCGCCCTGCAAGGCGGCGCGGATTGCCGTTCCGCCCAGATCAGCGGCGCTGACGCCATCGAACATCCCTTGAAACCCACCCATCGGGGTCCGTGCTGCACCTGCGATTACAACTTGCTTCATCGGGAGGCTCCTTTTCTGCTTTTCCGTATGGATGGATACCGAATGGTAAGAATTGGCGTCTAGCGTATTTCTACGCATGATTTGCAATTCAGAGGACCGGCGCGCATGAGCCTGACCAGCAAAACAACCGACTCGGCCCAGATTATCACGGTGCATTCCGACCGGATCGACGCCGCCATGGCCATCCAGTTCAAGGAAGAGATGCGGCAAGAGGCCGAAGGCGGTGCTGCGCGGGTGGTGCTAGATCTGACGAGGGTGGAATTCATCGACTCCAGCGGTCTCGGGGCGATCGTCGCCACCATGAAACAGCTTGGCAGTGATCGCAGGCTGGATCTGGCGGGGTTGCACCCCTTTGTCGAAAAGGTTTTTCGCCTGACCCGTATGGACACGGTTTTCAAGCTATACCCGACGCTGGGCGACGCGCTTGCGTCCACCGCCGACTGAGCCCGCAGATCGAATGAATAAGCGCCCTGCCCATGTGTACCGGTAACTGCCTGGATCTTCAGTTCTCAGCCACAGCGTCCGATGCCAGCGCGGGCATCGCTCAGCTCAGCGCCTGCCTGAAAGCGCAAGGCCTGCCCGCGCACAAGGCCGGGGACGTAAAAATCGCGCTAGCCGAGGCAATCAACAACGTGGTCGAGCATGCCTATGCCGGGGTCACACCCGCTCAGGTCAAGGTGCGGTGTCGGCTGAACCAAGACTGGCTTGAAATACTGATTTCGGACACCGGCAACCCTCTGCCCGGATTTCGGGTGCCCGAAGGCATGCCGGCGGCGCTGGGGTCATCGCGCGACGAACTGCCCGAGGGAGGATTTGGCTGGTTCCTGATCCATGAATTGACCAGCGATATCCGGTATGAGCGCAGCAACGGCTGCAACAGGCTGTCCCTGCGCTTTGATTTCCCGGACGCCGTGTGACAGGCAAAAGGTCACAATAACGCCCAAATCGAACCATTGTCGCGCCGCAAATCAGGGTCATACATTTACCTGTAGCTCAGATAGCTTCCCTCGGCGCCAAGTGTCACAGCCCCCACCCAGTGAACGGTGCCGAGGAATTTCCCCTTGATTTGACTGGACAATAGATCGACGCGCGATACCTTCGGCGCGAGTTATTGGGGAATACTTTTATGCGCGATTTTCACGTTCCGGGTCGGTCCGAAGTCCTGTCAACGGAAGGCATGTGCGCAACATCGCACCCGCTGGCTGCGCAAGTTGCGATAAGCATTCTGGAACAGGGCGGTAATGCGATGGATGCCGCGATTGCGGGCGCAGTTCTGCTGGGACTGTGCGAGCCACAGATGACCGGATTGGGCGGAGATTGCTTTGTCCTGTTCAACCGTGCTGGCGAAACCAAAATCCGCGCCCTTAACGGATCAGGCCGCGCTCCCGCGATGGCCAATGCGGACGCCTTGCGCTCACAGGGTCTGAATGCGGTTCCCCTGACCTCGCCCGAGGCGGTGACAATACCAGGCGCGGTCGATGCCTTTTGCCACCTGGCCGAAACCGAGGGCCGGATCGGGTTGGATTCGGTCCTTAGCCCTGCCATCCACTATGCGGATACCGGCGTGCCTGTGGCCCCGCGCGTGGCTTTGGACTGGAATATTGGAGCAGCCACGCTGCAAGGATCCGCGCGAGATCACTACCTGATCGACGGCAAGGTCCCCAAAACGGGGCAAATCTTCCGCTCTCCGGGTCAGGCAGAAGTTCTACGCCAAATCGCACAACACGGGCGCGATGCGTTTTATACCGGCGACATTGCCGAGGACATGGTTGCCGCACTGTCGCAATTGGGCGGTGTTCACACGATCGAAGATTTTCGGACCACCCAATGTACCGTCACCCTACCAGTCAACAGCAGCTACAACGGTGTCGAGATGTACGAACACCCCCCCAACGGTCAGGGGGCGACGGCGCTTTTGTTGTTAAATATCCTGAAAAATTTCGACCTTTCCGGGATGGACCCGTTCAGCGCGGAACGTATTCATATCGAGGCCGAGGCCTCAAAACTGGCCTATGACGCGCGTAATCGCTTTATCGCCGATCCTGATCACGCCACGCAGGCTGAAAAGTTCACCGATCAGGCGCTGGCAGATCAGCTCGCCGCCCTGATCGATCCTAAGCGGGCGATGCCAGCCGCCGCTCCGCTGACCGAGGCGATCCACAAGGATACGGTTTATATTACCGTCGTCGATCGGGATCGGATGGCCGTGTCTCTGATCTATTCGATCTTTCACAGTTTTGGGTCGGGCATCGCCTCACCGAAATACGGGATACTGCTTCAAAACCGGGGCGCTGGCTTTACCTTGCAGGCCGGACATCCGAATGAGATGGGGCCGGGCAAGCGCCCGATGCACACGATCATTCCCGGTATGCTGAAACAGAACGACCGCATCACCATGCCATTCGGCGTAATGGGCGGATCGTTTCAACCCACCGGACACGCACGCCTGTTGTCCAACCTGACGGATCACGGGTTGGGATTGCAGGACAGCATCGACGCCCCGCGCGCCTTCGCCGATGGAAACGTTATGAAACTGGAACGCGGAATTCCGCCCAGCGTCGTGCAACAATTGTCAGATCTGGGCCACAACGTTCAAATCCCGGAAACGCCACTGGGTGGAGCGCAGGCTATCCGAATCCGCGATGACGGTGTTCTGGAAGGTGCCAGCGACCCCCGAAAAGACGGTTGCGCTCTTGGCTACTGATCCTGAACGCGCACGATGCGCCGATCAGTTTAGGTGGAAATGCAGCGGGTATGCGCCGTTTTCAAACGGGCCGAACATGTCTGGAATATCAGGATGTTCCACCGGCTCGCCGGACTGATCGGCAACCAGATTTTGTTCAGAAACATAAGCAACATAGAAGGATTGGTCGTTTTCGGCCAACAAATGATAGAACGGCTGATCCTTGATCGGGCGGCTATCTTCGGGGATGGCCTGATACCATTCTTCTGTGTTCGAGAATTCCGGGTCTACGTCAAAAATCACCCCTCGGAAGGGATGTTTCTTGTGACGGACCACCTGGCCCAATTTGTACTTGGCATGTGTCTTCAGCATATCTTCAGCCCCCAAAGAACTTACTACTCTTTTCCCGGCGGAAATGCCAATCAATGATCGGATTTTAAGGGAAACAGTCTGTGAACCTTCTACTAACAGTGTTCGAAATTGCGGCTCCGGTCTTTCTTTTGGCCGGGATCGGATTTGCGTGGGTCAAGCTGGGGTTCGAATACCGGCTGCAATTTGTGACCCGTCTGGGCGTTACGCTGGCGGTGCCCTGTCTGATCTTTGTCGCCCTGATGCAGACCGAGATCACAGCCACCGAGCTGACGCGGTTCACGTTGGCGGCCATCACCGGGCATGTGGTGCTTGCGGTGGCCTTTGGCCTGTTCGTGCGGCTCAGCGGCTTGGATCGCCGCACATTTCTTGCCCCGCTGATCTTTGGCAACACAGGCAATCTGGGGGTGCCGCTGTGCATCTTTGCCTTTGGGCAGGCGGGGCTGGGATTTGCGGTGGTTTTTCTGGCTGTAACGGCGCTCTTTTCCTTTACCTATGGGATCTATCTTGTGGCGGGCAAAGGTGCGTTCGGCAAAGCCGCGCGCGAACCGATGGTCTGGGCCACCCTGCTGGGTGCCCTGTTCCTGTGGCGCGGTTGGGAAACGCCCGTTTTCCTGACCAATACGCTGGACCTGCTTGGGCAAATGGCCATCCCCCTGATGCTGATCACGCTGGGCGTGGCGATCGCGCGGCTGACCTCGCGCAGTTTGGGACAGGCGCTTTGGCTGTCTGCGCTGAAACTGGCGGTGTGCTTTGGGCTGGGCTGGGGCATCGCGCTGGCATTTGACCTGGATAGCGTCGCGTTTGGCGTTCTGGTCCTGCAAATGTGCACCCCGGTGGCTGTGACCTCGTACCTGCTGGCCGAACGGTTCGAAGCGGACGCAGACGCCGTCGCAGGCCTGGTTATGGTGTCAACTGTCCTGTCTGTGGGCGCGTTGCCTTTAATTCTAGCTATTGTGTTGTAGCGATTGTGATTTCCTAAAGGCTCAATCTGCGCTAGAATGAAGAAAAAAGGCACGAGGCACATGAGCAGAATTCTTATCGTACTCTTCGGGGTGCTGCTTTTGGCATCCTGTAGTGGTGGCTCCAAACAGCCGCCCAGCAAGCTAAATGACGCGTGCAGCATTGCGCGTGAACGTCCTGATTTTATCAAAGCCTTCAAAAGCACCGAGCGGAAATGGGGTGTCCCCGTCCACGTTCAGATGGCGACGATCTATCAGGAAAGCCGCTATCGCCACGATGCGCGCACCCCGCATAAATACGTGTTGGGTGTCATCCCGATGGGCCGTCAAAGCAGCGCCTATGGGTTCAGTCAAGCTTTGGACGGCACGTGGGAGGAATACCAGCGCGAAACCGGCAAGCGCCGCGCCAAGCGCGACCGTATCCGCGACGCGTCGGATTTCATCGGTTGGTACATGAACAAAACCAACCAGCGCAACGGCATCCAGCTGCATGACACCCGCAACCAGTATCTGGCCTATCACGAAGGCCATACCGGCTACGCTCGTGGGAGCCATTACAGCAAAACATGGTTGTTGAACGTGGCCAATGATGTGGACGCGCGCGCCAAACTCTATCAGGCACAGCTGGCGGGCTGCCGAATTTAACAGCCCAGCGGGTCAGCGATCGCCTGACCCGCTCCGCGTCCTTTTCGTGAACAGGTCGCTGTTCAGCTTGCCATCAGTTTCCAGCTGCCCCAGCAGAACGGTCGTTTGGCTGCCTGCGTTATCGTGGATCACCCATTTGCGCAGTTCGACCGGATCACCGGTAAACATCAGCTCGATCCGACCCGAATCCGGGTTCTTGGGATCCTGCGCCGTCACGACCGTGGCGGTACCGTCAAAATCGTGACCGACCACCATATTGGCCTGTCCCAGATTCACATTCCGCGCCAGCACCAGCGACAGGGGCGTACGTTTTAGTGGATATTGCTCAGCCGGCTGGTTGGACTTGGGATCAAATATCTGAACGGTTCCAGCCCGCGCCAGTACCACTGCGCTGTTGGGCGGATCATATTCGAACCGCATCTTGCCAGGGCGTTCGATCCACAATTTCCCGGTGCTGAGCGAGCCATCGTCGTTGACCTGCGTGAACGTGGTCTCAACGGTTTTCAGCTCGTTCAGGTAGTTTGATATCTGCGATAGCGGCAGCTTGTCCGCCGCCCACGCGGCGGGTGCGGACAATGTCAAAGCAAGGGCAAAAGCAATCTGTTTCATGAGGCACAGATAGGCCTTCTGCCCTTGTTATTAAATATCCTATTGCTCGGGGACGAGGATTTCGCGCTTTCCGACGTGATTGGCAGCGGAAACAACGCCTTCGTCCTCCATCTGCTCAACCAGACGCGCGGCTTTGTTGTAACCGATGGCAAGTTTCCGCTGGATATAAGAGGTCGAGCACTTGCGATCCTTGATCACAATCGCCACAGCCTGATCATAGAGAGCGTCCTCGCCATTGGTGTTGCCACCGGTATTCAGGCCAAGAACTGCATCGATATTGTCGGCCTTTTCCTCGGCCGGACCATCGACGACACCGCTCATGTAATCGGGCGGGCCGAACTGTTTCAGGTGGTTGACGATTTCTTCGACCTCTTCGTCCGACACGAACGGGCCGTGGCAGCGAGTGATCTTGGCCCCGCCAGCCATATAGAGCATGTCGCCCTGCCCCAGCAGTTGCTCGGCACCCATCTCGCCCAAAATGGTGCGGCTGTCGACTTTCGAGGTCACCTGGAACGAGATCCGGGTGGGGAAGTTTGCCTTGATCGTACCGGTGATCACATCGACCGAAGGCCGCTGCGTCGCCATGATCAGGTGAATACCCGAGGCCCGTGCCATCTGCGCCAGACGTTGGATGCAAGCTTCAATCTCTTTGCCCGCGACCATCATCAGGTCGGCCATCTCGTCGACGATGACGACAATGTAGGGCATCGCCTCGGGCGCGAATTCTTCGGTCTCGAAGGTGGGTTCGCCGGTTTCATCGTCAAAGCCCGTTTGGACCGTGCGGCTGAACATCTCGCCCTTGGCCAACGCATCCTTCACACGGCCATTATAGCCCGCGATATTGCGCACGCCCATCTTGGACATCTTGCGATAACGATCCTCCATCTCGCCAACGACCCATTTCAGGGCGACAACCGCCTTTTTCGGGTCGGTCACAACGGGCGACAGCAGATGCGGGATACCGTCATAAACAGACAGTTCCAGCATCTTGGGGTCGATCATGATCAGGCGGCATTCATCAGGCGTCAACTTATAGAGCAGCGACAGGATCATCGTGTTGATCGCCACCGACTTACCGGACCCCGTGGTCCCTGCGATCAGCAGGTGAGGCATCTTGGCAAGGTTCGCCACGACTGACTCACCGCCGATATCCTTACCCAAGGCCAACGGCAGCGCATGGTTGCCGTCGCCGAAATCACGGCTGGCAAGGATTTCACGCAGCACCACCATCTCGCGATTTTCGTTGGGCAGTTCGATGCCGATGACCGAGCGCCCTGGCAAGGTCGAAACACGCGCCGACAGCGCCGACATCGAGCGTGCGATATCGTCGGCCAAACCGATCACACGGCTGGCTTTCAGACCGGGCGCGGGCTCTAGTTCGTACATAGTAACAACCGGACCCGGGCGAACACTGACGATCTCCCCCTTGACGCCATAGTCATCCAGAACGTTTTCCAGCATCCGGGCGTTTTCCTCCAACGCTTCATCGCTGAGGTGATGGCGTTGAATGTTCGCCGGGTTGGCCAGCAGGCCCAAAGGCGGCAATTCGAAATCGGAATGCTTGTCCTCGAACGACAGCGCAGGCTGCGCTTCGGCCTGCGCGCGGCGCGAAGGCTGAGGCGCGCGGCGCACAGGTTGCGCGACAACCGGTTTGCGTGGCTCCGCCACGGGGATTTTCATCGCGGGCCGAGACTGCAGCGCAGGCTCGGGCGTGTCCTCGAATACGGCGTCGTCATAGTCCGGCTCGGGCGCGAAGTCCTGATGTAAGGGCTCCTGCCATTCGGTCGGTTCTGCCGTCAGCATCGACTTGGGCGGCAAACCAGTCGAAGTCATCGGCGGTTCCGGCGGCAATTCGCCCGCACCTGAGTTCAGGATCAACGGATCAGGCCCACGCCCCCGCCCCTTGGTCAGCGGCAGGTTCGGGTCATATTCGGGCGCCATCTCACCCGCGGCGACCTTGCGGTTGCGTACAGCGGCGGAAATCTTCGACCGGATGCGGTCCTCGCCTGGCATCTCGTCAACATCGACCAGAGATTCCCGGTCAATGAGTTCGGGCTCGGGCATCGGATCGGGGCGGCGGATCAGATCGGGGATGCGTGACAGCAGGCCCGGTTTCGCGGGCTCGGGCGCGGTCAGCGGCGGTTCGTCAAAGACCGGGTCGGCGTAGGCCAGTTCATCTTCGAATACAGCCTCCGCGGCCTCGGCGCGCGCGACCTTGCGCTCATCCCATTGCGCTCGGCGATCACGGGCGGCCTGCGCGGTCGCGGCGGCCCCACGACCCAGCAGGTTCATCAACCCGTCATAGGACATAACCAAACCCAGCAGAAACGCCCGGAATCCTTTGCGCACATCGTCGCGCGTGAAGCCCAGAACAAAAACGCCTAGCGCCAGCAACCCGAGCGCCATGGCCAGTGACATCAGCTTGACCATGAAATGCGATGCGACCGGCAACAGTGTCAGCAACGCGCCCATGACGGTGTCGCCAAACAGCCCGCCCAGACCAAAACTATGGGTCGAACGCCAAGCCTCATCGGGCACCAAAGTCGCTGCATAGACCGAGACGACGGCAATCCAAATCGGCGCAAAGATCAGCCGTGCAATCGCGCGATCCTCGCCAAAATGCCCGGCAAAGCGCACGCCCCAGCCGATCAGGACCAAGGCGATGCTCCAACTGCCCCAGCCCACGATCATGAACAAGGGTGCCGCGATCGAGGCCCCAATCCGCCCCATCCAGTTCTGCACCGGCGCATCGGTCGAGACCATCCAGTTCGGATCATCCGGCGTGTAGGACCAGATCATCGCCGCCGAGGCCAACCCCAGCAGGATCAAGGCAATCCCGATCAGCTCTTTGCTGCGCCGTTCGATGGCGGCTTGCGTTGTACTGTCCAGCAATGGATCGCGGTTGCGCGCGTTCAATGATGCCATTTTGCCCTCGTACCTCACGAATAGATGCAGTCGCGGAGCGTAATCAGCCCCTGCTGCAACTCTGTTTTTGGAGCCACAAGCGCGGCCCGAATAAAATGCTCGCCCGGGTTTTGCCCCGGATCGCCTTGGGAAAGATATGCGCCCGGCAGAACCCGAACCCCGGTTTCACGCCACAGCTTCAGTGCGGTCTCTTCGCCGTTGTCGACCGGTAGCCACAGGAAGAACCCGGCCTCGGGTGACATGTAACCTTGCACGCCCGCAAACACCTCATCCGCGATAGCGTATTTTTCCTGATAAAGCGCGCGGTTTTGGATGACATGCTCTTCGTCGGCCCAAACACGTGCAGCGGCGGCCTGCAACGGCAGGGGCAGTGGCGATCCGGCATAGTTGCGCAGCTGCTTGACCCGTTTGATCGTATCCGGCCCGCCCGCAATCAGACCCGAGCGTAACCCTGCCAGGTTCGACCGCTTCGAGAGTGAGTTGAACAGCACCACACGTTCGGGGTCTGCGCCCATCTCTTGCGCGACGGTCAGGGCGCCCACTGGTGCCTCTTCACGGTAGATCTCGGAATAGCATTCATCCGCGAAGATGCGGAAATCGTACTTTTCGGCCAACCCGATGAGTTCGGCCCAATAGTCGCGCGAGGCCACAGCGCCCTGCGGGTTGGCGGGCGAACAGATATAAGCCGCGACAGTGCGGTTCAGCACATCCTCGGGCAGGCCTGCATAGTCGGGCAGATGGCCAGTGGCGGCAGTGGCCGATACAAAAACAGGTTCCGCCGCGACCGAGATCGAGGCTACCATATAGACCTGATAGAACGGGTTCGGGCACAGGATGACCGGCTTCTGGCCATTCTTTTCCTCGGGGCACAGCGCCATGGCGGCGTTATACAACCCCTCGCGCGTGCCGTTCAGTGCCATCACGTTGGTGTCGGGGTCCATCGTCACGCCATAGCGGCGCGCGATCCAGTCGGTGATCGCGCCACGCAGCTCGGGTGAGCCTTCGTTGGGCGGATAACCTTGAAACCCTGCGGCATTCTCAGAGATGACATCCGTCACCCAGGCCGGGAAATCATGCATCGGCGCGCCGATAGTCATGTGAATCACATCGCCGCCCGGCTGATGGTGGTCCAACAGGGTGCGCAGACGCGGGAAAGCGTATTCCGGTAGGTTCGAAAACCGCTCGGGGAAATTCATATCTACTGCCTCAAGTTCGGGATCATACCGCCCCGTTTTAAGGCAGGTTACAGGCCGCACCCCACTTCGTCCAGACAAAGTGGCGGCGAATCAGGGGATTGTGGCATTCAGGCCAATGCCGCCTCGGCCGCTGATCCGATCCGTAGCAGAGCCTCCTCGGACCCCGGATAGCCCATCATCATCAACCCGCAGCCCGGTGTTCCTGTCGGCAAGGTCAGCGCGGCCAGACCCATCAGGTTGCCGATCCGCGTGTTGCGCAGGGCCAGCAGGTTTTCGGTGACGTAGTAGTCGTGATCGGTCAGCAAACGCTCCAGATTGGGCGGCAGAATCGGCGCTGTTGCAGCCAGAACAGCATCAAACCCGGATGTGGCCACATCCCAGGCAGCGCGAGAGGCCTTCAGCTTGGACCACGCCGCGATGTAATCCGCACCCGAGACATTCTTGCCCGTGCGGAACCGTTCGAGGATTTCTGGATACATCGCATCCGGGTTGGCTTCGATCACATCGCGCCACAGGCCATAGGCCTCGGTCGTGTAAAGCACACCAGACAGCGCCATCGCATCCGCCAGTTCGGGCACTTCCAGCGGCACGATCTCGGCCCCTGCATCGCGCAGACGCTCCAGCGCGCTGTCATAGGCGGCACGAGGAGCGTCGCGCAGGTCATCCTTGGCGATGTTTTGCAGATCGGCAAAGCGGCGGCCTTTCAAGCCAGCGCCACGCAGGTCGGCGGGTGTGCGGCCTTCCAACAGGGCTAGCATATGCGCCGCGTCCTCAACCGACCGGGCCAGCGGGCCCACAGTGTCGAAGCGCAGGCACAGTGGTACCGTGCCTTCAAGGCTGACCCGCCCTGCGGTTGTTTTCAGACCCACCAGATTGTTCCATGCGGATGGAATACGAACCGAGCCTCCGGTGTCGGACCCAATCCCACAGGCCGCCAAGCCCCAAGCGACCGATGCCGCCGCGCCTGAGGATGACCCGCCCGGCACGGCATCCACATCATCAATGCAGGGCGGTGTGTCGGTGATGGGGTTCAGACCAAGGCCCGAGAAGGCCAACTCGCTCATATGGGTTTTGCCCAGACACACCGTGCCCATGGCCGTGGCGTTGCGCACGACAACCGCGTCCGCCTGCGGCACACGGCCTTTCAGCAGGGCTGATCCGGCCTCGGTCCCGGTACCAGCGGTATCGAACAGGTCTTTCCAGCTGATCGGCACCCCGTCCAGCAGCGACCGGCGCAGACCCAGCGCGGCGCGATCCTGCGCGGCTTTCGCCTCGGCCCGGGCGCGATCATGGGTGACGCGCGCATAGATGCGGTCGCGGTAGGGATGGGCGTCGATGGCGGTCAAATAGGTCTCGGTCAGCTCGACCGGATCAATCTGGCCCATGCCGATCCCCCGCCCCAGATCACACGCCGTCATGGTCAACCAGTCCTGCATCCCTGCCCCCTTGGAAAATTCTGCTGACGGGACGGTAGCGACAGGACCGCACATGGACAATCCCGAAAGGGCGCGCATATTGCGAGGCATGGAACACAAGACCGATATCCTGATCGTAGGCGGCGGGCTGAACGGCCCGGCTTTGGCTTTGGCGCTGGCCCAAACAGGGCATTCTGTCACCGTGATCGACAGCTTGGCCCAGAAAGTCCGCAAGAACGCTGCGTTTGACGGGCGTGCCTATGCACTGGCGCTGGCCTCGCAACGGCTGCTGGATGCTGTGGGCGTGTGGGATAAGGTCTCTGGTCACGCCCAGCCGATGCTTGAAATCAAGGTCACGGATGGACATGCGGGCGTGGGCCCCTCGCCGTTCTTCATGCATTTCGACCATGCCGAGATCGAAGAGGGCCCGATGGGCTACATGGTCGAAGATCGCCACCTGCGTCGTGCCTTTCTGGACGCCATGGCCGACGAGACCCGGATCACGCAGATCAACGGACGCACGGTTGTCGCGCAAGAGGCTGACGCGACCGGCGTGACCGTGAAACTGGATGATGGCGCGACCGTGACGGGCGGGCTGTTGGTGGGCTGCGATGGCCGCCGCAGCGGCACCGCTGCGCGCGCGGGCATCAAGCGGACGGGGTGGGATTACGGCCAAACCGCGCTGGTGTGTGCGATTGAACATGACCTGCCCCATCACGGTATCGCGCATCAGTTCTTCATGCCGCCCGGCCCGCTGGCCATCCTACCGCTGACTGGCAATCGCAGTTCGATCGTCTGGAGCGAACGGTCCGAAGCTGCCGAGCGCATCAATGCTCTGTCCGAGGCCGACTATATGCAAGTCCTGCGCCCCCGCTTCGGCGATTTTCTGGGCGACATCCGGCTGCAAGGTGACCGGTTCACCTATCCGCTGAACTTGACCATCGCCAATTCCTTTATCGGCGACCGCATGGCGCTGGTGGGCGACGCCGCCCACGGTATGCACCCAATCGCAGGGCAAGGCCTGAATGCCGGTCTGCGCGATGTGGGCGCATTGGCCGAGGTTCTGACCCTAGCTGGGCGACGGGGTGAGGATATCGGATCGGTGCTGGTGTTAGAGCGTTATCAGGAGTGGCGGCGCTTCGACACGGCCTCGCTGGCGATGGCGACAGACGTGTTCAACAAGCTGTTTTCCAACGACAATCCGCTTCTGCGTGCAGGCCGCGATATCGGGATGGGAATCGTCGGATCGCTGCCAGGCCTACGACGCGGCTTTGTGCGCGAGGCCGCCGGGTTGACCGGGGACCTGCCCAAATTGCTGCAGGGTCGCGCGATTTAGTCCAGCTCGCGCGCCTCATCCACCAGCATCACCGGAATGCCATTGCGGATCGGAAAGGCCAGACCGGCGGCTTTCGACACCAGTTCTTGTTTGTCCGCATCATAGTGCAGGGTCGTGTGGGTCTGCGGGCAAATCAGCGCCTCGAGCATGTGACGGTCAAACGCGTGTTCAGTCATTGCAAATGTTCCTCGCTCGATCCGCCGCGCATGGCGAATTCGATCAATGTTACCAACGTCTCGCGCCGGGTCCGTAAGCACGGGGCCTCAAGCAGGGCTTGTTTCTCTTCAGGGTCGAAATCCAGCAGCATGGACAGCGAATTTACCAGCAACTCATCATCCGCGTCTTTCAGCGTGTCCCAATCGGTCGAAAGATTCTGCGACGAAAAGAATTTTTCCAACAGATTCAGGAACCGCGGTCGATTGAACCCGTCATCCTGTTCGGTTTTGCCCAAGTCCCGGTCGAACCCGTCCCATGACACCGCGCACCGCCGATAAGGGGTAAAAGCGTCGAGTTCAGATTTCACCCGAAACCGGGAAATGCCGGTCAGCGTGATCAGATAGCGCCCATCCTCGGTTTCAGAGAACTGAGTGACGCGTCCGGCGCAACCGATCTGATGCAGTTTGGAGTCGTTGTTCTGACAGGGGTTCGGCTGCACCATTCCGATCAACCGCTCAGGCGTTTTCAGGGCATCGTCCAGCATCTGCAAATAGCGCGGCTCGAAAATGTGCAGCGGCAGGCGCGAACGGGGCAACAGCAACGCCCCGGGCAAAGGAAAAACGGATACCGTTTCCGGCAGGTCGGCGGGATGCATCATAGACCGGAGTGTAGCTCTGTTCAGAAATTAGGCAAATATCATCGAGCTTAGTTTACGCCGCCCGTTCAAAACAATCGGGTCATTTGGCTTGAGCGCATCAAAGATCGTGAAGAGCTGCGCCTTGGCGGCGCCGTCATTCCACTCGCGGTCGCGGCGAAACAGGTCCAGCAATTGCGCGACGGCCTCTTCCACGTCCCCGTTCGCGTGCAGCGCCTGCGCCAGATCAAAGCGTGCCTGATGGTTGTCGGGGTCCGCCTCAACCGCCGCCTTCAGCTCGGCCACGGGGCCGGCATCGGCGGCCTGTTTGGCCAGTTCCAACTGCGCATGGGCGGCTTCCAATTCGGGCGCGTTGGAAATTTCAGCCGGAGCACCATTCAGGATCGCCTCGGCCTGTTCCAGATCATCTGCGGCGATATGCGCGCGCACCAGACCGCCGTAAGCGCCGGCATGGTTGGGATCTTCGCCCAAAATCGCGGCAAAAGTCTGGGCCGCATCGCTTGCCGCGCCCTCGGCCAGCATTTCCTCGGCAGCGGCAACGGCTTCGTCCAACTGACCACCGGGGCTTTCGCCGCCTGCCGCTTCGATCACCCGGTCAACGAACGCTTTGATCT
Source organism: Ruegeria sp. J8 (assembly GCF_056531925.1). Taxonomy (NCBI): domain Bacteria; kingdom Pseudomonadati; phylum Pseudomonadota; class Alphaproteobacteria; order Rhodobacterales; family Roseobacteraceae; genus Ruegeria; species Ruegeria sp. J8. The sequence continues at coordinate 106,505 of NZ_JBQFMR010000009.1, forward strand.
CGGACCCCGGCAGCGCTCCCTGAAACCCGTCGACAGGCTGACCCTTGAAAAAGGCATAGACTGTCGGGATCGACTGAATGCGCATTTGCGAGGCGATCATCTGCGCTTCGTCCACGTTGATCTTGACCATCTTGACCGCGCCCTTGGCGGCGGTGACGGCCTCTTCCAGCATCGGGCCCAGCGTTTTGCACGGGCCACACCACGGGGCCCAAAAATCGACGATGACCGGCACCTCTTGCGAGGTTTCCACAACGTCGGCCATGAAAGTGGCCTCGGACCCTTCCTTGATCAGGTCGGCAGCGGCAGAGTCGGGGGCGGTATTCAGAAGATCCATGGCAGTCACTCTTTCGTTCGTACTTGCGCCCTATATGCAACCGCAACAGGCAGAAACCAAGGGCTGACTTGCGCGATTACAGGTCGAATGTGGCAAAGACCGGGGCGTGGTCGCTGGGTTTTTCCCACCCGCGCGCGTCGCGAAGAACGCGGCTGGAATGTCCCGCGTTCGAGATATCGGGCGTGGCCCAGACGTGATCCAGTCGCCGCCCCTTGTCCGCTGCCTCCCAGTCACGCGCGCGGTAGGACCACCAGCTATAGAGCTGCCCCTCGGGGATGTCCTGACGGGTAACATCAACCCAACCGCCTGCATCTTGCGTCTCAGCCAGCGCCTGGACCTCGATCGGGGTGTGCGAGACAACCTTGAGCAGTTGTTTGTGCGACCACACGTCATCTTCGCGTGGGGCGATGTTCAGATCGCCGACCAGAATGGATTTTTCGGGCTTTTCAGCGCGAAACCAATCGCGCATGTCGGCGAGGTAATCCAGCTTTTGCCCAAACTTTTCATTCACCTCGCGGTCGGGCACATCGCCACCTGCGGGGACATAGAAGTTCTGGATGGTCACGCCGTTTTCCAGCCGTGCCGCAATGTGGCGGGCGTGGCCGAGACTGGCGAAATCCTTGTCGCCCACCTCCTCCATAGGGATGCGGGACAGGATGGCGACACCGTTGTAGCCCTTTTGCCCCCGCGCAACCATGTGGGTATACCCCAGCTCGGCGAAGCCTTCGGTCGGGATCTTCTCGACCGGTGACTTGCACTCTTGCAGACACAACACATCTGGGGCCTCTTCCTGCAACAATTTCAGCACGATAGGCTCGCGCAGGCGGACCGAGTTGATGTTCCAGGTGGCAAGAGTAAAGGGCATGGGGGACTCCTCTGTCGCGGTTGGGCGCGACGTTAGCGCGGTGCGGGGCGGGGTGCCATCGGAAAAACCGGTATGTCAGAGCCGGCACGGCGCCGCATTCAGCAGGGCTTGCGCCTCGTTGAATATCTCATCGACGATCTGTGCGGCGGGCATCACCTCGCGCACCATCGAAACGCCTTGCCCGGACCAAAGCGACATTGCCTCGACATCGCCCTGTGTTTCGGGCAGCGGGGTATAGCTTTGGTACCGCACCACGGCCTCACCATCAGGACGGTGGCCGATAATTTCCTGTTCGTTGGGACGCTGGCCCGGCGCGGCGGACCCTGCGTCTTTCCACTTTTGCGCGGTGGAATTGGCCAGCGCCCGATGCGGGGCTTGCGGCCATTTCACATCATAGAGGTCGTAGTACCATTCGGTCTGCGCCTCGGTCGCGTTCAGGACGCGGCGGCGGTATTCGCCATGAATCGTGGCCTCAACGCCGGCTAGAAACCGGGTGCCGACCCAAACGGCCGAAGCCCCCAGCATCAACGCAGCCGCCATGCCGCGCCCATCCGCTACGCCCCCCGCCGCAACAACCGGAACCGAAACCGCGTCCACAACGGCGGGAATCAACGCCATGGTGGCGACCTGGCCCCAGACGTGGCCTCCGGCCTCCCACCCTTGGGCGACAATGATATCTGCGCCAGCCTCTTCCGCCGCCTTGGCCTCGGCTGCGTTGCCGACGCTGGCCATCACCAGCAAGCCGCCCGTTTTGGCTTTGGAAATCGCCTCAGGCTCCATCCCCCAGAACAGCGAAACCGCGTGAACCTGTTTGTCGATACAGGTCTGAAGCTGTTCCTCATACGGAAATTCAAGGTTGATATTGACCGCAAAGTTACGGTCCGTCAGGGCACGCACCGCCTCAATGCCGCTTGCAACCTGCGCCGCGGGTTTGCCCCACAACGGGATGACGCCATAACCGCCCGCATTGCAGACAGCCGCCACCAGATCCGGTCCCGCCGCGCCCCCCATCGGCGCTGACAAAATTGGCTTTTCAATCTTCAACAATTCACGAATGTCACTGGACAAATCCCATCCCCCCAAAACGATGGGCCGAGTTGGCACCGGTACCGGGGGACAAGTCAAGCGCGTCCGGAATTTGGGTGGTCACGGACGGTGGCCGGGCGTCATACAGACTCGTTACACAAAAAAAGGCCGGGCCATCAGGCCCGGCAGTCCAACAGGGAGGTGCATGTCATAACCCGGACATGCGCGGGTTGGGAGTAACCTAATGATGACTTCAGGGTATCACTTTGATCCACATCAATCCACCGGCAGTTAAGAGACCAGACGATATCCGCCCGATTCTGTGACCAAAAGGCGAGCATTGGACGGATCAGGCTCGATCTTCTGACGCAGGCGATAGATGTGGGTTTCCAGCGTATGGGTGGTGACACCAGCGTTGTAACCCCACACTTCGTGCAGCAGCACGTCGCGCGCGACCACGCCATCCGCCGAGCGGTAGAGGAACTTAAGGATGTTCGTCTCTTTCTCGGTCAGGCGGATTTTGCGATCCTCCTCTGTGATCAGCATCTTCATCGCAGGCTTAAACGTATACGGCCCAAGAACAAAGACGGCGTCTTCGGACTGTTCGTGCTGGCGCAGCTGGGCACGGATGCGGGCCAAAAGAACCGGGAACTTGAACGGCTTAGGAACATAGTCATTGGCACCGGCATCCAGGCCCAGAATGGTGTCGGCGTCGCTGTCGTGACCGGTCAGCATCAGGATAGGGCTTTTGACGCCCTGCTTGCGCATCAGGCGGCACAGCTCGCGCCCGTCCGTATCAGGCAGACCGACGTCCAGAATAACAAGGTCATAAATCGCCTCGCGGGCTCGCTCCATGGCCGAGGCACCATCTGACGCTTCGAACACGTCAAAGTCTTCTGTCATCACGAGCTGCTCACTCAGCGCCTCGCGCAGGTCTTCATCATCATCCACCAGCAGGATTTTCTTAAGCTGTGCCATTCCCGGTCCTCCTAAGCCTTTTCGGACACTTGCGTGTCGAATATGCAATCAACAAGGTTTGCTGCAATCGTCTCACGCCCTCGTGTCCGGCGAGTAGGAATTATTTCACATTTCCTGCGGATCAGGATACAGAAAGAGGCTGATCGTTACAGGGTAACATAAATGAGTCTTATCCCCGACATATCGGAACTGCTGGCACGCGCCCGCGCGGACCTGCGTATGGGTGTCCCGGTCGTGCTAACGGATGACAGTGGATTCAGCGTGCTGGCCATTGCCTCAGAAACCCTGAGCGCCCAACGGCTTGCGGATTTGCGCAGCCTTGGCGGCGAGCCAGTGGTTGCAATCACCGTAAGACGAGCTGAGACTCTGAAAGCGCGGGCCTATGACGGTGATCTCGCGCGGGTGGTCATTCCGGCAGATACCGATATCGGTTGGGTTCAGGCTGTGGCCGACCCTTCGGACGATCTGAACGCACCTATGAAGGGCCCCCTGATGACGGAACGTCAGGGTAATGCCAATCTGCACCGCATCGCCATTGCGCTGACCAAATCAGCGCGTCTGCTGCCCGCAGCCGTTGTGGTCCCGGTCGAGGACGGGCGCGCATTTGCCGCTGCGCACGGTCTGACCTGCATCGACCACACTCGCGCCGCACCGCATCTGGCCGATCGCAGCATCCTGAATGCCGTTGTCGCCGCGCGCCTTCCGATGGAGGTGTCCGAGGCAGGCCGGTTGCACGTATTCCGCCCCGAAGATGGCGGCGAAGAACATTACGCCATCGAAATCGGCCGACCGGACCGAAGCAAACCAGTATTGGCGCGGCTGCATTCGGCCTGTTTCACCGGCGACCTGATGGGCAGCTTGAAATGCGATTGCGGCCCGCAACTGCGGGGGGCACTGGCGCAGATGGGTTCGGAGGGCGCCGGGGTGCTGCTCTACCTCAACCAAGAGGGGCGGGGCATTGGGTTGGCCAACAAGATGCGCGCCTATTTCCTGCAAGATCAGGGGTTCGACACGGTCGAAGCCAACCACCGGCTGGGTTTCGAGGATGACGAGCGTGATTTCCGATTGGGTTCGGATATTCTGAAATCGCTGGGATTCAACTCGGTCCGATTGCTGACGAACAATCCTGCCAAGATTGCGATGATGGAGAAAACCGGCATCGCCGTGACCGAGCGTGTACCGCTGAAGGTGGGCGAAACCGCGCATAACCGCGGATATCTGGCAACCAAGGCGGCCAAGTCCGGCCACTTGCTGTGACCCCGCAAGATCTGGTTCTGACCCCGCGCGGCGTTCGGTTTGCCGGGCGTTTGTTTCCTTGCTCAATCGGCAAAGGCGGGCTGAGCAACGACAAACGCGAGGGCGATGGGGCGACCCCGACCGGCATTCATCACATCGTCGGGCTTCTGTACCGACCGGATCGTGTTGTGGCGCCGACCTCTTGGGCGATCCCGACTGGACCGCAGGATCTGTGGTCCGATGACGGAAGCGATTCTCGATATAATCAACTGGTACGCGCGCCCTACCCGTTCAGCCACGAGAGACTGCGCCGCGCTGATCCGCTCTACGATGTTGTGCTGCTGACGGATTGGAACTGGCCCAATGCAGTTCCGGGTCGTGGGTCGGCCATTTTTCTGCATCAATGGCGGCGACCCGGATTTCCGACCGAAGGTTGCATTGCCTTTCGGCGCGATCATCTGCACTGGATCGCGCAAAGGGTGCTGCCCGGGACGCGGGTAATTATTCCTCGGGCCTGACGCGTTCGCCAAAGATCGCCGAGCCGACCCGCACATGGGTCGCACCCAAGGCGATAGCCTTTTCGAAATCGTCGCTCATACCCATCGACAGCCCCTCAAGCCCATTGCGGGCGGCGATCTTCGCCAGCAATGCAAAATGCAGCGCGGCTTCTTCATCGACCGGAGGGATGCACATCAGCCCGACGACCGGCAGATCCAGCGCCATGCATTCGGCAATAAACGTGTCAGCTTCGGATGGTTTAATGCCAGCCTTTTGCGCCTCTTCCCCCGTGTTGACTTGAATGAACAGGTCAGGGCACGCGCCCACTTCTTGCGCCAACCGTGCGAGTGTCTTGGCCAGCTTGGGGCGATCAACTGAGTGTATTGTGCTGAACAGCTCGGTCGCCTGACGGGCTTTGTTGGTTTGCAAAGGGCCGATCAGGTGCAAATCGACATCGGGATATATTTCCATGAAACCGGGCCACTTTCCGGCCGCTTCCTGCACCCGGTTTTCCCCAAAGCACCTGTGGCCCTGCGCCAGAACGTCCAGTACGCGGTCGTTCGGCTGGACCTTGGACACCGCGATCAGTTTGACACTGCCAGCAACGCGTCCTGCGGCAGCCTCGGCCTTGGTGATACGGGTTGAGATATCGTGCAGCGGCATGGGTTCCCTCGAATTGACCTGCGCGCAGGAAAACACCAAGTCGGCGCAAAAGAAAAGGGCAGGTCCGAAGACCTGCCCTTAAACCATGCGGTTCAGCTCAACTTAGAATGCAAAGAATGCACCGAAGTCTGCGCGCAGTTGCGAGTCTTCACATGCGTCGCAGTCGCTGTTGCCGATACCACCGCGCAGCGATGCACCACCACCCAGGTCGTATACCGCGCCGATACCATACTGCTGGGTGTCGCCGTCTGCGTTACCGTCGCCGTAAGCGAAGCTCAGAGTTGTCGCGGCGCCCAGGTTGTAGGCTGCCGACACACCCCATGCAGTGCCGTCTGTTTCAACTTCACGAGTTCCGATAATGGTAGTCGGTGTGTCTTCGTCTGCAACAAACCCAGTCAAATTCCAGTCACCGAAATCTGCACCCAAGGTGAAGACCAGCAAGTCTGAATCTTCGCCGCTGTCACCGCCGTCGGTTTCACCATAGGCCAGCGCCGCAGTAACATTGTTGAAGGTGTAAGTTACGCTAACGTCCCAGCGGTCGCGATCTTCGGTACCGCCCAGGCCATCGTTCAAGAACAGAGTATTCTGGTCATAAGACGCGCCAAACGCGAAATCGCCAACTGCATACTGGAAGAACACAGCATTCGAACCTGCGCCGGTCGACGAGAAGGCCAGGAAGTTATAGTCAACACCCGAGTACTGACCGATGAAGCTTTCCAGACCGGGCTCGTTACCGTAGTAGTTGGCCAAGTTGTCGAAGGCACCCGAAACGTTACCCGCGTCAACACGCAGACCTTCGTACTGAACGGTGAAGCGTGCACCGCTCAGCTGAGCCGAGCCAGCTTCGCCTGTGCTGGCGTTTTCGTCAGCCTGCAGGCGAACACGAGCCGAGAACTCAACGCCGCTATCGGTATCGACAACGCCGTCGATGTTCAGGCGGAAACGCGAGACCAGGATGGTTTCGTCAGCTTCTGCAGTCGTAGCAACGGTTGTTGTCGCCGTGCCGCCGTCGATTGTGGTGATGGTGATATTGGTAGTACCAGTCGCGTTTGAGCGATCTTCCAGGTACCCGATACCAAAGCGACCGTAGCCGCTGAATTTGATTTCGGCCGACGCCATGCTTGCGGTTGCCAGCAGAGCGGTCGATGCGAAGAGAACTTTTTTCATCTTGTTTCCCTCGGTTTCAAAGTTTTTCTACTCGACACATGTCTTTGCACGTGTCTCAGCACGGGAACCGTTTCGCTCTTTTTGCCCCCCTCACGCAAGCTTGGCATAAAGCCTCGCGCCCTATTGGCCGCAGATTGGTGCAAGGATGCCACAGTTGATTGCCTGGCCCGCCACACCAACAAACCCACCCTAAAGTGACAAGAATAGGCTTGTTGCGGCACCTGACCTTGTCTAGGAGTATCTCTGAACGAGTGAGACCCAATGAAATAGGACCCTTCGACGATGCGCCCGCAGACGATTTTCGGTATGATCCTTGTGACCGCCCTGGTCTCATCTTGCGGGCTGGGCAACTCTGAACCACCGAACCCAAACCTGCAACTTTCGTCAGACGGCACCAGCACTGCTGAGCGCGAGTTGAATGACCCGAATCGCTCGACGATCTGGGATGTGTTCGATACCGCCGATGCCGAGCAGGTCACCAATGTGAATCGCTACCTGTGGTCGGCGTCTCTGGACATTCTGAACTTCTTACCTGTCGAAGAGGTGGACCCCTTTACCGGTGTAATCGTAACGGGTTACGGCACACCTCCGGGTGGTGGTCGTCAATATCGCGCCACAGTGCATATCAGTGATCCGGCCCTCGCGGCGCGTTCGCTTTCGGTATCGCTTCAAACCAGCGGAGGCGCTCCTGTCAGCGCTGCAACCACGCGCGCGGTTGAAGATGCAATCCTGTCGCGCGCCCGCCAGTTGCGGATTGCGGACAACAAGCTCTAGCCACCCGCTGCAAATCACAATATTACCACGCCGGGCTCTGTCCCGGCGTTTTCATTCACGAAGGACCGCACGATGTCGCGCTACTCGGCCAACGAAATCGAAGCAAAATGGCAAGAGGCCTGGGACAAGGCCGGAATCTTTGCCGCTAATCACAAGGCGGACAAGCCGAAATACTACGTGCTTGAGATGTTCCCCTACCCGTCTGGCCGAATCCATATGGGACACGTACGCAACTACACGATGGGCGACGTGATCGCGCGGCACAAACTGGCGACTGGGCACAACGTGCTGCATCCAATGGGCTGGGACGCATTCGGGATGCCTGCAGAGAACGCTGCGATGGCCATTGGCGGCCACCCCAAAGACTGGACCTACGGCAACATCGCCGACATGCGAGGGCAAATGAAACCGCTTGGCCTGTCGATCGACTGGTCGCGCGAATTCGCCACTTGTGACCCGGAATATTACGGCCAGCAACAGGCATTGTTTCTGGATATGCTTGAGGCCGGGCTGGTCTACCGCAAGAACGCCGTGGTGAACTGGGACCCGGTGGACATGACTGTTCTGGCCAATGAACAGGTGGAAAACGGGCGCGGCTGGCGCTCGGGCGCTCTGGTCGAGCGGCGCGAACTGACGCAGTGGTTCTTTAAGATCAGCGACTATTCCGAAGAATTGCTCGGCGCGCTGGACACACTGGAAAACTGGCCCGCCAAGGTGCGGTTGATGCAGGAAAACTGGATCGGCAAATCGCGCGGCCTGCAGTTCAGCTTTGAACGCACCGATGGTGCCGAGCCGATCACCGTCTACACGACTCGCCCCGATACGCTGATGGGCGCGTCTTTCGTCGGCATCTCGCCCGATCACCCGATTGCCAAGCAGCTGGAGGCTGAAAACGCCGAAGTCGCTGAATTCGTGGCCGAATGCCGCAAGGGCGGCACCACCGAAGAAGCGATCGAGACCGCCGAAAAGCTGGGCTATGACACCGGCATCACCGTCAAACACCCGCTGGACCCGAATTGGGAACTGCCGGTCTGGATCGCGAACTTCATCCTGATGGATTACGGCACCGGCGCAATCTTTGCCTGCCCAGCCCATGACCAGCGTGATTTGGACTTCTGCCGCAAATACGGTCTGCCGGTGGTCGATACGTTCTTTGCACTGGACGATGACACCCCGGTGGACAAGATCGCTTTCGTTCCGCCGAAAACCGAGAAAGTCCGCTGGGTGAATCACTTCGCCGGCCTCACTGAGGCGACGGGCGATGAGGCCATCAACACCACCGTCGATTTCGCCGAAAAGGCGGGCTGGGGCGAAGGTGTCACCAAATATCGCCTGCGCGACTGGGGTCTGAGCCGCCAGCGCTACTGGGGCTGCCCGATTCCCGTGGTGCATTGTGATTCCTGTGGTGTGGTGCCCGAAAAGAAAGAGAACCTGCCAGTTCGCCTGCCCGACGATGTGACATTCGACAAACCCGGCAACCCGCTGGATCGTCACCCGACCTGGCGTGACTGCGAATGCCCGAAATGCGGAGCCCCGGCCACACGCGAGACCGACACGATGGACACGTTCGTCGATTCGTCGTGGTATTTCGCTCGTTTCACCGCGCCCCGCGCCGAAACCCCGACCGATCTGGCCGAGGCCGAATACTGGATGAACGTGGATCAGTATATCGGCGGCATCGAACATGCGATTCTGCACTTGCTCTATTCGCGCTTCTTTGCGCGGGCCATGCAGATTACCGGCCACCTGCCCAAAAAGGCCATCGAGCCGTTCAACGCGCTGTTCACTCAAGGCATGGTCACGCACGAAATCTACCAAACCCGCGACACCAATGGCCGACCGGTCTATCACCTGCCCGAGGACGTGACCGACGGCAAACTGGCCGACGGTACCGAGGTCGAGATCATCCCTTCGGCAAAGATGTCGAAATCCAAGAAAAACGTGGTGGATCCGGTCAGCATTATCTCAGCCTTTGGTGCAGATACCGCGCGCTGGTTTGTGCTGTCCGATTCGCCGCCCGAACGCGACGTGGAATGGACCGCATCCGGGGCCGAGGCCGCCTTTAAGCACCTCAGCCGCGTGCATCGCATCGCCACTGAGATCGCCGAATCCGATGCGCCCGCCAATGCTGAGGATGAAACCCTGCTGCGTGAAATGCACAAAGCCATTCATGATGTGTCAGGCGGGGTCGAATCCTTTGGTTTCAATGCCTCGATCGCTAAGCTTTACGCCTTTACCAATACACTGGCGAAATCCAAGGCGGGCGCAGATGCCAAACGTCAGGCGGCCAAAACACTGGCGCAGCTGATGTCCCCGATGACCCCGCACCTGTCAGAAGAGCTGTGGCAATTGCTGGGCGGTGAGGGGCTGGTTGCCACCGCCGCGTGGCCCGTCGCAGATGAGGAGATGCTGGTCGACGATACCGTCACCCTGCCCATTCAGATCAATGGCAAGCGCCGCGCGGAAATCAGCGTTCCATTGGAAATGGACAAGGCCGAGGTTGAAAAAATCGCGCTCAGCACCGAAGCTGTGCAAAAGGCGCTGGATGGCAATGCGCCGAAAAAGGTGATCGTTGTACCGGGCCGGATCGTGAATGTCGTTGTTTGACCGCAGAACCCTGTTGATGCTGCCGCTGGCACTCGCTGCCTGCGGCTTTGAACCGGTCTATGCCCCCGGTGGCACTGGCGCGGCTCTGGACGGGCGTGTCACAGTATCGGCGCCGAATTCAACCAACAGTTTTCTGCTGGTCCAGAATCTGGAACAACGGCTGGGCCGCAGTGCAAATTCGGGTAACGCCTATAATCTTGATGTCGATGTCTCGACTGTAGTTCGTTCTGCCGCGATCACCCAGACCAACGAGACCAACCGTCTGAATATCGAAGGCACCGCGACCTACGCGCTGCGGTCGAATGAGACCGGGCAGATTTTGGCCTCGGGCCGGGTGAACAATTTCGTCGGCTATTCCGCAGCCGGTTCGACCGTGTCGACTCTGGCGGACGAGCGGGATGCGATGCAGCGGCTGATGGTGATTCTGTCGGACCAGATCGTAACCGAGCTTTACACCGTCCCGGGACTTGGCACATGAAGCTCAGCCCACGCGAGGCTGAGGGGTATTTTGCGCGGCCTGACGCCGACAAGCTTGGGTTGCTGATATACGGCTCGGATGCGATGCGTGTGGCGTTGAAGCGCCAGCAGGTTCTGGCGGCCCTTCTGGGCGCAAATGCCGAAGAAGAGATGCGCTTGACGCGGATGCCCGGCAGCGATCTGCGCGGCGACCCGGCCCTGTTGCTGGATGCGGTAAAAGCCGTCGGGTTCTTTCCCGGCCCACGCGCTGTGTTTGTCGAGGATACCACCGACGTGGCTGCCCCTGCGATTCTTGCAGCCTTCGAGGATTGGGCACCCGGTGACGCTCAGATCATCGTCACCGCCGGGCTGTTGAAACCCAGCTCGAAAATCCGCAAGGCCTTTGAAGCACACCCTTCTGCCTATGCGGTCGGCATCTACGACGATCCCCCATCGCGGGCCGAGGTCGAACGGGTTCTGTCCGAGGCCGGGTTGAAGAACATCCCGTCCGATTCCATGTCGGCGATAACCGAACTTGCAGCCGGAATCAGCCCCGGAGACTTTGCGCAAACCATTGAAAAGCTGTCCCTATACAAGCGCGGAGACAGCTCTGAGCTGACCATCGAGGATATCGAATCCTGCGCCCCCCGCTCGACCGAGGCCGCGCTGGACGATGTTCTGAACGTGGTGGCCGAGGGCCGTGCGGGCGAAATTGGTCCTCTGATCCGCCGCTTGCAATCGCAAGGCACCAATGCGGTGACTTTGTGCATTGGGGCCACCCGGCATTTTCGTACACTTTACGCCTGCGCATCGGACCCTGGTGGGGCGGCGCAGGGTATCGGCAAACTGCGTCCGCCGGTCTATGGCAAACGGCGCGACCGGATTCTGCGGCAGGCGCAGGGATGGGGCGCGCCAAAGCTGCAAACCGCGCTGACCGTTCTGACCGATACGGACCTGTCCTTGCGGTCCGCCGGTCAAACCGCACCCGCCATGGCATTGGTGGAACGCGCCATGATCCGCTTAGCAATGCTGGCCCGGTCGCGTTAGCGCGCCAGCCATTGCACGGCCCCGCGCCCGGCCCAGCGCCCGGTGGCGAGGCACGCGGTCAGAAGATATCCCCCCGTCGGGGCCTCCCAATCCAGCATCTCACCGGCACAGAACACGCCAGGTTTGGCCGTTAGCATCAGGTGGCCATCCATGGCGCCTCGCTGAACCCCACCTGCGGTTGAAATCGCTTCGTCCATCGGGCGCAGCTGCGCGCCAAGGATGGGTAAGTGTTTGAGCGACGCAGCTTCGTGCCCTTGCGACGCACCTGTTTGCTTGGACATCTCATGAAACAGTGCAATTTTCTGTGGCGGCAGTTTCAGAGCCTTTTTCAGCCATTGAGACAACGTTGTTTTCGCGCTTTTTGCCTCAAACCTCGCCTGCAAAGCTTTCGCACCCAGATCGGGCACCAGATCGACATTAAGATCCGCTCCCCGACGCAGCGCCGGTGTAAGCGAATACAGCCCGCCGCCTTCCAGCCCGGCGGCAGAGATCGTGGCCTCACCCCTGCTGTGCAACTCTCCGGCCATCCAGCGCACCGATTTCAGCGCCTTGCCGAAATGCGGCTGCATATGAGGGCTCCACGCCACCGACAGCGCCGAATTCGCCGGTTCGAACGAAGCCAGCGCCACACCTTTCTCTGCTAGCATCTTCGCCCATTGCCCATCTGATCCTAGCCGCGCCCAACTGGCCCCGCCCAGCGCCAGCACGGTCGCGTCGGGTTTGATGACCTGCGGCCCCTCAGACGTATCAAAGCGCAAAGCGTCGCCGTCCCAGCCCAACCAACGCCAGCGGGTTCGGATCTGCACACCCGCCTCGTCCAACTGCCGCAGCCATGCTCGCAACAGCGGCGAGGCTTTCATCGCGCTGGGAAACACCCGCCCGGTCGAACCGGTGAACAGCTCTTGCCCCAACCCTCTTGCCCAGCCCTGCACCGCGACGGCGTCGAACTCGGCCACGATCGGACGCAGCCAATCGGCCGCGCCGTATGCAGGCATCAAATTCTCGAACGTCTCGTCCTTGGTCAGGTTCAAGCCGGATTTGCCCGCCATCAGAAACTTGCGCGCGACCGAAGGCTTGGCCTCGGCCACCAGCACGTCGTGACCCGCTGCTGCAAGCTGCTCTGCCGCCATCAGACCCGCAGGCCCGGCACCGATTACAACTGCATGTGCCATTGCTGTCCTCTTGCCTTTCGCACGCCCTGAGCCACAGTCTGCCCCATGCCCGACCGCGACCCCATCTGCCCGCTATGTGACCGCCCCATTCCTGACGGGGGCGGAAGCCTGCACCATCTGATCCCAAAACTCAAAGGGGGCAAGGGCGGTCCCACGGTTTTACTGCACGTGATCTGCCACAAAGAGGTCCACGCCACATTGTCCGAAGCCGAACTGGCCCGCAATTTCAACACGGTCGAAGCCCTGCGTACACACCCTCGAATTGAGAAATTCCTGAACTGGGTGCGCAAACGCCCGCCCGGCTTTCGCTCAAAAGTTCCGGGCAAGCGGCGCGGGCGTTGATCAACCCGGCCAGACGCGATCCCCGAACGCATCGTGGATAGGGGCGGGTAGCCCTTCGATCTCGATCCCGCGATAATCCGGCGAGGGTGCGAATTGCGCACCTGCCACGTTCTGAAATTCCAAGGTCGTGTAGGGACGTTTCCACAGCCATTCCCGGTTCGCCACGACCCACGGATCGGCATCCGGGTGTGTCTCGTCGGTGAAGGCATAGAAATGCAGGTCGAACCCGTATTGGGCAACATCCTGCATCGACAAAAGGCGCATGCCCTGCGCGCGGCAGAACTTGTCCTCGGCCCCGATATCGCCTGTGCGCAGGGTGATCTGACCGATCCGGGCCTGCGCAAACGGATCGTCGGGATCTGCCGCGTTGTCTGGGCGGTTGCCCTCAAAATCATGTTGCAGCAGTTCGATGACAAACCCCTCGGGGTCGGTTAGGTGGCACATATAGCCGATGTCCAGAAACTGCCGAGGGGTCGAGACCTCAACCCCCTGTCGCCGCAGATAAGCCGCTGCCAGATCGACGTCGGGAAGGGTAATGCCAATCTTCCAATAGCGCTGGCCTTGGTCGTGGCTATAGCCCCCACCGCCCGGCATCAGCAGCAGATCGGCATCTTCGCCTGCATATCCCAGACGCAGGCTCGCCCCCTGTTCTTGCGCGCGCATGCCCAAAAGCTCGCCGTAGAACTTTGACAGGCGTTCAGGGTCCGCGACCCGAAGACGGATGGCAGATAATCTCATGGGCAAAGTTCGGCAATTCCAGCCGCGATTTTCGGATCGGCGCTCAGGCTGTCTGCCACCAGATCCCGCGCCGTCTGCATCAATACGTCAGGTTCAACCACACGGTCGACCAGACCGAAGGCAAAGGCTTCATCCGCTGCGATCTTTTGCCCGGCCATCAGGACCATCTTGGTCCGGGATGGCCCGATCAGCGCTGCCATACGACCCGGATCAGACGGTTGAGGCAAAAACCCCAGCTTCATGACCGGGTAGAAAAACTTGGCCGTGGGCACGGCAATACGGATGTCACAGGCCAGAACCATCCCGTTGGCCCCGCCCGCCAGCGTCCCGTTCAGGGCCGCCACGGTCAGGCATGGCAGCGCTGCAATGGCTCCGGACAGACGTTCCCACAAATCCGAGGTTGCCAGCCCTGCCCGCGCCTCATCCAGATCGGCACCAGCGCTGAACACCTTGCCCGCACCGGTCAGGATCAAGGCGCGTGCCTCTGTCGCGGCTTCGGCTATTTCGCAAAGTTCGGTCAGCATTGCCCCGGTCAGCGCATTGGCCTTTCCGGGGTTGTTCAGCGTAACGATCCAAAGCCCGTCCGCCTTACTTAACTCAATCACGTCAGACCTACCCGTTGTCGAATGTCCTCGCGGCGTAGCGATATCTCATCACCCAGAAACTCATCGGCGTCCTTGGTGCACATCCATAGCAACGCGCGCGCGGGCCAATCGGCGGGGATGTGATCGCTCCACTCCAACTGGCTGACGGCGTTGATGCCGCTGGCCTTGATCACGCGCTGCATATCCGTGGCCACAGTACCCGGAGATAGCCCCATCGCGCGGATGCCGTGAATAGATTCCTCAAGATGCAAACACTCGGTCAGCATCTTCGCCCCGGCCTTGGAGGCGCAATAGTGGCTCCACGCCTCAATCGCGTTCGAGGCCGCGCCGGACGAGATGGTGATCACCGTCCCTCCACCGGCTGCCCGCATAATCGGCAACGCGGCGCGCATCCCGTAGAAAACACCCTTGAGGTTAATATCGATCGCCTTACCCCAAGCCTCGACATCGGCATTCGACAGATGAAAGATCGGATCAATCACACCCGCATTGCCGATCAGCACGTCCAGCCCGCCAAAGCGGTCCACGCAATCGGCCACGGCCTGTTCGAACTGCGCAAAATCGCTGACGTCACATTGCAACGCAATCGCATTCTCCCCCAGCGAAGCCGCCAGAGCATCGATCTGGTCCCTGTTGCGCGCAACAAGGGCGACATTCGCCCCGGCCGCGGCAAAAACGCGCCCTGCTTCGGCCCCGATGCCGCGACTGGCCCCAGTTATCAGTACGGTTTTTCCTTGCATGTGGACCCTGTACCTCCGTTGTTTTGAGATTGTGTAAACCTCTACCTCGCTAACGGGGAAAGGGTCCAGCCCTTGCCCCTTGACGCCCGACGCCACAGGCACGACGATGCCCGCAAAATTGATCAAGAAGGGTTCTTGTAATGTCCGTTTTCCTTCGCCGCAGCAGCGGCGCTGTTTTGGCCTATGCCGTCATTTCCCAAGGCGCGTTTGCCGATGTTACTGCACAGGATGTGTGGAACGACTGGCAAAGCTATCTGTCCCAGATGGGCTACACGGTCGAGGCGCAGCAATCAGCCAATGGCAATGTACTTAGCATCACGGACATGAACCTGAACATGGTTCTGCCCGAAGAGGACAGCAGCTTTAAAATGCAGGTCCCGCAGATGACGCTGACCGAAAACGGCGATGGAACCGTCAGCATTTCCCTGCCCGAAACTCTGCCGATGACTGTCTCGGGTGAGGGTGAGGGCGAGGCGTTCTCGGCCAAGATCCTATACACCCACAAAGGTCTGAACATGGTCGTGTCGGGCAGCCCGGATGAGATGACCTATGACTACACCGCCGACACGCTAGGGATCACGCTGGACGAGATAACGGCCAATGATGAAACTCTGCCCAGCGACGTTTTGGGTGTGGCCGTACAGCTTGCCGATCTGTCAGGCAGTTCACGCATGAAGATCGGTGAAAACCGCGATATAGACCAGACCTTCACCGCCAGCGCACTCAGCTATGATCTGGCCTTCGACGACCCCGAGAGCGACGATACCGGCAAGATCGACGGCTCGCTGGAACAGCTTGCGTTTGAAGGCACCAACGTCATTCCGTCGAGTTTCGATGTGTCGGACCCTCTGGCCTTTTACCAAAATGGTTTCGAATTCTCGGGGCTGTTTACCTATGCCTCCGGCAAGACGGCCATCGCGGGCACCTCGGACGGAGAAAGCTTTGACATGAGCAGTTCCTCTGAGGGGGGGCGGTTCGGGGCCAGCTTTGACGCGCAGCGTCTGGCCTATGATCTGGAGCAGAACAGCACCAAACTGGCAGTGACCACGGCAGACCTGCCTTTCCCGATCGAGATTGCGATGGCCAATGCCGGGTTGAAATTCGAATTCCCGGTGCAGAAATCCGAAGAAATTCAACCGTTCGGCTTTGCCTTCAACCTGACCGATTTCACCATGTCGGACGTGTTGTGGAGCATTTTTGACCCCGCAGGTGCGCTGCCGCGAGATCCAGCCACCATTGCTTTGGATACGGCGGGCACTGCAAAAATCCTGACAGATTTCTTCGACCCCGAGGCAGTCGAGTCGCTGGCCTTGTCCGAAGACGCGCCGGGTGAGTTGCATTCGCTGAAGATTAACGAACTGCTGGTGTCTCTGGTCGGTGCAAAACTGACCGGTGAGGGCGACTTCACCTTCGACAACACCAATACGCAAGAACTGGGCGGCCTGCCCACACCTGTCGGCAGCACTACATTGCAACTGGTCGGGGCCAATAAGTTGATCGACACGCTGATCAGCATGGGATTGGTTGCGGAAAGCGATGCCCTGGGCGCACGGATGATGATGGGTCTGATGGCCGTTCCTGGCGAAGAACCCGATACGCTGAATTCCAAGATCGAATTCACCGAGGGCGGCCAGATCAAGGCCAATGGTCAGCGCATCAAGTGACCTGCACTGTCAGAGGGCGGTCATCGCCTGCCCTCTGACGTCTTTTCCGGTTCGAACCCGGTGACGATTTTCCATTGCCCTGAAATGCGCCCTGCGTTCACGCAACTTCGTTGTGCCCAATGGCATTGGGGGCCTTGCGGGACGCCCGGTCCGGGGCTAGGTCCAATACAACCACACCCGGAGGCCCCATGACCCGCGCACTTGAAGAAATCAGCCAGAACCTGCTGGATGCGGCCCGCAAAGCGGGGGCCGAGGCTGCCGATGCCATTGTATTGGACGGCTCCTCCGTGTCGGTCGAGGTGCGCGCCGGGGCGCTGGAACACGCGGAACGGTCGGAAGGTACCGATCTTGGGTTGCGTGTGTTTCTGGGTAAGCGGCAGGCGATCGTATCCAGCTCGGACAGCCGCCCCGAGACCCTGACGGCAATGGCCGAACGTGCCGTCGCCATGGCAGGCGAAGCCCCCGAAGACCCCTTTACCGGCCTCGCCGACCCAGACCAGCTTGCCAAAACCTGGGACATGCAGGCGCTGGAGCTGTTTGATCCCACCCCCGAACCCACGGCCGAAGCCCTGTTGCAGGACGCATTGGCCGCCGAGGCTGCGGCGCTGGCTGTTGACGGGGTGTCTCAGGTCTCGGATGCGGCGGCGGCCTATGGGACGCACCGGGTGCATTTGGCAGCCAGCAATGGATTTTCCGGCGGTTATACTCGGTCCAGCCGGTCAACATCCTGCGTGGCGATCTCGGGCGAAGGCACCGGGATGGAGCGGGACTATGATGGTGACAGCCGCACCTTTCAGACCGATCTGCGCGCACCCGACGAGATCGGCCGCACCGCCGGGGAGCGTGCGGTTCAGCAAGTGGGCGCACGGAAACCAACCACCGGCACCTTTCCGGTTCTGTTTGACGAGCGCATCTCGTCCTCGCTGATCGGGCATTTGCTGGGGGCCAGCAACGGCGCAGCCATTGCGCGCGGCGCATCCTGGCTGTCGGATTGTCTCGGCGAACAGGTTCTGCCCGAGCGTATATCGCTGATCGAAGACCCGCATCGCCCGCGCATTGCCGGATCCCGCCCGTTTGACGCCGAAGGCCTGCCAACCCGACGCCGGGCGATTGTCGAAAACGGCGTTCTGACCGGGTGGACCTTGGATCTGGCCAGTGCGCGCAAGTTGGACATGACCTCGACGGGTAACGCTGCTCGCGGGGTCTCGGGGCCCCCGTCTCCCAGCAACTGGAACCTGAGCCTGACGCAGGGTGATCAAAGCAGGGCTGACCTGCTGCGCGATATGGGAACCGGGCTTTTGGTGACGTCGATGATCGGGTCAACCATCAACCCCAATACAGGCGACTATTCCCGCGGCGCATCAGGCTTTTGGGTCGAAAATGGCGAGATCACCTATCCGGTCAACGAATGCACCATTGCGGGCAATCTGCGCGACATGTTGAAACGGATCGTTCCGGCCAATGACGCCCGCCCCTATCTGTCGCGCGTGGTGCCGTCGTTGCTGATCGAAGGGATGACACTTGCCGGCAACTGACCTGCCCCTGCTGATCGACGCCGCATTGGAGGCCGGAAAGATCGCTACCCGCTATTCGGGCACCACGGCCCAGCGCTGGGACAAACCCGGCGGCGCGGGCCCGGTGACCGAAGCCGATCTGGCGGTGAACGCGATGCTGGAGCAGAAGCTGCCAGCTGCCCGGCCCGGCTATGGCTGGCTCAGCGAAGAGACAGAGGATTCCCAAGCGCGGCTTACAAAAGACCGGGTGTTCATCATCGACCCGATCGACGGCACGCGCAGCTTTGCCGAAGGCTCGCGGACCTGGGCGCATTCGCTAGCCGTTACAGAAGGCCAAGAAGTTACGGCAGCTGTTATATACTTACCCCGCCGCGACCTGCTTTTTGCGGCAGCCAAAGGGCAGGGAGCAACGCTAAACGGCACCGCAATACGTGTGTCTGGCATCGACGATCTGAACAGCGCTGAAGTTCTGGCAGCCAGACCAAATATGGACGCCAGCCATTGGCGCAATGGCACAATTCCCGGCTTTCAGCGCAACTACCGCCCGTCGCTGGCTTATCGCATGGCTACGGTTGCGCAAGGGCGGTTCGACGGGATGCTGACGCTGCGCCCAAGCTGGGAATGGGATATCGCCGCCGGTGATCTGATCATCCGCGAAGCGGGCGGAGTGTGTTCCGACCGATTGGGCGGGCCGCTGCGCTTCAACAACCCGCATCCCCGCCTAAATGGGGTCGTCGCTGCAGGGGCCGCCTTGCACAGCCGTATAACCAACATGCTGGAGCCGGAAAGCACCGGACCCTGGTCATGACCAAGACGCGCTCGATGAGCTTGACGGCCTATCGCGTCCTGTCTTGGGGGGTGTCCAGCGCAGGAGACACCGCCTACGCCCCACGCCCCGGGGGTGAATTGATCTGGATACATATCGGCGCACGGGATCGGCAGCGGGCAGTGGTTGATTTTTGTCAACGCCTGCAACAGGTCCGACCCGATCTGTCGATCCTGTTGACGGCCCCGCCGGATGCAGATCTGTCTCGCTGGCCGTCGGGCGACTTTCCCCTGATCAACCTGCCATCCGAACAGACCGGCGCCGCGCGCGCCTTTCTAGAGCATTGGCGCCCAGATATCGGCCTTTGGATTGGCGGCGGGCTGATGCCCAACCTGATCACGCGGGCGCAGGAAAGGGGCATCCCTCTGATCCTTGCCGAAGCCGCCTATCACTTCAACATCGCACCGGGTGGACGCTGGCTGCCAGACCTGACCCGACTGACCTTCGACAGTTTCACCTCCATCCTAACCACGAATAACGAAGCCGCCCGGCAAATCCGCCGGCTGGGTATCTCGTCCTCGAAAGTGGGCACAGCTCCGCCCCTTATGGTCAGCCCCAACCCCCGCCCCTGGCCTGAGGATGAGTTGATCGAGATGACGCATGCCCTGTCTGGTCGCCCTGTGTGGCTAGCTTCCTGGGTGCAGGACAAGGAATTCATCTCTGTCCTCAGCGCCCATAGGCAAGCGACCCGAATGCTGCCCAGGCTGGCCCTTGTGCTGCATGTCGCGGATATCTACGAGGCAGCCCCGCTGCACCGACGGCTTGAGGCGATGGACCTGCGCTGCGTCAACTGGGATGAAGGCGGAACAATCGAGGACAACACGCAGGTGATCCTGTCCTCGGATGCCGAAGCTTTGGGTCTCTGGCAGCGCGTTTCAGCCGTGACCTTCATCGGCAGCACGCTGGAACGCGGGTCAGGTGGACAGGACCCGCTGATTGCGGTTGCCCTGGGCTCGGCGGTTATTCACGGCCCGTTTGTGCATCGGCACCAACAGATATACGATCAGCTTGACCGGGCGGGTGCCGCAAGAGTGGTGAGAAGTGCAACCGAACTGGGTGACGCTGTTGTGGAAAGCCTGGCCCCGGACCGCGCCGCCGATATGGCGCTGGCCGGATGGCAGGTCGTAACCGAGGGCGCACCGCAGGCGGATCGCCTGATCGAATTGGTGCAGGACACATTGGATCGGCGGGGATCAGATCATGCAGGCACCTGATTTCTGGCACACCGCACCTGACCGATTGGCAATCCGGGCACGACTTCTAGCTCCGCTTGGGGGACTTTACGCGGCCGCAACCGCCCGGCGCGTTGCGGCCCAGCCGGGTCTAACACCCGGCGTACCAGTGATCTGCGTTGGCAACCTGAATGCGGGCGGCACCGGGAAGACCCCCACCGTGATCTGGATGATCGAACAGTTGCGCGATGCGTGGCATCAGACCCATGTGGTCACACGCGGCCATGGCGGATCGCTGGACGGGCCGGTGCGCGTTGATCCGGGCAAGCATACCGCAGCCGAGGTCGGGGACGAGCCGCTGTTGCTGGCCGCCTTTGCCGATGTCTGGGTGGCAAAGGACCGCGCCGCCGGGGCCAAAGCCGCCGCCGAGGCCGGAGCGACGGTGATCGTTCTGGATGACGGGTTTCAAAACCCCTCGGTCGCCAAGGATTTCTCGGTCATCGTGGTGGATGCCCAGCGCGGGTTCGGCAACGGGTTGTGCCTGCCTGCCGGACCGTTGCGCGAACCGGTCGATGTGGGCCTGAAACGTGCCGATCTCGTCCTGTCACTAGGGGATGCCGCCGCGCAGATCGAATTCACCAACAGATGGGGGCTGAAGCTGACCGTTCCCCACGCCACGGGTGTGGTCGAGGCGCTGCAAACCGGGATGGACTGGGCCGACACGCCGGTTCTGGCCTTTGCCGGGATCGGCCACCCGGAGAAGTTCTTTGCAACCCTGCGCCAGCAAGGCGCAACCCTGTTGCGGGCCGAAGCACTGGACGATCACCAGCCACTGACCCCGGCCTTGATGACCCGGTTGGAAAATGAGGCACGCCTGCTCGGTGCACAGATGGTCACGACCGAGAAAGACGCCGTCCGCCTGCCCGCAGCGTTCCGCAGCAAGGTCATCACCCTGCCCGTTCGCCTAAATGTCGCGGACGGCGACAGGATCAAACAAATGCTCTTGCAAGTTGCCCCATCGCCCTAAAAAGCGACCAGCCGAAAAGAGCTGGCCGCCAAACAGGCTTAGCTGCCCAGTTCGTCTTCGATCAGCTTCTTGAACGCGTCATACGACTGGTTCTCGACCGCTTTGCCGTTCACGATAAACGACGGAGTGGCCTGAATGCCGTCACGCTCGGCGTTTTCCTGGTACCAGGCCACCAATGTGCGGGCACGATCGCCATCCTGAAGACAGGCTTCAAGCTGGTCATTGTCGATCCCGGCCAGACGCCCGATCTTGCGCAGTTCATCCACGATCTCAGCCGGGCCACCCGCGCGGGTCCACTCGGACTGGCCTTCATAGATCAGATCCGAGATGCCAAAGAACTTGTCAGGACCCGCACAGCGCGCCACCATCGACGCCCACAGGCCGTAGCGGTCGAAATACACCTCGCGGTAGACAAACTTGACCTTGCCGGTGTCGATGAAATCCTTCTTGAGTTGCTTGTACGGCCCTTTGTGGAAATTCGCGCAATGCGGACAGGTGTACGAGGCATATTCGATGATCTCGACCGGCGCGTCCTCGGCCCCCAGGGTCATCTCGACGATGGTCGAGGTGTCCAGCTCGGCCTCTTGCGCCTTGGCGCTGCCGATCAGCGAAAATGACGCGTTTGGTGACGACAGCAAAAAGCTGCCTGCGGCAATGGCGACGGCCGCGCAAATTCCGGTTGCAATACGGCTCATGTATCAGCCCTTTCTCAGCGTTTTTGTTTGGATAGAACGTTACGACCCAGACGTTCAAGGGCTGCACGCAGGTCGCCATCATGGACGTCTTGCGCTGCCCGGTCCGCCTCGGCCGCGATTTCCGGTTTCAGTGTGGGTTTCACCACTTTCGGTTTGTGATCGAAACTGGCCTGCCCCTCGGCAAATCCTGTCGGAGCGGTCTGGGTGATGCGCACCCGGCTGATGGCGTTATAGCCATAAACCGCGTTCACTTTACCGCGCAGCTGTTCCTTTTGCATCTCAAGCATCGGGGCTTGCGGGCCGGTGGTCAGCACGGTTAGCGTCGCCCCCATGCCGCCTTTGCCATAGCCCACGTTCACAGGGCGCGCGATGGCAGCCATGTCCTGCCCCACGATCTCGGCCCAATGGGTCAACAGGCGCGACACGGCAAAGCCCCGGCTTTCACCGGCGCGTCTGATCTGATCGCTCAGCAATGTCGCGGTGCGTTTGAACCCGCGGGTCGAAGAACGTCTGCGCTGCATCTGGTTTCCAACTCCTGCGCCACTATTGTAGAGGGCAGGACACCGGGCGCCAGCGAAACCCGACAGGGAGATGATTAAAAATTGCGTGACACAGGCGAATTTGACGTCAGCAACGAATTGCTGGCCTGGTACGACCGCCACGCCCGCAAGATGCCGTGGCGCGTCAGCCCCGCTGACCGCGCCGCCGGAGTGCGGCCCGACCCCTATCGCGTCTGGCTGTCTGAGGTGATGCTGCAGCAGACCACCGTGGCCGCCGTGCGTGACTATTTCATGCGGTTCACGACGCGCTGGCCCACGGTGCAGGCGCTGGCCGCGGCCCCCGATGATCAGGTCATGGGCGAATGGGCCGGGCTGGGCTACTACGCCCGCGCCCGCAACCTGCTGAAATGCGCGCGAGCGGTGGCTGAAGATCACGACGGCATCTTCCCCGACACCCATGACGCTTTGCTAGGCTTGCCCGGCATCGGCCCTTATACCGCCGCTGCAATCTCGGCCATCGCCTTTGACCGCCCCGAAACCGTGCTGGATGGAAATGTCGAACGCGTCATAGCCCGGCTTTACGACATTCACGCCCCGCTGCCCGGCTCGAAACCTGCGCTAAAGAACAAAGCCGCAACGCTGACACCTGACGTACGACCCGGAGACTACGCGCAGGCTGTCATGGATCTGGGGGCCACGATCTGCACGCCCAAATCACCTACCTGCGGGATTTGCCCGCTGCGCGATCCCTGCCTGTCGCGCAAGGCCGGAACGCAGGCTGACCTGCCGCGCAAAACGCCCAAAAAACCAAAGCCCACGCGCTATGGCCATGTCTATATCGCCCAGCGTAACGATGGCGCGCTGCTGCTTGAGCGTCGCCCGGACAAAGGCCTGCTGGGTGGGATGTTGGGCTGGCCCGGATCAGATTGGTCGGATGCGCCAGCCGAGACACCGCCCTTCCCGGCGGATTGGCAGGCACTGCCCGGCGAGGTGCGCCACACCTTCACCCATTTCCACCTGATTCTGCGCGTCTGGACCGCCCCCCTGCCGGAAGATCTAGCCCCGAATGACCTGATCATCATGGACAAACACACGTTCCGACCCAAAGTTCTTCCAACTGTGATGCGCAAGGCGCTTGACCTCTGGCTCGGGCAGTAACAGGTTTTTCAAAAAGGCCTCTGGAGCATCCCAGAAGCGGTCATTCGGAGTTGGCGCATGATTTCATCCGACACCCTCTCCCGCTGGCAATCAGCGCTGCCCTTCTGGGTATCCTTCATGCTGATTCCCATAATTTGGATATCGGCCACCCTTGGTGGCTGGTGGGTTCTTCTTGTGCCGATTTTCACCTGGTGGGCCTTTGCCATACTGGACCTGCTGACCGGGCTGGAGCTGAACAACGCGGACCCCGACACCCCTGACAAAGGCCTGCGCTGGTACATCCTGCTGACCAATATCTGGGTCCCGGTGCAGTTCATCACGCTGTTCGGTCTGATCTGGTTTGCCACTCATACTGATCACCTGTCCTTGGCGTCCAAGATCGGGTTGTTCTTCGGCATGGGCGTCATCTCTGGCACAATCGGGATCAACTACAGCCACGAACTGATGCATCAAAAAGGCCGGTTCGAGCGTTGGCTGGGCGATATTCTTCTGGCCATGGTCCTGTATTCGCATTTCCGGTCCGAGCATCTGCTGGTGCATCACCGCTATGTCGGCACCCCTCGAGACCCAGTGACCGCCCGCTATAATGAAGGGTTTCACCGCTTTTATCCCCGCGTCCTGCGGCAGTGCCTGACCTCAGCCTTCAAGGCCGAGCGCGACAAGCTGGCGCGGAAAGACCGCCCATGGACGGACGCTTCGAACCCCTTCTGGCGCTATTGGGTGTTGCAGGGCAGTATGGTGCTGCTGGCTCTTGGGGTCGGAGGGTGGTCCGGCGTCGCCCTGTTCCTGCTTCAGGCCGGTGTCGCGATCTGGCAGCTGGAGTTGGTCAACTATGTCGAACATTACGGCCTGACCCGCAAGCATCTGGGCGATGGGAAATACGAACACGTCAAGCCGCAGCATTCCTGGAATGCATCACAAAAAGCGTCAAACTGGCTGCTGATCAATCTGCAACGGCATTCGGACCACCACTATAAACCCAATCGCCGTTTTCCCCTTTTACAACACCATTCCGAAGACACCGCTCCGCAACTGCCCTACGGTTACCCTGTGATGACCGTCGCCGCCATGATCCCACCCGTTTGGCGGCGCGTCATGAATCCGCGCGTTCGCGCCTGGAGACGCCACTACTACCCCGAGGTCAGCAACTGGAAACCCTACAACAAATCGCAAAACCCGCTGCCTCGAGCGTGACCGCAGCGCGCCCCGCGCGCTGCCCGGCCCAACGATCTGCCTTGCATCTATGATGCAATTCAGATCGGCGGAAGCGCCCGCATCACCCAGATATCCATGGGGTGCTCAACCCCGCGCACGGTCTGGCCCGGCAGCTTTTCAAACCCCTCTGTCAGGGTCGCGGCACTGTGTCCTTCCATTGTAAGCTGGCTGCAAACCTCGTCGCTCAATATCACCTGAGCCATTTTGACTCGGGTCAAAGCCTCGAGCTTGGCCGCCACATTGACCGCGTCTCCGATCACTGCAAATTCCAACCGGTTCGCGCCGATATCGCCCAAAACCACCGGCCCATAGTGCACTCCGATACCCACATGGATTTCCGGCTCACCCGCGCGGCGCCTGTCAGTATTCCATTGATTGATCACACGGGTCATGTCGCGCGCGCAGGCCACCGCATTGCTGGCATCCAAAGGCGTCGGCACCGGCGTGCCAAAGGTCGCCATCAACCCGTCGCCCAGATATTTGTCCAACGTGCCATGATGGCGAAACACTTCAGTTTCCATACGCGCATGAAACCCGCGCAGCACCTCGATCACTTCATAAGGATCACGACCCGCCGCGTATTTTGTAAAGCCCACGATATCAATAAACAGAACCGCAATACTCTCTTTTCGCACCTGCTTCAGCGGTTCGTCATTCTGGCTCAGCTCATCCACCACATTGGGCGAGAAATAGCGCGACAGGTTTGCCCGTTCCCGCTCAAGCCCGGCGTTTGTCATCAGCAAGCGATTCAGCCGCCTCATCGAAATGCCCAACGTGACCGCGACCATGATAAAAACAACCACCTGCTGAATGCGTTGCGAGGGCATAAAACTGTTTGGGTCCATCAACTCAGCTACATCCGGGTACTCCGTTAATGCTTCGGCAACGCGCTCGCTGATACCAGGGATCGGCGTGGCGACCCACCATGCAATGATCCAGCCAACGGTCCACATCATCGCGGTCCAGGACCCGATCGCCACAACCGTCCGCCAAGAATAAGCCAATGTCCCGGCGGCCAGAATGATGAAGAAATACTGGAAGTTGTCGAACCGGTACTGCATCGCCAACGGGCGCACATCGTCACTGAATGGGTTCGGGACGATCATCCCCAGCGTCATGATTAGAAGGTCCACAAAGATCAGCAGCAACTCGGTCCGCGACTGCCCGACCTGCCCCGCCCGTCGGATCAACCAGCCATTGGCGCAGATCAGCAACAGGATGAAATGGTACCACAACACCTCCCAATGAGGGTTCAGGAATACCAGCAGAATGCCGGTCAACCCCATGGCGAACCAACGTGCGCGTACCGCCAGCTCCAGTCCTTCTCGCTTGTGTCTCTCTAGCGCGGCCTCGGTGTATTTGTTGTCCAAGTCGACCGGATCCGGGCGAGTGACGAAAAACCGGCTGAAGCGGGATTGACTGGCTGTGGTGTCCGACATGGCTGAGGCTCCCTCGGTGCGCGGCGGGCTTTGCAGAAGTCATATAGAAGTGAGAATGTGATGAAAACAAAAGACCCCGCCGAAGACCGGCGGGGCAAGGCTTAGTGCCTTGTGTCAGGCCACAGGCACCGGCGGTATTCAGTTGTGCATTTCAGCCCGTATTTGCTGACGCAGCACGTCGATCGGCACGGTCTTGCCGTCGCGCTTGAAGCACCAATAAGTCCAGCCGTTACAGGAAGGCGCGTTCTCCAAATGCGCCCCTACCTGATGGATCGAGCCTTTGACATTTTGCCCGACCAGCGTGCCATCAGCGCGGACCTTGGCCTTGTGACGCTGGTTCATGGAATAGAGCTCTTCCCCCGGACGCAGCATGCCGCGTTCGACCAACTGGCCGAACGGCACGCGCGGCTCGGCGCGTTTGCTGGCGCTGACTTCCAGCGCCTCGCGATCGAATTTGCGAACCTTGGCGATGCGTTTTTCGGCCACTTTGCGATAACTTTCCTCGCGTTCGATCCCGATGAACTCGCGGCCCAGCATCTTGGCGACAGCGCCGGTCGTGCCCGTACCAAAAAACGGGTCCAGCACCACATCGCCCGGATTGGTCGAACCGACCAGCACCCGATGCAGCAGCGATTCAGGCTTTTGCGTTGGATGCGCCTTATCGCCGTTTTCATCTTTCAGACGTTCATGCCCTGTGCAAATCGGCAGCACCCAGTCGCTGCGCATCTGTACGCCCTCATTCAGCGCCTTCAGCGCCTCGTAATTGAACGTGTATTTCGCACCTTCACGTTTGGACGCCCAAATCATCGTTTCATGCGCATTCGTGAACCGCTTGCCACGGAAGTTTGGCATCGGGTTCGATTTGCGCCAAACCACGTCGTTCAGAATCCAGTATCCCGCATCCTGAAGGGCCGAGCCAACCCGGAAGATGTTGTGATAAGAGCCAATAACCCAGATCGCCCCATTGGGCTTCAACAGACGATGCGCTGCTTTCAGCCATTCGCGGGTGAACTGGTCATAGGCCCCGAAGCTGGAAAACTGATCCCAGTGATCATCAACCGCATCCACCTGAGAGTTATCCGGGCGGTGCAACTGGCCTTTCAGCTGCAAATTATACGGCGGGTCCGCAAAGATCAGGTCAATCGACGCCTCGGGCAGACTGTTCATCACATCGATGCAGTCCCCGGAAAGAATCGTGTTTAAAGGGAGCGCTTTTGCGCCCTTTTTGGTGGTCGTAGTCATATCACTGCCTCAAGTGTCCACGGCGCTTTTGCGCTCATTTGGTTGAGACAAGGATGAGTCAAAGACGATTCGCCGTCAATTTCTTTTTTGAATCAGAGACTTACGATTTACTCTTGATACAAGATATTGTGGACCGGTTTAAACGAACGTCTATGGTGTGGGGTCACACCAAGATTTCGCAGCGCTTCGCGATGCATTTTTGTCGGATAACCTGCGTTCGACTCCCACCCATAGCCGGGATGCTGTTGCGCCAAATCCACCATCACTTGATCGCGCCAGTTTTTCGCAAGGATCGAGGCCGCCGCAATCGACACCGACCGCGCATCGCCTTTGACAACCGCTTGCGCAGGTATGCTCAGCCCGCGCGGAATCATGTTCCCGTCGATCAGCAGATAATCCGGCGGAGGGTTCAAAGCGGCCACCGCGCGCTCCATTGCCAGATGCGAAGCGCGCAAGATGTTGTGCTCGTCTATCTCGGCCACTGTCGCCTCAGCCACTGCGAAATCAGCCTGTTCGCGAATGGCCGCATCCAAAGCCGCGCGACGTTTGGCTGTCAGCTTCTTGGAATCATTCAGTCCCTGAGGTATGTCGACCGGGTTCAGAATCACGGCTGCGGCAACAACTGGCCCGGCCAAGGGGCCCCGGCCCACCTCATCCACCCCGGCGATCCGAAGAAACCCGTCAGCCATGGCGGTCTGTTCAATATCGTAGGTTGGTGTCGTCATCCTTTTGGAAAATCCTGTTTCGGACCTTATCGCAACAAAAAAGAGAGGGCGGCTTGCGCCACCCCCTCCTGCGCGGCGCTTCTGCGACGCCGCTCCTGCTCGAAAACGGTTACTTGTAAACGACACGATAACCTTGATGGCGCAGGCAGGCGGGTTCATAGGCCCGCTTGACCTTCTTGCCATTCCAGAAACCGACTTTGCACTCTCGCGGCAGGCTATTGGCATATTTGTAGTGTTTCTTGAGGCACCCGGTTCCAAGCAATTGATGACGGGGTGAATAGTGATCAAAGGTGCGCAGACATTTCTGCGGCAGGTCGTATTTCGCCAGATGGTGCGGGCGGGGACGCACCGGGTGATGGGGTTGGATATGCGTTTGGTGACGGCTGGCGCGTTTCTTGTCCTTTTCCTTGTTATAGTAGTGAACGCCCGCGCCGATGATGGCGATGGCGGCCAGACCGCCCAGAATATCCTTGGCATCCGCAGCCCGCGCCTGCGAGGCTGAAACACCCGTAACAGCGACGGCAGTTGCGATGATCAGGGCGATAAATTTCCGGTGCATGATGCGTGTCCTTTTGACCGTGTTGCGACGAACCCGGCTGGGCTCGTGAATTCTTTGGGTCAACACTGGGTTCACCGCCCTCCGACAAGCAATATCGGGACATTGTTATCGAATATCAGGGCCCGCAAACCCCTTAGGATATTGAATATCAGGGCAACACATGCGCAGGATGCAGCCTATGAAACCTATCCTCTCTTCTCTGGCCTTCGCGGCCCTGATATCGCTCGGCACGGCGGCGTCTGCGGCGGATTGCTTTGCGGATTACAAAGCCAAGCAGGACAATCCATTGCGATTGCATTACGGCGTCATGCAGGTGTCGTCCTGCAACAAGGGTCAGGCGCAACAAGAGGTGGCCCAGCGGCTGCGCACCTCGGGCTGGACCCTGCTGAACGTGATGTCGGTTTTCGGACCGGAAGGGTTGGACAAGAGGAAGGCCGATGCCGGAAAATTCTATCTCCGTTACTGACGCGCGGCGATCCGGGGTACGGTTGGTCGGCGCGGGTATTGCCGCGATTGTCCTGATCTTGATCACTGCCGCCGTCTTCCTGTTCTGGTCCCTGCCCGACGCAAACGCGTTCAATGCCCGGGTCGAGCGGTTGTTCGTCGAAAGCGACCTGACCACACAGGCCGAGATCCGCCTGCTGGAAATTCTGGCGCAATCCGGCACTGCATTTGCCGACACCTTGTCCAGCTACCGTATGGTGATCTTCGTGCTGTTGGTCTTTGCCAGCGCGATGCTGGTCACTGCGTTGGTGTTTTTGGTGATGCTGGTCCTTCTGAACCGCCGCATGGCCCAGATCGAGCGTACCGGCATTCAGGTCACATCCCTGCTGATCAGCCGCGAGGAAAACACCGTATACCTCAACAATATGGATTTCAAACTGACCCCCGCCGCGATGGAGACCCTGTCGGTTCTGGCGGAATCCCGTCTGGATGACGAAGTCCTGTCCGGTGCCCAGATCGAGGCGGTGATCTCGGGCAAGGACGCCGCCGATTGCGAAGAGGCCGCCGGGGCAACCCGGATCAAACGCCTGCGCGACGCGCTAGGCAATCAGATGGTCAGTGAGTTGCTGGTCAAGAATATCGCCAAACGGGGATATATGCTGTCGATCGAAAAAGACGTGATCCAGATGGTCTGACCCCGCTGCCGCGCACGCCGCATGTGCAAAAAACTGTGCGCGGTCCCTCTTGGCATTCCCGGTCCGAAGTCCCATCCTTATAGGACCCCGGACAGGGAGGTCGATGATGAACGTCCACACCACTCCGCATTCCACAGGCTATCGCATCTCGGTTGAACGACTAAAAGGTCGGATCGCCATCTATCGCGGCGACGTGCTGCTGGCCGAAAGTGCCAACGCCGTGGTGATGTATGAAACCCGCTTGCCTCCGACGATCTACATCCCCCGCGCAGATGTGTCTGTCGAATTGAGCGAAGAGACCGAATTGCAAACCTTCTGCCCGTTCAAGGGAACGGCAACCTATCATGACGTGGTCCTTGGGGATCAGCGCCTTGCGAACTCGGTCTGGGCGTATGAGGACGCGCTGCCCGAAAGCAAGGCCATTCAGGGCCATATCGGGTTCCTGCCCAACGCCTATGACCGGCTTGATCTGGGTGGCAATACGCTTGAACAACCCCAAGACGGCAATATCAGCGGCCCTTTGATTGACTGGCTGATGCGCGGCGCCTCGGAAATCGAAACCTCGGAAGCCTTTACCAAAGCGCTGTCCGAGAAGATGCTGGAGCACGGCATTGCCATTCAACGCCTCAGCATTCTGGTCTGGTCGCTGCATCCGCTGATCGCGGGCAAGCACTACATTTGGGAAAAGGGCGTGGATGAGATCTCGACCAATGTGCCAACCTATGAAATTCACGACCATCCGGCCTATATCAACAGCCCGTTGCGACATGTCTCGAACGGGTTGGGCGGAGTTCGCCAGCGGCTGAGTGACGACAACCCGCATAACAGTTTTCCCATTATCGAGGATTTGCGCGCCAAAGGTGCAACCGACTACGTCGCCATGCCCCTGCCATTTTCCGATGGCCGCACCAATGTTCTGACTCTGACCAGCGACCACCCGGATGGGTTCACGACCGAGAATCTAGGTCTTGTCTTTGAATGCTCGGCGGTGATTGCCCGGTTCTACGAGGTGTTCATGCAGCGCGAAAATGCGCAGGTTTTGTTGGAGACCTATGTGGGCAAACGGTCCGGCGCGCGGGTTCTGGGTGGTGAAATCCGACGCGGCGACGGGGATGAGATCGACGCCGCAATCATGTTCTGCGATCTACGTAACTCGACCCGGTTAGAGGAAAAACTGGGCCGCACCCGCTATATCAGCCTGTTAAATGGGTTTTTTGAAGCCGTTTCGGGCATCGTGCATGACAATGGCGGCGAGGTTTTGAAATTTATCGGCGACGCTGTTTTGGCCGTGTTCCCCGCAGGTGAGAAATCGATCACGGCCCGTGCCAATGCGCAGCGCTCTGCGATCGGTATTGTTGAAAAGCTTGGTAAGTTTCGGGCCTCGGGATCAGATGCCCATTGCGATTGCTCGATCGGCGTCGCCTATGGGCGCGTGACCTATGGCAATGTCGGATCCCGCGAACGGCTTGATTTCACCGTAATCGGTCAGGCCGCCAACATCGCCGCGCGATTGGGGGAATATGGTAAGACCGTGGGTCACAGGATCGTCGTCTCGTCCGACATTGTCCCAGCCTGCGCCGACGCGCTGCCCCTTGGGGATGTCGCGCTCCATAATGTGTCTCAGCCGGTGCCATCCTTTGCGCTTAAAACAGCCGCTGATCACATATTGGACCGGTGAACGCCGAGACCCTAGCCGCCCAAAAGTATCAAAGCCGTTTGCGCGGGCGATATCGTATTTTGTAGTTGCGAGATCTGGCTGCGCGCCAGATACCTGTCCGTCAGTTCGGCTATGGCCCCGTCATCCGTGAACTGCGCCAGATCGTCCGAGCCCGTCAGGCGCGAGAGCCTGTCTTTGAACACGTTCAACTGTTTATCGATATCCAACTGGCCCAAACTGGACGGAAGTCCAAGCGCGGTTTCCATCATATTGCGCAGCGGTGGCAAACCCATCAACTCAAACCACTTGGTATCTGCACTGCCCTCCTGCGTCGCCAGATCTGCCAGGGCGTGCTGGGCAAAGAGCGAGATACGCATGGATTCGTCAGATTGACCCACCGCGACCTCAAATCGGAACACGACATTGTCCCGCGCAATGTCCTCCATGAATGTGACCAAGCCGGTTCTACGAATTTCCCCCGGACCAAGACCGAACGCTTCGGAAAACTCACGATACCGT
Organism: Ruegeria sp. J8; assembly: GCF_056531925.1. Classification (NCBI taxonomy): domain Bacteria; kingdom Pseudomonadati; phylum Pseudomonadota; class Alphaproteobacteria; order Rhodobacterales; family Roseobacteraceae; genus Ruegeria; species Ruegeria sp. J8. The sequence continues at coordinate 138,804 of NZ_JBQFMR010000009.1, forward strand.
TTGTCAGACAGCCGGTTTGACAAGGCGTCATCCGCTGAAGTGCCGTCTGACAGCACCTTCTGGATGAAAAACCGATTGTTGATATCGTCCTCCAACCCAAAAGCGCCTAGTGCCACCTGCAGCAACCGTCGATCTGAAACCAAATCCTCGGCGGTCTGCACTTTGGAGATATTGTCCAGAAAATACCGCGTCTCGCGTTCATTGACCGCTGACGTTGCGAAACTGTCGAGTTGCGCGTCATAAGTACGCTGCAAAAACCGCCAGCCAACCAGACCGCCAGAAGGTATGACGGGCTGAAAGGTCATTGCTGATAGGCCATCAACCGCTCTTCCCGCGGCAACAACGTACGCAGGGACTTGAGGCATTTGTAGAATTGCTCAGCCAAAAGGGCTTCTGTGGCCTCAGCCAACACCTTTCGGCTATCGGCGTCAGTGAACACCTGGCTCAACTCCTCGACACGTCGCAGCAGTTGTTGGCGCGCCTGATCCGGCTCCATGTCGCCCGACAGCACCAGCTGTGCCGCATAACAAACGCGGCGGACGGGCGTGTTCACTTCATCCGGGTGAATAGCATCGCGCAAACGCAGGACATTGGCTTGCGGCGTCATAATTGAAAACCGGCTGCGACGGTCCCCGTTCTCGACGACCACGCCGTTGATCAGCACCCGTTCTTTCGGGGCAAGTTTCAGCACCAGCCCACCCATCAGGTTGCCCCCATCTGCCTGAGCCCGCGCAACACTGCCATATTGATCTCCAACAAGGGTTCAACCGTCGCCTTGTTGCCCAACACCTGACCGCTGTGCTGCTCGGTAAATTCCGCAAGGTAAAAAATCCGCGCGCGCAGGTCATTGGGCAGCGCATTGTCGGTATCCGCGACGCCACTGGCCAGGACGTTCCACAACCGACGGTTTTCGTGCAATGCCTGAACAAAAGTTCCGAAATCGGATTTCTGACGAGCTGCTGCTGCCTTGAGGCGATGCGTAATCTTGGAAATCGCCTCGTATTCGGTGTCGCGCGGCGTGCGCGTCGGGGCGGCGGTTTGTACGTAGGCACGCTGTGCAAGAGTTTGCGGTATCACTTGAAATCCTTCCAATGGGCCGTCTTAGGGCGGTCAGAACCGGGGCGCGCTTCCACGCCCCGGCCAAGTTCCGAAGATTAACGGAACAGCGACAGGATCGACTGCGGCGCCTGATTGGCGATCGACAGCGACTGGGTGGCCAGCTGCTGCTGCACCTGAAGGGCTTGCAGACGTGCCGAGGTCTCTTCCATGTCGGCGTCAACCAGCGAGCCGATACCGGATTTGAACGAGTCCGCCAGGTTCGAGATGAACTCTTTCTGGGTCTCAATCCGGCCTTGCGACGAACCGAAGGCTGCTGAAGCATCAATCGCGGTGTCGATCAGCGATTCGATGGTTCCCAGCGCAGCCTGTGCGCCTGCATCCGTGGACACGTCTATCGAAGCCAAAGCACCCAGGCCACCCGCGTTCGCATTGGTGAACTGCGCCGAAACGGTCACGTCACGGTCCGCATCCGCGCCCGCTGTTGCGGTACCCGTTACAAAGGTCAGCGTGCCAGGAGATCCTGAGTCGTAGTCAATCGCGACGCCGGTAATGCCTAGGGAGTCGATCTGATTCTTCAGGCCAACTGCAACGATGGCATCCGTATAAGCCGCATCGTAAGTCCCCGAGGGGTCCAGATCAGCGTCTTGAACGGTGTAGGACGCAACCTTGTCGCCAATCGTGATTGACACTTTGTCGCCCGCCGCAAAGTTGTCGGTAGAGCTGTCGATCACGATATCTCCGGTGCCGCCGGACTTGTCCATCGTGAAACCCGCCGCATCGTTGTCAGAGGTCACATTGTCCGAACCCGCCAGAACACCCTTACTGGTATAGCCGCCGGTCGACAGGTTTTGCGACGCAACCGAAATCGACGATGCGGTCACATTCCCCGCAGAGTCGCGATCCAGAGACGCCAGGATCGAGGCTGTACCGGCCGAACCGTCAACCAGGTTCAGACCATTGAATTGTGCAGCGCTGACAACAGAAGAAATCTGATCTTTCAACGCAGTTACGTCATCGTTGATCTTGGCCCGATCCACGTTGTCTTCTTGCGCTGCGACGATCTTGCCCTTCATCTGGTTCAGAAGATCGGTCACGGTTTCCGAAGCATTCCGCGCCACAGCAACAGTCGATTCGCCCAAAGCTAGGCTGTCTTTAATCGCGTTGAATCCTTTGACGTCGGATTCCATAACTTTCGAGATCGCCCAAACCGCTGAATTGTCCTTGGCCGTGGCAACGTCTTTACCGGTCGAGATCGCGTTCTGGGTCATCGCCAGATTTTTGTTGACCGATTTCAGAGTCTGCAGCGCAACCATTGCGCCATTGTTGGTCAGAATGCTGGACATAGCTTCTTCCTTTTTACGTATGGGCCCTTTGCGCCCGTGCTAACCCCGCACCACTTGCGGGCTTTAACGTCTTTCTGATCTGTGCGATCCGCCGTCCGGCTGTTCGCGCCACTTGCTGTTTCAAGTGCCCGATCACCTTGGCCCCTGATCTCCTAACGGAGTGCTAAAGCCCCTAGGCTGGAAATTTTGGATTTGAATCAAACCGCCACCTAGGCGCGTTTTTCCAGCTTGGCGTGGCTGCGCACGGCAAAATCGCTGCGCTGCCCGTCGGCACCATAGGTGCTGAATTCGCCGTGTACCCGGCGCAGTTCGGCCATGCGGTCTGCAACGGCGCGAATTCCGTCCGCTGCACTGCCAAGCAACGCCTGATTGCGCGCGACCTTGTCTTGCAGACGAATCAGATCTTCGCTGTCCAGCACCTGCAAATCATTGACTGCATCGATAAGCTTTTCCTTCTCGGGCGCCATCTGGGTCAGCTGATCCAGATCACCCTGCACCAGCGCGTTGCGCTCAAGGTCCAGAACCTCTTCCAAAGACTTAAGAAGCCCCATGTCAGGTTTGGTCGTCATTGGTTGTCTCCATCATTGATTGAAACAGAATTTCCGACAGGCCCACGCCACCGGTTTCGGCCAGTTGGCGGGCCTGTTGCTGGACAAGGAACGAGGAAAACTGATCTTCGCCCGCACCGCCTCCGAACGAACTGCGTGCCTCCCCCAACCCGGCGGAATTCAGCATTTCCGACAGGAATGCCGCCTCAAGCTCGACCGCTGCGGCCTTGATTCTATCCGCCGAGGACGCGGGCATTGCAGGGAAGGCTGGTGCTGTAATCTTCATCGCTTTCTCCGAAATTTGCATCGAACTTTCTCGATCAAAAAGGAAAGCAGTTAAAATAAACGTCACTTCCTGCGGGCAGGTTTGTGGCCAGACAACCTGAGTGGGAGCAAAATGCCCAATCCTCTTGCAGCGGTGATACCCGCCCAAAATAACGCCAAAATTTCTCCCCAACCTGCCGATGGTTCGGGACAAAAGGCCGATATGTCTTTTCAATCCGTTCTGGATGATCAGGCGCCGCCCGAGCAGAGCCTATCCGAACCGACAGAAGATCTTGTTTCTCTGCTGGATACCGAAACGGTGCCCGACTCGGATGTGGAAGAAGCCAAAGATCTGCAGATAGTCGTGGAAAAAGGTTTGCCTGTTGAAACAGGTTCGCAGACGATCAAATCGCACCCACTGTCGCGACCTGATGCTGCGTCGGCGGTCGCTGGGATTCCGCACAATTTGGCGGAAACGGGTGATAGCATACGATCTGACGAAGCTCTTGCGGAACCTCCAAAGCGCAATATGGGCGATCGACGCGCCGAGGTATCGCCTGTTTTCAACGATGACTTGCCTGAGGATTCACCAAATCTTCCGACATTGCCAAAAGCAGAGAGCAGGTCAGTTCCTGCTTTTGCAATCGCTGCGGCTCCAACGCCGTTTTCCGCAAAGAAGGAAGTTCTAACTTCGCCGATTTCCCAGGAGCCACATGTTGAGTCGGCTGCAAATCCAAAACCACCTGCTGCACCGACCCAAGTACCCAACCTTATGCAGATTCAACTTCTGGTATCGGAAAATGCCGCTGCACACACCGATTCAACTCCTCTCCCCGAGGTAGAGGACGGCCTGATCGTGAAGGAAACCGGCGCGACCGCATCGGTGCGCGAGACGGCGACGGCAAATCTGCCAGCGACCGCACGGTCCGAGGTTGCTCGGGCCATTGCCGGACAGATGGCGGCAGCGATCACCGCACGGCCTCAATCAGGTGCGGTGGAAATCGCGCTGAACCCCGAAGAACTGGGGCGCGTCTCGATGGTTCTGAATGGGCGTGATGATGGGCTGCATCTGACCATCGCGGCGGAACGTCCCGAGACGCTGGACTTGATGCGCCGCCATCTTGCTGTGCTTGAGGCCGCGTTCAAAAGCCTCGGCTTCGGCGATCTGTCCTTCGACTTGGGCAACTCCGCCGACAAGGGACAGGACCCATCGGACTCCGGTGAAAATTCTTTTTCTGAGACGGTACAATCCGAACTCACCTCTGCCACTCTCCAGCGCCCGGTCAACCTTGGCACGTCCGGGCGCATCGACATAAGGCTGTGACCCATGATCTCTCCTATCGCTTCAACCACGCAGAAAGCCAATCCATTGGCGGCGTCCTCAGGTCAGACGGCCGCGCTGGCCTCGGATTTTGAGACCTTTTTGCTGATGCTGACCGCTCAGGCCCGTCACCAAGACCCGTTGGAGCCGCTGGATTCCTCGGAATACGCCGCACAACTGGCGCAGTTTTCGATGGTGGAACAACAGGTGCAGACAAATGACCTGCTGACGGCCCTGACCCTGTCGATGAGCAGCATGAATCTGGAGGAACTAGCCAGTTGGGTCGGCATGGATGTGCGCAGCACCTCTCCATTCCAGTTCGACGGCGCGCCGGTGACACTTTACGGCCAGGCCGCTCCGGCGGCGGACGGTGCCGTTCTGGTTATCCGCGACGCAGACGGGGCCGAGGTTGAACGGATCACCGTTCAAACCACCGATTCCGTGATTGTCTGGGCTGGAACCAAAGAGGACGGCACGCCGCTTCCGGCTGGAACCTACTCTGCCGCATTGGAAAGCTATGACGGCGAAGAGGTTCTGTCGACGCAGCCCATGTCCTCATACGCGCAAGTGATCGAGGCGCAGGTGGGCGAGGATACGGTGTTGCTGACCCTCGAAAACGGGCAGGTCATACCGGCCGGTCTGGTCTCGGGCGTTCGAACCGGAACTTGATCTACGCGCCGGGACAGGCCAAAGCTGTGCAACGCGCGACTCAACTCCTGACCCGGTGATCCCTCTGCCCGCTTCAAACGCACCTCCGCCCCGCCTTGTGGAAGATCTGTGCCGCTCAGGTCTGGTCGAGGCCGGGGCGCGTTTTCAGACCCTTTATGGCGGGCGCACCAATCAGGTCTGGAAGGTTCTGGGCGGAGACGGAGATAAGGTGCTCAAACTGTATCGTTCAGGGCTGCGCAACCCTCTGTTTCGAAACGATGCCCGGCTTGAGGCGCTCTGCCTTACGGAGCTTGCCCCCACAGGGTTTGCCCCGCGCTTGCGGGCGGCGGGGCAGGATAGTGATGGGCATTGGGTGTTCTATGATCACGCGCCCGGTGCGCCCTGGCAAACCGGGGCCGCGCAAGTGGCTCAATTGCTGCGCAGGCTGCACAGTATGGAAATCCGGATCGACGCACCCGACGGATGCAATGGCAGCGACGACCTACGGGATCATACGCGGCGCATTCTGGGTCTGTGCAAGACACAAGTTCGCCAGCGGTTGGAACAGCTTAGCCCGCAGACCCATGTTGCCGCCACGCCGGACACTTGCCTCATCCATGGCGACCCGGTAGCCGGAAACATCCTGGCCTCAGACACGGGTCTGACGCTGATTGACTGGCAATGCCCAGCGCTGGGGGACCCCTGCGAAGATATCGCCTTGTTCCTGTCCCCAGCTATGCAGCACCTCTATCGCGGGGCACCCTTGGCGCCCGAGGAGGAGGCGGCGTTTCTGACCTCCTATGACCAGCCTCAGATCGTCGCGCGTTTCAACGCGCTGCGCCCCTGGTATGCATGGCGGATGGCGGCCTATTGCTTGTGGCGGGTCGAGAACGGGGCCGACGACTATGCCGCCGGGCTAGAACTGGAAATCGCGTCCCTCTGACCGCGCTACAAATCCGCAAGCCCCATCATAGCGTAGGCAGGCGGCATCAGGGCGCGTCGCCACCGCCCCAGGGGGAACCGACCGGGCCTGCGGGTCATCGGCTCTGGCAAGTCCGGGTTATGCCCCAAAGCCAGTTGAGCCAGAGCCCGTCCGCAAAAGCTTCCCATCGCGACACCGTTGCCGTGATAAGCGAACCCGGCGAACATACCAGGCTGATCTGGCACCGGACCGGCATAGGGCATCAGGTTGCGGGACAGGCACACCATCCCCGACCACATATGAGTGACGTCCACCCCGCGCCACTCGGGAAACATCGCCGCAAAGTTATGGCGAACCTTTTGGCGAATGCCGGCCTCGGCACGCGACGAGGACCGAAGGCCGCCGCGCATTCCGAACAGGAACCGACGATCCGGCATCAGGCGGAAATAGTGCAACAAATTCCGGGTGTCATATGACATCTGATCCGAAGTCCAACCCTGCGCCTGCAGTTCGGCCTGCGTCAAAGGCCGCGTCACCAGAACGGTCGACTGCGCAGGCATATAACGCCCAGACATCCAGGCCGGAACATCCTCGCTTGAATATCCGTTGGTGCAGATCAGAACGTTTGCCGCCTGTATCCGGCCAGTTGGCGTCTGGACATCAAAGCCGCTCGCTGTTTTGACAATTTTTGACACCGGGCTTCTCTGAAAGAGCTGGGCGCCGCGCGCTTTGGCGGCGTCTGCCAGCCCGTACAGGTACTTCCTTGGGTTCAGACCAAACCCGACGGGGGTGGTATAGCCGCCATGGAACGCGCCACCGAATCCCAAGGCGGGCAAGTCTGCAGCTTCGTGCAAAACACCCAAGGCCTCGGCGCTTTTCCTCAGCCTCTCCATTGCCCGCGCATTGTGCGCCAGTTGGGTTTCACCTTTGGAATGGGTATCGGCGTCGATTTCATAACTGCTCAGAAGATCGGCGACCAGATGGACGGCATCTTCCTCGGCCTGCGCATAGCCCGCTGTCGCCGCCTCACCGAACAGACGGGTCATGGCCTTGGGGTTAAGCTTCGACCCGCCCAGGCAACAAAACCCACCATTTCGGCCAGACGCCCCCCAGCCGGGCGTTTCGGCCTCAAGCACAGCGACGGATGCCCCGGCCTTGGTCAGATGCAACGCGGCGGACAGGCCAGTGAAACCCGCGCCAACAATGGCTACGTCAACGACCAAATCCCCAGACTGTTCCGGCCAATTGGGGGCGGCAATTGTTTCGTCCCACCAGCATCCCTGCCTTGGACCGGGACCATAGGTATAGTCCGGAAACAGCCGTTTCATTCGGCCCGTGCCGCGGCCATTTCATCCTGCTTTTGTCGCATCATGGCGCGTTTTGTCACCAGCGACGCGGTAATGACGCCCACTGTCACGACGGCGATCATCAACGTTGACAGCGCGTTAATCTCGGGGCTGACACCCAGCCTGACCGCCGAGAAGATCTTGATCGGCAGGGTTGTGGCCGACGGCCCCGAGGTAAAGGACGCAATCACCAGATCATCCAGCGACAGGGTAAAGGCCAGCAACCAGCCGGAAATCACGGCAGGCGCAATGATCGGCAGTGTCACTAGGCGAAACGCTTGCGCGGGCGAACAACCAAGGTCCAGAGCGGCCTCTTCCAGCGACTGATCGAACGTCACCAAACGCGACGAGACAACGACCGAGACGAAACACATCGAAAAGGTCGTATGCGCCAGAACGATGGTCAGGATACCGCGATCCAGCCCGATGCCGATGAACAGCAGCAGCAGCGACAGGCCGGTGATTACCTCGGGCATCACCAGCGGGGCGTAGATCATACCGGAGAATAGCGTTCGACCGAAGAAACGCCCCCCACGCACCAGCACATAGGCGGCGGCGGTGCCCAGAATGGTCGCCAGCGTAGATGAGAACACAGCCACCCGGATTGTCACCCATGCCGCATCCAGAAACGCCTCGTTCTGGACCAGCTCACCATACCATTTGGTCGAGAAGCCAGCCCAGACGGTGACCAGCTTGCTTTCGTTGAAGGAAAAGATGATCAGGATGATCATCGGGATATAGAGGAACGCAAATCCCAGCGTCAGCGAGACCGCGTTGAACCAGCTTAGCCTGTTCATTGCTCGGCCTCCGTCTGTTTCTGCTGGTTGCGCTGGAACAGCACGATTGGGATCACAAGGATCAGCAGCAATACTACGGCCACGGCGCTCGCCACGGGCCAGTCGCGGTTCGAGAAGAACTCCTCCCACAAAACCTTGCCGATCATCAACGTGCCTGACCCGCCCAGAAGCGAGGGGATGACGAATTCGCCAATCACCGGGATCATCACAAGGAAACAGCCTGCTATGATGCCGGGGCGCGACAGCGGGATTGTCACAAGCCAAAAGGCTTGAACCCGCGAACAACCAAGGTCTTCGGCGGCCTCAATCAGGGATTCGTCCATCCGTTCCAGCGCCGAATAGATCGGCAGGATCATGAACGGCAGATAGGTGTAGACGATGCCGATATAGACGGCAGTGTTGGTGTTCAGAATGGTCAGCGGGGTCGAGATCAGCCCTGTCCACAGCAGCAACTGGTTCAGATAACCTTCGTTCGACAGGATACCCATCCACGCATAAACGCGGATCAGGAACGAGGTCCAGAAGGGCAGGATCACCAGCATCATCAGCGTCGGGCGCCACTCGGCAGGCGCGCGGGCCATGCCATAGGCGATCGGATACCCCACCAGCAGGGTCAAAAACGTCGAAATCAGAGCGATTTTTACGCTGGACAGGTAGGCTTTCCAGTACAGGTCATCCTCGGTCAGCCAGACATAGTTTTCCAGGTCAAGCTGGCTGAAGAAATCTTTGATGCCCGACCAGCCCTGCGAAAAGTCCAGCGTCGGCGTATAAGGCGGAATCGCCAGCGCGATTTCCGACAGCGAGATTTTCAGGACGATGAAGAACGGCACCAAGAACAGCGCCAGCAGCCAGACATAGGGGACAGCGATCAGAAAGGCGCGGCGCATCAGTCGGCCAGCAGAACCGCAGCCGTTGCTGTCCAGGACAGCCAGACCGGGTCTTCCCACGTGAATGAACGGCGCGAGATACGGCGGGTATTGGCCGTCTGCGCCTTGATGATCGTGCCGTTAGGCAATTCGACGTGATAGGTGGACAGGTTGCCCAAATAGGCGATGTCGTGGACCTTGCCCTGCACCGCATTGATCGCGTCCGCCGGGCGGTCGGCCGAGATAGTTACCTTCTCGGGGCGGATGGCCAGATGACAGGCCTGCCCCCGCGCAAACCCTTTGGCCGAGGTCGCGGTCAACGGGGCCTGCCCTTCGGCCCAATCGATCTGATAGGTGTCTTCACCATTGGCGGTGGCGCGGCCTTCAATGATGTTCACGTCGCCAATAAAGTCTGCGACATAGACCGAGTTGGGGTTCTCATAAATCCGGTCCGGCGTGGCGACTTGCATCAGCTGTCCCTGATCCATTACGGCCACGCGGCTCGCCACGGTCATAGCTTCCTCCTGATCGTGGGTCACGATGACAAAGGTGGTGCCGGTCTTTTCCTGAATATCCATCAGCTCGAACTGCGTGTCCTGCCGCAGCTTCTTGTCCAGCGCGCCCAACGGTTCGTCCAGCAGCAATAGTTTTGGCGCTTTCGCCAAAGACCGTGCTAAAGCGACCCGCTGCCGCTGCCCGCCCGAGATCTGGTGCGGTTTACGACGCGCGAATTGCGTCAGCCGGGTCAGGCGCAGCATTTCTTCGACTCTGTCCTCAAGGTCGCGTTTGGGCATGTTGTCCCGGCGCAGACCAAAGGCGATGTTTTCCCAGATGCTCAGATGGGGGAACAGTGCGTAGGATTGGAACATCATGTTCACCGCCCGCTTGTTCGGTGGGATCGGGTCGATATCCTGACCGCCCAACATAATGTGGCCTTCTGTGGGCGTCTCGAACCCCGCCAACATCCGCATCATTGTGGTCTTGCCGCAGCCCGAAGGCCCCAGCAGAGCGAAAAATTCTTTCTCGAAAATATCCAGAGACAGGTTGTCGATTGCCGTAAAGTCTCCAAACCGCTTGGTGACATTCTGGAATTGGATCAAGGGTTTCGCCTGTGGGTCTTCCCACGGCGCAAAGACGTCAGAGTTCACTACAGCCCCCGTTCGGCAATCTTGGGAAAAACGGCAGGGCGGAAAACCCGCCCTGCCTTAGGAAATCGGATCAGGTACCCGATTTGATCTTGGTCCACAGACGGGTCACAACCCGCTGCGTTTTTGCCGGGTAGGGCGTGGTGATGTAGAGATTCTGCATCGTTGCGTCGTCCGGATAGATCGCCGGATCGCCGATCACGTCTTCCTCAAGAAACTCTTGCGAGGCCTTGTTGCCATTGGCGTAGTACACATAGTTCGACGCCGCAGCCATGTTGTTGGCATCCAGGATGAAGTTCAGGAACTTATGCGCACCTTCCGGGTTCGGTGCATCCGCCGGAATCGCCATCTGGTCGAACCACATCAGCGAGCCTTCGGCGAAGGGGTGATATTCAATCTCGACTCCGTTGTCGGCCTCGGCGGCACGGTCACGGGCCTGAAGAATATCACCCGACCAACCCACGGCCACGCAGATATCGCCATTGGCCAGCGCGTTAATGTATTCCGAGCTGTGGAATTTCTGGATGTAGGGGCGCACGCTGGTCAGCACTTCTTCGACCTTGCCGATCACCTTGGGATCATGGCTGTCAGGGTCTTCGCCCAAAAATTGCAGCGTCATCGGAATCATTTCCGCGGGCGCATCCAGGAAATGAACGCCGCAACCGGCCAGCTTTTCCATATTCTCAGGTTTCAGCACCAGTTCCATGCTATTCAGCGCAACATCGTCGCCCAGCAGCTCACGCACTTTGCCAACATTCACACCGATCCCGGTGGTGCCCCACATGTAGTTGATCGAATAGGCGTTGTCGGGGTCATAGCCCGCAGTGCGTTCCTGAATGACATCCCAAAGGTTGCCTGAATTGTCCAACTGCGACGTATCCAGTTGCTGGAAAGCCCCCGCCTGGATCTGGCGCTGAAGGAATGTGCCCGAGGGCACAACCACATCATAGCCCGATCCGCCAGCCAGCATTTTGGTTTCCAAAACTTCGTTGCTGTCGAACACATCGTAGATCAGCGTCAGGCCGGTTTCGGCCTCGAACTTCTCCAGCAGCTCCTCGTCGATATAGTCCGACCAATTGTAGACACGCACCTCTTCGGCGAAGGCCGCCGAAGTCCCCAATGCGATGACCGCTGTCAGTGTCAGCGTTTTGATTGACATTTTCTTCTCCCTGCAAGTGTGCGGGTATTTTCCCGTTTTTTTGGATTTGATCAAGTTTTGCGTTTTCCCCCGATCCATCGTATGGTTTCACGAGGTCAGATTCCTGGCAAGTCAACATAGTCGAAAATAGGGTAAACCACTTGGATTTGATCAAAAATAAGGCGGTTTCACAGGTCTCCGGGGATCAGAAACAGCCGGCGCATGAACAGGTCTATCAGACACTGCGCGCACAGATCATGTACGGCGATCTGGTGCCCGGACAGCCTGTCACCATACAAGGACTGACTGATTCGCTTGGAGTTGGCATGACCCCTGTACGCGAGGCGATCCGAAGGCTGATCTCGGACGGCGCACTGGTGTTTCAAGGCAACCGTCGGGTCAGTGTACCTTTGCTGAAGGACAGTGATGTCGGGCAAATGATTTTTGCAAGAATTGCAATAGAATCAGAGCTTTCCAGACGTGCGACCCTTAACATGAGCAAGGCCGAGATAGACGCGCTCGCCCGCATCGATCAACGATTGGACCGCACCATCGCGGACGGAGATGTCGGCGGCTATCTGCGCCTGAACCACCAGTTCCACCAAACTCTGTACGCCCATGCCGACGCCCCGATTCTGAACGATTTGGCCGAAAGTCTGTGGCTTCGGTTCGGCCCGTCCCTACGAGTCGTATGCGGCCGGTTCGGAACTCAAAGCCTGCCGGATCGCCATAAGGACATCGTCTCGGCACTGCGTGATCAAGACCCCCAGCGCGTTGCAAAAGCCACCGCGCAAGACATCGAACAAGGGATGGAACTGATGGCCGAAGCACTATCGACGTCCTAGAATAATGCGATTCGATTGACAGGGAAAAATTTGATCATATTGTGATCGCCAACCGCTCTTGCAGGAGATTCCCCGATGTCGACCATCACCAACCACATGCCGACCGCCGAGTTGCAGGCGCTGGACGCTGCCCACCATATGCACCCTTTCTCGACCAATGCGGACCTGAGCAAGGACGGTGTGCGAGTCATTACCGGCGCCAAAGGTATCTATTTGTCCGACAGTGAAGGGGAACAGATTCTGGATGCCATGGCCGGGCTCTGGTGCGTGAATATCGGCTATGGCCGCGATGAACTGGCGGATGCCGCCGCCCGCCAAATGCGCGAGCTTCCCTACTACAACACCTTCTTCAAGACCACCCATGTCCCCGCCATCGCCTTGGCCAACAAACTGGCCGAACTGGCGCCAGGCGATCTGAACCATGTGTTTTTTGCAGGCAGCGGGTCCGAGGCAAATGACACCAATATCCGCCTCGTTCGCACCTATTGGGCCGAAAAAGGCCAGCCTGACAAGAACATCATCATCAGCCGCCACAACGCCTATCACGGCTCATCCGTAGGCTCAGCGTCGCTTGGCGGAATGGCTGGGATGCATGCTCAGGGCGGCATTCCGATCCCAAATGTCCATCATATCAATCAACCCAACTGGTGGGCCGAGGGCGGCGACATGGCGCCAGAAGAGTTCGGCCTGGCCCGTGCGCGTGAATTGGAAGAGGCGATTCTGGAGTTGGGCGAAAACCGCGTTGCAGCCTTCATCGCCGAACCCGTGCAGGGCGCGGGTGGCGTGATTGTAGCTCCCGAAACCTATTGGCCGGAAATCCAGCGCATCTGCGACAAATACGAAATCCTGCTGATCGCCGATGAGGTGATCTGCGGCTTCGGTCGCACCGGAAGCTGGTTCGGCTCACAAACCATGGGCATCCGCCCGCACATCATGACCATCGCCAAGGGCCTCAGCTCGGGCTACGCCCCCATCGGCGGGTCCATCGTCAACGACGACATCGCCAAAGTTATCGGCGATACCGAATTCAACCACGGCTATACCTATTCCGGTCACCCTGTTGCCGCTGCCGTGGCGTTGGAAAACCTGCGCATCCTCGAAGAGGAACGCATAGTGGACCACGTCCGCGACGTCGCCGCCCCCTACCTGAAAAAAAAATGGGAAGCTCTGACCAGCCACCCGCTGGTGGGTGAAGCGAAAATTGTCGGCATGATGGGCTCAATCGCCCTAACCCCGGACAAATCCAGCCGTGCAAAATTCGCATCCGAAGCTGGAACGATCGGCTTGATCTGCCGCGAGCGCTGCTTTGCCAACAATCTGATCATGCGCCATGTCGGCGACCGCATGATTATCTCGCCACCGCTGATTGTGACACCTGCGGATATCGACGAAATGTTCCTGCGCATCCACAAATCACTGGACGAAGCGCATGCAGAAATCACCAAACAGGGATTGATGAGAGCCGCCAATTGATCCGCGCAGCTTCATCTGGCCAAAAATATCTCGGGGGAGTCGCGGCCTGCCGCGGCGGGGGCAGCGCCCCCTTTACCTCAACCGCTCAAGCAACCGCAGGGACGGGTAGCCATCCGGCACCAACCCCTGCGCGAGCTGATATTCTCGCACAGCATTGACCGTATTTGGGCCCGTGCGTCCATCCACGCCCTGCGTATCAAACCCGGCTTCAGTCAAGCGGGTCTGAAGCTCTTTCTTCTCGGTAAAGCTCAGCACCCGGTCGCCACGTGGCCACGCGCCTTGAAACGGCGCGCCACCCGCCAAACGATCCGACAGGTGCCCTACCCCGATCACATAGGCATCCGCGCTGTTGTACTTCTCGATCACCCGGAAATTGTCGAAGATCATCAACGCAACCCCCTGCCCACCAGCAGGCAGCAGGATCGCGGCCTTACCATGGTTGGGAACCGCACGGCCTTGCGGTGTCACCACCCCCTGCCGCGCCCATTGCGATGGTTTCAGAGTATAATCCCGCCGCGCCTGGCTATAGTCGAACCCTTCAGGCAACCGCACTTCGACCCCCCAGGGCTGACCCTTTTTCCACCCATGGCGCGCCAGATAAGACGCGGCCGAGGCTAGTGCATCCGTTGGATCATCGGCCCAGATATCCCTGCGACCATCGCGGTCGAAATCCACCGCATGTTCCAGATACGAGGTCGGCATGAACTGCGTATGCCCCATCGCACCCGCCCAACTTCCAACCATATTGGACGGCGCTACATCCCCGGCCTCGACAATCTGCAAAGCCGCAACCAGCTGCGCCTCGAAAAACTGCGCGCGGCGGGCGTCAAAGGCCAATGTCGCCAGCGAGCGGATCGTCTGATCCCCGCCTTTGAATGATCCATACGAGGTCTCAAGCCCCCAGATCGCGGTCACAACCTCTTTTTCGACGCCATATTTCTTTTCGATCTTGTTCAGGGTTTGACTGTAGTCATCCAACCCGGCACGCCCACCAGCGATGCGTTTGCTCGACACAGCGGAATCCAGATAGTCCCAGATCGGTTTTGAGAACTCGGCCTGATTGCGGTCCCGTTTGATGACGTCCTTGTCATAGGTCAGCCCGGTCAGTGACCGGTCCAAAGTACCCGCCGAAATCCCCTGTTCCACCGCCCGTTTGCGAAAGGCGCCCAACCATGCCTGAAAGCGTGCGTTTCCTTCGGTTGCCACCCGATACTCCTGTGTCGATGGCCGCAAGGCCGGACGCAGCGAAACCGTCACATCCGCCGAGGCCACCTGAAAAGCCCCTGACCCGTCTTCTGCGTGACCCGGCGATACCTGCAAAAGGGACGCCCATAGCGCGACGGTCACGGCGCCGCTGATGCTTTTACGCATGTCGAATGTCCTGATTACTGCTCAAGGCCAAGAATAGCGCAAAACGGGAAATTCACAAAGCGCGCAAAAGACCGATGCGCCGTGTTTTGCCCAGCGAACGCATGCTGACGGCACCGGTTCGTGACCTGAGGCCCGGCCAGGGCGCCTACTTCTGCCGGCGCTTGCGTTCGACCTTGCGCTTGATCTTGTCTTTCTTTCGCTTGTTGCTGAGCGCCTTTCGCCGCGCGCCGCGTTTCACCGGACCTCGCCCACGCGGCAGGGCCTGATCGTCGATGGACAGCAACTCCAGCTCCAACCCGCCCGTAACCGGCGTCGCCTCAGTCAGGCGCACCGTGACGCGTTGGCCGATGGCGATAATCAGCCCGGTGTCTGATCCCATCAGCGTCCCGGCCTCGCGGTCGAAATGAAAAAACTCACGCCCCAAGGATCGCACGGGCACCAACCCATCAGCGCCGGTTTCGTCCATCTTCACAAAGGCCCCGAACCGCGCGATGCCGCTGATGCGACCGGTGAATTCATTGCCCACCCGCTCGCTCAGATAGGCGGCCAGATAGCGGTCGGTTGTGTCACGCTCGGCCATCATCGAACGCCGCTCGGTGTCCGAGATATGGGTGGCGGTTTCGTCCAGCCGCGCGATTTCATCTTCGGTCAGCCCATCCTTGTCCCAGCCATGGGCCGAGATCAGCGCGCGATGCACGATCAGGTCCGCATAGCGGCGGATGGGCGAGGTGAAATGTGCATAATTCCGCAGCGCCAGACCGAAATGGCCGAAGTTTTCGGGGTTGTAATAGGCCTGTGCCATCGACCGCAGGGTCGTCAGGTTGATCAGTTCCGCATCTTCGGTTCCAGCAGCGGCGTTCAGCAGCGCGTTGAGGTGGCGGGTTTGCAGCACCTGCCCTTTCGCAAGGTTCAAACCGGCAGCCTGAGCCGTTTCCCGCAGGCTCTCCAGTTTCTCGGGCGCGGGTTCTTCGTGGACGCGGAACAGCAGCGGGCGGCGTTTGGCAATCAGCGTCTCAGCAGCAGCCACGTTGGCGAGGATCATGAACTCTTCGATCAACTTATGAGCATCCAGCCGGTCGCGAAACGCCACGCTGGTCACTTCGCCGGTGTCGCTGAGGACGATCTTGCGTTCGGGCAGGTCCAGCTCCAATGGCTGTCGCACCGCACGCGCGGATTTCAACGCGGCATAAGCGGCATAGAGCGGCTTCAGAACTGTCTCTAACAGTGGGCCGGTGCGATCATTCGGCGACCCGTCGATGGCCTCCTGCACTTCAGCATAGTGCAGCGACGCAGCCGAGCGCATCAATCCCCGCACAAAGCGATGACCGATCTTGTTGCCTTCGGAGTCAATCTGCATCCGAACGGCGATACAGGCGCGTGGGACGCCTTCGTGCAGCGAGCACAGGTCGCCCGACAGGCGGTCCGGCAGCATCGGCACCACGCGGTCGGGGAAATAGCTGGAATTGCCGCGCTTGCGTGCCTCGCGATCCAGTGCGGTTCCAGGCTGCACATAGGCGGCGACATCGGCGATGGCGACCCAGATCACATGACCGCCGGGGTTCCTCGGATCATCGTCCGCATGCGCATAGCACGCGTCGTCATGATCGCGCGCATCTGAGGGGTCGATGGTCAGCAGCGGCATATCCCGCAGGTCCTCACGGCCCTTCAGACCGACGGGTTTGGTCTTGTCAGCCTCGGCGATCACCTTGTCCGGGAAGTCGTCAGGGATACCGTGCTGGTGGATTGCAATCAGCGAGACCGCCTTGGGCGCGGTTGGATCACCCAATCGTTCCACGATGCGGGCACGGGGCAGGCCCATGCGGTTCTTGGGCCCGGCCTGTTCGGCCTCGACCAACTCACCATCCTTGGCGCCATGCACCGCACCATCTGGGACCAGCCATTCATTCTGGCCCGCTTTGTCGATGGGCACGATCCGCCCGCCTTCGGCCCCTTTGCGAAAGATACCGACGATCTTGCGCGGGTTGGTGCCAATGCGGCGGATCAGGCGGGCCTCGTAATTGTGGTCTTCCTCATGCACCACGGTCAGGCGGGCCAGAATCCGGTCGCCCTCGCCCAGCGCCGGGTCACTGGCGCGGGTGATCAGCATCACGATGGGTTCGACCCCTTCGCCATGCCACTCCAAAGGGCGCGCGAACAGGTCGCCATCGGCGTTCGGAGCCTTGACCTGCAACACACTGACCGGCGGCAGACGATCGGGGTCGCCATAGCTGCGCTTGCGTTTTTCCAGATGGCCGTCGGCCTCAAGCTCGCGCAGGATGCGTTTCAGATCGATCCGCGCCGCCCCCTTGATCCCAAAGGCTTTGGCGATGTCGCGTTTCGAGGTCAGGGTGGGGTTCGCCGAGATCCAGTCAAGGACCTCCTGCTTGGTGGGTATGCGACTCATATATTTGGCGTAACACGGGCGTGCGACGGCGTCATGACCAAAAACGGATCAGGGTTTCAGATCCGCCACCGTGTCCACATCACGCAACGGGTCCTGCAGCGACACCCGCGCGCCGGGGATCGATGCCAGCGTATCCGCCAGCGCATGTTCGGTGGACCAGCGCACATTGCTAAATAGACCGTCGGGCAGCGCACCGTATCTTTGCGCGCCCACCAGCCAATACCCGCCATCGGGCGCAGGGCCGAACACCATCTGCGCTCCGCCAAGCGCTGTGAACGCGCGGGCAATATGGCTACGCGTGATGCCCGGAATATCCGCCCCGATCAGACAGACCGGCCCAGGCGGCATCCCGCGCAACATTCGCCCCATCCGGTCACCCAGATCTCCCCGCCCTTGCGCTGCGCGCGGCAGGTCGGTGGGCCAGATGCGGCTGGTCAGCCCTTCGCGGTCGGGCGAAACCGCGAGCACGATCTGCCAGCGCGGGTCGCGCAGCCGCCGGATCAGGTTTCGGGTCTGATGGCGAAACCACCACGCTGCACCAACCATGCCGATATCCCGACCCAGCCGGGTTTTCACCCGACCCGGTCGCGGCTCTTTGACCATGATCACAAGGGTGCGCTGCATCTCAGGCGAAATAGTCCCGCAGGATGCGCGTATAAATCGCCTTGAGCTGTTCGATCTGGGCTACCTCGACGCATTCGTCCACCTGATGCATCGTGCGGCCCACAAGGCCGAATTCCACCACCGGGCAGTGGTTCTTCACAAATCGCGCGTCCGAGGTACCGCCCGTGGTCGACATCTCGGGCACCACACCGGTTTCCGCCTCAACCGCCTTGGCGACCAGTGCGGACAGGGGCCCCGGCGGGGTCAAAAAGCTCTCGCCCGAGATCTTGATGCGCAGGTCGATCTCAACCCCGAACTCATCGGCCACGGCAGCGGCCTCGGCCCGCAACCAATCGCTGAGGCTGGCCCCGGAATGCAGATCATTGAACCGGATATTCACAGCCCCTGTAGATTGCGCGGGGATCACGTTTGTTGCCGAGTTGCCCGTGTCGATCGTCACCACGGCCAGTGTTGAGGCGTCGAAATGGTCCGTACCCTGATCCAACTCGTGGCTGGCCAACCGGTCCATCAGCCGCGCCATTGCGGGCATCGGGTTCTTGGCGCGGTGCGGATAGGCCGCGTGGCCCTGAACCCCGGTCACGGTGAACCAGATATTCATCGAGCCACGCCGCCCGATCTTCATCATCTCGCCCATTGTGTTCGGGCAAGTCGGCTCACCAACCAGACAAACCGACATCTTTTCCCCGGCGCTGTTCATATAGTCCAGCAGGGCGGTCGTGCCGTCCAGCGCGTCGCCCTCTTCATCGCCTGTAATGGTCAGGATCACGGCCCCATCCGGGGGTGTGTCGCGCACGAAATCAACCGCGGCAGCAGCGAAGGCCGCCACGCCGGACTTCATATCCGTGGTGCCACGCCCATACATCACACCGTCTTTCACCTGCGCCCCGAAGGGCGGCGTGGTCCATGCGGCCTCATCGCCGACGGGAACAACATCGGTATGGCCGTTAAAACCAAAACTACGCGGATGCGCCTTGTCGCCCCAACGGGCGAATAGGTTGCTGACCCCACCGCGATCTACGCGGGTACAGTCAAAGCCTGCGCCGGACAGCAGATTTTCCAGCAGAACCAGCGCTCCGCCCTCCTCGGGTGTGACCGATGGGCAACGGATCAGCTCCGCCGTCAACTCTACCGGGTCTGTCATCTTTGCCCCTTTCCCATTCCTCACACGCAGGTTCGCGCACAGATTCAACGAATTGGCCCAATTGCCAACCCCTGAGTCGGCCACTTCACCTCGTTTTTTGACAGAACTCTCGGGGTGATACCCCAACAAAACATCAGGTGTGACCCAGCGACCACCTTGTCCCACCCGATAAATTCGCGTTACAGGGCCGCGAAACAGGTAATTTTGATGACTCGCATTCTTGTCACATGGATCTGCCTGACTTTCGCGGTTCTCGCACAGCAAAGCCAGGCGCAGACATTGTCGGTCACCACCGTGACCCGTCCTCCGTTCTCATATGTCGAGGATGGGGCGGATGTGGGATTCTCGATGGACCTGCTGGCTGCTTTGGCCGAGGCCCTGAGCTGGGACTACGAGATCGACCGCGTAAACGGCTTCGGCGACATGCTGGTTGCGGTGCAAGACGGCACGTCTGATCTGGCCATCGCCAATATCTCGATCACCGCCGCGCGTGAAACGCAGATGGATTTCAGCCAACCGATTTTCGAGGCCGGTTTGCAGATCATGGTTCCCTCGGACGCGGTGCGACGCCCGTCTCTGCTGCAAGCCTTGCTGTCGGTTGAGCTGTTTATGGCCATCGGGCTGGCCTTTGCCATCCTGCTGGGCGGAGGGATGCTGATGTGGGTGTTCGAGCGCCGCTCGCAGCCCTATTTCGACCGCAAGCTAGATGAGGCATGGTTTCCGTCCTTCTGGTGGGCGCTTAATCTAGTCGTGAATGGCGGGTTCGAGGAACGGATGCCGCGCACCCCCTTTGGCCGCCTGCTGGGCGTGGTGCTGGTGGTGTCGTCCCTGTTCATCGTGTCAGTCTTCACCGCGCGCATCACCTCGGTCATGACGGTGGATGCGATCAGCGGCAACGTGAATTCGGTCAATGACCTTTATGGCAAGCAGGTCGGCACGATCTCGGGCTCGACCGCTGCCAGTTTCCTGAACCGGCGCGAGATCGAGTTTGCAGGCTATGACAGTCTTGATCCCTTACTGGCCGCGTTCGAAGCCGAGGATTTGGACGCCGTCGTGTTCGATGCCCCGATCCTGTCCTACTATGCCACGCATCAGGGTCGCAGGTTCGCTTCGATGACCGGCGGTATTTTCCTGCGCGAAAACTACGGGATCGTTTTCCCGACCGGCTCGCCCTTGGTGGAAGACGTCAATCAGGCACTGCTGGCCCTGCGCGAAGACGGCACCTATGACGAGATTTACCGAAAGTGGTTCGGCGCGCGGAACTAGACCGCGTCTTCATCCCCGAAAAACGGCGTCATCTGAGCAACAATGACCGCGTTCTCGTCCAGCGCACGTTGCATCAGGGCGCGCTCATCCGGGTCGATGTCATGGCCCTGCGCTTCGCGCTCGGCCAATGTGCCATAGCCAGTCACGTCCAAAGGCGCGGTGTCGGCTTGTTTCAGGATCGCTACGGTTTCGCGCACCGCCTCGGCCTCATCCACACCGCTGGCAAAGCACATCAACGCCGCCCCGGTCGCGCCTTCGGGCAGGCCGTCGCCTTCTTTGCGGCCGATCTGCACAAGCAGAGTGTAAACTTGCTGACGGGAGGGTTTCTTTTGCTTTTCCATGTTGGGGGCCATAGCTGCGCGCCCCTGTCCGGTCAAGCGATTGCATGAGGGCGGGCATCTGGCCATAGTGACGCCATCAGCCAAGAGGGGGCCATATGACCTATCCAGATTTCATTACCAATTTTCCCAGCCTCGACGTCCCGTTCCCCGAGGACGTGGTACAATCCGCCGTGATCCGCTCGGACGCAGGTTTGGTGGCATTTTTTACCTTTTTGCAAGACTTCGAACTGCCCATGCATTCGCACAAGGCGCAATGGGGCACGGTCATTGAAGGCGAGATCGAATTGACCATCGGGGATGAGACACGCATCTACCGACCCGGCGACAGTTACTCGATCCCTTCAGGTGTGGAACATGGCGGTAAGATTAAGGCCGGGTCGCGGGTGATCGACGTGTTCGAGGAAGCCGACCGCTATCCGGTCAAGGGCTAACAACAAAGGCCGCAGCGCGGGGCTGCGGCCTGTATTCGACTGGCGCGGGGTTTAGTCGCGCAGCAGTTCATTGATCCCGGTTTTCGAGCGGGTCTTTTCGTCCACCCGCTTCACGATCACAGCGCAATAGAGGCTGATGTTGTTCTTGGTCGGCATGGAGCCAGCAACGACCACCGAATAGGGCGGCACTTCGCCGTAGGTGACCTCACCAGTTTCGCGGTCGACGATCTTGGTTGATTTGCCGATGAACACGCCCATGCCCAGAACCGAGCCTTCGCGGACGATGCAGCCCTCGACCACTTCCGACCGGGCTCCGATAAAGCAGTTGTCTTCGATGATGGTCGGGCCGGCCTGCATCGGCTCCAACACGCCACCAATGCCGACGCCGCCCGACAGGTGGACGTTCTTGCCGATCTGCGCGCAGGACCCGACGGTGGCCCACGTGTCGACCATCGTGCCTTCGTCAACGTAGGCGCCGAGGTTCACGAAAGACGGCATCAGAACCGCGCCGGGCGCGATGTAGGCCGATTTGCGGACCACACAGTTGGGCACGGCGCGGAAGCCTGCGGCTTTCCACTGGTTCTCACCCCAACCGGCGAACTTGCTGTCCACCTTGTCCCACCAGCCACCGGCCTGTGGGCCACCGGTCTGGATTTCCATGTCCTTGATGCGGAAGCCCAGCAAGACCGCTTTCTTGGCCCACTGGTTCACGTGCCAGTCGCCACTGTCCAGCTTTTCAGCAACACGCAGCGTGCCGCTGTCCAGCGCGTTCAGCGTGTCTTCGATGGCCTCGCGTGTTTCGCCGGTGGTGGCGGGGGTGATGGTATCGCGTGCCTCCCATGCGGCTTCGATGGCGGCTTCCAGTTGCGCGTTGGACATTTCGGGGCTCCCTGACGAATCTGTTAACGTTGGTGTTGCCTATACGCAGCCGAAAACAATGACGCAATGCGACGAAGGCGGGTGCGTTTACGTCAGGACATCGACACTGCGGTGTTTTGCGGGCCGTCTAGCTTGCCCGCCTGATATGACGCACCAAAATTGAAACTGCCCCTGCCGTGTCTTTCTTCTGGATCGCCTGCATCAGCGCGGCGTGGTCGCTGTCGACCCGCTGCTCCCATTTCGGCCGCCAATGCGCGAACAGATAGCGCGCGCTGGCGATGTGCAGATCGTCGATTGTACGCAGCAAACGCGGCAACCCGCAGGGCGTCAGAATGGCACGATGAAAGGCGCGGTTCCTGGCTTCCCATTCCGGCATGGTTTCAGCCGCATCACAGGCAAGTCGCGCCTCTTCTGCACGTATCAGGGCATTAGGTGTCAGGTTCTGTACCGCGTATTGCAGCGCCAGAGGCTCCAGCGCGACGCGCATCTCGATCACTTCGCGCATCTCAACCGGGTCCAGCGCTGTTACGCGCATTCCACGACGGGGTTCGCTTTTGGCCAGCCCATGGGCCTGCAACCGCAGCAAGGCCTCGCGCACCGGCACATGACTGGTGTCAAAGGCCCGTGCAATATGATCCTGACGCAGCTTTTCCCCAGCGGTCAGTGCGCCAGTTATGATCTGCTGGCTTAGGCTGTCGTAAATGGTGTCGGCAATGGTCGCGCTCATGAAAAATAGATAAAATCCGACCCCAAAGATCACAAGCCGCATTCTCAGCCCATCAGCGGGTCGGGTGAAATATTGCCCCCGCACACCAGCACGGCCACTTTTTCCCCCGGCGCGGGCTTATACGCGCCAGAGGTCAACGCCGCCAAAGCTGCAGCACCTGCCGGTTCGACCAGAATCCGATGCGCTTGCCAAAGCCGCTTTTGCGCATCGGCAATGGCCGCATCGCTGACCAGGACCGAGGTCATGCCCTGTGCCAGACCAAAACAAATCGACCCGATCCGCCGCGCGCCCAGCGCATTGGCAGCAATGCCCGAGACTGAGACATCGACCGGCTCCCCGGCCTGCAGCGCGGCATTCAAAGCGCATGAGGTCTCGGGCTCGACCGCCACGACCTTGCGCGCATCCTGCAACCACGCCAGCGCCCCAGCGATCAACCCGCCGCCACCAACGGCGACCAAAACTGTGTCGGCTTGTAGGCCTTGCGCCTCCCATTCGGCGAAACACGTGCCTTGCCCGGCGACGGTGCCCGGCGAGTCATAGGCGTGGATCTGCATCGCGCCGGTCTGCGCCTCATGATCTTGCGCCGCCGTAAGCGCGTTCGCATATTCGCCGGACACAACACTCAGGTCCGCTCCCGTTTGTTCGATCAATGCGATTTTGGACGGACCCGCCAGTTCAGGTACGAAAATCTTGGCCGGATAGCCCAGCGTCTGCGCCGCATAGGCCGCCGCTGCCCCGTGATTGCCACCCGATGCGGCCACGACACCGGCCGCGGGAACATCCATGCTGAGCAACGTATTAAATGCCCCGCGCGCTTTGAAGCTGCCAGTGTGCTGCATGTGCTCCAGCTTCAACTCAATCGGGTAGCCCGGAACGCGGCTCTCCATCACGGGTGTAACCTGTGCGTACCCAGCGATCCGGTCTGCGGCTGCTGAAATTTCGTTCTTCCAATTCATTCTTGTACTTCCGTGACTGGCGCTCTGACCGCGAACCCTATAGCTGTTTTGCAAACACGCAAGCAGGGAAACCTCACATATGAGAGAAGACCGCCACAGCCCGTTTCGCGACGCGCAGACCGACCGCTCGACCGCGAGCGAGGTGCCGGACACGCCGCAGACACGCTCGCCCGCCTATCGTCTTGCCTTTGCCGATGACGAGTTTCTGTGCCGCGATGAGCTGCGCCCGGTACGCCTGCAACTGGAACTTCTCAAGCCCGAGATGATCATGTCCGAACGCGAGATCACCTCGACCATCGTCATGTTCGGCGGCGCGCGCATCCCGGAACCGTCGCAAAAACACACTGCGCGCACGAAAACTCTGGCTGGCTTGTCTGAGTATTATGACGAGGCGCGCGAATTCGCCCGGCTGATGACCGAGAAGTCGAACCAGACAGGCTGCCGCGAGAACGTGATCGTCACCGGCGGCGGCCCCGGCGTGATGGAGGCTGGCAATCGCGGCGCGCAGGACGCGGGCGGCTGTTCCATCGGGCTGAATATCGTGCTGCCGCATGAACAGGCGCCGAACCTCTACGTGACGCCGGAACTCAGCTTCAACTTCCACTATTTCGCCATCCGCAAGATGCATTTCCTGATGCGCGCCCGGGCCATCACCATCTTCCCCGGCGGCTTTGGCACCATGGATGAGCTGTTTGAATCCCTGACTTTGATCCAGACCGGCCGGATGGACCGCGTGCCCTTCCTGCTGTTTGGCCGAGAGTTCTGGGAAAAGGTCATCAACTGGGAGGCACTGGCGGATGCGGGCACCATCTCGGAAGAAGATCTGGACCTGTTCCGTTTTGTCGACACCGCGCAAGAGGCTGTCGACATCATCGAGAACTGGGAACCCGCCCCGCCCCGCGACGACATTCCGGGGCGCTGAGAGATGGCCCCCAAACCCGGAGAGATGCTGCACCTGCGCGGCAATGCCCTGAATGCAGGCGACCCTGTGGCGCTGCCGCTGACCCAAAGCAGCATGTACCACCTGCCCGGCGCGCCGGACGGTTTGGCAACCTATGGCCGCGTCGACAACCCCACATGGGTGCATCTGGAACATGTTCTGGCCCATCTGGAGGACGCGCCTTGCCTCGTGTTCCCCTCGGGAATGGGGGCGATTTCCGCCGCTTTGTTTGCCACCATCAAGGCCGGGTCGCGTATCCTGATCCCGTCCGACGGCTACTACGTCACCCGCGTGCTGGCGGATCGATTTCTATCAGGTCTGGGCGTGTCGGTCACCGAACGCCCCACGACCGCGTTTACCGAGGGCGGGTTTGACGGGTTCGACGTGGTCTTTGTCGAAAGCCCCTCGAACCCCGGTCTGGACATGATGGACTTGCCCGCAATTGCACAAGCAGTACGCGCAGCCGGAGGGATCACGATTGCTGACAACACCACCATGACCCCGCTGGGCCAGCGCCCGCTGGATCTGGGCGTGGATGTGGTTGTAGCCTCGGACACCAAGGCCATGGGCGGGCATTCCGACCTGCTGATGGGCCATGTCTCCAGCCGCAATCCGCAGATCATGGAGCGGGTCGAGGAATGGCGTAAAGTCTCTGGCGCGATCCCCGGCCCGCATGAGGCATGGCTGCTGCATCGCGGGCTAGAGACGCTGGATGTGCGGTTCGACCGGATGTGCGCCTCGGCGCAGGTACTGGCCGAGCGGCTAGCGGATCACCCTGCGGTGAAAGCTATCCGCTATCCCGGTCTGCCCTCTGACCCCGCGCACGCGCTGGCCAAAGCGCAGACAACGCGGTTCGGGTTTCTGTTGTCGATCACGCTGGACAGTGAAGACAAAGCCGAAGCCTTCATCAACGCCTGCCCGATGCTTCGTCCTGCCACATCCTTCGGAGGCGTCCACAGTTCAGCCGAACGCCGCGCGCGCTGGGGCGACGATGTGGACCCGGCCTTCATCCGTCTTTCGGTCGGGTGTGAGCCGGTCGAGGAGTTGTGGCAGGCGATAAACGCCAGCCTTAACGCGCTGTGATTACTTCTTGGGCTCGCGCAGTTCAGTGAACACGTAGATCGGCAGCACGATGCTGGCGATCAACGCCCCCAGCCAGACCAGCAAGGTTGCGGCCAGCAGGTTCGAAATACCGCCCACAGTCAGACCATTTGTGATCAGATCGGTCAGCAGCAACCCGACAAAGGTCACGATCAACGCGATACCGCCCTTGATTGCAGGCGCGCGCTTTGCGCCCAGTTTCAGGATCAGTGGCTCGGCGACCCATTGAATAAGCGTGAAAACGATCACCACCACGATGAACGAGATCGGCCGGATCGCAAATTCAGGCAGCAAGATCGCCGCCAGTAGCAACCCGATGGCATTCCCAGCCAGCAGGGCCAGAACGGACTTGAGTCTGCGCGTCATTAAAGTCTCCGTCAGCAATCAATTCAAAACATGCAGATATTAGCAGGATTAAGCGATTTAGCGAGGTATTTCAAAAGCCTCTTTCTTTTGGGTCTTTGAAATCGCATGATAAAACCCAAGTATCAAGGTCAGACCCCCACCGACGAGAGGTGAGATGAGCGACGATCCCTATACCGTTTTAGGTGTTGCCAAAGATGCCAGCGACGCCGAGATCAAGAAAGCCTATCGGCGTATCGCCAAGGACTGTCACCCCGATCTGAAACCCGGCGACGCCGAGGCCGAGGCAAAATTCAAAGCCGCAGCCGCCGCTTATGATCTGCTGAAAGACCCCGAGAAACGGGCGCAATACGATCGGGGTGAGATTGACGCCTCGGGCCAGGAGCGTCCGCAACAACAATACTATCGTGACTATGCCGAGGCTGCCGGAAACCCCTATCGCGGGCGCGCGGCAGACCCGGACGATATGTCGGACATCTTCGCCGAATTCATGCGCGGGCGCGCCAACTATGGTCAACGCAGTCAGGGGTTCCATGCGCCGGGGCATAACCGCAGCTACAGCCTGCAGATCAGCTTTCTGGACGCTGTGTTTGGCGCCAGCCAGAAACTGACATTGCCTGACGGCGACCGGATCGAAGTTAAGATCCCGGCAGGCATTACAGACGGCCAAACCATCCGACTTCGCGGCAAGGGGGATCCCGGGTTTGGCGACGGGCCTGCAGGTGATGCTCTGGTCACCGTGACAGTCGCACCTCATCCGGTGTTTGAACGTCAGGGTGATGACATCCACATTACCCTGCCCATCACCATTGACGAGGCTGTTCTGGGCGGCAAAGTCCCCGCGCCAACTATTGACGGCGGCGTCAACGTCAGCGTGCCGCCCGGCACCAGCAGCGGCAAAACCTTGCGGTTGCGGGGCAAAGGGGTCAAAAAACGCGGCTCTTCCGACCGGGGCGACCAACTGATCGAATTGACCGTCGCCATGCCGGACCAGATCGACGATGACCTAAAGGCTTTCATGGAAACGTGGCGTGACACACACCGCTATGATCCTCGCAAAGGAATGCCGTCATGACCCGCACCCTGACCGAATCCGAAGTGATCGCAACCGTGACTCGCCTAACCTCAGCCCGGTTGACCGAGTATCTGGCCGCCGAAATCGTGATCCCTGAAAGCACCGAACAAGGGCTGGTCTATCATAGCCTTGACGTGGCCCGACTAGAGCTGGCCTGCGAGTTACACGACCAGTACGAGATGGAAGCAGATGCACTGTCGATGATGATCTCGCTGATCGACCAGATGCACGGGTTGCGCGCCGAACTGCGCGAGGTGCTGAACGCCGTCGAATCGCAGCCCGAACCCGTCAGGCAAAGCCTGATCGACGTGATCGGCACCGCCCGGTTCGGGCGATAGGAAAGCTCAGTTCTGCACCAGATATTCTTCTGGCACGTAGAATGTATAGTCCCTATCCGCCACGGCCTCGTGACAATCGTGGCAATAAGACACGGCGCTGGCGCGGTCGCCCATCGTGTCGCCAAAGACCGACCCGTCCGGCATCACCATGATATAGCGCCAATCTGCCGTATCCGGGCTGGCGCCTTCGGCCAGTTTCTCCATCACGAACAAGGCGCCGGGATGGGTGTTGCCCTCATCCGTGACAGTCATGCTGTCCTTGGCCAAAACCGACCCCAACGGCAGCTTTTCACCCGGTTGCAGCGTGCCGTAATTGTGCGCCATCCGGTTGGCATAGCTGTTTACGAACCGCCTGCCATGGGTTTCCGAGATATAGGGCGCATCGTTGAACAAAGGCCAGCTCTGATAATTTCGCAGCTCATCCATCTGCGCGGCGGCGTATCCCCGCGCCATCCGGCGCTGTAATGAGGCATAGATACTCAGCGCCTCTTCCTTGGTTAGATCCGCCGGGTTTTCGATCGCAAGATGCGCGTTTTCACCATTCGACTGGGCCGCGACTCCGGTCGCCACCAAGCCTGCCAATCCTAACCCCAATAGAATTTTGCGGTTTTGTCGTATCAATTGCACAAACATTCATATGGCCTATCTGTTCAATTCGGTTCACAGAAACGCCGCACGTCTTGTGAGTGGCTATTAGATAGCGGCCATGGGTCTTCTCGCCATCACGGGGCACTCGACTCTCACCCCATTGTGCATGGATGTGAGCGCAGCACCCAAGTTTTGACCTGGCAAACATACCAAAAAACGCATGCAATAGACAGACGCAGACGCACTAAATCTTTTTACGGGGCGATCAAATTTTATGCTTACTATCCGTCGAGGCCCGCTTCGGCTGCAATTTGCTTGCGCGACTTGCGCGCACGCTCGGTTGCGGATTTCAACTGACCACAGGCTGCCATGATGTCCTCGCCCCGCGTTTTGCGGATGGGGGAGGCATAACCCGCCTGATAGATGATATTCGCAAACGCCCGGATCCGGTTGTTCGAGCTGCGCTTATAAGGCGCGCCTGGCCATTCGTTGAACGGGATCAGGTTGATCTTGGCCGGGATGTTGTGGCGCTTGATATGGTCAATCAACCTATGCGCGTCGGCGTCGCTGTCATTGACTCCATCCAGCATCACGTATTCGAACGTGATCCGCTCCGAATTAGACGCCTTGGGATAGCTGGCCAGTGCGTGTAGCAGCTCTTCGATATTCCAGCGCTTGTTGATCGGCACCAGCACGTCGCGGGTCTCATCCGTAGTGGCGTGGAACGAGATCGCCAGCAGGCAGCCGATTTCTTCCGCCGTTCGGGCAATCTCGGGCACCACACCGCTGGTCGAAAGCGTAATCCGACGGCGGGACAGGGAAATTCCCTCTGGGTCCATGGCGATCTTCATCGCGTCGCGCACGTTGTCGAAATTGTAAAGCGGCTCGCCCATGCCCATCAATACGATGTTCGACAGCAGGCGCGTTTCGTCTTTGGGCGCACCGGGAGTGGGCCATTCGCCCAGATCATCGCGAGCCATCATCACCTGACCCACGATCTCGGCCGCGGTCAGATTGCGCACCAGTTTCTGTGTGCCTGTATGGCAGAAAGAACAGGTCAGCGTGCAGCCCACTTGCGAGGAAATACACAGCGTGCCGCGATCGTCCTCGGGGATATAGACTACCTCAACCTCGTGCCCGCCGGCGATGCGGCACAGGTATTTTCGGGTGCCATCCTCGGACACCTGCCGTGTTACGACCTCGGGAATTTCGATCAAAAAGCTCTCGGCCAGTTGGGCCCGATAGGCTTTGGCGAGGTTTGTCATCTGCGCAAAATCGCGAACACCCCATTGATAGATCCACTGCCAGATCTGCCCGGTGCGCATCTTGGCCTGTTTCTCGGGCGTGCCATGTGCGACCAGCGTCGTGCGCAATTGGTCGCGAGTAAGACCGACAAGGTTAACCTTCCCCTCGGGCAGCTTGCGGGGGATGGTCATGACGTCTTGAGTGATCGGCGCTTTGGGCGACATGGGGCTATCTCAACGGATTCTGGCTTGGGATGCGCCTCTATATAGGACCTAGCGCAAAGATCAAAAGAAATCGTCGCGTTTAATTCGCGTAGCGCAGCAATTCGTCCACACGTGCCCGGCCCAACTCTACCCGACAGGCGGTAATGCCAATGCCGGTACCTGACCCACCACCGAACGACGCGCCAACAGCCTCGCATTGGGCATCGCGGTAAGCCAGCCACGCGGTCTGCGCGCTGTCCAACGCGGGCACTGCCACAACACGTCCGGTAACATCATCCAGTTCTTTGGCCGATTGCATGGCAATGTTGTAGCTTGTATCTATCGCCTGATTGACGCGGTCCTCCATCGCGCCCACGCATGCGCCAATCTCTATCTGAGAACCAGCATCCAGACATTCTAGAGTTGGATCAGCACTGGCAGCGGAAGACAGAAACAAAATCAAAAATGCAAAGCGCATCGGGCAGCCCCCTATTGGTTGCCCAATACTAGCACAGGCCCGGTTTTACCCCAAAGCGTCGAAGCCCCAGACACGACGACATGGCCGTGCCACGATGGGACCCGCATGCGTCAAATGCCCGGTGGCACGATATTGCAATCCGTTGCGTCCAGCGTTTGAACCGGATCATCCGGCCCGCATTGCTCGCCCGTGACCGGATATGTGTCGGCCTCTTTCTCGCAAGCACTCAGGATAAGGGCGACCATCATCAAGAGAGCGGTGAGTGATTTCGTTTGCATGTCGGGCTCCTTCCCTAGTTCAGAGCTTTATACATGCAGATATTTGCATTCATTTCTTTGACTGGAATCAAATTTCGAATACGAATGCCGCCTCCAGAACGCTGCACAATGCCCTGCCACAACGCAAAACCCCGCCAGACTGGCGGGGCAGCGATCAGGCAAATGCCCAGTCTAGTTGGTGCAGCGCGTCTCGGCGTCTTCAATCGCAGCGGTGAACCCCAGCAGCGAGAACGTGTCCTTGGTCTGCGTCCCACGTTCCGAGCGCGCCGTCAGGACGGCCTCGGTCCCGCGCTTCATGGCTGCGACCACCTTCAGGTCTTCACCTTCGGTTGCGGGCCACGCCCATTCACCTTCGGTGATCAGCTCGAACTTGGTGCCGTCGATATCAAGATTGACAGTCGATCCCGGTGCAAATGGATAGCCGCCCGTGAACGTCACCTGCCCTTTGACCTCGGCGTTGGGGCGGTAGAACACGAACAGCAGAATGTCGCTGCGCCGTACCGACACGACCCGCCCACCGCGGGTGTTCACGGTTTCCTTGGGGGCGGAAACGCTCCAGCATTCAGTCGGGTCATCCTCGACGAAGACGCTCCAGTCCGTTTTGGCTGCCACCCTGTTCGTGCTCGTCGCCTGTTGTGCAGTTGCCGTTGTTGCCATTCCTGCTATGCACAGGCCCGCGATCACGCGGACAAGCTTTGATCCCATCGTCCAGCCTCCTAGCTCGACCCATTACCTCATACCCACCGGAAATGCGTGCGGACCCTGCCTGATCCGTCTGTACGTTGCGTCTTCCGATGATTGCCGACATACACACTGTAACGCAGGTTTCGCCACAGGCGAAAGAGCGATTGGCAGAATTTTGCGCATGTTAAGGAATGTCCTAATGACACAAGCCGTACCAATGACAGAACTGTGGCGCGGACCGCTGTTGGAAAGCCTACATCTTGGGCATGCAGTGATCTGCGACGATACCGGCCAGATCGTTAAAAGTTGGGGGAATCCGAACGCTGTGATCTATCCGCGATCCTCGGCCAAGATGATTCAGGGGCTGCCTCTGATCACTTCGGGTGCAGCGGCGAAATACGGGCTGACCTCGGAACATCTTGCACTGGCCTGTGCCTCGCACAGTGGAGCGCATATTCATACTGATCGCGTCTCAGCCTGGTTGGACCACCTGGGTCTGGCGGAACCCGATCTTCGCTGTGGCCCGCAAGAGCCACAGGACATGGCTGCGCGCGACGGGTTAATATTAGCCGATGACACGCCATGTCAGATTCACAATAACTGTTCGGGCAAGCATTGCGGGTTTCTGACCGTTGCTCAGCATATGGGCGCCGGACCGGAATATCTGGAAATCGACCACCCCGTACAACAGGCCTGCCTGTCCGCGCTTGAGGAAACAACGGGCGAGACCAGCCCCGCCTACGGCATCGACGGCTGCTCGGCCCCGAACTTTGCGACCTCGCTGGTCGGGTTGGCGCGTTCGATGGCGTGGTTTGCCAGCGCCGCGGATCGGTCGGACCGGGCCAGCGACGCGGCGCAACAGCTGACGGCCGCAATGATGAAACACCCCGAGCTGGTCGCCGGTGAAACCCGCGCCTGCACCGAACTGATGCGCGCCATGGGTGGTCGCGTTGCCATCAAAACCGGTGCCGAGGCTGTGTTCATCGCAATCCTACCCGAAAAACGCATGGGCGTGGCATTGAAGATCACCGACGGCACCACCCGCGCCAGCGAATGCGCCATTGCCGCGGTTCTGGTCAGCTTGGGCGTGCTGGAGGCCGACCACCCGGCCACCCGCAAATTTCTGAACGCCACGCAATACAGCCGTCGAGGGCTGGAATGCGGCGTGATCAAACCCGCGCCGGGGTTCCCCAGCTAAAGGCTACATCTCAATCTCGTGAATCTCGGCCACTTCGACCGAGCCGGACCCGTTGACAACCATCGGGCAACCTTTGGCCATGTCGGTCGCAGCATCCATGCTTTCGGCTTTGACAACTGTAAAGCCCGAGGCCGGATTGGCGCCGCCATTGTCAACAACACCGCTGCTGCTGACGGTGTAAGACTGGCCAACCGGGTTTCCGGGGATGTCCAGTGCCTCGCCCATTCCGCCAAACCAAGCGCCCCAGGCGGCCATGGTCGCTTCGATTTCAGCGGGGTCGGTCGGGGTATGACCACCGTGATAGACAAATAGAAACTGTGGCATTTATTTTCTCCCTTATGCCTTCGTGATGAAAAACTAGGCCAGCTGTGCGGCCAGCTTGTTCAGCGTCGACGTCCAGCCTTTGGTGTGGTTCGCTGCGATTTCGTCATCGCCCAACTCGCGGTGGTCGATGATCAACTTTGCACCCTCTTCTGCTGCCTCGACCACCAACATCACATGGCTTTCGGCTCCGCGCTGGTCCTGATCGTCATGCCAGCCCCATGTGAACCCAACCGATTTGGGCGGATCGACATGCGTCACATGACCCGAAACCTTAAACCGCTGCCCTTCGCCATTTTGCATCACCGAATACCACGGACCCGTGCGAGAGAAATCCAGGTTGTGCTCGGGCACATGCATCCCTTCGGGTCCCCACCACTGCAGAAGCTTGTCGGGGGTGCTGATCCACGCATACAGATCGTCCGGTGCAAGCGGGTAAGCGCGCTCCAGTTTCAAATCGGCCATGAGGTCTCCTTTTCGATTGCATCACCCAGACGGTTCAGGCTGCTTTCCCAGAATTGACGTTTCGAGATGGTCCACTCCGCAATCGCGCGCAGCCCCTCGGGGCGGATCGAATACATCCGCTGGCTGCCCTGCACGCGCTGATTTATCAGCCCCGCCTCGCGCAGCAGTTTCAAATGGCGCGAGATCGCGGCGCCGGACATGCCGCGTCCTTCGATCAGGTCTCCGGCAGGTAATTCTCCATCCTGCATAAGCTGCTCGACGATGGAAAATCGCGTTGCGTCGGACAACGCGGAAAATGTGGTCAGAAGGGTGTTCATGACCATTGTTTAACATTTTTGTTAAATAAAAGAAAGCCGCGCCGTGCTAACGGGCCGCAAACTCAGATCGTGCATAGCCCTGCAGGAACAGCAAAGCCGAAAGATCTCCGTGGTTTACCCGCACCTCACACTGTTCCGCGACCGAGGGCTTGGCGTGCAGCGCCACCCCGGTTCCAGCCCGGCCCAGCATACCCAGATCATTCGCGCCATCGCCCACTGCGATCACATCCGATTCGGACAGACCCAACCGCGCAGTGATCTGTTCCAAAGCATCCACCTTGGCCTGACGACCCAGAATGGGACGCCCGACATCACCGGTCAGCTTACCGCCCTCGGCCAGCAGCGTGTTGGCGCGGTTCTCATCAAAGCCCAGTTGGGCCCCGACATTGGACGTAAACGCCGTGAACCCGCCCGAGACCAATGCGGCATAACCACCATTCGCGCGCATCGTGCCAACCAGTTCCTTGCCGCCGGGCATCAGGGTAATACGCTCGGCTAACACCTTGTCGATCACGGCCTCGTCCAAACCTTTCAGCAACCCGACACGCTCGTTCAGGGCGCCCTCGAAATCCAGCTCGCCGTTCATGGCCCGCGCGGTGATATCCTTGACGCGCTCGCCAACGCCCGCCTCATCGGCCAGTTCGTCGATGCATTCCTGCTGAATCATGGTGCTGTCCATATCGGCCAGCAGCATCTTCTTGCGCCGTCCTTCGGCGGGTTGGACCACCAGATCGACACCCATGTTCTGCAAATCGGCCCACACGTCCCACTGATTGTCCGGCAGGCCCGCCAGAGAAAACTCTGCGGCCTCATCCGGGCTCAACCACTGCACATCGCCGCCGCCCCAGGCGTTACGCAGGGAGTCGACCAGAGTCTGTTCCAGCGCATTTTTGTCAGGGTTAGTCAAAAGGGTGGCAACGTACATCTTCAATCTCCGGCAAGCTCACCTGCGGGATATCGCAGGTGCAGCATTTTCGCCAGAGGACAGATGCGCCCTAGCCCAGAATACCCGGCAACCGCAGCCCATGCGCACGGGCGCAATCCTTCGCTGCCTCATACCCCGCATCCGCATGACGCCACACGCCCGAGGCTGGATCGTTCCACAACACCCGCTCGAGCCGCCGCGCGGCGTCCTCGGTCCCGTCAGCGCAGATCACCACACCCGCGTGCTGACTGAAGCCCATGCCAACGCCGCCGCCATGGTGCAGCGACACCCATGTCGCCCCGCTGGCCGTATTGATCAACGCATTCAGCAAAGGCCAGTCGCTGACGGCATCCGAGCCATCCAACATCGCCTCGGTCTCGCGGTTCGGGCTGGCAACAGAACCGCTGTCCAAGTGATCCCGCCCGATCACCACGGGGGCCTTTAGTTCACCATTAGCCACCATCTCATTGAAGGCGAGCCCAGCGCGATGCCGATCCCCAAGCCCGATCCAGCAGATGCGCGCGGG
Source organism: Ruegeria sp. J8 (assembly GCF_056531925.1). NCBI lineage: Bacteria > Pseudomonadati > Pseudomonadota > Alphaproteobacteria > Rhodobacterales > Roseobacteraceae > Ruegeria > Ruegeria sp. J8. The sequence goes on from NZ_JBQFMR010000009.1 coordinate 173,704, forward strand.
CAGACCCTGAAATGCGATGCGGTCCTGCGCCATATCGAGCCAGCGGTGCAGATGCTCGTTTTCTGGGAACAGTTCCTTCATCTTGGCGTCGGTTTTGTAGATATCTTCGGGGTCGCCGGATAGGGCGCACCAGCGGAACGGGCCGATCCCTTTGCAGAACAGCGGACGGATATAAGCGGGCACAAAACCGGGGAAGGCAAAGGCGTTTTCCAGCCCTTCATCCTGCGCCACCTGCCGGATGTTGTTGCCGTAATCCAGTGTCGGCACGCCTGCATTCCAGAAATCAACCATGGCCGCGACATGCTGTTTCATAGACGCACGTGCGGCTTTTTCCACCGACTTAGGCTCTGTTTCGCGCTTTTCCCGCCACTGTGCCATGGACCAGCCGATAGGCAGGTATCCATTGATCGGGTCATGGGCGCTGGTCTGGTCGGTGACGATGTCAGGGCGCATTCCGCCTTCGGCCATACGACGGTAGATCTCGGGGAAGACCTCCGCAGCATTGCCCAACAGACCTACGGATTTCGCCTCACCAGCTTTGGTCCAGCGGTCGATCATCTCAAGCGCTTCGTCCAGTGTCTCGGCCTTTTCATCCAGGTATTTGGTGCGAAGGCGGAAGTCGATGCTGTCGGGGTTGCATTCCACCGCCAGACAACAAGCCCCGGCAAAGACGGCCGCCAGAGGCTGCGCGCCGCCCATACCACCCAAGCCGCCGGTCAGAATCCACTTGCCGGTCAGGTCGCCGCCATAGTGCTGGCGTCCGGCCTCGGCAAAGGTCTCATACGTGCCCTGAACGATGCCCTGCGTACCGATATAGATCCACGAACCGGCCGTCATCTGGCCGTACATCATCAGGCCCTTCTTATCGAGTTCGTTGAAGTGATCCCAGTTGGCCCAATGTGGCACGATGTTGGAATTGGCGATCAGAACGCGCGGTGCGTCCTTGTGGGTGCGGATGATGGCCACGGGCTTGCCGGACTGGACAATCAGAGTCTCGTCCTCTTCCAGATCCTTCAAACCCTCAACAATAGTATCGAAATCCTGCCATGTACGTGCGGCGCGCCCGATCCCGCCATAAACCACCAACTCATGCGGGTTCTCGGCCACGTCCGGATGCAGGTTGTTCATCAGCATCCGTAAAGGCGCCTCGGTCACCCAGCTTTTGGCGTTCAGCTCGGGGCCAGTGGGCGGATAGATATCACGTGTGTTTTTGCGTGGATCGCTCATGTCTGGGCTCCTTGATTGGTCAGTGCTCCCGATCGGGCGAGGTCATTGAGGCGGGTGAGCATGTCGGTGAGATAAGGCCGCAAGGCCACAGCCCGGTCCGCGCGCCACGTCCATGGCGGCGCTTCGTCCATGTAAGAGCGCTGCGCCAACTCCATCTGGATCGCGTGGATATTCTGATCTGGTTGCCCATAGTGGCGGGTTGTCCAACCACCGCGAAAGCGTCCGTTCAGCACCGCGGGCATCCTTTCGGCACCCTCAGCCACCCCTTGCACGGCCTGTTCGATGACGCGTGCGCAACTTTGACCGTCATTCGTGCCGGTGTTGAAAACGGGTAATTCCCCTTCGAACAGAAACGGAATTCGGGACCGGATCGAGTGGCAATCGAACAGAATCGCCACCCCATGACGCGCGCGCACGCGGTGTAGTTCTTGCAGCAGCGCGGCGTGATAAGGCGCATGATAGGCGTGACGCCGAGATTCGATTTCATCCGCTGAGGGCTCTTGCCCATCGGCCCAGATCGGTTGACCGTCGAAATCGGTCAGCGGAACCAGCGTCGTCGTGTTCTGACCGGGATAGAGCGACACACCGTCGGGGTCGCGATTTGCGTCGATAACATAGCGATGGATATTGGACTGCACTACCGTCGCATCCGTAAATACCCCATCATAGAGCCTGTTGATGTGCCAATCCGTGTCCGCAAGCCCCCGGCCAATGTCGTTCAACCGCGCTGCGATGTCATCGGGCACAAGGGTTCCGCCATGAGGCTGACCCAGCACAATCGGGCTGTCACTGGAACGGACCGAAACCACCTGCATCAGAACAACTCCGGCATGGGCTGTTTGACCGCGTCCAACACGCACCCATCGGCAATCAGCACCTTCGCCTGTTCAAGCTCTGGCGCCAGATAGCGGTCCTCGGACAGCGCCGGGATATCGGCGCGCAGCCGGGCTACGGCCTGCTGCAACGGGGCGCTTGTTGTCAGGGGGGCGCGGAATTCCACGCCTTGGGCTGCACACAGCATCTCGACCCCCAGGATATAATTCAGGTTTTCGACCATCCGCGTCAGCCGTCGCGCGCCATGGGCCGCCATCGAGACGTGATCCTCCTGATTGGCCGAGGTCGGCGTGCTGTCGGTGACGCAGGGGTTGGCCAGATGCTTATTTTCGCTCATCAATGCCGCAGTTGTCACTTCGGCGATCATCAGGCCCGAGTTCAGCCCCGGTTTGGGCGTCAGGAAGGGCGGCAGATCAAAACTCAGCGCCGGGTCCACCATCAGGGCGATGCGTCGTTGCGCGATGGCTCCGATCTCGGACAGGGCTAATGCGATCATGTCGGCGGCAAAGCCCACGGGCTCGGCGTGAAAATTCCCGCCCGAGACAATCGCGTCCTCCAGAACCAGCGGGTTGTCGGTGGCGGCGTTGGCTTCGACTTCAAGCGTGGCCGCCGCTTGGCGCATCACATCCATGGCCGCGCCCGTGACTTGCGGCTGGCAACGGATGCAATAAGGGTCCTGAACCCGCGTGTCGCCATCACGGTGACTTTCGCGAATTTCTGACCCGTCCAGAACCGCACGCATGGCGCTGGCCGCCTCGGTTTGGCCCCGATGCCCACGCAAAGTGTGGATTTCAGGACGCAACGGCGCGGTCGAGCCCATGATTGCGTCGGTCGACAGGGCAGACACAACCAAAGCGTTTTGCGCTGCACGCCAGGCCTGAAACAGCCCTGTCAGCGCAAATGCTGTCGAGAACTGGGTCCCATTAATAAATGCCAACCCCTCTTTCGGACCGAGTTGAACCGGCTCTAACCCGGCCTTTTTGAGCGCTTCAAGCCCTGGAAGGACGGTCCCGTCCACCTCGGCCTCACCTGCACCGATCAGCACGGCGGTCATATGGGCCAAGGGGGCCAGATCGCCCGACGCCCCGACCGAACCCTGCGCCGGGATGACGGGTGTCACACCTCGTGCCAGCATTTGCTGGAGCAGCTCGATCAAATCCCAACGCACGCCCGAGGCCCCACGGCCAAAGGACGACAGCTTGAGCGTCATCATCAACCGGGTCACGCGGCGTGAGATTGCGGGGCCAACCCCGCAGCAATGGCTGAGGATCAGGTTGCGTTGCAGGGTAGATGTATCCTGCGCCGCGATTTTGTGGCTGGCCAGTTTGCCGAAGCCGGTATTGACGCCATAAACAGGGTCTGCGCCTTGCGCGGCGGCCTGCACGCGGTGGGCTGCGGCCTCGACCGCAGGCTTGCATGCGGGGTCCAACGTCACGGTGGCATCCTGCCAATACACGTGCGCCAAATCGGTCAGAGTGACCGCGCCGGGGGTCAGGGTCAGCTCGGTCATTCCGATCCTCCGAACAGGCGCGCGTGCAAGGGGTTGAAGCCAATGCGATAAGCCAGTTCCGCCGGATGAGAAACATCCCAGACCGCAAGATCAGCCCGCAGGTCCGGCGCAATTTGCCCGGTATCCGCCAGCCCCAAAGCGCGCGCAGCGTTTCGGGTTACACCGGCCAACGCCTCTTCCGGTGTCAAGCGAAACAGGGTGCAGGCCATGTTCATAGTCAGCAAAAGCGAGGCCAAAGGTGACGAGCCCGGATTGCAATCCGTCGCCAGCGCAATCGGAACATCTCGGTCACGCAGCAGTTGGACCGGAGGCTTCTGGGTTTCCCGCAAGGTATAGAACGCGCCGGGCAGAAGAACCGCAACCGTACCCGCTTCCGCCATGGCCAAGACGCCATCGCCATCCAGATATTCCACATGATCCGCCGACAGCGCCCCATAGGCTGCGGCCAATTTGGCGCCGCCCAGATTGGAGAGTTGCTCGGCGTGCAGTTTGACGGGCAAACCAAGCTCCCGCGCCACATCGAACACCCTGGCGATCTGGGTCGGGTTGAAAGCGATGCCCTCACAGAACCCGTCCACCGCATCAACCAGACCTTCGGCATGGGCCTTGCGCAGGGCGGGAATGCAAACCTTGGTCAAATAGGCGTCGGGATCCGCGCGGTAGTCCGGCGGCGCGGCATGTGCGCCCAGAAAGCTGGTCTTGACCCGCACCGGCCGGGCCTGCCCGATCCGCCGTGCAACGCGTAGCATCTTAAGCTCGGTCGCGACATCCAAGCCATAGCCGGACTTGACCTCGATACAACTGACCCCCTCGGCCAGCAGTGCATCCACGCGCGTCAGGGCATCTGCCAGCAGCGCCTCTTGGCTGGCTGAACGCGTGGCGGTCACGGTGGACAGAATCCCTCCTCCGGCGCGGGCGATCTCCTCATAGCTGGCCCCGTTCAGGCGCATCTCGAACTCGGCGGCGCGGTTGCCACCGAACACCACATGCGTGTGCGCATCAATCAGGGCTGGCGTGATCAGCCGGTCGCCAAAATCCTGAATCGGCCAATCCGCATAATCCGAGGGCATATCCGCCCGAGCACCCACCCAGACGAACCGCCCCCCGTCGACAGCGATTGCCGCGTTCTGACACAGGCCGTACGGCCCCGTGCCCTCAACCATGGTTGCCATATGCGCACTTAGAAGAACCGATTTTTTTACCATGAGGATTCTTTTGGGCTCCCTTTCTCGTTATTTTTACGTATACTTATAAAACACTAAAGTCTACACAAAATGGAATCCCGATGACTGTGCACGCCAAAACCGCCCTGATCGGCTCTGACTGGGTCTCGGACCTTAGGGTCGAGGTGAAAGAAGGCCGGATCAGTCGGATCGAAACCGGCGCGCGGCCTCAGCCGCAGGACGATCAGGTGGACGTTCTGATGCCCGCTTTGGCCAACCTGCACAGCCACAGCTTTCAACGCGCCATGGCCGGAATGACCGAAACCCGCGCCGACGGGCGGGAAAGCTTCTGGACATGGCGCAACCTGATGTACCGCTTTCTGGATCGGTTGACGCCCGACCAGATCGAAGCCATCGCAGCTTTGGTTTTCATAGAGATGCAAGAGGCAGGCTATGCCTCGGTCGGTGAATTTCACTATGTTCACCACCAACCCGGCGGGCAGCCCTACGAGACCCGCTCGGAACTGAGTCAACGTATATTTGCCGCTGCGCAACAGACCGGAATAGGCCTAACCCATCTCCCGGTGCTTTACACCTATGGCGGCGTTCAGCAAGAGCCGCTTGCGGGCGGGCAGTTGCGGTTCGGTCATAGCGTGGACGCCTATCTGCGCCTGGTCGAAGATTGCCGCAAAGGGGCCCCGCATCCCGACAGCCTTGTGGGCATTGCGCCCCATTCCCTGCGTGCAACTTCTCCTTCGGACTTGCAGACCCTGTTTCAAGCGGCACCGCAGGGCCCGGTACATATCCACATCGCCGAACAAACGCAGGAGGTGAGAGATGTGCAGACCGCATTGGGTGCGACGCCCGTGTCGTGGCTTTTGGACAATGCCGATGTGAATGACCGCTGGTGCCTGATCCATGCGACTCATATGACCGACGCGGAAACGCAGGCCATGGCGCGCTCGGGCGCTGTTGCCGGGCTCTGCCCGATCACCGAGGCCAATCTGGGTGATGGGATCTTCAACGGCGCGGTTTATATGCAGGCGGGCGGACGGTTTGGGGTCGGGTCGGATTCGAACGTCCGGATTTCCCTGTCCGAGGAATTGCGGATGCTGGAATATTCCCAACGTCTTCGCGACCGGGAACGTACAGTTCTGGTTCAACAGGCCGGATCGGTGGGCCACGCGCTTTATACCTGCGCAGCTGAGGGTGGCGCGCAGGCCCTATCGCGGGATGCAGGGCAGATTGCGGTGGGCAAGTTGGCCGATATGGTGGCGATCGACCGCACCCATCCGACCCTTTGCGCCTTGACCGACGATCAGTTGCTGGACGGCTTGTGCTTTGTCGCCCATGACGGGGTCGTGACCGATCTGTGGTCTGCCGGGCGGCATATGGTGCGGCAAGGCCGCCACGTGAACCGCGACCAGATCATTGCTGCCTACAGGGTAGGAATTGCCGATCTTTTGTCCGCGGTCTAGAACGCATCCGAAAGCCGAGGGTACATGCCGCAATCAACCGAGACCACAAGCTACAAAGACATCAAGAAAACTGTTTTGGCGCGCATCCGCTCGGGCGAATGGCAACCAGACTCGTTGTTGCCCAACGAACAGGATTTGGCTGCTGAATTCTCCTGTACCCGCACAACCGTCAACCGCGCCTTGCGGGAACTGGCGGATGAAGGCTATCTGGAACGCCGCCGCAAGGCTGGCACCCGTGTGCTCAGCGCGCCTCAGCGGCAGGCCCGGTTCAGCATACCCATGGTCCGGGACGAGGTCGAAGCGACCGGTGGCACCTATCGCTATGCGCTGGTCTCAGCCAAGACGACTGTCGCCCCGGATTGGCTGACCGCGCGTCTTGCTTTGCGGCCCAGTCAAAGCACCGTGCATGTGCGGTGCATGCATTTTTCGGGCAATACCCCGTTTCAATACGAAGACCGATGGATCGTAGTGGACAGCGTGCCGCAAGTGGCGCAGGCGGATTTTTCGGCAATCGGCCCAAATGAGTGGCTGATCCAGACTGTGCCGTTCACCAATGTGGAACTCAGCTTTCTAGCCAGCCGGGCGGACGCGACCGTCGCCCGTTTTCTGGACCTGCCTGAAGGTGAGCCGGTGTTTACCGGTGAACGCATCACATGGTTGGAGGGGCAACCCGTCACCTACGCCAAAATGTATTTCGGCGCCGGATACCGGATGACCACCCAGTTCTGAGCGCGCCAAATTGGGCTTTACCACTGTGCCAATCCACGCCAGATTCGCAGGCAACAGTTCCGTTGACAAAGGCAGACAGAATGGCAAACCCGCTATACGACCGCTTGTTTGGCATTCACGCAGGTAAGGACACGCCGTTTCTGCATCTGCCGGATGGCGAGGTTATCACACATGCCGCATTCCTTGATATGGCGGCGCGGCTCGCAAACACGCTGGTTGGTTACGAGTTGGAACCGGGCGACCGGGTTGCCGTTCAGATCGAAAAATCGCCCGAGGCCTTGGCACTCTATGCCGCCTGCGCGCAGGCCGGGTTGGTCTTTTTGCCCCTGAACACCGCCTACACCGTCAACGAGCTAACCTATTTCATCGAAAACAGCGGCGCATCGCTGGTTGTGTGCGACGACGCGAACCAAACCGCCCTGGCACCGCTGGCCAAGATGCAAGAAGCGCGGCTCGAGACGCTGAATGCCGATGGCTCGGGCAGTTTGATGCGGCGCGCTTTGGGGATGTTGCCCGCGTTCGAGCCCGCGCGCCGGACCGAGGACGATCTGGCCGCCTTCCTATATACCTCCGGCACCACCGGGCGGTCCAAAGGCGCGATGCTGTCTCAAGCCAACCTGCTATCGAATGCGGAAACATTGGTGCAGGAGTGGCGGTTCACAGCCGAAGACGTGCTGCTGCATGCCTTGCCCATTTTCCATACACATGGGCTGTTTGTGGCGACCAATGTGGTGCTGGCCTCGGGAGGGTCGATGATCTTTCTGCCGAAGTTCGATCTGAACGATGTGCTGCGCCTGATGCCGCAGGCGACCTCAATGATGGGGGTGCCGACCTTCTACACCCGCCTGTTGGGGGATGATCGGTTCACCGGTGATCTGGCTCAGCATATGCGACTGTTCATCTCGGGCTCTGCCCCCTTGCTGGCGGAAACCCATGAGCGGTTCGAAACACGCACCGGCCACCGCATCCTTGAACGATACGGCATGACCGAGACCAACATGAACACCTCAAACCCCTATGACGGCGAGCGTCGCGCGGGCACGGTTGGCTTCCCCCTGCCCGATGTCGAATTGAAAGTGACCAACCCCGAAAGCGGCGAAACCCTGCCGCAGGGCGAGATCGGCATGATCGAAGTACGCGGCCCAAACGTGTTTCAGGGCTATTGGCAAATGCCCGAGAAAACCGCCGCCGAGCTGCGCGAGGATGGGTTTTTCATCACCGGCGATTTGGGGCGAGTGGATGAGGATGGCTATGTCCATATCGTCGGACGCGGAAAGGATCTGATCATCTCGGGCGGGTTCAACATCTATCCCAAGGAACTTGAGATGCTGCTGGACGACCAGCCCGGCGTGTTGGAAAGCGCGGTGATCGGCGTACCGCATCCGGATTTCGGCGAAACCCCCGTGGGCCTGCTGGTGGCGGAACCCCGCGCGACCCCTGATCTGGACGCGATCATGGCCCGTGCGCAGGCCGAACTGGCGCGTTTCAAACATCCCCGCAAACTGATCGTTCTGGACGAGCTGCCGCGTAACACGATGGGCAAGGTGCAGAAAAACGCCCTGCGCGCGCGTTTCGCCGACCTGTTTACCTAAGCGGCACGCGTCCGTTTGGGGTCAAAAGCCAGCACTTACGCCCCTCAAACACCGCCGTGGCCAATGGACGGCCATAACCTGCGCCCGCATCCAGATTGACACGGTTGCCGCAATGCTCGGCCTGATCGACAGGTGTGTGGCCGTGGACAATCAGCCACGGATGCGGCGCGGCTTCGATCAGAAACTCGTTGCGAATCCAGATCAGGTCATTCTCGGATTGCTGCTCCAGCGGAAGGCCCGGTCGGATACCCGCGTGAACGAACAGCATTTCGCCCTCTTGGTGATAGTTCGGCAGAGCATTGAGGAAATCCAGATGCTGCGGTGGAACAGCCTCGACCGCGCGTTGATGAACATAGATGATACGGTCATTGTCGGTGACATCCACACCGTAAGAGGCCAACGTCTCGCGCCCGCCCAAACGCGGATGCAACCAGCTGAACGCAACGGGCAGATGGCTGTCGGCGACCTCGCAATCCTGCACGAACCGCGCCATCATCCGGTCGTGATTACCCCGCACCATGACCCAGTTGCGTCCTGCACGCTGACCTTCGATCAACAGGTCAAGCACCCCGCGACTGTTCGGCCCACGATCCACGTAATCCCCCAGAAACACGACTCGCGCATCTGGGCCTCCATCCGCCTCAATCCGGAGCAGGGCGGTTTGCAACATCTCAAGCTGGCCGTGAATATCGCCAATGGCGTAAATGGCAGACGTCATGAAAAACCTCGGGTCGAAAATCACTTTGCTTGTGACGCGAAAACCGCCCCTGACAAAGAAAATACCCGCGCCTTAGGTGGCGCGGGTTGGGATAGTCTCAGAAATTCAACACTGCCTACTAGGCCACGTCAAATTCCAAAGGTTTGATCTGGGTAAACAGCCCCGTTTCGGCCAACTTTGCGCGGGCCTCGGCCGGGACAGGTTCATCCACATACAGCAGCGCGATCGCTTCGCCGCCCGCTTCGGACCGGCCAAGGGTAAAGTTCGCGATGTTCACGTCGTTCTCGCCCATGGTCTGACCCAGCGTACCGATGATGCCCGGCACGTCTTCGTTGGTGGTATAGAGCATATGCGCCCCGACCTCGGCATCAATATTGATGCCTTTGATCTGAATGAACCGCGGCTTGCCATCGCTGAATACAGTCCCAGCGATCGAACGCTCACGCTTGCTGGTGACAACAGTGACCTTCACATAGCCATCGAAAACGCCGGTCTTGTCCTGATTGGTGGTCGAGATTTTAACCCCGCGCTCTTTCGCGATCACCGGTGCGGACACCATGTTCACATCGGGATTGACCTTTTTCATGATCCCCGCAACGACAGAACAATTCAACGCGGCCAGGTTCATCTCAGCGGCGACACCATCATAAAGGATGTTGATCGCCTTGATCGGTTCATCCGTCATCTGCCCAATGAAGCTGCCCAGATGCCCAGCCAGCTTAATCCACGGCCCCATGACTTTGGCCTCTTCGGCGGTCACGGACGGCATGTTCAGCGCGTTTTCAACCGCCCCGGTCAGCAGGTAGTTCGAGATTTGCTCGGCCACCTGCAGCGCCACGTTTTCCTGCGCCTCGGTCGTAGCTGCCCCCAGATGCGGTGTGCAGACGACGTTGGGCAAGTTGAACAGAGCGTTTTCCTTGGCCGGTTCCTCGCTGAACACGTCAAAGGCGGCACCGGCCACATGGCCCGATTGCAGCATCTCGGCCAGCGCGTCTTCGTCGACCAAACCGCCGCGGGCGCAGTTGACGATGCGCACGCCTCTCTTGGTCTTGGCCAGATTCTCACGGCTCAGGATGTTGCGGGTCTGATCGGTCAGCGGAACATGCAGCGTGATGAAATCCGCGCGGGCCAGCAGGTCATCCAACTCGACCTTTTCAACGCCCATCTTGGCGGCTTTCTCTTCGCTGAGATAGGGATCATAGGCGACGACCTTCATCTTCAGGCCCAGCGCGCGTTCGCAGACGATGCCGCCGATGTTGCCTGCGCCAATGACGCCGAGAGTCTTGTTGGTCAGCTCAATCCCCATGAATTTGGACTTTTCCCACTTGCCCGCATGGGTCGAGGTGCTGGCCTCGGGGATTTGCCGCGCCACGGCGAACATCATCGCAATGGCGTGTTCGGCCGTTGTGATCATGTTGCCGAACGGCGTGTTCATCACGATCACACCCTTTTTGCTGGCTGCTTCCTTATCGACATTGTCGGTGCCAATCCCAGCGCGGCCGATAACTTTCAGATTGTCGGCTTTTTCCAGCAGGGTCGGCGTGACCTTTGTGGCGGAACGGATAGCGAGGCCGTCATACTGACCGATCACCTCGGCCAGTTTATCCTTGTCCTTGCCCAGATCGGGCATGAAATCCACGTCGATGCCGCGATCGCGGAAAATCTGCACGGCGGTTTCGCTGAGCTTGTCAGATACGAGTACTTTGGGGGCCATATTTCTGGTCCTTAAATTTTGGGAAAGTATCCGGGCCACAGTCGGGCCCAGATTTTTCGTCGAAAAATCTTGTCAGGCGGCTGCCGATTGCGCAGCGATCTCGGCCTCAAAGGCCCAGGCCAGCCACGGTAGCATGGCCTGAATGTCCGAGGTCTCGACCGTGCCGCCACACCAGATGCGCAGGCCCGCGGGGGCATCGCGATATGCACCGATATCCAGCGCGATATTCTCGACCTCCAGCCGTTTGGCTACGGCCTTGGCGAATGTCGTCCCATCCTGAATGCGCGGATCGGTGAATTTCAGGCAGACCGACGTATTCGATTGCGTCGCCGCATCCTCGGCCAGATTGGCGATCCAGTCGTTTTGATCGCAAAAGGCATGAACCGCTCCAGCATTGGCATCTGCGCGCGCAATCAGGCCCTGCAACCCACCGACCGAGCGCGCCCAGTCCAGCGCAAACAGGTAGTCCTCGACCGCCAGCATCGAAGGCGTGTTGATCGTGGCCCCGGTAAAGATACCGTCGATCAGCTTGCCGCCTTTGGTCAGGCGGAAAATCTTGGGCAGCGGCCATGCGGGGGTGTAGCTTTCCAGCCGCTCAACCGCGCGCGGGCTGAGGATCAGCATCCCGTGCGCTGCTTCACCACCCAGCACTTTTTGCCAGCTGAACGTGGTCACATCCAGCTTGTCCCACGGCAGGTCCATCGCAAATGCAGCCGAAGTCGCATCACAGATCGTCAGACCCTGACGGTCATCCGCGATCCAGTCGCCATTGGGAACCCGCACGCCCGAGGTCGTGCCGTTCCACGTAAACACCACATCATTGGCGAAATCGACCGAGGCCAGATCAACGATCTGCCCATACTCGGCGGTTTTCACCTCGGCGTCGATCTTCAATTGCTTGACCACGTCCGTGACCCAACCGGCACCAAAGCTTTCCCAGGCCAGCATCTCGACCTTGCGTTCGCCCAACAGCGACCACAGCGCCATCTCAACCGCGCCGGTGTCCGAGGCGGGAACGATGCCGATCTTGTAATCCGCCGGAATGCCCAGCACCTCACGCGTGCCTTCGATGGCCGCCTTCAGCTTGTCCTTGCCCACCGCAGCACGGTGCGACCGGCCCAATGCAGCGTCGGCCAGCTTGTTCAGCTCGAATGTGGGGGGTTTGGCGCAGGGGCCAGAGGAAAAACGCGGATTCGCCGGCCGCGTTGCCGGTGTATTTGTGCTCATCTGTATTACCCTTCCAGATACACGCCCCTCGTTGGGGAGGGGTGTCCCGCCGCCACACCTAGAAAGCCTGCCGCGTCGCAGCAAGCGGAAAAGACTCTTCGAAGTCGAAAAACGACATTCAATTTCACCCCATCCGCGGTCATGAGTTTCCGATAGGCGAAAGATTTGCAGTCCGTTAACGCGACTCGGTGAGCAGTTGATTGTTTTTTGGGCAGTCACGCGCGGATCGTGACGGAATAGGCCGGGAACCCTTGTGATCAGACTTCGGCGCAGTGAAAAGGTGCCATGCCTGACACCCTGACCATTGTCGTTGTAGAAGAAGACCGCGAGCGCGCGATTGCCATCGTCGATGCGCTCAAGGCGTCTGGGGCTTATGATGTGCATGTGATCGGCAATGTCTCGAGCCTTGCGCGCAAGATCGCCGCGCTGGTGCCCGATGTGGTGCTGATCGACATCGACAACCCGACCCGCGACATGCTTGAGGAACTGACCCTTGCATCCGGGCCACTGGAACGGCCAGTAGCCATGTTTGTCTCGGGCGCGGCGGGCGATTTGACCTCGACCGCGATTGAGGCGGGGCTGTCGGCCTACGTCGTCGACGGCATGCAACCGGATCGGCTGAAGCCCGTGCTGGACGCGGCCATCGCCCGGTTCCAGATCGTCCGGCAAATGCGCCGTGAACTGGCCGAGACCAAACGTGCGCTGGAAGAACGCAAGGTGATCGACCGCGCCAAGGGTCTGCTGATGAAGGCGCGCGGGGTCGAGGAAGAAGAGGCCTATGCCCTGCTACGCAAAGCCGCGATGGATCAGGGCCGCCGCGTCGCCGACGTGGCCGAAGCGCTGGTCACGGCCTCGGGGCTGTTGTCATGAACGCTGTGACCCTGCCCGTTGCTTATGTTCCGCTGGTGGACGCCGCCCCCTTGATCGTGGCGCATGAGATGGGTCTGGCCCGCGCCGAAGGAGTCGAGTTGGATCTGATCGCAGCGCCCTCATGGTCGTCGGTGCGCGATATGTTGGCCTTTGGGCGGGTGGACGCGGCGCAGCTGTTGTCGCCGGTCCCTGTTGCAATGGCCTTGGGGCTGGGCGGGGTGACACAACCCTTGTCCGCCGTCTCGGTCCTGTCGGTGAATGGCGACGTGATCGGCGTTAGCCGCACGTTGGAAACCCGCCTACGCGACTCGGGCTATGAATTCGACTTTCGCGACCCCTTCAAGGCCGCCGCCGCGCTGGCCTCGGTCGCGGATGGGCCATTGGTCTTCGGCGTGCCCTTCCCGTTCTCGCTGCATGTGGAACTGCTGCATTGCTGGCTTGAGGCTACCGAACTGTCCAAAATCGGGGTCGAGGTGCGCACCATCCCGCCACCCCTGATGGCACAGGCTTTGGCCGAGGGCGATGTGGATGCGTTCTGTGTGGGCGAGCCCTGGGGCTCGGTCGCCGTGGAATCGCAGGCGGGGGCGTTACTGCTGCCCGGTCAGGCGATCTGGGCCTTTGCGCCGGAAAAGGTGCTGGCCGTGCGCACCGACTGGGCGGATACCGAGCCGCACCTGCTGGGCAAGCTGATGCGAGCCGTCTGGCGCGCCGGGCGCTGGCTGGGCCAGCCGGGCAGCCACACCGCCGCCGCTGAAATCCTTGCCCGAGACACCTATCTGAACCTGCCTTCGGAACTGATCGACCGAGCGCTTTCGGGGCGCTTTACCATCACAGGCCACGCCGAACAGCGCGAGGTGCCGGGATTTATCGAGTTCCACGACGGGGCCGCAAGCTTCCCATGGCGCAGTCAGGCCAAGTGGATCGCCCACCGTCTGGCGCAACGATACGGTCTGGACCCGCATCTGGCGCTGGCCCAAGCGGGCAGCGTGTTTCGCAGCGATATCTACCGCAATCAACTGGCAGGGTTGGGGGCGGATCTGCCCGGAGCCTCGGAAAAACTTGAGGGCGCGATTCGTGAAACCACACCGGTTGCGTCCCATAACGGGCAGCTGTCGCTGAAGCGGGATGCGTTCTTGGATGGGCGCATTTTTGACCCTCAGGATATCTGACGCCCAAGAATTAGGCAGACGCGCGCGCCGCACCGCGCGATTGCAGCATTTAACGCCGCGTCGCAGCAAAATCGCTTGATCGGCAACGGTGCATTTACCACTCTGAACTCATCGGCACGCAAAGGCGTGTGCCGCAAGAATTCCTCCCAAAGTTTGGGAACGACTGAGCAAAGCCGCTCACTCTCTGGCCAATCCTCCCGGTCAGAGCGTGCAGCGGCTTTTTGTTTTTCACCCACCCGGCTGACCGGGACCAAAAAAGGGACAGACCCACATGAAGAAATTGCTCGCAGGCCTTGTCGCCACCACCGCCCTGATCAGCCCCGCGCTGGCCGAAACGCTGGAGCTGGAGAAGGACGAGCTGACCTTTGGCTTTATCAAACTGACAGACATGGCCCCGCTGGCTGTGGCCTATGAGAATGGGTACTTCCTGGATGAGGGCCTGTTCGTCACGCTCGAAGCGCAGGCCAACTGGAAAGTACTGCTGGACGGTGTAATCGACGGGCAGCTGGACGGTGCGCACATGCTGGCCGGTCAGCCGCTGGCCGCAACTATCGGGTATGGCACCGAGGCGCATATCATCACCCCCTTCTCGATGGACCTGAACGGCAACGGCATCACCGTGTCGAACGAGGTCTGGGAAGAGATGAAGCCGAACATCCCGAAAATGGATGACGGCCGCCCGCAGCACCCGATTTCGGCTGAGGCGCTGGCCCCAGTGGTCGAGAAATACAAATCCGAAGGCAAGCCCTTCAATATGGGCATGGTCTTCCCCGTTTCGACCCACAACTATGAACTGCGTTACTGGCTGGCGGCGGGTGGCCTGCACCCGGGCTATTACAGCCCCGAGAACGTGACCGGCCAGATCGGTGCGGATGTGTTCCTGTCGGTGACGCCTCCGCCGCAGATGCCGGCCACGTTAGAAGCGGGCACCATCTATGGCTATTGCGTAGGTGAGCCGTGGAACCAGCAGGCCGTGTTCAAAGGCATCGGCGTGCCGGTGATCACCGATTATGAACTGTGGAAGAACAACCCCGAAAAGGTCTTTGGCATCAATGCCGAGTTCGCCGAGCAGTATCCCAACACCACCCGCGCCGTGACCAAAGCCCTGATCCGCGCTGCGATGTGGCTGGATGAAAACGACAACGCCAACCGCCCCGCCGCGGTCGAGATGCTGAGCCAGCCGGAATATGTGGGTGCGGACTACGAGGTGATCGCGAACTCGATGACGGGCACGTTCGAATATGAAAAGGGCGACAAGCGCGAGGTGCCCGATTTCAACGTCTTCTTCCGCTACAACGCGACCTACCCGTTCTATTCGGACGCCATCTGGTACCTGACCCAGATGCGCCGCTGGGGCCAGATCGCCGAGCCGCAGACAGATGCCTGGTATGACGAGGTCGCCAAGTCCGTCTACCGCCCCGACATCTATCTGGATGCCGCGAAAATGCTGGTGAACGAGGGTCTAGCGAATGAGGCCGACTTCCCCTGGGACAGCGACGGCTACAAAGCCCCCACGCCCGCCGAAGATATCATCGACGGCATTCCCTATGACGCCCGTCAGCCGAACGCTTATCTGCAAAGCCTGCCGATCGGCTTGAAAGGCGAGCAGGTCGTCATCGGCACAGAAGTTCAGGGTTAACTCCCCTGCCTCTCGGCCCTTGGTGGCTGGGGGGCTTTCCCATTCATACAGAATTCCACCCCGCCCGGCGCTGAACGACCGGGCCAGGAGACCGCAAGATGACAGCCATCGACCACGATACGCTATCCCCTGATGCTGAACGCGAGGCACGACGCGCCCGCCTGTTCACCCGGATCAACGCCGCCGACAAATGGTTTCAGGTTTTGGGCTTGGCCTGGATCACCCCCATCCTGAAGGCCGGTGCAGGCGACAACCCGCGCGCCCAGATGGGCGAGATTTGGCGCCTGCTGGTCGTACCATTGCTGGCCATCTGTGCCTTTCTGGTTCTCTGGGGCACGTTGGCACCCAAGGTGCAAACCTCGCTGGGCGCAGTGCCTGGTCCGGCGCAGGTCTGGTCCGAAGCCATTAGCCTGCATCAGGACGCGCAGGCCAAGGCAGCCAAAAAGGCCAAGTTCGAGGCGATGGTTGAAAAGCGCAACCAGAAGTTCATCGACGCGGGCCAGCCCGAAAAGGTCAAAGAGGTCGCCTATACCGGCGCGCCGAGCTACTACAACCAGATATGGACCTCGATCAAAACCGTGTTCTTCGGCTTTCTGATCGCCACCATTGTCGCCGTTCCGCTGGGCATCGCTGCGGGCCTATCGCCCACCGCAAACGCGGCGCTGAACCCGCTGATCCAGATTTTCAAACCGGTCTCGCCGCTGGCCTGGTTGCCGATTGTGACTATGATCGTGTCGGCCGTTTACGTCACCAATGACGGCTGGTTCGCGAAATCCTTCCTGATCTCCGCCATCACCGTGACGCTGTGTTCGCTGTGGCCGACGCTGATCAACACCTCGCTGGGTGTGGCGTCGATCGACAAGGATCTGGTGAACGTTTCCAAAGTTCTGAAAATGAACACCTACACCAAGATCACCAAGCTGGTGCTGCCCTCGGCCCTGCCTCTGATCTTCACCGGCCTGCGTCTGTCGCTGGGCGTTGGCTGGATGGTTCTGATCGCGGCCGAGATGCTGGCGCAGAACCCCGGTCTGGGCAAGTTTGTCTGGGATGAGTTCCAGAACGGTTCCTCCAGCTCACTCGCCAAGATCATGGTGGCTGTCTTCACCATCGGCATCATCGGCTTCCTGCTGGATCGCGTCATGTATGCGCTGCAGTCGCTGTTTACCTTCTCAAACAACCGGTGACCCAAATGGCTGTGATCGACTTCAAGAATGTCAGCAAATCTTTTGGCACCGGCACCGCTGCGACGGATGTGTTGAAAGACATCAACCTCTCGGTTCAGGAAGGTGAATTCGTGGTGCTGCTGGGTTTTTCCGGCACCGGCAAAACCACACTGATCAACCTGATGGCGGGGATCGAATTCCCCACCAAGGGCAACGTCACCTTTCGCGACAAGTCCATCACCGGCCCCGCGCCGGAGCGGGGGGTGATCTTCCAGAACTACTCGCTGATGCCGTGGCTGACGGTCACGGGCAATGTGCGGCTGGCCGTGGACGCGGTGTTCCCCAAGATGCCCAAGGCCGAGAAAGAGGAAAAGGTAGCCCATTACATTCGCATGGTGGGCCTCAGCCACGCGGCGACCCGTCGCCCCGCCGAGCTGTCGGGTGGGATGCGCCAGCGGGTGAACGTGGCCCGCGCGCTGGCGATGGACCCCGAAGTTCTGCTGCTGGACGAGCCCCTGTCGGCGTTGGATGCATTGACCCGTGGGAATCTGGCGGAAGAGATCGAAAAGATCTGGGAGGCCGACCGCAAGACCTGTGTCCTGATCACCAATGACGTGGACGAAGCGATCCTGCTGGCCGACCGCATCATCCCGCTGAACCCCGATGGCACGTTGGGGACCGAGTTCAAGGTCTCGATCCCCCGCCCACGCGACCGGTCCGCCATGAACCATGACGAGACGTTCAAGTCTCTGCGTGGCGAGGTCACGAAATACCTGATGGATGTGGGTATCGAGGCCAAGGTCGAAGGCACCAAGACCTTGCCCGACGTGACCCCGATCCACGGTGTCCCCGCAGCGGTGAAAGAAGCGCAGTCGGGTCTGATCGACGAGCGCTATCTGGATTTCAGCCAGTTGCACAAGGTCTACCCCACCCCCAAAGGCCCGCTGACCGTGGTCGAGGATTTCAATCTGAAGCTCAACCGTGGTGAGTTCATCTCGCTGATCGGCCACTCGGGCTGCGGTAAGTCCACGGTGCTGACCATGGCCGCTGGTCTGAACGAAATCTCGAAAGGCGCGATCAAGCTGGATGGCCGCCATGTCGAGGGTGCCGATCCGGAACGTGCCGTTGTGTTCCAGTCACCCTCGCTGTTTCCGTGGCTGACCGCCAAGGAAAACGTCTCGGTCGGTGTGGACCGCGTGTATCCGCGCGCCAGCCAGGCAGAGCGGCAGGATGTGGTGGAATACTATCTGGAACGGGTCGGTTTGGCCGACGCGATGGACAAATCCGCCGCTGATATGTCGAACGGGATGCGTCAGCGTGTGGGCATCGCCCGCGCCTTTGCCCTGTCGCCGAAACTGCTGCTGCTGGATGAACCCTTCGGGATGCTCGACAGCCTCACCCGGTGGGAGCTGCAGGAGGTTCTGATGGAGGTCTGGTCGCGGACCAAAGTCACCACGATCTGTGTGACTCACGACGTGGACGAGGCGATCCTGCTGGCTGACCGCGTGGTGATGATGACCAACGGCCCGCAGGCCACGATCGGCAAGATCACCAATGTCGACCTGCCGCGCCCGCGCACCCGCAAGGCGCTGCTGGCCCATCCTGATTACTACGAATACCGGCAGGAGGTTTTGGATTTCCTCGAGGAATACGAGCACGGGGCCAAACCCAAGCCTAAATCCCCGGCCCCCAAAGCCATTGCCGCGGAGTGAACTGATATGAAACAGAAATTGGTTGTCATCGGAGCCGGCATGGCCTCGGGTCGGGTGCTGGAGCACCTGACCGACGCTGCCCCCGATGCGTTCGACATCACCCTGTTCAACGCCGAACCACGCGGGAATTATAACCGCATCATGCTGAGCCCTGTGCTGGCCGGTGATCAGACATACCAGGACATCGTCACCCATGACGACGCCTGGTACGGCGAACGCGGGGTCACCTGCCGGTTTGGCGAGAAAGTGGTCAAAATCGACCGCGAGTTGAAAGTGGTCGAAGGCGAGAACGGTCATGTGCCTTATGATAAGCTGATCTTCGGCACCGGCTCGAACCCCTTCATGATTCCGATGCCAGGACATGATCTGGACGGCGTGATCGCCTATCGCGATCTGGAAGATACCGAACAGATGATGGGCATGGGCGCGGGCAACAAGGTCGTCGTGATCGGCGGCGGCTTGCTGGGGCTTGAGGCCGCCGCAGGCATGGCCGCGCGCGGGGCTGACGTGACCGTCGTGCATATCATGGGCCATCTGATGGAGCGTCAGTTGGACCCTGCCGCAGGGTACCTGCTGAAGAAATCTCTGGAAGAAAAAGGCATCACCGTTCTGCTGAATGCCAAATCGACCGAAATCGCGGGCAAGGATGGCAAGGCCCGGGCGCTGCTGTTGGAGGACGGCACGGAATTGCCCTGCGACCTGTTGGTGATGGCTGTGGGCATCCGACCCAACACCGCGCTGGCGCAGGAAACGGGCCTTGCCGTGGGTCGGGGTATTCATGTCGATGACCAAATGATCACCTCGGACGCCGATATCTATGCCGTTGGCGAATGCGTCGAACATCAAGGCGAGGTTTTTGGCCTTGTCGCGCCGCTGTACGACCAAGCCAAGGTGCTGGCGCAGACCCTGCTGGGCGAGGACGCAGCGTTCAAACAGCGCTCGTTGTCGACCAAACTGAAAGTCACCGGCTGTGATCTGTTCAGTGCAGGCGACTTTGCCGAGGGCGAGACCCGCGAGGACATCGTGTTCCGCGACCCCGCGCGCGGCGTCTATAAACGGCTGGTTCTCGAAGGCGACAAGCTGGTCGGTGCGGTTATGTATGGCGATACCGGTGACAGCAACTGGTTCTTTGGCCTGATCCGCGATGGCGAGGACGTGTCCGAGATGCGTGAGACGCTAATCTTCGGCCCGGCCTATCAGGGAGGCGGCTCTGCGGACCCTCTCTCAGCCGTTGCAGCATTGCCGCCTGAGGCGGAAATCTGTGGCTGCAACGGCGTTTGCAAATCCGACATCACCACCGCCATTGCAGATGGCGCAACCGATCTGGGCGCGATCCGGGCGACCACCAAGGCCAGTGCCTCTTGCGGGACGTGTACCGGACTGGTCGAACAACTGCTGCAGGTCACGCTGGGCGACGACTTCCAGATGCCCACTGCACAGCCCATCTGCGGCTGCTGCGACCTGACCCACGAAGACGTTCGCCGCCTGATCAAATCGCAAGAGTTGAAAAGTCAGGAAGCCGTCTGGCAGGAACTGGGCTGGAAGACGCTCAACGGCTGTCATGTCTGCCGCCCGGCGGTGAATTTCTACCTGCTGGCCGACTGGCCGGTGGAATATCAGGACGACCCGCAAAGCCGCTTCGTCAACGAACGCAAACACGCGAACATTCAAAAAGACGGCACGTTCAGCGTTGTGCCCCGAATGTGGGGCGGCATCACCAACCCGGCGGAACTGCGCGCCATTGCCGATGCCGCCGAGAAATACGATGTGCCCACGGTCAAAGTCACCGGTGGTCAGCGTATCGACCTGCTGGGCGTGAATGGCGCTGACCTGCCCTATATCTGGTCCGATCTGAACAAGGCCGGGCTGGTCTCGGGCCACGCTTACTCCAAGGGTCTGCGCACGGTGAAAACCTGTGTCGGCACCGATCACTGCCGGTTCGGCACGCAGGACAGCACGGGCCTCGGCGTGAAGCTTGAGAAAATCCTGTGGGGATCATGGACGCCACACAAGCTGAAGCTGGCGGTCTCGGGCTGCCCGCGCAACTGCGCCGAGGCGACCTGCAAGGATATCGGTGTGGTCTGTGTGGACTCGGGCTTTCAGATCAGCATCGGCGGCGCGGCTGGCATGGATGTCAAGGAAACCGAACTGCTGGTGCAAGTCCCCACCGAGGAGGAGGCGATTGAGGTCGTGATGGCCGTCACCCAAGCCTATCGCGAGGGTGGTAAGTATCTGGACCGTTTGTATAAATGGATGGCGAAGGTGGGCCTCGACTGGATCAAGGAGACCGTGGTGGATGACCTCGACAACCGCCGCGCGCTGGTTGAGCGGTTCGAACTCAGCCAGTCCATCTACCGCAAAGACCCATGGGCCGAGCAGGCCAAAGAGGCCCCGCGCTTTGCGCCCATGGCCGATCTGACACTGGAGGCCGCAGAATGAGCTGGATCGACATCGGACATATCGACGACATCCCCCTGCGCGGCGCGCGCGTGGTGAAAACGCCCGTGGGCTGCATCGCCCTGTTTCGTACTGCCAAAGATGAGGTCTTTGCGGCCTCGGACACCTGCCCCCACAAGGGCGGGCCGCTCTCCGAAGGCATCGTGCATGGCCAATCCGTCACCTGCCCGCTTCACAACTGGGTATTCGACCTGAACTCAGGTCAGGCACAAGGCGCGGATGAAGGCCAGATCGCCACCTATCCGGTGCAGTTGGACGGCGAGCGCATTCTGCTCGACAGCACCTCATTGAGGCAAAGGAGCGCCGCGTGAAAGACCTGAGTGCCTGCGCCACGCGCTCGACCTGCCCCTATTGCGGGGTGGGCTGCGGTGTTCTGCTGCAACCGGATGGCGCAGGTGGCCTGACCGTCACCGGCGACCCAGATCACCCGGCCAATCAGGGGCGGCTGTGTTCCAAAGGCTCGGCTTTGGCAGAAACAGTGGGTCTATCGCAACGGCTGCTAGCGCCCGTGGTTGCGGGCGAAGAGACTGGCTGGGACGACGCGCTGCAACTGGTCGCCGACCGGTTCCGCGACACGATCGCCGAACACGGGCCGGATTCAGTGGCCTTTTATGTCTCGGGTCAGCTGCTGACCGAGGACTACTATGTCGCCAACAAGCTGATGAAGGGCTTCATCGGCTCGGCCAATATCGACACGAATTCGCGGCTGTGCATGGCCTCGACCGTTGCGGGCCACAAACGCGCTTTTGGCACTGACACAGTGCCCGGAACCTATGAGGATTTAGACGAGGCCGATCTGGTCGTGCTGGTCGGCTCCAATCTGGCCTGGTGCCACCCGGTTTTGTATCAGCGCCTGATGGCGGCGCGGCAGGCGCGCGGCACCAAGATCATCGTGATCGACCCGCGCCGGACGGCATCGTGTGACAGTGCCGATCTGTACCTGCCACTGGCTGCGGGCAGCGATGTGGCGCTGTTCAACCACCTGCTGACCCAAATCGATGCTGCCGGTTTGGTGGATGCGGATTTCCTGACCTACACCACCGGTATTCATGAGGCGCTGGACAGTGCGCTGGCCGATGATGTCTCCGTCACCGGTCTCGACCCCGACGATATCGCGCGGTTCTGCCAGATGTGGATGAGCACTGGCAAGGTCGTGACGATCTTCAGTCAGGGCGTGAACCAATCCAGTTCGGGCAGCGATAAGGTTAACGCGATCCTGAACTGCCATCTGGCCACGGGGCGGATCGGCAAGCCCGGCTGCGGCCCGTTGTCAGTCACCGGCCAGCCCAATGCCATGGGCGGGCGCGAGGTTGGTGGACTGGCCAATATGCTCACCTGCCATCTGGATATCGAAAATGCCGATCACCGCGCCGCCGTGCGCGATTTCTGGTCAGCACCAACGATGCCCGAGGCCCCGGGCCTCAAGGCCGTGGATCTCTTCCGCGCCGTGGGCGACGGGCGCGTCAAGGCGCTGTGGGTGATCCACACGAACCCCGTCGTGTCGATGCCCGAGGCCGACGCGGTGCGCGATGCGATCGCGGCCTGCCCGTTCACCGTGGTCTCGGACATCACAGCCCGCACCGATACGGCACGGCAGGCCGACGTGCTGCTGCCCGCCGCTGCGTGGGCCGAAAAAGACGGCACAGTCACCAATTCCGACCGCACGATCAGCCGACAACGCTCGGTCCTGCCTGCGCCGGGGCAAGCCCGCGCGGATTGGGATATTCTGGCCGAGGTCGGACGACGGATGGGGTGGGCCTCGGCCTTTGATTATCAAACGCCCGGAGAGATTTTCCGAGAATACGCAACCCTGTCCGGAGTGGCCGCCAAGTTCGGGCGTGATTTCGATATCTCGGGCTTCAGCGACTTGGATGCGGCGGGTTATGACGCTCTGCAGCCGACGCGCTGGCCTGTCACCGCTGCACGGCAAGGCGGGCGGTTCTTTGCGGATGGGCAATTCTATCACTCCGACGGCAAGGCGCGGCTTTTACCAGTTAAATGGCGCGCGCCTGCGGCCAAAACAGAACCGCGCTATCCGTTTTGGCTGAACACCGGTCGGCTGCGCGATCAGTGGCACACGATGACCCGTACCGGTCTGTCGGCGCGGCTGTCGGCCCACCTGCCCGAGCCGTTTTTGGACATTCACCCCGATGATGCGCGCGCCACGGGGATAAACTCCGCCGATCTGGTGCAGGTCGAAAGCTCGCATGGCACATCCATCCTGCGGGCACGGATCACCAGCGATGTCACGCGGGGACAGGTCTTTGCGCCGATCCACTGGACCGGAGAAACCGCCCCCTCAGCCCGGATCGACGCTGTGGTCGCTGCGGCGACGGACCCGGTTTCGGGACAGCCCGAAAGCAAAGCGTCCGTGGTGAACGTCGCCCGCTTTGACGCCAAATGGTATGGGTTTGCGGTGTCAGATCGCGAAATGCGGCCTTCGTGCGATTATTGGGCGCAAACCCCCACCAAACTCGGCTATCGCGCCGAGTTGGCCGGGATGGATACAATAGATGACTGGCAAACCGCCGCGCGTGATCTTTTCGGATTGCCCGAGGCGCAGATAACGATCGTCG
This sequence comes from Ruegeria sp. J8, assembly GCF_056531925.1. Taxonomy (NCBI): domain Bacteria; kingdom Pseudomonadati; phylum Pseudomonadota; class Alphaproteobacteria; order Rhodobacterales; family Roseobacteraceae; genus Ruegeria; species Ruegeria sp. J8. Next base: position 197,482 of record NZ_JBQFMR010000009.1, read on the forward strand.
AAGACCCAGCGCGCGGCATGGCGCGGCTGGCGTTTTACGAAGACGGACGATTGGTCGCTGCCTTGTTCATCTCTCCCGAGCCCGTGGCGGTGATGCGCGACTATCTGGCGACTCTGCCACAGGTGCCCGACCTGCTGTCAGGCCGGGCCCCTGCGGACCGGCCCGATCCCGGCCCTGTTCTGTGTTCCTGTTTCGACGTCGGTGTGAATACCATCCTGACCGCTATTGAGACCAAAGGACTGATGACCGTCGAAGCCATTGGCGAGGCCTTGCAGGCCGGAACCAATTGCGGTTCTTGCCGTCCGGAACTGGCGAGCCTGCTGGCGTCAGCACATCAGAAAGAGGCCGCACAGTAACCCTAGAACCGAACCGCCTCTCCGGTCTCCAGCGCCTGTTGCGCGGCCAGACCCATGCGCACAGCCCACATCCCGTCCTGCAGAGTCACTTCGGGGGCGGGTTTGTCGCCCCGCAGGACGGCTAGGAACTCTTGATGCTGATAGAAAGTAGACCCGTTATGGTCACCCGCAGCCAATAGCGTTGGATCGACCGGAATATCCTTGGCAACCGGCCCTTTGGGATGGCGCGGGCTGACGATCAGTTGCGGCACCGGCGCATCACCAAGATGCTCGGGCCAGAAACGGCCCGGTCCGGGCACCAGCGCTTCAATCTTGGCGTCTGGCCCGACGGCTGAAATCTCCTCCTGATACCGCGCGCCTTCGGCGAACATACACAGCTCCAGCATTGCTCGCGCGCCCGAGGCGAAGTCGACCATCACGTAGCCGTGGTCTAGAATGTCGGGTGTTTCTCCGTCATACGCCTCGTCCAAATGATTGACAGCCTGCCCCCCGCTTGCTGTCACGCGCACAGGGTCTGATTGCAGGATCAGGCGCATGAGGTCGAAGAAGTGGCAGCATTTCTCGACAAAGGTTCCGCCCGTATTACGGTTGAAGCGATTCCAGTTGCCGACCTTTTCCAGAAAGGGAAAGCGGTGCTCTTTGATGGTCAGCATTTTAACGCCGCCAGTCACCTGCGCCCCCTCAATTAAGGCCGCGATGGGCGGCATATAGCGATACTCCATCGCCACCCAGATCGGATGAGGGTAGTCGCGCTGGATGGCGTCAAGCCGCGCCGCATCTGCAGGGTCGGTGAACAGAGGTTTCTCGACCAGCAAAGGCAAGGGCCGCACCCTCGCGATCTGCTTGATCTGATCCACGTGCAAATGATTAGGGCTGGCAATCACGATGCAGTCCAGATCATCTACGGCCAGCAGATCTTCGACCGAACCCACCATCTGCGCATCCGGTACAATCGTCTGCGCCGCTATGGCCATCGCGGCGTCGGGTTCGAAAATCGCCGAGACGCGCGTACCTTCCAGCAACGCGATATTATGCAGGTGTTCCTGCCCCATCATGCCGCATCCGATCAGCCCGTAGTGGATGGTCCGGGTCATGCGCGTTTCCTTCTACTTCAGACGTTGGACATAGGTGGCCCGATCCGGGTCGAACCACGTTTTTGAAAACTCGACCGGTTCAGGCCCCTCGGACCAACTGAACCGCTCAATATACCCGGCCATTGCGCCAGCGGGTTTGGTGAAGGTCTCGGGCGTCCACGCAGGCAGCGCACGGACCGAAACCCGATCCTCAGCCCGCGTGATCCAGAACCCAAGCTGCTGTTGGTAATAGCGATAAAGCGAATCCGACAGCAGCGCCTGATCGACCTTTCCGGCGGACTCATCCAGCCAGATTTCCTCGACCGCGATGATTGTGTCATTCAAATAGCGCATCCGGCGCACTCGCGAGCCTGTGGTCGAGGTGCCAAACTCCGGCAGATCGGAGGGTTTTTCCAGATGATCCACCGACAGGATATCCGCGCGCGGCAGCCCCCCACCCTCGGGCAGCTCCAGCCGGAACATCGCATAAACGCTGTTCTGCGTCCCGGTCTCGCGGATGTAATTGCCCGAGCCTTGGATACGCTCCAACATTCCTTTTTTCTCAAGCTCCGCCAGCGATTTTCGCAGCGTCCCGACCGAGACATTGAGGTTCGCCGCCATGTCCCGTTCGGGCGGCAAACGCTCGCCGTCGATCAGCCGACCCGCGGCAATGTCGCGGATAAGAAGCTCGGCGATCTGCACATAGATCGGCAGCGCGTTGGGGTTGCGGCTGTTGGCAGTCATTTTCGGAGTGCTTCACCGAGTCGCAGAAAAAATTGATACACTATTGATCTACATCAAAGTGATTGCTACGCAAGAGGAAAGTCAAAAGATGCACGGAGAACGAATCAAATGACCATCGTCCCCATCACATCCCCCGATCTGGATGCGGCCGAGGTTTCGTGGTTCGCCGCTTTGTGCTCAGACGATTATCAGTTTCTGGGTGTCCCGGATGGTGACCTCCGGTCGAGTTGGGAGCATTGTTCCGGCATCGTCCGCGAGGCCGAGGCGCAAGGGTTCCGAAACATCCTGTGCCCGTCTTCTTATCAGGTCGGTCAGGATACGCTGAGTTTCGTGGCAGGCTGCGCGCCGATCACGGACCGGATAAACCTGCTGGCTGCTGTGCGTTGTGGCGAGATGCAGCCGATCATGCTGGCCCGCACCATTGCGACGCTGGATCACATGCTGCAAGGGCGGCTGACGGTGAATATCATCTCGTCCGATTTCCCCGGCGAAAAGGCCGACAGCGCGTTCCGCTATCAGCGGTCCCGCGAGGTGGTCGAGATCCTCAAGCAAGCGTGGACACAGGATGAGATCAACCATGCGGGTGAGGTCTATAACTTCTCGGGCCTGACCACCGATCCGGCCAAGCCTTATCAGACCGGCGGTCCACTACTGTATTTTGGAGGCTATTCTCCATCCGCTTTGGACCTTTGTGGCGAGCATTGCGACGTCTACCTGATGTGGCCCGAAACCAAGGATCAACTGGCCGAGCGGATGAAGGCCGTTCACGCAGTGGCTGAAAACTACAACCGCACGTTGGACTACGGCCTGCGCGTTCACATGATCGTCCGCGATACCGAGGCTGAAGCGCAGGAATATGCGGACTACATCGTTTCGAAGCTGGATGATGAATATGGCCGTGCGATCCGGGAACGGGCGCTGGATTCGACCTCTCTGGGCGTGGCGCATCAGGCCAAGAACCGCGATCTGGCGGATGAGTATGGCTATGTAGAACCGGGCCTGTGGACAGGTGTTGGCCGCGCGCGCTCGGGCTGTGGGGCAGCTTTGGTCGGATCGACCGATCAGGTGATGTCCAAGATCGAAGAATATCAAAAGATGGGTATCCGCGCTTTCATCTTCTCAGGCTATCCGCACATGGATGAGGCCAAGCATTTCGGGGCCCGCGTCCTGCCTAATCTGAAAACCTGCTCGCTGCCCGAAAAATACGGGCGCGTGCCTGCAAAAACCCCGGCCACCCCGCTGGGCGCCGGAGTTCGCCGCTGATGCACCGTGTGAAACTATCCAACACGCTGGAACTGAGCCGCATCGTTTATGGCATGTGGCGTATCGGGGATGACGATGACACCTCGGCCGCGCATGTCGAGGCCAAGATACAGGCTTGTCTGGATCAGGGGATCACCAGTTTCGATCAGGCGGATATCTACGGCGACTACACGGCCGAAGGCATTCTGGGTGCCGCCCTGCGCGCCAACCCGGCCCTGCGGTCAAAGATGGAGATCGTCACCAAATGCGATATCGTCGCGCCCTGCGGACGGTATTCGGACGCGAAGGTCAAGTACTACGACACCTCGCGCGCGCATATCCTGAAATCGGTCGAAACCTCTTTGGCCGAGATGGCCATCGACCACATAGACCTGTTGCTGATCCACCGTCCTGATCCGTTCATGGACCACCATGAAACCGGCGCAGCACTGGATGAGGTGGTCGCCAGCGGCAAGGTGCGCGCTGTCGGCGTGTCGAACTTCCGTCCCTGGGACTGGAGCCTGCTGCAATCGGCGATGAAGACGCCGTTGGTCACCAACCAGATCGAGTTGTCTCTGGGCCAGATCGACCCTTTCGCCAATGGCGATCTTGCCTTTCATCAACAGCACGGTCAGCACGTTATGGCGTGGTCTCCGCTGGGGGGTGGGTTGCTGATGGCCGGAAACCCTCCGGTCGGCATAGTTGCAGATGAGATAGCTGCCGAATTCGGCGTGGATCGCGCGGCAGTCGCCATCGCTTTCCTATTGGCGCATCCCGCGGGAATTCTGCCGGTTATGGGCACGAACAATCAGGACCGGATCAAAAGCATCTCGGACGCATTGAAAGTAAATCTGGATCGCGAAAACTGGTTCCGCCTTTACGAGGCGGCGCTGGGGCATGAGGTACCATGATGAACGCAATCTCAAAGGACATCACTCACACATTCGTCCCGCATAAAGATGACACCCGCACCTTGCGGGACGCTTTTGGCAAGTTTGCGACCGGCGTGACTATCGTCACCTGTGACAGCGACGATGGTCCGGTCTGCATCACCGCCAACAGCTTTTCATCGCTGTCGCTGGACCCCCCGCTGGTGATGTGGGCCGGAGACCGAAATTCGCGCCGGTTCCCCTATTTCCACAAGGCGCGCCATTTCAGCGTGCACGTGCTATCGTCGGAGCAGGCCGATCTGTGTTTTGGCTGCTCTAAAGACGCGTTCGCCCTGCGGGATATCGACCACGACCGCTGCGGGAACGGAACACCTCTGCTGCCGGATTGTCTGGCGCGGTTTGAGTGTGAACAGCACGCCTATCACGATGCAGGTGATCATGTGATCGTGGTGGGCAAAGTCCTGAAAGTCAGCATGGCGGACGGAGACGCGCTGACATTCTACGCCGGGAAACTCGGCCAATTTGCGCAGCACTAAGCGCGATTTGACGACCGCGGGACAAACCTGCGGCTGAACAAGGGAGGATCCGCATGGGCGGACTGGCAACGGCGCTTGCGCCGATTGCATTCGTGAACGAAACCGTGCTGCGTTTGGGCCGCGCGGTTGGAGTCGTTGCGATTGCATTGATGGTGATCGCAATCCTGATTCAGGTGTTCTTCCGATACGTTTTAGGCAACGCCCTGCCCTGGCCAGATGAGGCCGCGCGCTTCTGCATGTTGTGGATGACCGGGCTGATGGCTCCTACCGCGTTTCGGCGCGGCGGGTTTGTCGCCATTGATATGCTGCCCATGATGCTGCCGCGCGTGCTGGGGCAGGTGTTGATGCTGTTTCTGCTTTTCGTCTCGCTGGCGGTGTTGGCCGTCGCCGTGAATATCGGCTGGTCCGAGGTCACGGGTTTTGGCGGCCGCTTCGCCACGGCGGCGCTCTATATTCCGACCTCGCTGGGGTTTGACGAGTGGTACCGCGTCCCGCGCAGCTGGATGATGGCATCGTTGCTGGTGGGGGTCATACTTCTGCTGGTCGTCAATATCGAGCTTATCCTGCGGTCGATCGTCAAGATGATGGGCGGCGGAGACCTGCTACCCGAAATCGCAGATGCACCGGTGGGGGCTGAATAGATGCTGATCTGGTTCCTGCCCACCTTCTTGATTTTCCTGATGATCGGCCTGCCGGTCTTTTTCGCACTTCTGGCCGCGCCCGGCATTTTGCTTTGGCTGAACGGCCAAACCAACGACATCACGCTGCTGTACCGGAACGTCTATAACGGTATGGACAGCTTCCCGTTGATGGCGATCCCCTTCTTCATGCTGGCCGGAGAGTTGATGAACCGTGGTGGCATCACCATTCGTCTGGTCGAGTTCTCTCAGGCCCTGATGGGGCACCTGCGCGGCGGTCTGGCCCATGTGAATGTCCTGAGTTCGATCCTGTTTGCCGGCCTGTCGGGCTCGGCGGTCGCCGATACCTCGGCACTGGGCTCGATGCTGATCCCAGCGATGGAGAAACAGGGCTATACCCGCCGCTTCGCCGCTGCGATCACAGCGGCCAGTTCGGTGATCGGGCCAATCATTCCGCCCTCGGGCATCATGATCATCTATGCCTACGTGATGGGTGAAAGCGTGGCCGCCCTGTTTTTGGCAGGCATTGTTCCAGGCGTGATGGTTGGCGTCGGCCTGATGCTGATGATCAAAGTCATGGCCGACAAATACGACTTCCCCGTCGCCAGCCGCAAATACACATGGTCCGAGCGTCGTCAGGCAAGCCTCAAAGCGTTCTTCCCGCTGCTGACCCCCGTCATCATTCTGGGGGGCATCCTCGGCGGCATCTTCACCCCGACCGAGGCTGCTGCGGTCGCTGTAGGCTATGCATTCATCATCGGTTTCTTCGTCCTGCGCACGCTGACCCTGAAAGAAGTGCCCGAGATCCTCAGCAATGCGGGTCTGACCTCCGCGGTGGTTTTGCTGCTGGTGGGCGCTGCGATGGCATTCAAGACCGTGGTCAGCCTTAGCCACGCGCCTGAACAACTGGCGGCACTGATCCTTGGCCTGTCGGAAAATCCGCTGATCCTGCTGTTCCTGATCAACCTGCTGCTGTTCGTCGTCGGCATGTTTCTGGATGCAGGCCCCGCGATCATCATCCTTGGCCCCATCCTTGCGCCCATTTTCACAAGCCTCGGCGTGGACCCGATCCATTTTGCTATTATCATGAGCGTCAACCTGACCGTCGGCCTGGCCACTCCGCCCATGGGGTTGGTGCTGTTCGTGGCCGCCGCCGTATCGCGCGAAAAGGTCGAAACCATTGCCAAGGCGATCCTGCCGTTTCTGGCTGTCGAAATCATAGTGATCTTCCTGATCACCTATGTCCCCGCACTATCCATGACGATCCCGAGGATAACGGGATTTGCAAACTGAACTGAGTATCACAGGGAGGAAACGAATGCTCAGAGACTTCATCAAAACCGCTGCGGTGGCCACCTCGCTGGTGGCCGCATCCGCACTAGCTGCAACGGCTGCTGATTACACCCTGCGCGCCACAGCGAACTCAAACGAAAACGACGAAGACTATGATGGTCTGATCGTCTTCAAGAACTACGTCGAGGCTGCCTCGAACGGTGCCATCGAGGTCGAATTGTTCATCGGCACCCAATTGTGCTCGAACGGGGCCGAGTGCCTGCAAGGCGTGGCCGACGGTACGATCGACATCTATATCTCCACTTCGGGCGGCGCGTCAGGCATCTTCCCCTACGTGCAGGTTCTGGACCTGCCCTATCTAATGGCCGATGACCGCGTCGCCGAGCATGTCTTGTCCGGCGATTTCACCCGCAAGGTACGCGACATGGCGCTTGAGGATTCCGGCGGCGCGATCCGTCTGATGACCATCGGAAACACCGGTGGCTGGCGCAACTTTGCCAACACTCAGCGTCGCATCGCTGAGCCAGCCGATATGGAAGGTCTGAAAATCCGCACCGTGGTCGCAGACCTGCCTCAGGAGCTGGTCAAGGCACTTGGTGCATCGCCTACTCCGATCCCATGGCCGGAACTGTTCACCAGCTTCCAGACCGGTGTGGTTGAAGGGTCCAAGAACGGCATCACCGACATCATGGGTATGAAATTCCCCGATGCCGGTCTGCAATACGTCACGCTGGACGGCCACGCCTATATGGGTGCGTTGTGGTGGATGAATAACGCCAAGTTCCAGGAGATGCCCGAGGACATGCGCCGCGTGGTGGTCGATGGGTTCTATGCTCTGCAGCAGGCCACCTTTGCCTCGCCCAAGCGCAAGTCGATCCAGGCCTATGAAGATTTCGTCGCCGGTGGCGGGGATCTCTATGTGCCGACACCCGACCAGAAAGCTGCGTTCAAAGAGGCCGCAACGCCGGTTTATGACTGGTTCCAGTCCAACGTGGCCCGCGGGGACGAGGTGTTCAACGCCCTGACCGAAGCGGTTGCTGCAGCCGAGGCTGATATCAACGCCTCTCGCGATGCGGATCTGAACTAAGCGAAAGGGGCCGGGCGCTTCGTCCGGCCCTTACCGAAACGGGTACATCCACCCTTTGTAGTCGTTGACCAGAACATGCGCTCTTTCAATCTGCTCCGGCGACATTTTCTTGACCACTTCCTCAAGGCTGATCGCCGCATCGGGATCACCGCCAATCGCGCTGAGCGTGTACCACATATACGCCCGCACCAGATCGGGCGCGGGCATGCCCAGACCCAGCTCATAATACCAACCGACGCCCGATTGCGCCCCCGGATGTCCCTTCATCGAAGCACGCAGATACCAATCAAACGCCCGCTCGTAATCCTGCTCGACCCCCAGCCCAAGGCCGTACATGACGCCGATCAGTTCCTCGGCCTCGGCATTGCCGGACCGCGCGGCTGGCATCAGTTCCTCGCGCGCGGCCTCGAACTCCCCGGCCTCCATCATGTCACGCGCCTGTTCCAGTTCGGCCAGCGCCGGGGTGGCAAGACAGCAAAGGGCAAATACAAGCTGGCGCATTGGGTTTTCTTCCTTTTCGTCGGGGCGGCTGCGGCTCAGGATTTGCCGCGCCCGCTGACCGATGATGACTTTATCCTCTTTGATATGGAACGGGCTGCCATCGGTCATCAACTGTTTTACGACCCGATCCTGTCGGGCAATCAGAACATATCCTGCGCCCACTGCCATCACCCCGATTTCGGCACGTCGGACGGGTTGTCTTTGGGGATCGGTGAAGGCGGACAGGGTCTGGGACCGGACCGCATGCCCGGCGTGGGCGCAGAAAAGATCCGCAAGCGCATCCCGCGCAATTCACCGGGGCTTTGGAACCTTGGGGCAAAAGAGCTTCACACTGTATTCCACGATGGCCGCCTGAGTATCTCGGATGTCTACGGCAACGGATTCAATTCTCCGGCCCAGGAATGGTTGCCTGAGGGGCTGAACTCGCTGCTCGCCGCACAGGCGCTGTTCCCGCTGACCTCGCAATTCGAAATGGCCGGCAATGTCGGCGAAAATCAGGTGACCGGAGCGGTTGCCGACCGAATTGATCTGGGCTGGCCGATCCTTGCCAAGCGCGTGCGCACCGATCCGCGCTATGGCCCGGCCATGGTCGCCGCTTTTGATGAGGTCAACATGACCGAGGACATTACAATCACCCAGATCGCCAACGCCTTAGCCGCGTTCATGGCGGTTGAATGGCGCAGCACCGACAGCGCGTTCGATCAATACCTCGCGGGTGACTCCTCGGCGCTGACGGCAGAGCAGAAAGACGGGATGGACCTGTTCTACGGCAAGGCGAATTGCGCCTCGTGCCACTCCGGCCCGCTTATGTCTGATCAGAAATTTCACGCCTTGGCCCTGCCCCCTTTTGGGCCGGGCCGCACGCGGCAATGGGACCCCTATGTGCGTGACGTTGGCCGCATGGGGGAAAGCGACCGCTTGGAAGATGCTTACCGCTTTCGCACTCCGATGTTGCGAAACGTCGCTCTGACGGCGCCCTATGGGCATAATGGAGCATTTCCGGACCTAGAAAGCATGATACGCCACCACCTGAATCCGGAACGCAGCCTGTCACAATGGACCCGTGATATGGCTAACCTGCCGAACGTTCCTTGGTTGCACAAAGCCGATTTCGTCGTCTGGGACGACCGGTTGGAAATGGCGCGTGTGCGCGGCAAGATGGACATCACGCCATTGGAATTGTCCGAAGCTGACATCGCAAGTCTCGTGGCATTCCTCAACGCACTGACGGGATCCAGCGTGGACTCTCCACCATTCGGGGTACCGAAAGGCTTCGTTCCCTAAGAAAAACCCCCGCTGGGCGGGGGTTTTTCTTTTTATTCCGCCGCTTCCGCGTATGCGTCCATTGGAGGGCATGTGCAGACGAGGTTTCGGTCTCCGTATGCGTTGTCGACGCGGTTGACGGGGGACCAGTATTTGTCGACGCCCATGGAGCCCGGAGGGAAACAGGCCTGTTCGCGGCTATAGGGCCGGTCCCAGTCACCGACCAGATCGCGCACCGTGTGGGGGGCGTTTTTCAGCGGGTTGTTTTCCGCATCGATCTTGCCGTCGATGATGTCCTGCGCCTCGGAGCGGATCGAGAGCATGGCGTCGCAGAAGCGGTCCAACTCGTCCTTGGGCTCGGATTCGGTGGGCTCCACCATCAGGGTTCCGGCAACCGGCCAGCTCATCGTCGGGGCGTGGAAGCCGCTGTCGACCAGACGTTTGGCGATGTCGTCGACGCTGACATGCGCCGCCTCGTCCAAGGGTCGGGTGTCGAGGATGCATTCATGCGCCACACGACCGGATTCGGAGGTGTAGAGGATCGGATAGGCATCCTGCAGACGCGCTGCGATATAGTTGG
>NZ_JBQFMR010000010.1:0-201198 GCF_056531925.1 Ruegeria sp. J8
GCGTCATGACCAAACGCGCCGTACAAGCCTGCGCGTAACCGCCTAGACAAACGAACCCAAAAGCCCCGCAACAAAAGCGGGGCTTTTTTATCGCCGGATACGTGGCGTTTTGGAGGGAGCCCAATACGCGCCGTTTTGTTCCCTGGCTTTTTCGTAGGCCTGAACTTGGTTCAGTGCGTCTGCACCGCCTGCGTCGAACAACTGCCCAAGAAGGCATTCAAGGACAGCCATTGCGCCGGAATATGCAGAAAAGTGATGCAGGGATCTTGTGCTGACCGGGAACAGGACGTCGGGTTGAATGCCTGGTGCGACCACCTCGCTGTCGGTGATCAGGATGAGGCGCATCCGGCGGGCCAGCGCAGAGCGCATCGATTGGACTGTATCTGCGGAATAGGGGTGAACGGTGATGGCCAACAGGCAGTCTTGCTGGGTCGCGTCCACGAGGTCATCGCTGGCTGCGCCAACATGTCGTGGGATCAACTGTATTCCGGGATGTGCCATTCGGCCCACATACGAGAAATAGTAGGATAGCGCATAACTGGCGCGGGTGGCGGTGACAAAGCACCGCCGAGAAGACGTGATGACATCCAGCGCCTGCGCCGTTTTTTCGGGCGTCATCAACCGAAGGGATCGGGTTGTTGCATTCAATGTGGTTTCGGCGAATTTGGCCTGTGCCTGATCGGCGGGCGTGCCTTCGTGCATTTCCACTAGCCAGCTTTGGTTCAGGTGTCGCTCCCGATCAGTTAGCAGAGCATGGCGAAAGGGTGCGCGGAAGGCCTCGTAGCTGTCGTACCCAAGTCTTTCGGACAGCCGGACCAACACATTGGTGCTTACGCCGATCTTGTCGGCAGACACTCGGATTGGGTCCAGCGCGATATTGCCGGGATGGTCGAGTACATATTTTGCGGCCGCTTGCAGGGCTGGGGGCAACTGATCGATTGTACCGCGCAAGCGTCGGGTTAGGGAATTGAGTGTCATGTTCTGCATAAAAACAAATGTTTTGAAAAAGGCAAATTGAAAACACTGAAGTGAACCGTCATGTCCGAGGTATGCAAAAGGATGTGCCAATGTCTGCCCATAAGTCGTCCGAGAAACCCTATGTTCTGCTTGCGCCAAATGGGGCGCGGCGCGGGGTCAAGGATCATGCCTATCTTCCTGTGACGCTGGATCAGATCACGGAGACGGCGCAGGCATGTCATGGGGTCGGGGCGCAAGGTCTTCACCTACATATACGTGATACGCAGGGACGGCATAGTTTGGACGCGGGGCAATATCTGGAAACGATTGCTGAGCTGCGTAGACAAGTCCCGACGCTGGACATCCAGATCACGACCGAAGCGGTCGGTCTGTATGACGTGCAAGCACAGTACGACTGTCTGGCCGGGGTGAGGCCGGGTTGGGCCTCGGTTTCTGTACGCGAGATTGCGCGTGCGCCGGACCTCGCAGATCGGGTTTATGGGCTATGTGCCGAACAGGGGACGCGGGTTCAGCATATCCTCTATGATGCAACAGACGCTGCTTTGTTGGCGCAATGGCGCGCGTCGGGCATAGTGCGAATGGAACAGTCGGAGCATCTGTTGGTTCTGGGGCGCTATTCGGCAGGGATGAATTCAACGCCCGAGGATTTGGACAGGTTGCCGCCGTTCGATGGGCCCTGGATGGTCTGTGCTTTTGGGCCGCAGGAACATGCGTGCCTTGCGATGGCTGCGAAAAAGGGTGGAGACGTGCGTGTCGGGTTTGAAAACAGTCTGACGGACCACGCCGGAACCCCTTGGGCCGACAACGCGGCATCTGTTGCCGCTTTGGTAGAAACTTTGAAAGGTATCAGATCATGAGCCACGTTTTTCCACGCCATACCAAGGCTGATCTGCCAACTGCTGTTGGAGGCGACGGATGCTATCTGATCGACTCTCAGGGGCGTCGGTATTTGGATTGTGGCGATGCGGCTGTGTCTTGCCTTGGCCACTCGGATCATGCGGTGATTGCCGCTGTTCAAGAGCAGGTTGGAAAGATCGCGTTTGCCCATTCCGGGTTCATGACCTCGGAACCGGCCGAGGCGTTGGCGGATCTGCTGATCAAACACGCACCGGGTGATCTGGACCGCGTTTATTTTGTATCGGGCGGATCCGAGGCGACCGAGGCCGCGATAAAACTGGCGCGGCAATATTTTCTTGAGATCGGGCAACCAGACCGGCGTCATGTGATTGCACGTCGTCAAAGCTATCACGGGAACACCTTAGGGGCCTTATCGGCCGGCGGGAACGCATGGCGGCGTGCGCAGTTTGCGCCGATGCTTATCGAGATGTCTCATATCCCGGCCTGCTACGAATACGGCGAGAAACCCGAGGATGAGAGTAGCTTTGACTATGGCCAGAGGGTCGCAAACGCGCTTGAGGCAGAAATCCTGCGGTTGGGACCGGACAGCGTGATGGCGTTCATGGCCGAACCCGTAGTTGGGGCAACATTGGGTGCGGTACCGGCGGTCGAGGGGTATTTCAGACGAATCCGCGAGATTTGTGACCAGTACGGTGTGTTACTGATCCTGGACGAAGTAATGTGCGGTATGGGGCGCACAGGGCATCTGTTCGCTTGCGATCATGAGGGTGTCGCCCCCGATATCCTGTGCATTGCCAAAGGTCTGGGGGCGGGATATCAGCCGATCGGGGCCATGATGTGCACCGGGAAGATTTATGACGCAGTCCGAGACGGCTCCGGCTTTTTTCAGCACGGTCACACCTATATTGGCCACCCCGTTGCAACAGCAGCGGCACTTGCCGTTGTGACACAGATGATCGAGCGGGATCTGCCGCATCGCGTGATGCAGATGGGTTCGACGGTTCAGGACGCTTTGCTTGCCGAGTTCGGTCAGCACCCCAATGTCGGGGATATTCGGGGGCGGGGGCTTTTTCGTGGAATCGAGCTGGTCGCGAACCGTGCAACCAAAGCACCCTTCGATCCGTCTCAGGGCGTAGCTGCCAAGATCAAAAAGGCCGCTTTAGCGGAAGGTTTGATCTGCTACCCGATGTCAGGCACACGCGATGGGCGATTCGGAGACCACGTTCTTTTGGCTCCTCCTTTCATTCTAAAGGAGACTCAGGTTGGCGAAATGGTCACAAAGTTGAGTAATTCTTTGGCCGCAGTCGTATAACGTGTTTGTGTACTGACAACTCCTGTGTAATTAATACACTTATTCATTATTTTATTGTGAATGGGTGTGAGTAATGATCGCAGACATTTGGTCAAGTTTTCGGGCACTGCCACTATGGGTACAGTTATGGATGACGTTCATCCTTGTGCCTGTGAATCTCGGCACTCTGGCTTTTGTTGATCAACCGCAGGGTGCACTGATTGCGGCCTTGGCCGTGACAGGAATGGCGTTGAATATTCCTATCATGAGGGCCGCACGCGGCATGTCCAAGGCCATGGCTCTGCCTCATCTGATCTGCTGGGTGCCGATGGTGGCGATCATCATAATCCTGCTAACGGATGGAACTCCGCTGACCACCGGATTTGTTCGGTTTCTGGTTCTGCTTTTGATCGTCGATCTGATCTCATTGGGATTTGACTTGAACGACTCAATCGTGTGGCTGCGTGAACGGCAGGATGAACAGAAAAAAGCCCCCACGGCGGGGGGCTTTGAATAACATCCGGTAATTCTGATTACTTCTGAGGAAGCGGCCCGATCATCATGATCATCTGACGGCCTTCCATTTTGGGCATGTTTTCGACCTTGCCCAGATCCTTGATGTCCTCTGCCACGCGCTCCAGCAGTTCACGCCCAAGATTCTGGTGTGCCATCTCACGGCCTCGGAAGCGCAGAGTGACTTTGACCTTGTCGCCCTTTTCCAGAAACTTGAAGACGTTCTTCATCTTGACGTCATAGTCATGCGTGTCGGTGTTGGGCCGGAACTTGACCTCTTTCACCTCGATGACTTTTTGCTTCTTACGCGCTTCGCTTTCGCGTTTCTGCTGTTCGTATTTGAACTTGCCAAAGTCCATGATCTTGCAGACCGGCGGGTTCGCGTTTGGCGAAATCTCGACCAGGTCTAGGCCCGCATCTGCGGCAAGTTGCATGGCTTTGGCGGGATGAACCACCCCGACGTTATCTCCATCAGCGCCGATCAGGCGGATTTCGGGGGCACGGATTCTTTCATTGACGCGCGGGCCGGTATCTCTCTGAGGCGGCGCGTTGTGAGGTCTGCGGGCTATGGGTTCATTCCTTTGATGATTGCAGAAATTCGAGCCCGAAATTTAGACCGCTCCGGTGCCTGATTCAAGCGTGATCCACGCCAAAACGATGGAATTTCGGTGGTTTCACAGCAGGTTTATGCGCCGGTCAGGGGTAACCCGGTGACCGGCGCGGCCTGACTAGCCTACAAAGGCCTTTTCGATGACGAATTCCTTGGGTTCGGAATTCGCGCCTTCACGCAGGCCGAACTCTTCCAGAATGGCTTTGATATCGAGGTTAAAGGCCAGTGAGCCACAGACCATAGCACGGTCGGTTTCCGGCTTGATGCCACCTTCGATACCCAGATCGGCAAAGACAGTGCCGTCTTGCAGCAGGTTGGTGATGCGGCCCATCTTGGGGCTCTCTTCCCGCGTGGTGGTCGGGTAGTATCGGATCTTGTCGGCGAAACCTTCGCCCATCAGCTCGGCCAGCATCTCGTCCTTACGGATGTCTTCGATCAACTGACGACCGTATTCCAGTTCGGCCACTTCGCGGCAGGTATGCGTGATGATGACCTCATCATAATCTTCATAGGTCTGCGGTTCGCGCAGCAGCGAGGCGAAGGGCGCAAAGCCGGTGCCAGTGGCGAAGAACCACAGGCGTTTGCCGGGCAGCAGGGCGTCATGTACCAGCGTGCCAACGGGCTTGGGCCGCAGGATAATCTGATCGCCGGGTTTGATATGTTGCAACTTTGACGTCAGCGGACCATCCTGCACCTTGATCGAGTAGAACTCCAGCTCTTCGTCCCAGGAGGGCGACGCGATCGAATAAGCGCGCAGAAGCGGTTTTTGGCGGCCGGTCTTGGGGTCGGGATCGCCCATCAAACCGATCATCACAAACTCGCCCGAGCGGAACCGCAGCGAGGCCGGGCGCGACACTTTGAAGGAAAACAGGCTGTCGGTCCAATGCTTGACGTCGGTGACGGTCTGGGCGTCGGGCAGAACGGGGGCCTTCACGGCGGTTGCTTCACTCACTGGTTTCATCTCTGTCATCGTTATATCCGCCAGTTGGGTAAACCGGCATCTCCGTTTAATCTTTGATCCACGTCAGGAAAAGGGGGCAGTTGCCCCCACGTCCTGTCCTCAAGTTGACCGATGGCGGTCTTAACCGCGCAGGCGGGCCTGATAGTTGTTGTCTTCCCAGTTCGACCGGGCCAGCCACTGATCCTCGGGCTGACGCTGGGCCAGTGCCTGGTCGATCTCGACCTCGTCAAAGCCGCTACGGCGAGCCATGGCGAATTGATCCGCTAGCACATGGCCGCGGGCGCGCAGACGGCCGGTATAGCCTTTCAGGCGCAAAATGCGGGCAATGGTAAAGCCGCGCCCATCAGCCGACGACGGAAAGTCCACGCGCACCATTTTGGCGCTGCCCAGACGTTCAAACAGCTCATCCGGATCGGTGTCCGAGGCCACATCCAACGCAACCACGTCATTGGCGGCGTCTTCCAGCGTAACAAACCCATCGGTCCAGTCGTCGGGGGCAAAGCCCTCATCATCTACGATTACGTTCATGTTGTCTCTCCGGCGCGCACCATCTTGCCATCGACAAAATGGATGCCGCATTCTTCCTTGTTCTGATCGCGCCAACGTCCGGCGCGAGGGTCTTCGCCTTCTTTGACCGGCGAGGTGCAGGGCGCACAACCGATCGAGGGGTATCCTTTGGCCACCAGTGGATGCCGGGGCAGGTTGTTTTCTTCCATATAGGCGCGCACATCCTCGGGCGCCCAATGGGCCAACGGGTTGACCTTGATCCGGCCAGTGCCGTCTTCGACCTCGAAGAACTCCAGCGCGGCGCGGGTGCCGGACTGAAACCGTTTGCGCCCGGTGATCCAGCCGCAGTAGCCCGTCAGGGCCCGTTGCAGCGGGAAGGTCTTGCGCAAGTTACAGCACGCATCCGTATCCCGCAGACGCAGGGCACCATAGGGGTCGTCGCGCTTCACATCCTCGTCCTCGGCGCGGATGATCTGCACGTTTTTAAGCCCCAGACGTTCGCTGACCTCCTGCTGGTATTCCAGCGTTTCGGTAAACAGCATCTGAGTGTCCACAAACAGCACCGGGGTCATCTTGTCGACCACCGCCGCCATGTGCAGCAACACTACCGACTCGGCCCCAAAGCTGGACACCAGGGCAAGATCTTCAATCTGGTCAATGGCACCGTGCATCACGTCATGCGCGCTGTGGTGCCGGAACCGGGCGTTCAGCGCCTCGACTTTTTCGGTCAGTTCGCTGCGGTCTTTGCCCAGTTCCGTCTGGATCAGATCAAGCGGCATTCGCCTGAGCCTCGGGGTACAGAGCTGCCTTGAACGGAGCCATGCCGACACGGCGATAGGTCTGCAGGAACTCTTCTTCGGAGCTGTCGCGCTGTTCCAAATAGGTGTTCACGATCCGCTCGACCGCCGGGACGATCTCATCATAAGCAAAGCCTGGACCGGTACGGTCGCCGATGGCTGCCGTTTCAGTGCCGTCGCCGCCCAGAGTGATCTGGTAGTTCTCGACGCCTGCACGATCCAGACCCAGAATGCCGATGTGACCCACATGGTGGTGACCACAAGCGTTGATGCAGCCCGAGATCTTGATCTTCAGGTGGCCGATATCATGCTCCAGCTTAAGATCGTCAAAGCGGGTTGCGATTTCCTGTGCAACCGGGATCGAACGTGCCGTGGCCAGCGCGCAGTAATCCATGCCGGGGCAGGCGATGATGTCGCTGATCAGGCCGATATTTGCGGTGGCCAGATCGTATTCCTTCAGCTTGGCGTGGATCGCGGGCAGGTCCGATTTGTGGACATGCGGCAGGATCACGTTCTGCTCGTGGCTGATGCGCAGCTCATCATAAGCGAACTCTTCAGCCAAATCGGCCATCACGCGCATCTGTTCTGCGGTCGCATCACCCGGTGTCGCGCCGTGCTTTTTGATCGAGATCGTGACAATCGCGTGGTCCGCGTTCTTATGCGGCGCGATATTGGTATCGACCCACGAGCGGAAGACTGGATCGTTGGTATAGGCGCTCTCAAAGGACGCGACCGAGCCCTGACGGAAATCAGGCGCTGCAAAGTGGCCCTTGATCTCTTCCAACAACGCCATATCGGCGCCTTTGAATTGGGGGCGGACCTGAAGGAAGCGCTCGTTTACCTTGGCGCGGATGGTGTCGATGCCGTTTTCATGAACGGTGATCTTGATGCGTGCTTTGTATTTGTTGTCACGGCGGCCGATCTGGTTCCAGACAGACACAGTCGCTTCAAGATAGGCCAGCAGGTCGTCAAAGGCGACGAAATCCGACAGTTCCTTGCCGATCATCGGCGTACGGCCCAGACCACCGCCCACGATCACGCGGGCGCCCAGAACGCCGTCGCGTTCAACCAGTTGTAGGCCGATGTCGTGCGCTTTGATTACAGCACGGTCGTTTTCCGAACCGGTGATGGCGATCTTGAACTTACGCGGCATGAACTGGAATTCCGGGTGATCGGTGGACCACTGGCGCAGCAGTTCGGCATAGGGGCGAGGATCGGCGATCTCGTCCGCGGCGGCACCGGCGAAATGGTCGGCGGTCACGTTGCGGATCGTATTGCCCGAGGTCTGGATGGCGTGCATGCCAACCTCGGCCAGCGCGTCCAGCATATCCGGAACGTCGTTCAGCTTAGGCCAGTTATACTGGATGTTCTGGCGGGTGGTGAAATGGCCATAGCCCTTGTCCCACTTCTCGGCCAGCAGGGCCAGTTGGCGCATCTGTGCACTGGACAGCGTGCCATAGGGAATGGCGACGCGCAGCATGTACGCGTGCAGTTGCAGATACAGGCCGTTCATCAGACGGAAGGGTTTGAACTCATCCTCGGTCAGCGAGCCGTCGATGCGACGCTCAACCTGGGCGCGGAACTGCTTGTTACGTTCTGCCAAAAATGCTGTGTCGAACTCGGAGTAGCGATACATGATTAGCTGTCCTTAGTTGCAGCCCCGATACCTTGGGGCCTTTTTGGGGAGAGAGAGGGCCAGAGATCAGGCCCGGGGCTGCGTTGTTGTTTCCTGCTTGCCGTGGGCATAGTTGGACGGGCCGGTGCGGCGGAAGTCCTCGCGGAAATGGGTGGGTTCGGGGCCGTTTTCACCGGCCACTGCATCGGCCAGATATGCGCCGACGATCTTATTGGCTTGACGCGCGGCATCCAGCAGGCGGACCTGAGCGTGGGCCTCGTCGGTGATCAGCTCGGCCTCGGCCAGGTCGCGCGACCAACGGTCATCGGCGGTCAGGTAGATCACGTCGCCTTCTAGAAGGTCATTCGCAGTGACAACTTTGGGGGTAAAAGCGCGGGCCATCAGGCGTGCTCCTTCTTGAATTCGGTCAGGGTCTTGGCCGCTTGGCGCGGGGCAAGGCCGTAAAAAGTCAGGGTGGGGCCGTCCATTTCGGCGGCGTTCAGATCGGCGGGCAACTGGTCCAGATTGGTTGACACGATGCGCTGATCAGGGCGCGAGGCGTTTTCCACCAATGTGATGGGCGTGGCGCGGTCGGCGCCGTGCATGATCAAGCGGCCCTGGATGAACCGAGCCGATTTTTTGCCCATATAGATTGCCGCGACAGAGCCCGGACGCGCCAGTGCTGCCCAGTCGTGATCGGCAAAGCCCTTCATGTCGTGGCCGGTCAAGAACCGGACCGAGGAATTGCGGCCGCGCCGGGTAAGGCTTTGGCCGATACCCGCCACAGCGCCCGAGGCAGCCGTAATACCGGGGATGATGGTCCAAGAGATGCCTGAGGCTTCAACGGCCTCGATCTCTTCGTCCAGACGGCCAAACACGGTAGGATCACCGGATTTCAGGCGTACGATCCGCTGACCTTTTAACGCATGTTCCACCAATAGGGCGTCGATATCCGCCTGTTTCCACGAAGGACCAAAACCGGCTTTACCCACATCAACCAGAGCAGCCGTTTTTCCCGCCATCGCCAAAACCTCGGCACTAATCAGGCGGTCATGCAGTATGACATCCGCGCGCTCGAACGCACGCAGCGCCTTGAGCGTCAGCAATTCAGGATCGCCGGGGCCCGCGCCGACAAAGTCGACATGCCCTGTGCCATCATATGAACGTGCGTCTTGCATAGTTGATTCCGGTTGGTTTGACTTGACCTGCAATATAGGAAATATTCCCAGTATTGCGCCATATAGGCGCTTAAATAAGAACAAACGTTCCTGTAAAATTGGAATGTGGAACGTGGGTTTCGAAACGAGGGATAAATTGGAATGTCGGTGCGAATAGACGACACGGATCGGAAAATTCTGGTTGAGCTTCAGCGCGATGCCAGTCAATCGCTGGACGAAATAGCAGCGCGGGTCGGCAGCTCCAAGACCCCGGTCTGGAATCGGATCCGCAAGCTGAAAGGGGCCGGAGTAATCGGTCAGCAGACCGTTTTGCTGGACGCCGAGGCGCTGGGGTTCGAGGCTACGTTTTTTGTGCTGATCAGAACCTCAGAGCACGAGGCTGATTGGCAGCGCAGGTTCCTCAAGGCCTTGCGGGATCGGCCCGAAGTGCAAGAGGCGCACAGGCTGGCGGGAGATATCGACTATATTCTGAAAGTGCGTGTCAAGAATGCGCGCGCCTATGATGAGTTCTACCAGACCCTGATCTCGGAAGTGCGGGTCCACAACGTGACCGCGCTGCTATCGATGGAGGAAATCAAGTCCACCACGATGTTGCCCTTGGGTGCTTTGGTCGACGGATAGTTTCAGGTTTCCACTATCAAGCGCTGCAAGCCGTGGAAGTGATAGGTGTTGTCATAGGCCGGTGCTTCGCTCAGGCGTAGAGAGGGGCACCGATTGAACAGGATTGACAGCGCGACTCGCATTTCCAGCCGTGCCAACGGCGCCCCGACACAGAAATGCAAGCCGCCGCCAAAACTGGTGTTGGTGACAACCGGGCGGGTTGGGTCAAACTGATCTGGGTTTGTCCACACTGCCGGGTCGCGGTTCGCCGCCCCCAAAAGCAAGGCCACCTCGTCGCCGCGTTTGAAACTGTGGTCGAACAGGGTGACGTCTTCGTAAGCATAGCGCGTGAACATGTGCAGCGGCGGATCGTAGCGCAGGATTTCCTCGACCGTTCCGTCTATGACACCCGGCTGAAAGACGCTGCGATCAAGGCCTAGTTCCAACGCTGTCTTCACGCCGTTGCCCAGCGAATGCACGGTTGCCTCATGTCCGGCGTTCAGCAGCAGGACGCAAGTGGCGACCAATTCATCGCGCGTCAGTTTCTCGCCATCTTCCTCGGCTGCAATCAGCCGGGTGATCAGGTCATCACGCGAATCCGTGCGACGGCGGTCGATATAGCTGTTCAGGAAATCAGTGAATTCTTGCGAGGCTGCGGCTGCATCTTGTTCGGTCTGTGCCGTTCGGCTGGCCTGATACATGGCGACCATGGAATGGGACCAACGCAGCAGGTCCGGCGACATCTCCTCGGGTACGCCCAGCAGGCGGCAGATGGTGATCACGGGCACTTGGGTGCAAAACCGGTCCAGCAGATCGAACGGGGAATCCGGGAAATCGTCGATCAATGCGTGGGTCAGGTCCCGTATTGCGGGCTCTAGCGCAGTAATCGCGCGCGAGGTGAAGGCGCGCATCACCAAGGCCCGCAATCTAGTATGGCGGGGTGGTTCCAGCTCAAGCAGGGAATGCGCCTCGATCGCCAACCATGGGGCGAGGTGCCTTGGACCCGGCTTTTGCATCTCGGCTGGGGTTTCACGGCCAAAGCGGCGGTCTTTCAGCAACGTTTGCAGGGCCTTGTGCGAAACGGCGGCCACAATCTGATAGTCGTCCCAATAAATCAGATCGCCGGATGCGCGGGCATGGTGATAGAAAGGGTAGGGGTTTTGGACGAAGTCCGGTGCAACCGGGGATTGGGTAAGCGTCTTCATTCCAAGGACACTTGCCATGAGGCCCGGTGAATGCAAGACCCTATTTCATGCAAAGGGTTTGGGTTGTTTTGGGATTTGTCTTGTCTGTCGCGCTGTTGGCGGCAGGGGTGTGGTCATACGGCTACCGGCAGGCGCTGCTGCAACTTAGTGACAAGGCCGAGGCTGATCTGGAACTCGCTGCCGACCGGCTGAGCACTCAGATGCAGGTCTATCAGGAACTTGCCGTTCTGATGGCCACACATCCTGCTTTCGACACGCTGGAGACCGAAGCACAACGGCGCGATGCGCGCTTCGTGCTGTTGGATGTTGCCGACAAGACAGCGGCGGTCGATATGATCTATCTGGACCGCGACGGTCAGGTTCTGGCCTCGGCACAACCGGCGGCACAGACCAATATGGCCGATCACCCTGCCTTTGAGCGTGCCTTGCAGGGTGCGATGGGCAGTGCGCATGGGGTGTTAGACGCGACCGGGGACCGGATCTATTCTTACGCCGCCCCCGCGTTTGGCCCCGAAGGGCAGGTGGACGGGGCATTAATGGTCATCGCCGACGTGCAGGATGTCGAGCAGACGTGGCGCGGCAGTACCGAGGCTGTTTTCTTTGTCGATGCCGAGGGGGTCGTGTTCATCTCCAATCGCTCGGACCTGTTGTTCTGGCGCCGTGACGACGGCCAGCTGGGGCTATCTCCGCCAACCGGTGAGTCCGTGGCCTTCGCCTCGGTCCAAGTGGGACCGCATGAGTTGTGGGAGGTCGATTGGGGTCGGTATTTACCGCAACGTGCCTTGCATCTGACGCTGGATCTGCCAGTGATCGACATGACGGCCGAAGTGCTGGTCGATGTTGCTCCGGCCCTGCGCTTGGCCGGGTTGCAGGCGGCGACGGTGGCGGCAATCTGTCTGGCCTTTGGGGCTTTGTTGTATCTGGCCACCGAGCGCAGGCGCACTTTGGCCTTGGCCAATGTCGAGTTGGAAAGCCGCGTGGCGCAACGCACTCATGAACTGACGGATGCCAACACCGCCCTGCGCCGCGAAGTGCATGAGCGACAGGAGGCGGAAACCGCCCTGAAACACGCGCAGGAAGAATTGGTGCAGGCTGGAAAACTCAGCGCATTGGGGCAGATGTCTGCTGGGATCAGTCACGAGTTGAACCAGCCACTCATGGCGATCCGGCAATTCGCCGATAATGGAACCGCTTTCCTGACCCGTGGACGCGAGGAAAAGGCCGCTGAGAACCTAACCCGCATTTCCGATATGGCCGCACGTATGGCCCGCATCATCAAGAACCTGCGGGCGTTTGCGCGCAATGAAAGCGAGCCGATGAGCAAGGTTGATCTGGTGCAGGTCATCGAAACCGCGATCGAACTGACCGAGGCGCGTTTGCGCGCGGATGGGGTGGTTCTGGACTGGACCCCTCCGGTGCGGCCTGTGTTCGCGTGGGGCGGAGAGGTGCGTCTGGGGCAGGTTTTCGTCAACCTGATCAACAACGCCGCCGACGCCATGAGCCAGCAACCCGAGCGGCGGATCGACATTGAAATACATGATGACGAAAAGCTGTCGGTGACAGTCCGCGATATCGGTCCGGGGATTGAAAATACGGAAAAACTGTTCGAACCGTTTTATACGACCAAAGAGGTCGGCTCCTCAGAGGGGATGGGGCTGGGTCTTTCGATCTCGTACGGGCTGGTGCAAAGCTTTGGCGGCAATATTCGCGGTGTGAACTCGAATCCAGGGGCGACCTTTACGGTTGAACTGGAGTATTTTCGGGAAGATGAAGTGGTATGACACGCAAGGTTCTTCTGGTCGATGATGACGCGGCGGTCCGCGAGGCATTGGCGCAAACGCTGGAACTGGCGGATTACGCGCCGGTCACGGCAGGTTCTTTTGTTGCGGCCAAGGACCATATTCGCGCGGATTTTGCGGGGGTCATCGTCTCGGATATCCGCATGCCCGGACGGGACGGGTTTTACCTTTTGAACTACGCGTTGGAGGTTGATCCCGAGTTGCCGGTGATCCTGCTGACAGGCGAAGGCGATATTCCAATGGCCGTTCGGGCGATGGGCAAGGGTGCGTTCGATTTTCTGGAAAAGCCCTGTGCGGCCTCTGATCTGCTTGAGGTGCTGGAACGGGCGCATCTGGCGCGGCGGCAAGTGCTGGAACAGCGCGCCTTGAAACAGGAGTTGGAAAAGGGCGACCCGGCGGCGCGGCTTCTGTTTGGTCTGTCTGCGCGGTCGGAGACGTTGCGGGACCGGGTGCGTTCAGTTGCGCCGACTGGGGCCGAGGTTCTGGTGACAGGACCTGCGGGCAGTGGGATATCAAAGGTTGCTGAGGTGGTTCATTTGATGTCACCGCAATCGCAGGGCCCATTCGTCAAGCGGCCCGCTTCGGGCATGTCGGTTCAGTCTTTGCAGCAGGTGTGTGAGGACGCGGCTGGTGGGTCACTGTTCCTTGACGAGGTTTCGGTGATGCCGAAAGACACCCAATATGCGGCGCTTGAAATCATCGAGCAGGGGGTTGGGGCACGGATCATCGCCGGCACCACTGCGGATCTGGCGGATCTGTCCGCAACAGGGCAGTTTCATGCGGACCTGTTCTATCGGTTGGATGTGATGCGCGTGCGCATCCCGTCCCTGTCCGAGCGGCCCGAGGATATCCCGGTGATCTTTCGCCACTACGTCGCGCAGGCTGCGGAACAGGCTGGCATTGCAGTACCTGACATCTCTTCCGAACATTTGGCGGCTTTGATGTCGCAAGATTGGCCAGGGAATGCCCGATCCTTGATGTCAGCGGCCATGCGCTTTGTGCTTGGGATGCCGGATGAGGTGGGCGCCGCCACTGAGTTGGGTCTGAGCGAGCAGATGGCCCAAGTTGAGCGGTCACTTTTGATCGCGGCGCTGGGGCGCCATAACGGCAAAGCATCGGACGCGGCCAAGGCGCTGAAACTGCCGCGCAAGACATTTTACGACAAGCTGGCTCGCTATGGCATTCGGCCCGAGGATTATCGCAGGTAGGTGCTCCCGCCCGCTTTCTCTGCATTTCATGCAGGTCAGGCGGTTGGGCCGGGCAGTTCGCTGACGCGAACTGTGGTTGCGCTTGATTGGGTGGTGATTCTCGATGGGCGAATCAAGTTGTGCGGAAAACCGCACAGAAGGGGTTTGGGCTTGTGCGAAATTTCGCACGTCGCTCAAGGATAGCAGCCAAAGATCTGTTCGCGCGGCTTGTAATGAACTGTTAATTAACAAAAAAATACAATCAACCGGCATTCAGAACAAAAAGTTGAGCGGTAAGAGGCGATTCGGTTCACTGCCCGGCATGAGGCGCTCGTCGAGCGTCTGGGAGAAGTTTTGTGAAGTCTGGGAGGATAGGACAGATGAAATTCCTGACAACAGCCGCAACCGCACTGGCGCTGACCGCGACCGCGACCGCTGGGATGGCGGCGTGTGACGACGGCGAGATCGTGGTGAAGTTTGCGCATGTGACCAACACCGACAAGCACCCCAAGGGGATTGCTGCATCGTTGCTGGAGCAGCGTGTCAATGACGAGATGAACGGCGTTATGTGCATGGAGGTGTTCCCGAACTCGACCCTCTATAATGACGACAAGGTGCTGGAGGCGATGCTGCAGGGCGACGTCCAACTGGCCGCGCCGTCGCTGTCGAAGTTTGAAAAGTTCACCAAGCAGTTCCGTCTGTTCGACCTGCCGTTCATGTTCAAGAACATTGATGCGGTGGACGCATTCCAAGCCTCGGCTGACGGTCAAGCGATGAAGGACAGCATGCAGCGCCGTGGCCTGCAGGGGCTGGCATTTTGGCACAACGGCATGAAGCAAATGTCGGCGAACAAACCTTTGGTTGATCCTTCCGATGCGGATGGTCTGAAGTTCCGTGTTCAGTCTTCGGACGTGCTGGTCGCGCAGATGGAAGCCATTGGTGGTAGCCCGCAGAAAATGGCGTTCTCGGAAGTCTATGGCGCGTTGCAGCAGGGCGTTGTGGACGGGCAGGAGAACACCTGGTCGAACATCTACGGCAAGAAGTTCTTCGAAGTGCAGGACGGTATTACCGAGACCAACCACGGCATCATCGATTACTTGGTTGTGACTTCGGTTGACTGGCTGGACAGCTTGGACCCCGAAGTGCGCGATCAGTTCCTGACGATCCTGAGTGAAGTCACCGAGACGCGGAACAAAGAAGCCTTTGCGGTGAACGAAGCGGCCAAGCAGTCGGTGATCGACGCCGGCGGCACCATTCGTGAGCTGAACGCCGACCAGCGTCAGGCTTGGGTCGATGCGATGAAGCCTGTCTGGGACAAGTTCGCTGGCGATGTGGGTCAGGACAAGATCGACGCTGCACAGGCGATCAACACCGGATTTTAATCCGATCAGTCCGCGCGTCGGGGGACTGGGGAGTTATCGATGCGCGGGCCGGGCGGGCTGAAACAGGCCCGCCCCAATTATTCTCATCACACAAAATGCGGGGACAATGAGATGTCTGGTGCGAAACCCGGCTCTGGCGGGCTGATCGACCATATCGAAGAGACGATGATCGCGCTGTTGTTGGGGGTGATGACCGTCGTCACCTTCGCCAACGTCATCGCGCGGTTCGTCTTTAATTCTAACATCCTGTGGGCGCTGGAACTGACAGTGTTCACCTTTGGCTGGTTGGTGCTGTTGGGGGCGTCCTATGCAGTGAAGAAACACGCGCATCTGGGCGTGGATGCGATCCTGAATATGCTGGCACCTGCGCCGCGACGCATCCTGGCTCTAATTGCGGTGGCGTGCTGTCTGGTCTTCTCGTTGCTGCTGCTAAAGGGGTCTTATGACTATTGGGCCGTCTTCGCGGATCTGCCGCCGACCTCAGGCCGGTGGTTCCCGACCGGGTTCGATACCGGTGCGCGCAGCCAGAGCTTTTACGAGGTTGACGACATCCCAATGGTCGCGCCGCTGCGGTTTTTGGAAGACATGATCAACTATGGCGAGGGCTATGAAAAGCTGCCCAAGGTGATCCCGTATCTGGTGTTGCCGGTGTCGATGATCCTGCTGGTGATCCGCTTTTCTCAGGTTGCAGTACAAATCTGGCGCGGCGAAACCGACCGCCTTGTCGCCAGCCACGAAGTCGAGGACGAGATCGAAGAAGTCCGCGCACAACAAGGGGTGCATGACTGATGGACGTCGTTCTTCTTTTCTCAATGGTCATTGGCCTGCTGTTGATCGGTGTTCCGATTGCGGTGGCGCTTGGCCTTAGCTCGACCCTGTTCCTGCTGATCTATTCTGACAGTTCTTTGGCCTCGGTCGCAGGCACGCTGTTCGAGGCCTTCGAGGGGCATTTCACCCTGCTAGCAATCCCGTTCTTCATTCTGGCGTCGTCTTTCATGACAACGGGCGGTGTGGCGCGGCGGATCATACGCTTCTCGATTGCCTGTGTTGGGCATTTGCCTGGTGGTCTGGCGATTGCGGGCGTGTTTGCTTGTATGCTGTTCGCGGCACTGTCGGGGTCGTCCCCGGCGACCGTTGTGGCCATCGGCTCGATCGTGATCGCAGGGATGCGTCAGGTGGGGTATTCCAAGGAATTCGCCGCTGGTGTGATCTGTAACGCGGGTACGCTGGGCATCCTGATCCCGCCGTCGATCGTGATGGTTGTCTATGCAGCCGCCGTCGAGGTCTCGGTCGGGCGCATGTTCCTTGCAGGGGTCATTCCGGGCCTGATGGCAGGTCTGATGCTGATGATCACCATCTATGTCATGGCCAAGGTCAAGAACCTGCCCAAAGGTGAGTGGAAAGGATGGGGCGAGATCTTTGCCTCGGCGCGCGAGGCCGGATGGGGCCTTTTCCTGATCGTCATCATTCTGGGTGGTATTTATGGCGGTATCTTTACACCGACCGAAGCCGCGGCCGTGGCCGCCGTCTATGCCTTCCTGATTGCCAGCTTCGTCTACAAGGACATGGGCCCGCTCAGTACGGAAGAAGGGCAACCCAATCTGCCACTGATCAAAAAGCCCTATGCGCTGGTGACGGCCTTTTTCCACCCCGATACCAAACATACGCTGTTCGAGGCAGGCAAGCTGACCGTCACGCTGCTGTTCGTGATCGCCAACGCGCTGATCCTGAAACATGTGCTGACCGACGAGCAGGTGCCGCAACACATCGCCAGTGCCATGCTGTCGGCGGGTCTGGGACCTGTGACCTTCTTGATCGTGGTGAACGTGATCCTGCTGATCGGCGGTCAGTTCATGGAGCCTTCGGGCCTGCTGGTCATCGTGGCACCTCTGGTGTTCCCGATTGCGATTGAACTGGGCATCGACCCGATCCATCTGGGCATCATCATGGTGGTCAACATGGAGATTGGGATGATTACACCTCCGGTCGGGCTGAACCTGTTCGTGACCTCGGGCGTGGCCGGAATGCCGATGATGAGCGTCGTGAAGGCGGCGCTGCCCTTCCTGGCGGTTCTGTTCGTCTTCCTGATCATGGTCACGTATATCCCATGGATATCGACCTTCTTGCCCAACACTTTCATGGGTCCAGAGATCATAACGAACTAGCCGTGAACCACATGAAAGCCGGCCCCCAGAGGCCCGGCTTTTTCCTTTGCGCCCCTCTTGACGAATTGCGGATCATGCCCATCTGGAGGGCAGAGGACGACCTCACCACTTTGGTTGATCATTCGGGACGACCCGAACGGATATGAGGTGCCTCTATGCCCTGGATTTTTCTGCTATTCGCCGGTTTGTTGGAAATCGTCTGGGCCGTTGCGATGAAGCAATCGGTTGGCTTCACCCGGCTTTGGCCGACCGCGCTGATGGGCGTGTCGATGATCGGGTCTTTTGGCTTGCTGGCACTGGCTATGCGGGATTTGCCACTCGGCACGGCCTATACGATCTGGACCGGGATCGGTGCGGTTGGAGCGTTCATGATCGGCGTCATGTTTCTAGGCGAGGCCCTGACAGCCCCGCGCTTGATTGCAGCGGCCCTGATTTTGGCCGGTTTGGTAACTATGAAACTGGCGTGACGCTCAGGCGTTTTGCAGCGCGTCGATGATGCCCGCGAAATCCTGCGCTTTCAGGCTGGCCCCGCCGACTAATGCCCCGTCCACGTTGGACACGGCAAAGATGTCTGCGGCATTGCCGGGTTTGACCGACCCGCCATAAAGTAGCCTGACCGAGCGGCCCACGCCCTCGCCAAAGCGACGTTCCAGACGGGTTCGGATAAAGTCGTGGACCTCTCCGATTTCGTCGAGGGTGGGGACTTTGCCCGTGCCGATGGCCCAGATGGGTTCATAGGCTACGATCAAGTTCTCACCGGTTGACTGATCAGGGATCGAGCCCGACATCTGACCACCGATGATATCCAGCGTGTTGGCTGCTTCGCGCTGTTCCAGGCTTTCACCGACACAGATGATGGCTTTCAACCCAGCGTCCATGGCAGCACGGGCCTTAGCACGGATGTCTTCATTTTGCTCGCCGTGATCCTCTCGCCGTTCAGAGTGGCCCAGAATGACCGCGGACGCCCCTGCATCGAGCAGCATTCCGGCGCTGATATCACCGGTATGGGCGCCAGAGGTGTTTGCATGGCAATCCTGACCGCCAACCTGAATATCTGTGGCCTGCACGGTGCTGGCCGCGCGGTGCAGCAGGGTTGCGGGCGGGCAGATCAGCACATCGACCGTGGGGGACGGATACATGCGGGCGAGGGTGCTCAACTCCTCTAGCTCGGCCGACAGCCCATTCATTTTCCAGTTACCAGCCGCCAGCTTGCGCCGCATCGCACACACTCCCACAAGAATTTTTGTTTGTGTTTCGGATAACACCCGCCGGGGGTCGTGACAATTCCGGTTGCAGACCATCGCAGAAATCGACAGAACTCGCGCGAGCGAATGAGGCAGAGATGATCGACACACTGGATCTTGCGAAATTGGACGCCCGTGATGTGGCGGAACTGGCCAGATTGCGGCGCGCCGTTAGCGACGTTGGGTTTCTGCGCGTCTCCAACACTGGATTAGACAAGGCGAGGATCGAAGCCGTCCTAGCCGCTTACAAAGCGTTTTTCCACCTGCCCGAGGCGCAAAAAAGCCGCGTAGACATGGCAAAGACCGGGGCAAATCGAGGCTGGGGTGCGCCGCATTCCGAACAAGTCGATCCCGATGCGAATCCGGACTACAAAGAGGTGTTCGATTGCGGTTTCGATCTGCCCGAGGACAGTGCCTATGCCGACCGGGGCCTGAGCGTTTACGCCCCTAACCAATGGCCCGACGCGCCGTCTGGTTTTCAGCACATGATTCAAGGCTACTATGGTGACGCTTGTGCCGTTGCGATGCGTATCTTGCGAGCGATTGCCGTTGCTTTGGGCCGCGACGCGGGCAGCTTTGATGCGGCGTTTGACACGCCGATGGCTTTGCTGCGCGGCAACTTCTACCCTCAGCGTCCCGTTTGGGCGGGGGCGCGTGATTTCGGGATCGGCGCGCACACGGATTATGGCTGCCTGACCTTGCTGGCGACCGACGGCACTCCGGGACTTGAGGCACAATTGCCGGATGGAAGTTGGGCCGAGGTCCAAGCCGACCCCGGCACCTTCGTGATCAACTTCGGGGAAATGCTGGAGTTCTGGACCGCAGGGCAGGTCAAAGCGACCATGCACAGGGTCGTCGGAGGAGCGGATGAACGGGTTTCGGTGCCGCTGTTTTTTAACCCGTCCTATGACACCAACGTTGCGCTACCTGAGTCGGACCAAGTGATTTCAGCCGGAGAACACCTGACCCGGCGGTTCAACGAGACGTACGTCCACCTGAAAACGGCGTCCTAATTCTGCGCTGACAGGGTTTCGTCGAACTTGATCGACTCGCCGCAGCCGCAGGCATCGACCACGTTGGGGTTTCGGAATTTGAAACCGGATTCCAGTAACGAGACTTCATAGTCGATTTCGGTCCCGAACAGGAACATTTGCGCCATTGGGGCGATCATCACCCGTGCGCCATCCTGTTCGACCACCTCATCATTGGTGTCGGCCTCATCCACATAATCCATGGTGTATTCCATGCCTGCGCAGCCACCTTTCTTGACGCCAATGCGCAGTCCCGCGTGCCCGCCCGATTCCATCAGGCGTACAATCTGGGCCGCAGCCTTTGGGGTCATGGTCACGGCCTGTTTGCCGGGAATGCCAAACATTTTCGTCTCCGTCGTCGCGCGTTGTTAATAACTTAGTCCTCTGGTGGGGCAGTCTCAAGACATAGCAGACGTGCTTACCTAAGTTTTCCACTCAGGTAGGCACACATGCAACCTACGCTTGCCTAACGCTGCACCTTCGTCCTAGCCTTGCACGCAGTAGAGCAGAGAACACTGCAGGTAGGATAACAGGATCAATTCTTCGCTAAAACTTAGTGGAATAAAAGCGGTGCCGTTAATTGCCCTCGCGGCGTTTGCTGGTGCTGCTGCGGCTCAAACCGATGAAAAGCGGCATCCGGTGAATTGCGCCACTGCGCCAGGGGATTTGCGCGCCATCGCGGCTGAGAAAAAACACGCTCAAGCTCAACAGGTTGCAAGCGTTGTTTCAATCCTTCCAGCCGGTGCGCTGCTGGGCCTTATCACCGGAACCGAGAAGAAACATTTGTCGATGCTCTCTGGTGATTACGTCAAAGCGCTGGACGCGCGGGCGGAAGAAATTAAATCCACCTGCGGTATCAAATAAAAAACCGCCCCGGTGATT
Organism: Ruegeria sp. J8; assembly: GCF_056531925.1. Taxonomy (NCBI): domain Bacteria; kingdom Pseudomonadati; phylum Pseudomonadota; class Alphaproteobacteria; order Rhodobacterales; family Roseobacteraceae; genus Ruegeria; species Ruegeria sp. J8. Next base: position 20,804 of record NZ_JBQFMR010000010.1, read on the forward strand.
GAGGGCGGTTTAGTCATCGACAACTGGTTTGCTTACATGAAGCCCAATTCCAGACGGGCCTCGTCGGACATCATCTCCATGCCCCAGGGCGGTTCCCATGTCAGTTCTACGTCCACTTCCTTGACACCGGCCACCGGTTCGACAGCTTCGACAATCCAGCCCGGCATTTCGCCCGCGACAGGGCAGCCTGGCGCGGTCAGGGTCATGATGACCTTAACGGCGTTTTCGGGCGTGATGTCGATGGTATAGATCAGGCCCAGATCATAGATATTGACCGGAATCTCAGGGTCATAGACGGACCGGCACGCCTCGACCACCGCTTCATACAAGGGGTGCTCAATCGTGGAAGGCGCAATCAGCGGGGTGCCTTCGAACTGTTCACTCGGGTGGGTCATTCGTGCCTCGGGTCTGTTTCCTGAGCTTTTATATAGGGAAAGCCACGGGCAGCGTCCAGTGGTGCCGTGGCGCCCTTATTGGGCGCCGAGCGATTCATTCGTTTATATCATGCCGGAAGGTCTTCACCTGACCATGGGGCAGGGCGAACATCCGCCGCAACACCAGCCACGCCACCAAGGACAAAGCTGCAAAGATCAGCAGCAAAACCGGCAGGGACGGTGCGACCCCGGGAATGACCAGCAACAGCCCAGTGATCGCCGCGCCGATTGCGAAGCCCAGAAAGATGAACCCCGGCAGCACAATCTCGAGGATGCCGAGGGCCAAAGCCCCCGCCAACCAAATCCACCATGTCAACCAGAACGGATCGGCCATTACCGGCCTCCTTTCAACATTTTGAAGGCATCGCCAAACGCCTCGAGCGCATTCGCGGGCACCACGATGGTTTGTGAGCCATTGCCTGCGCCAAGTGCGTTCAGGGCCTCGACCTGTTTCAATGCGACCTGATACTGAGCGGCCTCGATCCCGTTATCCTGAATAGCTTTGGCGACCACGCCCGTTGCATAGGCTTCGGCCTCGGCCTCAATACGGCGGGCTTTGGCGGTTTGTTCAGCCGCATATAGCTCGGCATCGGCGTTCAGTTCAACGGCGCGTTTCTGACCCTCGGCCTCAGTCACCTGCGCGCGACGGGCGCGTTCGGCGTTCAGCTGCTGCAACATTGCGTCGCGGGTGGCCTGATCCAGGTTAACGTCTAAAATCTCGGCCCGAGTCACCTCGATACCCCAGTCATCCACGGCGGTTTCCACGCTTTCCTGAATACGGGTAATCAGCTGCGCACGGTTCGACTGTACCTCATCCAGGTCCATTTTGCCGATCTCGGCGCGGACGATACCGGCCACGGTGGTGGCAATCGCGCCATCTACGTCACGGATACGATAGACCGTCTTTTCCGGTTCAAGAATGCGGTAAAAGACCGAGGTGTCGATCTGCACCAGCACGTTGTCTTTAGTGATCGCGTCCTGAGTCGCGTTGGGCAACTGACGCTCCAGAATGGATATTTTGTGGCGTGCAACGTCCAGAAACGGAACGATAAAGTTGATCCCCGGTCCAAGGACCGAATGAAGGCGCCCGAACCGTTCAATCACGAACTTCTCGGATTGAGGCACAATCTTTATGCCCTTGAAAATGACGACGACGATCAGCGCCGCGCCCAGCAGGAAAATGATGTTGGATGAAATCAATCCAATAATCTGTTCTTCCATATAACTGTCCTCTCGGTATTGTGTACTATAGTATACATTTGGGGATTGACTCGCCCAATTTCAACTCAGCTATCCCGAGAAGGGGCGCGGAATCAAATCATTGAATAAGCTGATAAGGGGGGCGGAGGCCTGTCTGTGACCACTTTGCATCCCTTGCCGATTGCGCTATCGGGCAAACATGAAACTGATTATAGACACTGACCCCGGCATTGATGACGCAATGGCCATCGCCTATGCTGCTGCTGCCCCCGAGATTGAGCTGATTGGCCTGACCACGGTTTTCGGCAACACCCATGTGCATCAATCCAGCCGGAACGCGCGGTTTTTGTTAGATAAACTGGGCATAAACGCCCCGGTCGCAGAAGGCGCACCCGTGGCGCAGGGGGCGGACACACATGCGCCGTCTGAGCATGTTCATGGGCCTGAGGGGTTTGGAGATGTCACCGACATCCCTCAGATCGGGAGCAATCACAGCCTGTCCGCTGCCGAATACCTGGTTGAAATGGCCCGCGTGCATAAGGGCGAACTGGTGGTCTGCGCCGTCGGTCCCTTAACTAATATCGCCGCTGCACTGCGTCTGGACCCGGAATTTGCCCAGAACATCGCCCGCTTGGTCATCATGGGCGGTGCTGTTTATTGCCCTGGTAACATTACCCCGCATGCCGAGGCGAATATCTACCATGACCCTCTTGCCGCCGATGAGGTTTTTGCCAACCCTCCTACGACGGTGGTTGTTGGCTTGGATGTGACGCTCAGGACCCTCTACGAAGGGGCCGATTTTGACGGCCTCGCGGAACAATCCGCAGATATGGGTGGGTTCCTGCGCGATATCTCGAAGTTTTATCTGAAGTTCTACAAGGATGTTGGTGGGCTTGAGGGTTGCGGGCTGCACGATTCGACAGCTGTGATCGCCTGTACCCATGCGGACATGTTCACAATGGTGGAAACCGGGTTGCAGGTTGTTGCGGACGGCCCCGAGATTGGCCTGACCCGCCCTGATCCTTCGCGTCCCGTCGTGCACGTGTGCTGCGATGTCGACGGGGCAGGGGTGGTCGATCTCTTTACCCAACGGGTCGCTTCATTGCCCTGACGGGTTGCAAAGGACGGGCAGATCGGGCAAATCCTGCCCGGTTCAGCGACCCCGAGGCCCCCTATGACCGAACGTTTTTCTTTTGACCTGAAAGCCACCGACGGAAAGGCGAGAGCCGGCGTGATCCGCACACCGCGCGGCGAGGTTCGAACGCCCGCTTTTATGCCTGTCGGAACGGCGGCGACGGTCAAGGCGATGATGCCCGAAAGCGTGCGCGCAACCGGGGCCGATATCCTGTTGGGCAACACCTATCACTTGATGCTGCGCCCGACGGCAGAGCGGATTGACCGTCTGGGTGGTTTGCACAAGTTCATGAACTGGGAACGTCCGATCCTGACAGACTCGGGTGGGTTTCAGGTTATGTCCCTGGCCGGGCTTCGAAAACTGACCGAAAAGGGCGTGACCTTCAAATCGCATATCGACGGCTCCAAACATGAGCTGACGCCAGAGCGGTCAATGGAAATCCAGCGCCTGCTGGGTTCGGATATCGTTATGTGTTTCGACGAATGCCCGGCCTTACCCGCGGACCGGGACCGGATTGCTGAATCGATGCGACTGTCGATGCGATGGGCGCACAGGTCGCGCGATGCGTTCGGCGACCGTCCGGGCCACGCTTTGTTTGGTATTCAGCAAGGTGGACTAGAACACGATTTCCGCGAAGAATCCGCCGAAGCCTTAAAAGAGATCGGGTTCGAAGGCTATGCGGTCGGCGGACTGGCCGTCGGCGAAGGCCAAGAGGCCATGTTCAGCGTTCTGGATTTCGCGCCTGATATGCTGCCCACCGACAAGCCACGCTATCTGATGGGAGTGGGCAAGCCCGATGACATCGTAGGCGCCGTTGCGCGCGGCATCGACATGATGGATTGTGTTTTGCCTTCGCGTTCAGGGCGCACAGGGCAGGTTTTCACCCGCTATGGCGTGGTCAATATTAAAAACGCCCGCCATGCGGATGACCCGCGCCCGCTGGATGAGCAGTGTACGTGTCCAGCCTGTTCCAACTACTCCCGCGCTTATTTGCACCATGTATTCCGCGCGAACGAGATGATCTCGGGGATGCTGCTGACCTGGCACAACCTGCACTATTTTCAAGAAATCATGCAGGGAATGCGCGGCGCGATTGCGGCGGGAACCTTTGAGGCATGGCAAAATCAATTCCATGCCCAACGCGTACAGGGCGATATCGAACCGATTTGATGTTGTAATTCTAACGCCCAAAAAAACGAAACCGTCGGCGGGGTTTGGCTTCGAAGTCATAACCACAGCTTTCAAAGAATGCGCGAACTTCTGGTGTAAGCAGTCCTTTTCCTGAAGCTTGTTGCGGGAGCCCAAAGCCGCATCCGTAGTTGATTTCAACTATAACTGGTCCTGTGTCGGTTATCGCAATATCAGTTGACTGGTATCTTATTGGTGCGAAGAGGCGAGCGGCGCGCGCGTTAATTTCTTTCAGCTCATTCCAATATGGTAAGCTGAGACCTTTTAAACCAACTTGTTTTGGGTGATCTTCAAGGTATCGAATTTCCTGATCATCTCGTTGCGCAACTGTCGTGAGTCTTCCGGTGTCTACATCGACAGCACATGCGATGTTTCCGTCGCGCCAGAAAGCGTCTGCAATATTTGACCCCTGAGCCAACGCCATCGCTGCCATGGGCACATAAACGCCCTCGTCGCTCACTAAATTAACCATTCGGACCGTGGCCAGAGCAGACGCGAATGGGGCAATACGCGAGTGGTTTCTCAATTGACGTTGAATTAGATAGCTATTTTCACCGACTACGCGATCCAGGAAGTCTTCGTAGGTTACTTCGCCAATGCCACTACAAACCAAAGAATGGTCTGTTGCTGACTGAATGCGGAAAACACCAAATCCAACCATGCCGCCAATGACTTTTCCAAACAATCCTGCGTCCGCGTGCTCAAGGCACAGCGCTCTTAGCGCATCTGGTGTGTTGACCTTATCAATTCCGGGAAACACTCTTTGAGACTTGTCAATTACACCCAAGTTCTCTGGGACAGGAAGGCCACCAGCGGTGAGTAGTGTGCAGGCGAGGGCTTTATCTTCTGTCGTCGCGTTCCAAGTGTGATCGTTGCAAGTGTTGGCGATGGGCCAGTGGATTTTGTTCCCGATGAACTGTAAACGCTCTTCGTCAGCATAATTTCCCTCGTAGTGAAACCCATGCAAAAGGTATTCGGTCAAATTCAGTTTAGTGATCGAGCGCGCGAGACGTGAAAAGTCTTTTTGGATTTGCAGAATGGAGCGCCCGGACTTATGAGATGCGTAGATTAGTTGGTCTTGGTACTTTTTTTCGCGGATTTCCTCATATGCAGCCTGATCCTTTGCCGCTGCGTTTTGAAGTGTCTGTTCTGTCACGAGTAACCTCTACAGTTAGAAATTCTTCTTTTCAGTATAGGTTCGAAACTGTTTAACACGGGAGTATAGATTTCCCTCTTTGGATTTGCGGGGCACGTGTGGTGCAATTTGGTACCTTGCGCTTCCTTCTGTACGGGTTCATCTTAAGATCACACCAATACTGTGGTTGAAAAAGTGAGATTTTAAACCCATTTCTTCACCTACACAGGAGATGGCCGAGTGTTGCCTGACACAGGGACCGGAGCCGTCTTGCCAATGATAAGGATAGAGCATGCAAGAGCCTCTGAATTCCTCGTACCCAGTACTGCCGTTGCGCGACATCGTGGTGTTTCCACATATGATCGTGCCGCTGTTCGTGGGACGGGAAAAATCCGTCCGCGCGCTGGAAGAAGTGATGCAGGACGACAAGCAGATTCTGCTGTCCAGCCAGATTGATCCGGGTGAGGACGATCCCGCAATCGACGGGATTTACCGGTCGGGCGTACTGGCAAATGTGCTGCAACTGCTGAAACTGCCCGATGGCACTGTCAAAGTGCTGGTCGAAGGGCAGGCGCGCGTGCAGATCACCGATTTTCTGGAAAATGACGATTTTTTCGAGGCCCGCGCTGAATATCTGACCGAAATTCCGGGCGACGTGACGACGACCGAGGCGCTGCTGCGCACCGTCGCAGATGAGTTCGAGCGTTACGCCAAAGTCCGCAAGAACATCCCCGAAGAAGCGCTGACCGCCGTTGGTGAAACCACCGAACCTGCCAAGCTGGCCGACCTGGTTTCGGGCCATCTTGGCATCGAGGTTGAGCAAAAGCAGGAACTGCTTGAGACGCTCTCGGTTAGTGAACGGCTGGAAAAGGTCTATGGCCTCATGCAGGGCGAGATGTCGGTTCTGCAGGTCGAGAAAAAGATCAAGACCCGCGTCAAATCCCAGATGGAGAAGACGCAGCGCGAGTACTACCTGAATGAGCAAATGAAGGCCATTCAGAAGGAACTTGGCGATGGCGAGGACGGCGGCAACGAAGTTGCTGAACTGGAAGAGAAAATCGCCGAGACCAAGCTGTCGAAAGAAGCGCGCGAAAAGGCCGAGGGTGAGCTGAAGAAGCTCAAGAATATGTCACCCATGTCGGCCGAGGCCACCGTTGTGCGCAACTATCTGGACTGGATTCTGTCGCTGCCGTGGGGCACCAAATCCCGCGTCAAAAAGGATCTGGGCCGTGCCCAGGACATTTTGGATGCCGATCACTATGGGCTTGAGAAGGTCAAGGAACGGATCGTCGAGTATCTGGCGGTTCAACAGCGCTCGAAAAAGCTGAAAGGCCCGATCCTTTGCCTTGTCGGCCCTCCGGGTGTAGGTAAAACCTCGCTGGGTAAGTCGGTTGCCAAAGCCACGGGGCGCGAATTCATTCGCATCTCGTTGGGTGGCGTGCGTGACGAATCTGAGATCCGCGGCCACCGTCGGACCTATATCGGTTCGATGCCCGGCAAGATCATCCAGTCGCTGAAAAAGGCAAAGACCACGAACCCGCTGATTTTGCTCGATGAGATCGACAAGATGGGGCAGGATTTCCGTGGCGACCCGGCTTCGGCCATGCTTGAAGTGCTGGACCCGGAACAGAACAGTACGTTCATGGACCACTACTTGGAGGTCGAATATGACCTGTCCAACGTGATGTTTCTAACCACGTCGAACAGCTATAATATGCCCGGGCCTCTGCTGGACCGGATGGAGATCATCCCGCTGGCTGGCTATACCGAGGAAGAGAAATCCGAGATAGCCAAGCAGCACCTGATCAGCAAGCAGGTTAAAAACCATGGCCTCAAGGCCAAGGAATTTGAGCTGACCGATGATGCGCTGCAATCCATCATCCGCACCTATACCCGGGAAGCGGGCGTGCGGAACTTGGAACGAGAGATCGCCAAGGTTGCCCGGAAATCGCTGACCAAGATCATCAAGAAAGAGGCCGAGTCGGTCACGGTGACGCCCGACAATCTGGATGATTTCCTGGGCGTGCCCAAATACCGCTATGGTCTGGCTGAACAGGACGATCAGGTCGGTGTTGTGACTGGTCTGGCTTATACCTCGGTCGGGGGCGATCTGCTGCATATCGAAGCGCTGAAACTGCCCGGCAAGGGGCGGATGAAGACCACCGGTAAGCTGGGCGATGTGATGAAGGAATCCATCGACGCGGCATCGTCCTATGTGCGGTCAATCTCGCCTCAGATCGGGGTGAAGCCGACGAAATTCGACACGCTGGACATTCACGTCCACGTTCCGGATGGCGCAACGCCAAAGGATGGCCCTTCGGCCGGTCTGGCGATGGTGACTTCGATCGTGTCGGTGCTGACCGGTATTCCGGTTCGCAAGGATATCGCCATGACGGGCGAGGTTTCGCTGCGCGGCAACGCGATGCCGATCGGTGGGCTCAAGGAAAAACTGCTGGCGGCACTGCGTGGTGGCATCAAGACTGTCCTGATCCCCGAGGAAAATGAAAAGGATCTGGCCGACATCCCGGATAACGTGAAGGAAGGGCTGGAGATCATCCCGGTCACGCATGTGTCCGAGGTTCTGAAGCAGGCGCTGATTAGCGAGCCTGAACCCATCGAATGGGACGAAGCAGCCGAGGAGGCCGCCGCCGCGGCTGCGAAAGCCGCGGAAAGTTCGGCAGCGTCTGCCAGAACGCACTGAGTTCGGATTGAATGATCAAAATGGGCGGGGTTTCAACCTCGCCCTTTTTATGCGACTACCCAAAGAATTGGGACGCGAGGAACCACCAAGTTTTAGGGGAAAATGGTGGGTGATAAGAGATTTGAACTCCTGACATCTTCGATGTGAACGAAGCGCTCTACCACTGAGCTAATCACCCGTAAGGCGGCGTCTTACAGTGAGTCTTGGCCCGCCGCAAGAGCCGGGATTCGTTTTTCTAACCCCGGCACCAAAGTCCCCCCGGAGGCGCGCCCCGAGAGGAAAATGTCCTCATAGACCCGGCAAACCTGGCAGTCTGGACAGAACGCCACGCTGACCGAAGGTGGTGCCGCGTTCGTTGCCAAAGTTCACACGGACGCCGAAGCTGACATATGCTTCGTTTTCGCTACCGGACACCAATGGGGACGAAATATGGGCAACACCGACATTGCCGTAGACTTCGGCATTGTCCGCAGCCGCATAAGAGGCGCCAATGGCAAACAGGTTGTAGTCCAGTGCACCTGCAAAGTTGTCAACGATGTCAAAGCTCGCGTTCAGTTCCCATGCATCAGCCAATTCGGTTTTTGCCGAAATACCAAATAGCGTGCCATCCAGATCCGAGGCATTTGTCAGATCTTGCCGCCCAAGATAACCTTCGATCTCTGCGGGTCCGGCATCAAATCCGGCTTCCAGACCGTAGAATTCGAAATCGGCATCGTCCAGGTCTTCCTGGCCGTAAAACAGGCCGAAAGACGCGTTGTTGGCGGTGTGCCAGTTGCCGTGCAAGGTCCAGTTCGTTGCGGTCTCGCTTAGGTCCTGAAATCGCTGGACGCCAAGATCTAGCTGTGTGCTGAATGCGCGGTTAAATGCCAATTCTCCAGAACCGTTCAGGTTGTAGGCGTCACCGAAGTCGGTGTCTGTGAACGTAGAATAATCCAGATTCAAATATCCGCCGGAAAATTCGACAGCTTGTGCTGCACCAGTCAGGGTTGCTGCTGACAAAGCGCTGCTAATAAACAACTTTTTCACGTTTATGCTCCGTTTTCTTTTCGTTGTGCAATAGGGTCTTGTTGAGACCTTCTGAGCAATTGCGGACTTAATCGGGCTAGAGCGGAAAGTGTATCTGGCACAGTTGAATTAGGTGCGATGTGGCGAAGCTGACACAGTTTTTGGTTGTGGCGAAAACACCTGCTGCTTGATCCACTTGCGTTGTTGGCTGATCTACTGTCAAGACCGGTGATGACACGTTGATCCGAGATCTTCGGCGAAGGTAAAATTCCCGAATTCGGAAAAAACTTCAAAACGCCGCTTGACGCTGCCCGAGCGGAGCCATAATACACCCCAACGTTCAGCAACGAACGTGCAGCGGGCGGTTGTAGCTCAGTTGGTTAGAGTACCGGCCTGTCACGCCGGGGGTCGCGGGTTCGAGCCCCGTCAACCGCGCCATCGCTGCACTCCTTGGTCCAGGTTAAAGGCCGTAAAAATAGATGCGCGGTTGTAGCTCAGTTGGTTAGAGTACCGGCCTGTCACGCCGGGGGTCGCGGGTTCGAGCCCCGTCAACCGCGCCATTTATTTCTCAAATCTCAGTCAGAACTTTGAACATTCAGCACATTGCGCGCCGACGCACATGTTTTGTCAGGAGTGATCGGCAATAATCCGTAAGTTCACACTTTGTTCTAATTTTTCTGTTGGAGACTCAGTGCTGCTCGCCTATTTCTAGGTCACTTGCGTGTAGGGGGCCAAGAATGGCTGAGCTGAAGAATATCGAGGTGCGCGGCGCGCGCGAACATAACCTCAAAAGCATTGATGTGGATATTCCGCGGGATCAGCTTGTGGTGATCACGGGGCTATCTGGTTCGGGCAAGTCGTCGCTGGCCTTTGATACGATCTATGCCGAGGGTCAGCGTCGCTATGTCGAAAGCCTGTCGGCTTATGCGCGGCAGTTTCTGGACATGATGGAAAAGCCCGATGTGGATCACATCAGTGGGCTGTCTCCAGCGATCTCGATTGAACAGAAGACGACGTCGAAAAACCCGCGCTCGACCGTGGGGACCGTGACCGAGATCTACGACTATCTACGCCTTTTGTTTGCCCGCGCAGGTACGCCCTTTAGCCCCGCCACCGGCCAGCCGATTGAGGCGCAACAGGTGCAGGACATGGTCGACCGGATCATGACGATGGAGGAGGGCACGCGCGGCTACTTGCTGGCCCCCATCGTGCGCGACCGGAAGGGGGAATATAAGAAAGAGTTCCTTGAACTGCGCAAACAAGGTTTTCAACGTGTCAAAGTGGATGGCGAGTTCTATGAGCTCGATACCCCGCCCACTTTAGACAAGAAATTCCGCCATGACATCGACGTGGTCGTAGACCGCCTTGTTGTGCGTGAAGGGATGGAGACTCGGCTGGCCGACAGCCTGCGCACCGCTTTGGATTTGGCGGATGGCATCGCGATTCTGGAAACCGCCCCGAAGGAGGGCGACCCGGAACGTATCACCTTCAGCGAGAATTTTGCCTGCCCAGTCAGCGGCTTCACCATCCCCGAGATCGAACCACGCCTGTTTTCTTTCAACGCGCCATTTGGGGCGTGCCCGGATTGCGACGGGTTAGGGGTCGAGCTGTTCTTTGACGAACGCCTCGTGGTGCCGGACCAGACGCTCAAACTGTATGACGGTGCCTTGGCCCCGTGGCGCAAGGGTAAGTCGCCATATTTTTTGCAAACCATCGAAGCCATTGCGCGGCATTTTGAGTTCGACAAGAACACCCCGTGGAAAGACCTTCCCGCCAAGGTGCAACAGGTATTCCTGCGCGGCTCTGGTGATGAGGAAATCCAGTTCCGTTATGATGAGGGCGGGCGAGTCTATCAGGTGACACGCAGCTTTGAGGGCGTTATTCCGAATATGGAACGCCGCTATCGCGAAACCGACAGCGCCTGGATTCGGGAAGAATTCGAGCGTTATCAGAACAACCGTCCTTGCGGGGCCTGTGAAGGCTACCGTCTGCGACCCGAAGCTTTGGCCGTCAAGATCGCGGGTCTGCATGTGGGGCAGGTGGTTCAGATGTCGATCCGTGAGGCCTTGGCTTGGGTTGAGGACGCCCCGAACCATCTGAGCGTACAGAAGAATGAGATTGCTCGGGCGATTCTGAAAGAGATTCGCGAGCGCCTCGGATTCCTGAATAATGTGGGTTTGGAATATCTTACGCTGTCTCGTTCTAGTGGCACGTTGTCCGGTGGCGAAAGCCAGCGTATCCGGTTGGCCAGCCAGATTGGGTCCGGCTTGACGGGCGTGTTATATGTGTTGGACGAGCCTTCGATCGGGTTACATCAGCGGGATAATGACCGGCTGCTGGGGACGCTCAAGAATCTGCGCGATCAGGGCAATACGGTGATCGTGGTCGAACATGACGAAGAAGCGATCCGCGAGGCTGATTACGTGTTCGATATTGGCCCCGGTGCCGGTGTGCATGGCGGGCAGGTGGTCAGCCATGGAACGCCAGAGCATATCGCGGCCGATGCGGCCTCGATGACCGGGCAATACCTGTCGGGCACGCGAGAGATTGCTGTGCCGACTGACCGGCGCAAAGGGAACAAGAAAAAGCTGAAGGTCGTCAAAGCCACCGGGAATAACCTGAAAAACGTCACGGCAGAATTTCCGCTGGGTAAGTTCGTTTGTGTGACCGGTGTATCGGGTGGCGGCAAGTCGACTCTGACGATTGAGACACTGTTCAAAACCGCCTCGATGCGATTGAACGGCGCGCGGCAGACGCCTGCGCCCTGTGAGACGATCAAGGGTCTGGAGCATCTGGACAAGGTGATCGACATTGACCAACGCCCAATTGGGAGGACTCCGCGTTCGAATCCAGCAACTTACACCGGAGCTTTCACTCCGATCCGCGACTGGTTTGCCGGTCTGCCGGAAGCCAAGGCGCGAGGGTACAAGCCGGGGCGGTTTAGCTTTAATGTCAAGGGCGGCCGGTGCGAGGCGTGTCAGGGTGACGGCGTCATCAAGATCGAGATGCACTTTCTGCCTGACGTCTATGTCACCTGCGAAACCTGCAAGGGTGCGCGCTACAATCGCGAAACATTGGAGATCAAATTCAAGGGCAAGTCCATCGCCGATGTCCTTGATATGACTGTAGAAGACGCGCAGGAGTTCTTTAAGGCCGTGCCTTCAATCCGCGATAAGATGGATGCGCTGGCGCGTGTTGGGCTGGGCTATATCAAGGTTGGGCAGCAGGCCACGACCTTGTCCGGGGGCGAGGCGCAGCGGGTGAAATTGTCCAAGGAATTGTCCAAACGCTCGACTGGGCGGACGCTGTATATTCTGGATGAACCAACGACGGGTCTGCATTTCGAAGACGTGCGCAAGCTGTTGGAAGTGCTCCATGAATTGGTCGATCAGGGCAATACGGTCGTTGTGATCGAGCACAATCTGGATGTGGTAAAAACCGCTGACCATATTATCGACATCGGCCCCGAAGGTGGCGATGGCGGTGGTGAGATCGTCGCCACCGGCACGCCCGAAGACGTGGCCGCCGTCGAGCGCAGCCATACTGGGCGATACCTGAATCAGATGCTGAACTCTGAACAGGTCGCGGCGGAATAGCGTCAATACTGCGCGTATCGCAGCATATGCCAGTGGCGCAGTAATGGTGGGAAGAAAAGAAACACAAAGCCGAAATTCACATAGGCAAACACCATCATCGGCAGCCACATGGCGACGCCAATCAGTCCGACAAATCCGGCAATGCGGGTCGCTGTTACGGGTTTCACCATGCGGTTCAGCATTGCGTGGAACAGCCGTCCACCATCCAGCGGCATCAATGGCAGCATGTTGAAAATCGCCAGCCACAGGTTCAATTGTGCGGTCACGACCAAAACCCACCCCAGCGCGGGAGAGGAAACGAAGGGCTCGACCAGTGAACACACCGCCCAAAGGGTCAGGTTCACTATTGGCCCCATGGCCACGATCAACTCATCTTCGTATGACGAGGTCGAGCGGCGATGTTCGCAAAATCCGCCACCGCAATAAAGGACGACGCGGTTGACGGGGACGCCCTGGATCAAACAACCCCAAGCGTGCCCGAGTTCGTGCAGCAGGATCGAGCCCAGCAAAATACCCACGAATCCAAGCGCATAGGGCAGGGTCCCGGGGTCGAAGCTGAATCCGACGATGATCAGAACCAGTAAAATCAGGCTCTGGTTCAATTGAATGGGTACGTTCCACGGGCCGCGGAACTCAAAAATCGCACCGTCACTATACATATTCAATCCTCGCAATAACGAGAATCGTGATGACGCAGAATTGCGTCAAAAATTGGGTGCTATCGTTGAGGTTGTGTGACCTAGTTCAGAATGTCGACGACCGCGCCGATCAGGTTCAGCACTTTGCGCGTTTCGGGGTCGACCCGGTAAACGTAATCGCCAGCTCGGATATACGAACCGCGATCTAGACCATAACGGTAAGGGTCATTGATCCAGAGGTAGTCGTTATTGATGAACTCGCCGTTGCGATACAGTTTTTTGGCCTGGCCAGGCGGAACGCAAGGTACGTTTTTCTTGGCCAGACCCGGTGGGCAATGGCCACCCTTGTTCTTGACCTGAATCACAGGTTGCGAAGGGATGCGAAAAACGTTGTCCGTAGTCTTGCCGTTGCCTTTACCATTGCCTGCCATCACCGCCGCAGGAGCGGCCACCAGAGTGGAAACTGTTAACAAAACTGCCAAAACGCGTGACATCGTGATCTCCGACACAAAACTGCTCTGACTCGATAGATGGCGGTCCGAAGGTCGGCGGTCAACCCCGCGGGCAGATACCCGCCCACGGGATAATATCATCCGCGTCCGCGTTTTTCGAACCGGGGCAGCATGGCAGAAAAGTCCTTGCCCAGCCCGTTCTCGGCCTCGACAAACTGCTCATAAAGCGCAGTGGCCGCCTGTCCCATCGGAGTATCAGCATCCGAGCTTTCGGCCGCTTGCTGGCTGAGGCGCAGGTCCTTGAGCATCAGTTCCGCCGCAAAGCCCGGTTGGTAATCGTTGTCCGCCGGGCTGGCAGGTCCTACACCGGGCGCGGGGCAATAAGCGTTCATCGTCCAACTATAGCCCGAGGACGTGCTGACCACGTCGAACATCTTTTGCCGGTCCAGACCCAGCTTGTCAGCCAGCGCAAACGCCTCGCAGGTGGCGATCATAGTGACGCCGAGGATCATGTTGTTGCAGATCTTGGCGGCCTGACCGGCACCAGAGCCACCGCAATGCACGGCCTTTTGCCCCATGATGTCGAACAGTGGGGCGGCCTTGGCGAAGGCCTCCTCAATGCCACCTGCCATAAAGGTCAGGGTTCCGGCGGCGGCACCGCCAATCCCTCCGGACACGGGTGCATCCACGGCCAAGACGCCAACTTGAGCGGCTTCGTCTGCGACTGCTCGGGCACTGTCCACATCTACGGTCGAGCAATCCACCCAGACCGCGCCCGAATCCATTGCGGGCAAGATCTGGTCAGCGACAGCACGCAGTATCTGGCCGTTGGGCAGCATGGTGATGACGATCTCGGCACCGACGGCGGCTTCAGCCCCCGAAGTGGCCATAACTACGCCTGGAACGTCTACGTCTGCCATGTCAAAGCCTGCAACCTCGTGCCCGGCCTTGGACAAATTGGCAGCCATCGGATTGCCCATATTCCCAAGGCCGATAAACCCGATCTTCATTCCTCAATCCTCCTCGAATGTCAGCGTATTGCTGCCCAGCGGTTGTAGCATCCGCGACACTTCGACAATGGGGACAGTCCGGTCTTGGTGCTTCCAGCGGGGTGTGCGGTCCTTGTCGATAATCTGTGCACGGATACCTTCCAGAAAATCTCCGTGCTCGCTTGCGCGGTAGGTAAAGCGGAATTCATGTTCCAGCGCTTTCCGAATGGTCAGGTTAGGCCCGCGCAGCCGGTGCAGCATTTCGATACAGCAGGCCATGGAAAGGGGCGAACCTCGGTTCACCATTTTCAATGCGCTCGCCGCAAAATCCGTGTCTGACGCGGTCAGGGTGTTGAGGATGTCCTGCAACCCTTCACCATCAAAAAGCATGTTGATCTGGTCTTGCAGCGCGGCCAGTTTGCCGTCAGGGGCGTCTTGGGCATGGGCGGCCAGCAGGCTTGCGTCGCCCGAGGCTTCGAGCATGTCGATCAGGTCAACCCATTGCGCGGTCGGGATGTAGTGATCGGCGAATCCGGCGAAAATCGCGTCGGCGGGACCCATACGGTGGCCGGCTATGCCCAGATATTCGCCCACCCGACCGGGGGCCAGCGCAAGCATCAGCGAACTGCCCACATCCGGCACCAGACCGATGCCGCATTCGGGCAGGGCGATCTGGCTGCTTTCGCCCACGACGCGATGACTGCCGTGACATCCGATCCCAACGCCGCCGCCCATGGTAAATCCTTGCAGGAAACTGACGACCGGTTTGGGGTATTCGAAGATCAGCGCATTCAGGCGGTATTCATCCCGCCAGAACGTCTGACCATATGCGAAATCGCCCTTGGTGCCGGTTTCGTAAAGCTCGGCAATGTCGCCCCCGGCGCAAAAGGCTTTGTCGCCCTCGGCGTCAAAGATGATCAGATCCACCGCATCATCCTCGCGCCAGTTGCGGAGCGCCGCGTCGATGGCCATGCACATGTCATAGCTGAGCGCGTTCAGGGCCTTGGGCCTGGTCAGAGTGATCCGTCCGGCACGGCCCGCTGTTCGAATGTCGATATCAGCCATAGCGCCCTCAGCGATTGGCCAGCATCTGGCGCGACACGATCACGCGCATAATTTCATTCGTTCCTTCCAGGATTTGATGCACGCGCAAGTCGCGGACCAGTTTCTCGATACCGTAGTCTGCAAGGTAGCCATAGCCGCCATGCAGTTGCAGGCACTGATCCACCACTTTCGATCCGGTCTCGGTCACGAATTTCTTGGCCATGGCGCAGAACTTGGTCGCATCGGGCGCGCCCTGATCCAGTTTCCACGCAGCTTGGCGCAAAAATGTGCGCGCGGCCTGCAACTCGATCTCCATATCGGCCAGACGGAATTGCAGCGCCTGAAACTGGTCGATGGACTGACCGAAGGCTTGCCGCTCGGACATATATTGCAGCGTCATATTCAGCCCCGCTTGCGCGGCCCCTAACGAGCATGAGGCGATGTTAAGCCGTCCGCCATCTAGGCCCATCATCGCGTATTTGAACCCGTCGCCTTCGACACCAACAAGGTTTTCGGCCGGGATTTTGCAATCGTCGAACTGCACCTGCGCCGTGGGTTGGCTTTTCCATCCCATTTTCTGCTCCAAAGCGCCGAAGGACAGGCCGGGGGCGCCGTCCTCGACATAGACCGTTGAAATCCCCTTGGGACCGTCCTGTCCCGTGCGCACCATGCAGACATAGGCGTCGGAATAACCACCTCCTGAGATGAACGCCTTGGTCCCGTTCAGCAGGTATCCTTCATTGCTGCGGTCCGCGCGGGTTTTCAGCGCAGCAGCATCCGAGCCCGAGCCCGGTTCGGTCAGGCAATAGCTGAGAACGGTATTCAGGCTGAGAACATCGGGCATGATACGTGCTTTAAGCGCATCCCCGGCGAAACTGTCCAACATCTTCGCGCACATGTTGTGAATCGAAAGAAACGCCGCGACGGACGGGCAGGCCATTGACAACGCCTCGAACACCATTGTGGCATCCAGACGCGACAGGCCCGAACCTCCACTGTCTTCAGAGACGTAGAGGCCGCCGAATCCAAGCTCTCCGACACGTGGCCACAGGTCTTTGGGGATGGTCCCTTCAGCCTCCCACTGTCGAGCAAAGGGGGCTATGTTCTTCTGCCCGAACTCATAGGCCATGTCGAAGATCGCAGTCTGCTCTTCGGTCAAAGCGAAATCCATGGCTTCCCTCCCACGCCGACGGATGAATTGAACGAGTGTTTATTTCCCAATCCTTACAGAAATTTTTCACAGCCAGCAATTCCCAGCATCTGTCTATTGGGGATTAAAGGTCGTGGTGAAATTCCTCGATCAGGTGTTGGACAACCGCTTTTCCCGGATCTTCGCCACGGGCGGATGCCTCGGCATAAACGCGTCGCTGACGTGTGGCCGATGTTCCGTACTGTGCGATTTGTTGCAACCGCGCCAGTTCGGTCATTGTACCAAGTGCCTCGGTGTCTTCGGCCAGTAGTCCCATCAGTTCGCCCATCAGTTCGGGCATGGGCTTGATCGAGCGGTCGCCAAAGTCGATCATGCCCTCGCCGACGCCATAGCGCTGTGCGCGCCAACGGTTTTCTCCGATCAGGAACTGGTCATAGTTGCGCCAACGCAGGTTTTGCGCTTTCAGGCGGCACAGCATTCGGGTCAGGGCCTGTACCATCGCCGCAAGAGACAGCGCGTGTTCAAGCCTCGGTTGCACATCCATGATCCGCGTCTCAAGCGTGGGGAAGCGGTGCGACGGCCTAAGGTCCCACCAGATTTTCGACGTATCCTCGATCACGCCAAGCTCTACCAGAATACCGGTGGTGCGCTCATATTCGTCCCAACTGGCCAAGGCTGGGGGCAACCCGGTGCGTGGAAGGTTGTCAAAGACCGTCAAACGGTACGAGGACAGCCCCGTATCCTCACCGTTCCAATAGGGGGATGAGGTGGACAAGGCCAGCAGATGAGGCAGGAAGTAGGCCAGTTGCGGCATCAGATCAGCACGCAGGGCAGGGTCTTGAACCCCGATATGGACATGCATCCCACAGATCAGCATTCGCCTCGCCACGCCGCCCAAGGCATGTTGCAGCGCGTCATAGCGTTCCTTGCGCGTGTGGTGCTGCTTCTTCCAGTCGGCAAACGGATGGCACGACACCGCAATTGGTGCGAGGTTGTAGTCTGCCGCGCGTTTGGCCACGCAGGACCGTAGGCGTTTCAGGTCCTCTCGTGCGGCGGCGATAGTGGCATGGGGGCGGGTGCCGACCTCGATCTGACATTGCAGGAATTCGGGGCTGACCTGGCCTTTGAAGTCGGTCTGGCAAGCTTCCATCAACGCCTCGGGCGCTTCGGCAAGTTCGCATGTGTCGCGGTTGACCAGAAGATACTCTTCCTCGATACCCAGCGTGTATTCTTGCTGCATGGTCGCCCTCGTCGGTTATTCCAAACAGTGAATACGGAAATGATCGTCTTGCCAAGTGTTTGGCTTGCGAAGCCCCCGGCGCCGGCGATAAGAACCCTTCAGTCAACAGTCCAAACCCCGGAGCGTTCGCGTGAAACCCAAGAAATTCCGAAAAATTAACGACGCCCTTGAGGAACTTGGGGTTAAACTGATCGACAAAGCCCCCGAAAATGACGAACGCGCCCGCCTTGAAGCGTTTGAGAGGGCAGGAGGCTTGACTCGACCCGCCTATGCCTTGTCGCCGGGGATGAAGGAGTTCGATATTGCGCCGCTGGCGGCCGAATATGGCGAACATGCCGATGCGCTGGCCGCGATGAAGGACCCGGCGCGCAGTCAAACCGGCTATCGGCTTGGCAATGGCTACTATGATAGCCCCGATGCAGATGCCTTGTACCTGATGATCCGTCGGTTCAAACCTCGAAGGGTGATTGAGGTCGGCTGCGGCAACTCAACGCGCGTGACCCGGCAAGCGATCATCGACGGCGGGCTCAAGACGCAGATCACCGCGATTGACCCCTATCCGCGTGCAGACATCGCCCATGTGGTGGATCATTTCGAACAGAAACGGCTGGAAGAGGTCGACCCCGCGCTGTTCGATCAGTTGGAGGCGGGCGACATCCTGTTCATCGATTCCAGCCACGTCGTACGCATAAGCAATGACGTCGCACACCTGTTCTGTCGCATCATTCCTGCATTGAAACCCGGTGTCGTGATCCATGTGCACGATGTTTTTTTGCCCTACGAATATCCCAAGCGATTCTTCTATGACTGCCCCGGTTGGGGCGAGCAGTACATGCTGCACGCTTTGCTGCAATCTGGCGCGTTTTCAATGCTTTGGCCGGGGTATTACCTGCAACAGGATCGTCCTGATGCGGTCGAGTCTTTGCCGTTCCTGGGCGATGGTCGTGCGCAAAGTATCTGGGTGCAGATCAAAGAAAATTGAACTCAAAGTGATCCGCTGCGGCTGAGGCCCCGTACCCCTTTCGATAACACGCTGGAGAGGAGATACAGCCATGTTCCGCCAAACACTGATGGGTGCCGCAGCCGCACTTGCCCTGACACTGCCGGTCAAGGCGCAAGCCGCCGACATCGTGGACACTGCCGTTTCGGCCGGGTCGTTCGAAACGCTTGTTGCCGCTGTTCAGGCTGCTGGTCTGGTCGACACGTTGAAAGGTGACGGCCCGTTCACCGTGTTCGCCCCCACAGATGAGGCATTTGCCGCCTTGCCCGAAGGCACAGTAGAAACGCTTCTGCTGCCCGAGAATAAGGATCAACTTGTCGAAATTCTGACCTATCACGTGGTCCCGGCCAAGGTTATGTCCGGTGACATTGCTGGTAAGCGTGCAAAGGTTCTGACGGTCCAAGGTGATCGACTGAGCGTCAACGCCAAGCGCGGGGTTAAAGTCAACGACGCCGAAGTCATTCAGGCGGACATTGAAACCAGCAACGGTGTGATCCACGTTGTCGACGCAGTCATTCTGCCGGAATAACGCTCTTCAAAGTCATGAAAAAACCCCGGTCCTTGCGGCCGGGGTTTTGTGTTTCAAACCAGTCGAACTTGGGTTCCAACCTGGACGAGGGGATAGAGCTCCTCGACATGCTGATTGTAGAGCCCGATACAGCCGGACGAGCTTTGACGCCCAATCTTGCGGGTATCATGGGTACCGTGGACCAGATAGGCAGGCCAGCCAAGATACATAGCCCGCGTGCCCAGCGGATTGCCCGGCTCACCGCCTTCCATGCGGATCGGCAGATCAGGATCACGCTCGCGCATCGACGCGGTCGGTGTCCAGCTTGGGTTCTCGCGCTTGCGCACCACCTCGGTATAGCCGCGCTTTGTCAGCTCTTCACTCATGGGGACTGAGCTGGGATACAGTTTATAGGTCCCGTCCGGACCCCAGTAATGCACCGCGCGGCTGGTGATGTCGGCCAACAGGGCACCCACACCCAGCTCATCAAAATGGTCCTGCCAGTTCTGCTGCGAGAAGGACGAAACGTTACGGCGCACCGGAAGCTGCGTGCTGATCGCGTCTTCGTTCTGCGGAAATGCGTCAGAGCTTTGGGCGCGCACAAGGGCAGGGGTGGCCAACAGGGACGCTGCCCCCAACAAGGCAGAGCGACGGGTCAAGCGGGAATTGGACAATTTGGCCTCCGGTTCAGGAACTGCTCGGTCTGTATTTTGTCGATAAAATATTGGCGATCGATGCACATTTCCAGACATCTTGGCCTGAATTTATCGTGAAATCGGCGCTTCGGCCTGAATTCGGCAGACCGTTGCCGAAAAAAACCGGCCCCCGAAGGGGCCGATTCAAAAACTACGTGGCATTTAATCCATGGCTTTGAAGTTAAATTCGCCGCCTTCTTTGATACCCGAGGGCCAGCGCGCGGTGACCGTTTTGGTCCGGGTATAGAATTTGAAACTGTCCGGGCCGTGCTGGTTCAGATCGCCAAACATGGATTTCTTCCAGCCGCCAAAGGTGTGATAGGCCAGTGGAACCGGGATCGGAACGTTGACGCCGACCATACCGATGTTCACACGGCTGGCGAAGTCACGCGCGGTGTCACCGTCACGAGTGAAGATCGCGGTGCCGTTGCCATATTCATGGTCCATCGCCAATTTCAGCGCTTCTTCATAAGATCCCGCGCGAACGGTCGACAGAACCGGACCAAAGATCTCTTGCTTGTAGATGTCCATATCCGGGGTCACGCGGTCGAACAGGTGCGGGCCGACAAAGAAGCCGTCCTCATAGCCCTGTAGGCTGAAGTCGCGGTTGTCGACGACAAGTTCTGCGCCTTGTTCGATGCCCGAGTTGATCAGGCCAAGGATACGCTCTTTCGCGGCTCCGGTGACGACGGGGCCCATGTCCACGTCATCGCCTGCTGTATAGGGGCCGACCTTCAGCTTTTCGATGCGCGGCACCAGCTTTTCGATCAGCGCATCGGCGGTTTCCTCACCCACAGGAACGGCGACCGAAACTGCCATGCAGCGTTCGCCAGCCGCGCCAAACCCGGCACCGACCAGTGCGTCGGCGGCCTGATCCAAATCCGCGTCGGGCATGACGATCATGTGGTTCTTGGCGCCGCCAAAGCACTGTGCACGTTTGCCATTCGCCGTGGCGCGGGAATAGATGTACTGCGCAATCGGGGTCGATCCCACGAAAGAGACGCCCTGAATGATCTCGCTGTCCAGCAAGGTATCCACGGCCTCTTTGTCGCCATTGACCACCTGGAACACGCCCTTGGGCAGACCAGCCTCGACAAACAGTTCCGCCAGCATCAGCGGGACCGAGGGGTCACGTTCGGACGGTTTCAAAACCACGGCATTGCCGCAGGCCAGCGCCGGGCCCACGTGCCACAGCGGCATCATGGCGGGGAAATTGAACGGCATGATCGAGGCCACAACGCCCAGCGGTTGGCGCATGGAATACATGTCGATGCCGGGGCCTGCGCTGTCGGTGTATTCGCCCTTCAGCATCTGTGGTGCGCCGATGCAATATTCGATCACTTCCAAACCACGCTGAAGGTCGCCTTTGGCGTCAGGGATGGTCTTACCGTGCTCGCGGCTGAGCGCCTCGGCCAGCTTGTCCATGTCGCGGTTCATCAGGCCAACCATGGCCATCATCACCCGCGCGCGTTTCTGCGGGTTAGTGGCTCCCCACGCGGGTTGCGCAGCGGCGGCGCTTTCGATGGCAGCCGTGGTCTCGGCCACGCTGGCCATCGGGCATTTGTACTGAACTTCACCCGTAGCCGGGTTGAAGACGTCGTCAAAGCGACCAGACGTGCCGGACACGTTCTCGCCGTTGATGAAATGGGACAGTTCGGACATTGCGAATTCCTCCGTTATCTTTGCGCGCACAATAGGCTTGCAAAAATCGCGTGAACAGAGGCAATGTCTCAAACATGTTTTGCAAAAATGCAAAGAGTATGCGGTGACGCCGAATTGGGATGATATGCGGGTGTTTCTGGCGGTTGCGCGCGAAGAAAGCCTGTCCGCCGCGGGTCGGCTACTTAAGATCGACCCCGCGACAGTGGGCAGACGGATTGCTCGGCTTGAGGCTTCGCTGAACGCGCCTTTGTTCACCAAATCTCAGCAAGGCTATGTTCTGACCTCAGCCGGAGAACGCCTGATGGATCACGGGTTAAAAGCGGAAGAGGCGATGCGCGCTGTAGCCGGGGCCATGGCCGGTTCGTCCAAAACGCTAAGTGGGCAGATCAGGATCGGGGCCCCCGATGGTTGCGCCAACTACCTGTTGCCACAGGTTTGCGCGCAAATCTGCGATGCCAATCCCGATTTGGATATCCAGATCCTGGCCTTGCCCCGCGTTATCAACCTGTCCCGACGCGAGGCGGATATGGCTGTAACCGTCAGCGCGCCGACGGCAGGCCGGGTGCTGGTTCAGAAGATCACCGACTACCGATTGCATCTGGTAGCCAGTGACAAATACCTTTCCGCGCGGCCCGCGATCCCAACGCCCGAAGCACTGAAAGGGCATCGAATGATCGGTTATATCCCGGACATGATCTTCGACCGCGAACTCGATTACCTGGTCGATCTTGGGGTTGACCGTGTCGCACTTGCATCGAATTCCGTATCGGTCCAGTTGCGGCAGGTTGCCTTGGGCTCTGGGGTTTGTGTGGCCCACGATTTCACGCTGCCATTCCATCCAAATCTGCGGAAAATCCTGACGGATCATGTCAGTCTGACCCGGAGTTTTCATCTGGTCCGACATCAAGGGGATCAGCGAAACGAGCGCCTGAACCGGTTTGCAACTGCGCTGACCGCTGGAATTCGTGACGAAGTGGCGCGGCTGGAAGCGGCAGCTTCATCTTGACACATTCAAACATTCCGGCAACGCTTTGGAAAACAGCAAGTTATTTCGGAGGTTTCGCCTATGCTTGTTCAGGCCATTCTGAAATCCAAGGCCACCGAAGGGGTCATGACGGTTGCCCCGGACGTGACCGTGTCCGATGCGTCGAAAATTCTGGCAGAAAAGCGGATCGGTACGGTTGTGGTGTCCGAGGATGGCGGGAAATCCGCAGCAGGCATTCTGTCGGAACGCGATATCGTCCGTGAACTTGCGGCCAGCGGCAGCGGATGCCTCAGCAAACCGGTCAGCGCCTACATGACCAGCGATCTGGTAACGGCGACGCGTCAGGATTCGGTCCAAGACGTCCTGAGCCGCATGACTGAAGGACGGTTCCGTCACATGCCTATTGTCGAAGATGGCAAATTGATCGGCATCGTTACACTTGGGGATGTGGTCAAAGCGCAATTGTCCGAACTGGCAATGGAGAAAGAGGCGCTGGAAACCATGATAATGGGGCACTAATCGCCCCGATATCCACGCCAACCTATTGCACCTGCGGCAGAGTTGTGTTTGCTTGCGCAGAAATTTTGTTGCGCAGGAGGCGGCGATGAGGGTTGGATTATATCCCGGAACTTTTGATCCGATCACCTTGGGTCATATCGATATCATTCGTCGCGCATCCGCACTTGTGGACAAGCTGGTGATTGGGGTTGCGATCAACCGCGACAAGGGACCTTTGTTCACTTTGGAAGAACGCGTTGCCATGATCGAGGCTGAATGCGCGCATCTGACCGAGCAGACCGGCACGGAAATCGTTGCGCATCCCTTTGAAAACCTGCTGATTGATTGTGCCCGCGATGTTGGGGCTCAGATCATCGTGCGCGGCCTTCGGGCCGTTGCGGATTTCGAGTATGAATTCCAGATGGTCGGGATGAACCGCGCACTGGACAATTCGATTGAGACGGTCTTTCTGATGGCCGAGGCCCGCCATCAGGCGATCGCCTCGAAACTGGTTAAAGAGATTGCCCGTCTGGATGGGGACGTGTCGAAATTCGTCACGCCCCGTGTCGATGCGGCGTTGAAAGAGCGTTTAGGTTAACGCGCCCATAGCCGCTGCTGTATCCAGCATCCGGTTCGAGAAGCCCCATTCGTTATCATACCAGGCCAGCACCCGGACCAGAGTGCCGTCGGTTACCTTCGTCTCGGGCAGGGACACGGTCGAGCTGTGGGAATCGTGGTTAAAATCGACCGAGATCAGTGGGCGCTGTTCCGCCGCAAGTACGCCGGGGATCTTGGCTGCCGCTTCTACGAACAGGGCGTTGACCTCTTCCTCGGTAGTAGAGCGTGAGACTTCGACGACCAGATCGACAACCGACACGTTGGGCGTCGGCACTCGAATGGCCTGTCCGGTCAGTTTGCCTTGCAGTTGCGGCAGTACAAGACCCACGGCAGAGGCCGCTCCGGTTGTTGTCGGAATCATCGACAGAGCCGCGGCGCGGGACAGGTAGGGGTCTTTGCCAGCGGAATCGTGCACCGGTTGGCTGGCCGTATAGGCATGCACCGTCGTCATGTTGCCATGAACAATGCCAAGGCCCGCATCAAGGGCGGCAGCAACGGGTGATAGGCAGTTCGTGGTGCAAGACGCGTTCGACACAATGGTATCCTGAGCGGTCAACTCGTGATCGTTGACGCCGAATACGATCGTTTTCACGCCACCATCCCCACGGGCAGGGGCCGAGATCAGAACCTTCTTAGACCCATTTTCCAGATGACGGGCAGCAGCCTCGCGCGTGCGGAACACGCCGGTGCATTCCAGTACGACGTCCACATCGGACCAGTTCAGGTTTTCCGGGTCAAGCTCGCTGGTCAAACGTATGGGACCGGCGCCAACATCCATTCCGGCTTCAGACAGCGTCACTGGCTTGGAGTACCTGCCATGGACACTGTCAAACTCGAACAGATGCGCGTTCATCTCGGGCATGGCCAGGTCGTTTATGGCGACGATTTCAACATCGGTTCGGCCAGTCTCCATAACAGCACGCAACACGTTGCGTCCGATGCGTCCAAATCCGTTGATTGCCAGTTTGAGTGTCATGATCTGCTCCGTCCGTCTTTCGGCTTGCGTTCGAGTTAGCGCTAACAAAGCCAGAATGACGAAAAAGTCAAGCAAAACCTATGTCAGCGCCAGACGGCGATCCAATCCAGGAAGGCATAGAGTTTCTTGCCCAGAAACAGAAAATGCTCGGGCCCGAACAGGGCATAGTCTAGGCAGGCGGCCCCCAGAATCAAAAAACCCAGCCAGATAGCTATTTGATTGGTCATCGAGGCCCCGAACGAAAATGCCCGCCCAGATAACCTGAGCGGGCAAATATGTTCAAGAATTCAATGGCGTCTTAGTTAAGACGGCCCATCGCAACGGCGACATCCGCCATACGGACCGAGAAGGCCCATTCATTGTCATACCATGCCAACACGCGTACCATCCGGTCACCGACCACGCGAGTTTGATCCGGTGCGAAGATCGAGCTTTCTTCGGTGTGGTTGAAATCGGTCGAAACCAGCGGCGCGGGCTCATAGCCCAGAACGCGCTGCATATGACCCTGCGAAGCTTCACGCACGATAGCGTTGACCTCGTCAACAGTGACCTCGCGGCCGGCGCGGAAGGTCAGGTCCACTGCCGAGACATTCGGGGTCGGAACCCGGATTGCGGAGCCATCCAGACGACCTTTGAGGTTCGGCAGAACCTCACCTAGCGCCTTGGCAGCACCTGTCGAGGTTGGGATCATCGACATAGCGGCAGCGCGAGCGCGGTACAGGTCGCTGTGGCGGCGGTCCAGCGTGGGCTGGTCGCCGGTATAGGCGTGGATCGTGGTCATGATGCCATGCTCAATCCCGATGCCTTCGTCCAGAACCTTGGCAAGCGGAGCAAGGCAGTTTGTGGTGCAGGAGCCGTTTGAGACCATTTTGTCATCAGCAGCGAGGCTGTTGTGGTTCACGCCATAGACGATGGTTTTATCGACATTCTTGCCCGGAGCTGACAGCAGAACCTTTTGCGCGCCACGCTCAAGATGCGTCTTGGCTTTCAGGCCGTCATTGAACTTGCCGGTGCACTCCAGAACGACGTCGCAGCCTTCCCAGTCCAGCTCGTTCATGTCGTAGGTCGAGAACATCTCCATGGGGCCGCGGCCCAGATCCATGGTGTTGCCCTCGATCGAGACGTCGCGGGGGAAGCGACCGTGGACGCTGTCATATTTCAGCAGATGCGCCGTGGTTTCCAGCGGGCCGGTTGCGTTGACCTTGATCACTTCGATGTCGTTGCGGGCCGATGCCGCGATATGCGACAAGGTGCAGCGGCCGATACGGCCAAAACCATTGATGCCGACCTTGATGGTCATCTGACGTCTCCAAAATGCGCTTGCGTTGCTGGCGATATAGCGGCCCTAACGCGTTCTCAAAAGAGTAAAAGTGACATATTTTTAACGTGTTAGCGCAAACCTTGGCCGGTATCGCTAACGCTTGCGCTAGCTGAAAGATCAGGTAGGGTCCACCTGCGGCAGGTTACAGGAAGGAACACGGCATGAGCGGTCTTTTGGCATTGCTGGACGATGTTGCCGGAATTGCAAAAGTTGCGGCATCGTCGGTTGATGATGTTGTTGCAGCGGCTGGCAAGGCCGGGGCCAAAACGGCGGGCGTGATCATTGACGATGCTGCCGTGACGCCGAAATACGTGCAAGGTTTCGCCCCGGCGCGCGAGTTGCCGATCATCTGGCGCATCGCGCGCGGGTCGGTTTTCAATAAGATCGTGCTGCTGCTACCCGTTGCGCTGTTGCTGGCTAATTTCGCGCCCTGGCTGATCACGCCTTTGCTGATGCTGGGCGGGTCTTATTTATGTTTCGAAGGGGCTGAGAAGATTTTCCATGTTCTCTTTCCCCATGGCAGCCATGCCATCGACGAGGATATGAAAATCCGAGATCCAGGCCATCTGGAAGAGCAGAAAGTCAAAGGTGCAATAAAGACCGATTTCATCTTGTCGGCCGAGATCATGACCATCGCGCTGGCCGCCATTGAGGCGCCGAACATCTGGATGCAGGCGGCGACGTTAGCTGTTGTCGGGATCGGTGTAACGGTTGCGGTCTATGGCTCGGTTGCGTTGATCGTGAAAATGGACGATGTGGGCCTGTTTCTGGCGCAGAACGCGCCAACGCCGATCGGGCGCGGAACCGGGCGAGGCTTGGTCAAAGCCATGCCGATTGTGATGAAGCTGCTTTCAATCGTTGGGACCGCCGCAATGCTGTGGGTCGGCGGGTCGATCATCGTCCACGGGCTCGAGGTTTTGGGCTTTGGCTGGCTGGGCCACCACATTCACGACTGGGCCTATGCGGTAGGCCACATGGTTTCAGCGCAATATGAAGGCGCGGCTGAGTGGATCGCCAAGGCAACTATGGACGGTGTGTTCGGATTAGCCTGGGGATTGGCGTTAATCCCGGTGGCGACAAAGCTGCTCAAATCGCACTGATCTGGCCAATCCGCGCCGCCATAATGAGCGGCGCGGCATCGTGTCAGAAACCGTTGGTATTGCCTTCGACCACAACTCCCGACCCGTCGATCTTGCCGTCTTTGAACAAGGTTACGGCGACCCCGTCAATTTTCAATTCCCAGCAATTCTTGGGGTCTGTGCCGTATTGAAAACACATGCCACTATCCGTTGCTTCCCACTTGCCCGTGTAGCCCTCGCCCTTGATGGTGCCATCAGCGGCGTAATATTCCGTAAACGCGCCCGACAGCATACCTCCGGCATAGGTGTGGCCCGCCATGGTTTTCTGGATCTCTTCCTTGCTGGCAAATTCAGCCGCAAAGGCTGGGGCGGCGGTGGCTATGACAACGGCGCAGAGGACGGCGTGGAGTTTCATATTTGGTCTTCCCTGTGACTGGTTGGTTTTGCCGCAGGTAATGCGTTTCAGTCGTGAGGATAGGGCAGGCGGGGTCACAATGACTCACCAACCTGTGACAGGAAACAGGTATGAAAAAAGGCGACCACTGTGGTCGCCTTTTTTTTGATTTGATATGCGTTGCGGGTTAGCCCAGCAGGTCCTTGACCTTTGCAACGGTGGCCTCGGCAGTGATGCCGAAATGCTTATACAGCTCACCCGCGGGGGCCGACGCACCAAAACCCGACATGCCGATGAACCCAGCCTTGGCTTCACGGCCACGCTCGCCCAGCAGCCAGCGATCCCAGCCACCGGCGCGGACGGCGGCCTCGATGCCGACGCGGACGGCACCGGCGGGCAGCACGCGCTTGCGATAGGCTTCGTCCTGCTCGGCGAACAGCTCCATACAGGGCATGGAGACGACGCGGGTGCCGATGCCTTCGGCCTCAAGCATCGCTTTGGCTTCCATCGCCAGTGACACTTCCGAGCCGGTGGCAATCAGGATGGCCTGACGTTTGCCTTCGGCCTCGGCCAGAACATAAGCGCCTTGTGCGGTCAGGTTCTTGGTTTTGTGATCCTTGCGCACGGTCGGCACGCCCTGACGGGTCAGCGACAGGACCGAGGGGCTTTCCTTGAAGGTCAGCGCCAGTTCCCATGCCTCAGCCGTTTCAACCGTGTCGGCGGGGCGGAACACATAGGTGTTGGGCGTCGCGCGGCTGATGGCCAGATGTTCGACCGGCTGGTGGGTCGGGCCGTCTTCGCCCAGACCGATAGAATCGTGAGTCATCACGAAGACCGACGGGATTTTCATCAACGCGGCCAGGCGCATCGACGGACGCGCATAGTCGGTGAAGGCCATGAACGTGCCGCCATACGGGCGGATGCCACCATGCAGCGCCATGCCGTTCATCGCAGCGGCCATCCCGTGTTCGCGGATACCGTAGTGGATGTAACGGCCCTTGCGGTTTTCCGGCAGGAACACGCCCATATCCGCAGATTTGGTGTTGTTCGACCCTGTCAGGTCAGCCGAACCGCCAACGGTTTCGGTCATGATCGGGTTAACGACGTTCAGAACTTTTTCCGACGAGGCGCGGGTGGCCAGTTTCGGTTGGTCTTCCGAGGCTTGTTTCTTGAACGCGCGGATCGCGCCGGCCAGTTTCTTGGGCGCTTCAAACGCATAGGCGCGGTTGAACTCGGCCTGCTTACGCTCGGACAGCTCGGCAAAGCGGGCCTCCCATGCGGTGCGCTCGGCGGCACCACGGGCACCGATGGCTTCCCAAGCCGATTTCACGTCGGCAGGGATTTCAAACGCGCCATGCGGCCAGCCATAGCCTTCTTTGGCGGCTTTTAGTTGATCCTGATCGGTCAGCGCGCCATGGCCTTTTGATGTATCCTGAGCCGCGTGACCCAGAGCAATGTGGCTTTCGCACGCGATCATGGTCGGTTTGTTCGACTTTTTCGCTTGCACGATGGCTGTGTCGATGGCTTGCGGGTCATGGCCGTCGATCTCGATCACATGCCAGCCCGAAGCCGCGAAACGGCGCACCTGATCGGTCCGGTCTGCGATGTCCACGGTGCCGTCGATGGTGATGTTGTTGTTGTCCCAGAAGACAATCAACTTGCTCAGCTCATGACGTCCGGCGAGGGTGATCGCCTCTTGGCTGACGCCTTCCATCAGGCAGCCGTCGCCCGCGATCACATATGTATAGTGATCAACGACCTTCTTGCCGTAGTGCGCGCGCTGGATTTCCTCGGCCATGGCAAAGCCCACAGCGTTCGAGATACCCTGACCCAGCGGGCCGGTGGTGGTCTCAATTCCATCGACCAGAAAGTTTTCCGGATGGCCTGCGGTTTTTGCGCCCAACTGGCGGAAGTTCTTGATCTCGTCCAGCGTGACGTCAGCGTGGCCGGTCAGATACAGCAGCGAATAGATCAGCATCGAACCATGGCCGGCCGACAGGATGAACCGGTCGCGGTCGGGCCAGTTCGGGGCCGAGGCGTCAAATTTCAGGTGCTTTTCGAACAGCACGGTCGCAACATCGGCCATGCCCATCGGCATGCCAGAATGGCCGGAATTGGCGGCGGCGACGGCGTCCAGGGTCAGGGTGCGGATGGCCGCAGCTTTGTCCCAATGTTCGGGGTTTGCATTGCGCAGCGCAGTCAGGTCCACGGGCGTTATTCCTTTGGATTACGGGCAGATTGCGCGCTGAATACCACTCAGCCCTCAAAGTGCAAGCAGAACCGGGGGTTACGCGGTCGCAGTGGTTCAAGAATGCGGTCCAAGTGATTGAAAGCAAACATTGGGTATTTTCCGCGCCATTCGGTTAGACTAGGCCAAGACGAAGACAATGTTGATTCGCACAAATCACATTTCAAGGAACCTTGGTAAACAGGTGGCACAGGTATGAGCCAGATCGAAGAACTACAACGTCGCATTGTCGCCGCGATGGAACGGATTGGAGCCGGCGTCGATGCCTTGGGCACCAAACCAGCAGATCCCTCCGGACAAGACGATGTACTGAAAGCTGCATTGGATGACGAAAAAGTTGCCAACGCGCAGCTTGAAGAGCGCTTGAAATCGCTGAAACAGCGCCACGAGCAAGAGGTCGACGCGATGCGCGCCGACATGGAAAATTTGCGTGCAGCCCCGGTCGAAGACCCTGAGGTGCCTCAATTGCGTCAGCAATTAGCAGAGGCGACCGCGAAACTGGCTTCTGTCGAAGCGGCGCGGGCCGAGTTGGCCGAAGCCAAGGCGGCTTTGGAAAATCAGGATGAACTGGACGCGCTGAAATCCGAAAACGAAGAGTTGAAGGCCGCGATCAACGGGGCTCTGGCTCTGGAAGAAGAAAACGCGCGTCTGCGGTCCGAATTGGCTGATAGCGAGCGGGTTGCTGAACTTTCGGCCGAGTTGGAGATGCTGCGCGCCGAACGCAGTAGTCACGGGGCCGCGATGTCGCGTCTGGATGATGACCTGCAACGGATGCGCAAGGCAAATGAACAGCTGCGCGAGACGGTAGATGAGCTGCGGTCTGCCTCGCAAAACGGAATGCCGGATGCCGAATTGTTGAACCGCGCCACGGTGGCCGAGCTTGAGGCGACCCGCGCCGCACAAGCCACAGACGCGGCAGAAGCCCACGCAGTTCTGGCCCGGCTAGAGCCGTTGTTGTCGCGCGCGAAACTGGCGGAAGGTGAGGTGGAGTAATGCCCGAGGTGACCATTCAAATCGGCGGTCGTGGCTTTGAAGTCTCGTGCCAGCAGGGGGAAGAAGTGTTCTTGCAGGCCGCTGCCAAGATGTTGGACGACGAGGCTCAAGTGCTGTCGGATCAGATTGGCCGGATGCCGGAATCGCGGATGTTGCTGATGGCTGGGCTGATGCTGGCCGATAAGGCCGCCGCTACGGATGATCGTATCAAGATGCTGGAAGGCAAGCTGGCTGAGGTCGAGGCCGAGGTGCAGACCCTGCGCAACGCCCCGCAGCCTGAACCAGAGCGTGTCGAAGTGGCGGTCGTGCCGCCCTCGGTCACGGATACGCTGGCGGAACTGGCCGCACGGGCCGAGGCATTGGCGTCGGTGGTGGAAGAGAAAGCGGGATGAAATTTTTCCCTGCTACTGCGCTAGCTTCCATGCTGGGCATGTGGGGCAGCGTCGCATCGGCCCAGATAGACGTCCTGCCTGTGACCTTCACATGCGAGAACGGCACGCCGCTGGAGGTGATCTTTTTCAACGCTACAGACGGTGCAAGTGCTGCGGCGATGTTGGTGGATAACCGGTTGATTGCATTGGAGCAGACCATCAGCGGGTCGGGTATCCAATATCGCTCCAGCGGTCCGGGTGGCAGCTATGTCCTGCGCTCGAAAGGCTGGGACGCAACTGTCAGCTATCTGGCGGCAGGGGATGCCGCCAGCGAGCAGGTTGTTCTAAGCGATTGTAGTAGCCGCTAATCAGGCGTTAGCTTCGCGGATCTTGTCGGCGGCATCTTTGTTGTAGCCGACGCCATTGTCGTCAAACAGCGTGTCCAGTTCGCCGGACAGGGTCATCTCGGTGATGATGTCGCAACCGCCGACGAATTCACCTTTGACGTAAAGCTGCGGCACGGTCGGCCAGTCGGAATAATCCTTGATGCCCTGACGGACCTCTTCATCAGCTAGAACGTTCACGTCGGCATAGTCTACGCCCATATAGTTCAGCACACCAGCCACGCGGGACGAGAATCCGCATTGCGGCATTTCCTTGGTGCCTTTCATATACAGCACCACATCGTTGGCTTTGACGGTTTCGTCAATCTGGGTCTTAACGTCGCTCATCTTGCGTTTCCTTCTCCCCCGCGTCCGGGGCGTTGGTTTCATCCTGAGACAGACCGGGGGTCCATCCTTCGTTCTGTAGCCGCCGCTGCTCCGTCTGAGCCAAAATGTACGGGTCGAGACCGCGGCGTTTGATACCGCCAGCTTCGCCGATCTTGTCCGGGGCCGGGCGTATTTCGGCCAGTTTGTGTTTTCTTTTCCGTTTCACATAGGCTTCGATCAATGCGGCGGCAACTATTGATGCAAAAACTATTGCAAAAACGATGGAAGCCACTGGCATCAAGATTGAGAACTATCTGAACGATGCTGTTCGTTCGCGCTATTACGGAGTCTTCTACGATAGTGAAGTATCAAACCGGGCAAACCGATCAGTACAATTGGAGCTAGCAAAACTGCTAAAACGCTATATGCCGCAATTGAGCCGTAGATCGCTAAGTTACTCCGGTACTTTCGTTGTCAGCGCCAGCGCGTGCAGCTCTCCATCTGGGCCGTCCATCTTGCCTTTCAAGGCCGCATAGACCGCGCGCTGTTGTTGAACCCGGTTTTTGCCGCGAAAGCTCTCGTCCACGACCATCGCGGACATATGCACGCCATCACTGCCGCCGACTTGAATTTCCGCATCGGGAAAGGCTTCGCGCAGCAGGTGTTCGATTTCGTGGGCGCTCATCGGCATGTAGGTTACTCCTGAAGGTCTTTCCCAAGATGTAGAGCGCCTAAGCGGGGCGCGCAAGTGGTCCTGAGACGACAAAACCCGCGCCGATCAAAGCGCGGGTTTCGGTATCGTTTGAGAAGGCTATGTCAGGCGACAGCTTCCGCAAAGCTGCTGCGGAATGTGGCGGTCAGCTCACCCAGCGCAGCCTCAGAGCCTCCGATCTTGACCGCATCGCCGGTGAAGCGGCCGACCGAGACCAGCGGAACGCCGGCCTGACCGGCAGCGATCATTAGCGCCTCAGCCTGATCAAAGTTGCAAGCCACCAAATACCGGGCTTGATCCTCGCCAAACAAGAATTCGGTTGGAGCTTCGTCTAAGTGGACACCGACGCCCGCGGCCTCGGCCAGTTCGAACGCAGCTAGCGCCAGACCGCCATCGCCCAGATCGGTACAGGCTTTGATCATCTCGCGGTTGGCGCGGATGAAGTCACCGTTGCGTTTTTCTGCGTCCAGATTGACATGCGGCGCGTCGCCGTCTTCGCGGTTGAACACCTCAGCCAGTAGGGCGGATTGGCCCAGATGGCCTTTGGTTTCGCCGATGACCAGTGCAACATGGCCTTCGCGAACCTCATTGCCGATGATCTCATCAGTGTGGTTTAGAAGGCCAACCGCGCCGATGGTGGGGGTCGGCAGGATCGCATGACCGTCGGTCTCGTTATAGAGCGAGACGTTGCCCGATACGATCGGCATATCCAGAGCGGCGACAGCCTCGCCAATACCTTTGATCGCGCCGACAAACTGTCCCATGATCTCGGGCTTTTCGGGGTTGCCGAAATTCAGGTTATCGGTGGTTGCCAGCGGGGTTGCCCCCACGGCGGTCAGGTTGCGATAGGCTTCGGCCACCGCCTGCTTGCCGCCCTCAATCGGGTTGGCGCGCACGTAACGCGGGGTCACGTCGCTGGTGAATGCCAGAGCCTTTTCGGTGCCATGCACGCGGACCATACCCGCGCCCAGACCCGGCGTGCGGGCGGTGTCGGCCATGACCATCGTGTCATATTGCTCGTACACCCACTGCTTGCCTGCGTAATTGGGCGAAGAGAGCAGGGCACGCAGACCATCGATTGGATCAATCTGAGGGACCTCGGCCAATTCCTCGGCTGCGGGTGTTTCGACCCAAGGGCGGTCGTACTCGGGCGCGGTCGAAGACAGTTTCGACAGAACCAGATCAGCTTTGACCTCGCCATTATGAACGATCAGGAAGCGGTCTTCAGCGATTGTTTCGCCAACAATGGCAAAGTCCAGATCCCATTTCTCGAACACGGCGCGGGCCTCAGCCTCAAGCTCGGGCTTGAGGACCATCAGCATCCGTTCCTGAGATTCCGACAGCATCATCTCATAGGCGGTCATGTTTTCTTCGCGCTGGGGGACGTTCTCGAGATCTAGACGTACGCCAAGGCCACCCTTGTCGCCCATTTCAACTGCGGAACAGGTCAGGCCAGCTGCACCCATATCCTGGATCGAGATCACGGCGCCGGTCTGCATCAGTTCCAGCGTTGCCTCCATCAGGCGCTTTTCAGTGAAGGGGTCGCCAACCTGAACGGTGGGGCGCTTTTCTTCGATGGTGTCATCGAACTCGGCCGAGGCCATGGTCGCACCGCCAACGCCATCACGGCCGGTTTTGGCGCCAAGATAGACGACAGGCATGCCGACGCCCGAGGCGGCCGAGTAGAATATCTTGTCGCTATCCGCCAGACCAGCAGCAAAGGCGTTCACAAGGCAGTTGCCGTTATAGGCCGGGTGGAACCGCACCTCGCCACCCACGCAGGGCACACCGAAGCAGTTGCCGTACCCGCCGATGCCTTCGACCACACCATTCACAAGCTGGCGGGTTTTGTGGTGGCCGGGTTCGCCAAAGGACAGCGCATTCATCGACGCAATGGGACGCGCCCCCATGGTAAAGACGTCGCGCAGGATGCCGCCCACGCCGGTCGCAGCGCCTTGGTAGGGTTCGATATACGAGGGATGGTTGTGGCTTTCCATTTTGAACACCACGGCCTGACCGTCGCCAATATCGACCACGCCCGCATTCTCACCCGGGCCACAGATCACTTGTGGGCCAGAGGTGGGCAGGGTGCGCAGCCATTTCTTGGAGGACTTGTAGGAACAATGCTCGTTCCACATGGCCGAGAAAATACCCAGCTCGGTAAAGGTCGGCTCGCGCCCGATGATTTCGAGGATCATGTCATATTCGTCGGGCTTAAGCCCGTGTGCGGCAATCAGATCCGGGGTGATGGCGGGCTCTTGCATCTTATGTCCTGTGTCCAAAGGGGCCGAGATTGCGCGCCTTTTAGGGCAAGGGCGCGCCCGTGGGAAGGGTCAAGTCACCGCAGGGTGGTCTGGATGAAGAAAAACGGGCCCCGCAAAGGTGCAGGGCCCGCGTATTGGTTCAAAAAGCGTGGGTTCAGGCCGGGGCTTCGCCCTTGTTGACTGCATCGGCGGCGGCGGCACCGACGGCTGCTTTTTGCTCTTCCGAGAGGTTCTCGTTCTCTTCCAATCCCGGAATGGCAACCCGAACTTCCCGGCGCGCAAAATCGATGCCGTTGGCATTGAATTCCGCCTTCACGCGATTGAAAATCTCTTTGCGGAGCGTGAACTGTTTGCCCGGTTTGGCCATGAACTTGCCCCGGATAATCATGCCGACATCGTCGAAGTCGAATACTCCTTGAGATTTGAACGGTTGCAGGAAGCCATCCTTGTGGGTCTCGTCCTGCATCATCTCGGCCCCGATCTTCTTGAAGATTTTCTTGACCTTGTTGGGATCAGTATCAAACGGCACGGTAAATTTCAGCTTCATGATGACCCAGTCGCGGCTGAAATTGGTCAGCTTTTGTATCTCACCATAAGGGATCGTGTGAACGGGTCCGCGGTGGTGGCGCAACTGCATGGAGCGGATCGAGATCTTTTCGACAGTACCCATGGTGCCGCCCACATCGACATATTCACCCACGCGGAAGGCATCGTCGATCAGGAAGAAGATGCCGCCGACGATGTCAGCCACCAGTTTCTGTGCGCCGAAGCCGATGGCCAGACCCAGAACACCGGCACCAGCCAGTAAGGGCGTGATGTTGATGCCTAGCGCCCCGAGGGCAAGCAGGCCGAAGATTACCGCGATGGTGATCTGCGCTGTGATGCGCAGCAGCGGCAGGACAGTCGCAAGACGCGAACCACCCGCGCCGCCGCCTTCGCCACCGGCTTCTTCGTCCAGCGCCTCAGCTGCGGTCTGTTCCTTAGCCAAGCGACGGTTGATCCAAAGAGAGACGACCTCGTTTAAGATATAGCCAATGGCGATGATCAGCAGGAACTCGATCACGGCGCCGCCCACTTCGGCACTGACGCCGGCCGAGGCCACATCGCGCAGGTCCAGATGCCAGGCGTTCGCGATCATGAAGACAACGAAAAGGCCCGCAATAACGCGACCGATGCGAATATAGCTGCGCTTGGCCGAGCGATGCGCCCGTTCGGCTAGCGGCCCTTCACCCGACATCGGCGGTTGAAGATGCCGCACCAAGCCCCGAATCAATGTATCAAGTGCGGGCGCGATCAGCAGCCAGAACATGGTGGTGAAATGCGCCCCGTTGACCAGAACACGCATGACAGCGGGGTCACGCTGCGCCACAAGGAATTCGACCAGCAACCAGATCGCGACCGAGACCCCAATTGCGAAATAGG
The DNA here is from genome assembly GCF_056531925.1 of Ruegeria sp. J8. Taxonomy (NCBI): domain Bacteria; kingdom Pseudomonadati; phylum Pseudomonadota; class Alphaproteobacteria; order Rhodobacterales; family Roseobacteraceae; genus Ruegeria; species Ruegeria sp. J8. The sequence continues at coordinate 57,167 of NZ_JBQFMR010000010.1, forward strand.
GGTAATAGTGCGAAACTTCTTCGTCGAATTTGGTGTGATCGGGGTCTGTACCCAACATCATCTGGGAAAGGCCCTCGCGCGCAGTCCAAGCGATCAGGCCGATATAGATGTGGATCGCGGCGTTCAGCCAGAATCCGATGCGCGTATCGTCTGATGTTATGTCATTCAAGCCATTGAAGCGCAGGATGAACAGGGTAAAGCCGATCAAGATGAGCAGGCCAATCAGATTGCGATGCAGGTATTTTGCCCAGTGATCATCAATGTTGACGAGCCGGAACTGCGGTTTTTGCGGTGCCAGAACAAAGCGCGAGACAGCGGCCCCAAGACGCGGCACCCAGATCAGGTAGAACACAAAGGGTCCGGCATAGATGATCTGCTCGGGCGTCAACACGCCGCGACCGAATGCACGGACGACCACATAAAATACGATTAGCCCCGCGATTTCCCTACAAAACCGTCGAAACAGGTATCGGGCAGCGCCCCATAGATCGGCCTCGTCCGCGACCTCTGTCGCTTCGTGCCAATGACGGGTCAGGAAAATAAACAGTTTTTCGGCGACATACCCAACCAGAAGGACGGACAAGACGAGCCCTAAAAGAGTGAAAACCCCGGTCGTGCCGAACGTATCAGCGAAATTGCCGAACGCTGTGATCTGCGCCGTTACAATCCTGGGAAGTGTTGTAAGAACATGAGTCCAGGACGAAACCATCTCGGCCCAGATTTCGTTGATTTCGGTCAGTGGGTCTTCGACATTGGCTTTTTCAGCGGCTTTTTGTTCGGCCACGGCATCCAGCCGCTCCAGAAGAATCGCGCGCACCTGATCGTCAGACATACGCGCAACAAGATCGTCGACCTGTTCAGGTGTCAGATCCTCGGGAATTGTGACCGATGACGCGCTGGTATCCTGCGCAAAAACGGGAACCGCCAGAGAAAGCGCAGCGACCATCGCCAGCGCCAGGCGAAGTGGGTGAAGCATGAATGAGCCCTCGAACACAAATTATTTAGCTTTTTCGGGATCATATGCGGTTGGAGGAATTTTTCCCAGTAGTTTTGCGGGGGCGACAAGGGTGGAAGCCAAAAAAAAGGCCGAGCACTAAGCTCGGCCATAGTCCAACAGGGAGGTATGAAGATGATGAGCGTTGCAGCATCATCGCCTTCATGTGCTCATTTAGGGATCACTTTATGAACGATCAAGATGTTTCAGACTGATCAAAGGTCATGTCCGCTATGACCTTGGTGCATAGCTAGAGTTTTCCCATCTGCTTCAACTGTTTGCGCTGCGCGATGATTTCGTCCTGCACGAAGTCGCGGAAAGCGGCGACACGCTTGGAATGGCGCAGTTCTTCGGGGTAGGCCAGATAAACGGGGACATCTGCAGTTTCGATATCGGTGAGCAGGGGTACCAGATGCGGAAAATCCTGGGTTACGTAGTCCGGCAAGACGCCGATGCCAAGGTTGTGAAGCACGCCTTGCAGCACGCCGAAATAGTTGTTCACTGACAACAGGGACCTGGGGTTATAGGTCATCAGGTGCCGTACCATGGCAGCACTTGCCCCAACTTGTGGCGCAGATGGCGTCTGGCTGATCAGCCGGTGGTTCGCGATTTCCTCCAACTCCTCAGGGGCGCCGTTTTCCTCTAGATATTCTTGCGTGGCGTAAAGTTGCATCTGAACGGTCATCAGGCGTTTGCGTACTAGATCAGCCTGGCTGGGCTCTTTCATGCGAATGGCGACGTCTGCTTCACGCATGGGCAAGTCCAGAACCCGCTCCTCTAGCATCAGGTCAATGTTAAGGTCCGGGTATTGTTCGTAAAGCTTCGGTAGGCGCGGTGCGAGCCAGAGCGTGCCAAAGCCGAACGTTGTGGTGACGCGCAGAACGCCGAACACTTCTTCTTCACTGTCACGGATACGCGCGGCGGCGGCATCCAGACGTTTAGACATGGCCGAGGTGGCGTCGAACAGCAACTCGCCCTGTTCGGTCAGGATCAGTCCGCGTGCGTGGCGGTGGAAAAGAGTCGAATCAAGCGATTCCTCCAGCGCCCGAATTTGGCGGCTGACGGCGGATTGCGACAAATTCAGCTTGTCGCCCGCATGAGTCAGGCTGCCTGCATCGGCCACCGCGTGAAATATCCTAAGCTTGTCCCAATCCATCGCCGCAACTTTCGTTATCTTTTGGAAGCCCTATATGAAATAGGTAACAAGTTCTACATTCAAACTGTGATTTTGGCAGGATTACAGAGGGTAAACCCTATACAGGTCAGAAATTGTGACCTAAAATGCGAGGGAAATACGCACACTGATCTGACGAGGGGAGACGTCTGATGAGCCAGCCACAGATATCGCTGAACGACCGGTTTGATATTGAGAAGAACCCCGTCCTTTTGAACGGCACACAGGCGCTTGTGCGGTTGATGCTGTTGCAGAAGGAACGTGACCGACAGGCAGGTTTGAATACTGCAGGTCTGGTCACAGGGTATCGGGGCTCTCCGTTGGGTGCGGTCGATCAGCAGATGATGCGGGCGCAAAAGCATCTGGCTGAAAGCGATGTCACCTTCCAATTCGGCCTGAACGAAGATCTTGCTGCCACCGCGCTCTGGGGCAGTCAGCAGGCAGGTCTGCGGGGTGATGGCAAGTTCGATGGCGTGTTCGGCCTGTGGTACGGCAAAGGCCCCGGCGTTGATCGTTCGGGCGACGTGATGCGCCATGCCAACATGGCGGGAACGGCGGAACATGGCGGTGTCCTTGTTGCGATGGGCGACGATCACACCGGCGAAAGCTCGACCGTGCTGCACCAGTCCGAGTGGGCGTTGGTGGATATGTATATGCCTATTGTCAGCCCGGCGGGTGTTCAGGAGATCCTCGATTACGGCATCTACGGATATGCGCTCAGCCGGTTTGCGGGCGTGTGGGTCGGGTTGAAGACGATGAAGGACACGATCGAAGTGACCTCGGTCGTCGATGGCAGCCCGGATCGGATCAAAGTGGTCACGCCGCAATTCGACATGCCCCAAGGCGGCCTGAACATCCGTCTTGGCGACACGCCGCACCTGCAAGAGGCGCGGATCATCGACGCCAAAAGGTTCGCGGCTGAGACGTTCTCGCACGCCAACAAGATGGACAAGCGCGTCTGGGGCAAACCCGGTGCCAAGATCGGTTTCGTCGCGGCGGGCAAGAACTGGCTGGATCTGGTCCATGCTCTGTCGCTGCTCAATATCGACGAGGCTGAGGCCGAACGGCTGGGGATCACGACCTACAAAGTGGGCCAGACCTTCCCGCTGGATATGGCGGGTTTTCATGACTGGGCCGAAGGGCTGGACCTGATCGTCATCGTCGAAGAAAAACGCAAGCTGATAGAGGTTCAGGTCAAGGAAGCCATCTTCGACGACCGTCGCGGGCGGCGCGTGTATGGGTGGTACAAAGGTGGTGCAGGGACCCTACACCGGGAAGAGCTGTTCCCGACCCGCGGTGCCCTTGATCCGATTATGATCGCGGAAAAGCTGGGCGATATCCTGATCGAAGAGGGGCGCGAAACCGACGGTGTGCGTGCAGGGCTTGCCAAACTGGCCGAGTCGCGCCGGGCCGACAATGCCGAAGAGATCGCGACGCGTTTGCCCTATTTCTGCTCGGGATGTCCGCATAACAGCTCGACCAAGGTGCCCGACGGCAGCCGTGCTTATGCAGGCATAGGGTGTCACTACATGGTTCAATGGATGGACCGAAATACCTCGGGCTTTACCCAGATGGGGGGTGAAGGCGCGAACTGGATTGGCGAGGCTCCATTCTCGACCACACCGCACGTCTTTCAGAACCTCGGTGACGGGACCTATAACCACTCGGGCGTGCAAGCCATCCGGGCGGCGCTTTCGGCGGGGACGAACATTACCTTCAAGATCCTGTTCAATGATGCCGTTGCCATGACAGGTGGACAGGGCAATGAGGGCGATTTGACCGCCGAACGCATCGTGGCCGAGGTCAAGGCGATGGGCGTACAGCACGTGGCTTTGGTCTATGACGAAAAGGAAGATGTGAATTTCAAGGCGCTGCCATCGGGGGTAGATACGTTCGAACGCGCCGAACTAATGCAGGTTCAGGAAAATTTCCGCGAGATCGAGGGCGTCTCGGTCATTGTCTACGTGCAGACCTGCGCTGCTGAAAAACGCCGCCGTCGCAAACGCGGAACGTTCCCGGACCCGGATAAACGTGTCTTCATCAACACTGACATCTGTGAAGGCTGCGGCGATTGTGGGGTTCAATCCAACTGCGTCTCGATCGTTCCGAAAGAGACCGAGCTGGGCCGGAAGCGCGCGATTGATCAATCCAGTTGCAACAAGGATTTTTCCTGTGTGAACGGGTTCTGCCCGTCTTTCATCACGTTGGAAGGTGCGAAGATCCGTAAGGAGGCCACCACCGAAATCGATTTGCCGGATTTGCCAATGCCCGATCTGCCAGAGATCAATGGCACGCACAACGTGGTGATTACCGGAATTGGCGGGACCGGCGTGGTGACGCTGGGCGCGGTATTGGCGCAGGCGGCGCAGATCGACGGCAAAGGTGCGGGCATGATGGAAATGGCTGGCCTGGCGCAAAAAGGCGGCGCGGTGCATATCCACTGTCGTCTGGCCAATCGCCCCGAAGATATCAGCGCCATCCGCGTGGCCACCGGCGAGGCTCATGCGCTGATTGGTGGCGATCTTGTCGTGTCCGCAGGGGCAAAGACCCTGGGCCTGACCCGTGCAGGCCAGACCGGTGCCGTGGTCAACAACCATGAAACGGTGACAGGTGATTTTACGCGTGACACCGCCTTCCGTATTCCTGGCGAACGTTTGGAACTGGCACTGGAAGCGCGGCTGAAAGAGGATGTCTCCCTGTTCGACGCGACCGCATTGGCGCGCGCCGTGATGGGGGATTCGATCTATTCCAACATGATGGTCTTTGGGGCCGCGTGGCAGCGTGGATTACTCCCGGTCAGCCATTCGGCCATAGAACAGGCTATCGAATTGAATGGCACTGCGGTGGAACGCAATAAGCGCGCCTTTGATATCGGCCGCTGGGCGGTTCTGCACCCGCAGCAGGTCGCCGATATCCTGAAACCGAACGTCGCTGAACTGCCCAAAACGCTGGATCAGATCATTGATTTCCGTGCTAACCACCTGACCGATTACCAAAGCGCGCGTCTGGCCAAAAAGTATCGCAAAATGGTCGATGCCTTCGAGGATACCGATATCCGCGAGGCCGTGGCGCGGGGCTATCACAAACTTCTGTCCTACAAGGATGAATACGAGGTCGCGCGTCTACTGCTGACCAGTCGCGAAAAAGCCACAGCCGAGTTTGATGGCGATTTTCAAATAACCCTGCATCTGGCCCCGCCCATTCTTGGCAGCAAGGGGCCGAATGGTCGCCCGAAAAAACGAACCTATGGCGAATGGATGCTGGGTCCGCTCAAGCTCTTGTCCAAGTTGAAAGTCTTGCGAGCGACGCCTCTGGACATTTTTAGCTACAGCTCCGAACGTCGGATGGAGCGCGCCCTGATCAAACAATATGAGCGTGATCTCAAAGAGATCACTCCGCTGATCAACGCTCAGACACGGGACGCGGTGATCGCACTGGCGTGTCTGCCGCTGGACATTCGTGGCTTTGGTCCGGTCTTGAAGGAAAGCGAAGCCAAGGCCGCCAAGCGGCGCGAAGAACTGTTGTCTGTCATTCGCAGCGGTGGGCCCGATTTGCGCGCGGCGGCGGAATAGATCGTCACATCCCTGTCACGATCTCTAGGCAAACCTGTGGGCTGCACCTAAGTTGCAGGCCACAGAACCTCGGAGACCGCAATGCCTTCGCCCCGCCATGTCGCTCGTGACATTTCCTATGCTTATTCCGCCGAAACCAAAGGCGGTCGCATGGTCATCAAGTTGATGGAAAACACGACGGGTCGGATGCGCCTGATCAAACGCGCGGACGGCTATGAGCAAGAGGTCGCGCAGGGCCGCGATTTTTGGACGGTCATGGTGGACCGTTATGGCCTTTCTCTGGATGTGGTGGGTGGATCGCTCGCGAATATCCCCAATACCGGCCCACTGATCCTGATTGCCAACCACCCCTATGGCATTCTTGATGGGATGATGATGGGACATATTCTGTCGCAAACGCGCGGCGATTTTCGCATTCTGGCCAACAGCGTGTTCCGCAAGGCCGAGGACTTGAACCGGGTCGTTTTGCCTGTGTCGTTTGACGATACCAAAGAAGCGATGAAGCTGAACTTGCAAACTCGCAAAACGGCCCTGAACTATCTGGGTGACGGTGGCGCGATTGGGATTTTCCCCGGTGGTACGGTCAGCACCGGGGTTAAGCCGTTCTCATACCCGATGGATCCGGGCTGGCGCGGCTTTACCGCACGTATGGTCGCTAAATCGAACGCAACAGTGGTGCCGGTCTTCTTTGACGGCCACACCTCGCGTCTGTTTCAGATCGCCAGTCATCTGCACAGCACTTTGCGCATGGGTTTGCTGATCAAAGAGTTCAAAAAACGTGTCGACACTCCTGTCAAAGTGGCGATCGGGGAGCCGATCAGCCGCGACGTTCTAGACCCTCTGGCCAGTGACACACGCAAGATGATGGATTTCCTGCGCAAAGCCACGTATGAGCTGTCCCCGAAGCCGTTGAAGTCTTATGACTACGGCTATGAGTTTGAGGAACGGCATCGCGCCTGAAGGGGCAAATGGCAGTAGGTATTTTTGATTCTGGTTTGGGCGGGTTGACCGTTCTGGACGCCGCGCAGAAACGTCTGCCGGAGGTGGATTTCCTGTATTACGCAGACAGTGCGCACGCGCCTTATGGCGTGCGGGATGCGGAAAACATTTATGACCTGACCCGCGGGGCGGTGAACGCGTTGTGGGACCGCGGCTGTGATCTGGTGATCCTGGCCTGCAACACCGCCAGCGCTGCTGCGCTGCGCCGGATGCAAGAAGAAGGCATGCCCGAGGGCAAGCGCGTGCTGGGTGTCTTTGTACCGCTGATCGAGGCTTTGACCGAGCGGCAATGGGGCGACAACAGCCCTCCGCGTGAGGTTGCCGTAAAACATGTGGCGCTGTTTGCGACGCCCGCGACTGTCTCCAGCCGTGCATTTCAGCGCGAACTGGCCTTTCGCGCCATTGGCGTGGATGTTGAGGCCCAGGCCTGTGGCGGCGTGGTCGATGCCATCGAGGACGGCGACATGATTCTGGCCGAAGCCCTGGTACGCAGCCATGTCGATGCGCTCAAACGCAAGATGCCTGATCCGCAGGCCGCGATTTTGGGCTGCACCCATTACCCGCTTATGGCCGAGACCTTCCAGGCGGCTCTTGGTCCGAATGTGCAGGTGTTTAGCCAAGGTGATCTGGTGGCCGAAAGCCTAGCGGATTACCTAGCCCGGCATCCAAACATGCTGGGCAAGGGCGAGGCTGGGTTTCTGACCACCGGCAAGCCCGCCTTCGTCAGTGACCGGGCAACGCAGTTCCTGCGACGACAAATCTCCTTCGAGGCTGTCTGACTTAGGTCAAGGACGCCAAGCGGACGAATCCGTAAACCAAGGCCGGCGCATCGGCGGTCGTGATATGTGACATATGAATAGAAGAGGTCTGACATGACCCATAAAATCGCAATTCTGGGCGCTTCCGGCTACACCGGTGCCGAACTCGTGCGCCTGATCGCCGAGCATCCGAATATGGAGATCACTGCGCTGGCCGCCGAGCGTAAGGCGGGCCAGTCCATGGCGCAGGTCTTTCCGCATCTGCGCCATATGGATCTGCCGGACCTGTGCAAGATAGCCGAGATTGACTTTTCGCAGATCGACCTGTGTTTCTGCGCCTTGCCGCACAAAACCAGCCAAGAGGTCATCCGCGATCTGCCCAAAGATCTTAAAATCATTGACCTTTCCGCTGATTTCCGCCTGCGCGACCCGGATGAGTATGAGAAATGGTACGGCAACCCGCATGCCGCTTTGGCGCAGCAGGACGAATCCGTCTATGGCCTGACCGAGTTCTACCGCGATGATATCCGAAATGCACGTCTGGTAGCCGGTACCGGCTGCAACGCGGCCACAGGGCAATATGTGCTGCGCCCGCTGATCTCGGCCGGGGTGATTGATCTGGATGACATCATTCTGGACCTCAAATGCGCGGTGTCCGGCGCGGGGCGGTCGCTCAAGGAAAATCTGCTGCATGCCGAACTCAGCGAAGGGTACAACGCCTATGCCGTGGGTGGCACGCACCGGCATCTGGGTGAGTTCGATCAGGAGTTCTCGGCCCTAGCAGGACGTCCGGTCCATGTGCAGTTCACGCCGCATCTGGTACCGGCCAACCGGGGCATCCTGGCGACCACTTACGTGAAAGGCGATCCAGAAAGCGTGTATGAAACGCTGGCCAAAACCTACGAACACGAACCTTTCATCCAGATGCTGCCCTTCGGTGAGACCCCGTCGACCCATCATGTGCGGGGCTCGAATTTTTGCCATATCGGCGTGGTGGGCGACCGGATCGAACGTCGCGCCATTGTGATCGGCGCGCTGGATAACCTGACAAAAGGTAGCAGTGGCCAAGCCTTGCAGAATGCGAACCTGATGTTAGGTGAAACTGAAACCCTTGGCCTGATGATGGCCCCTCTGTTCCCGTGAGGATATCATGAAGTCACTCAAGAAACGTCGTCGCGTACAAATCATTCTGCTGGCTGTGGTGGCCTTGGTGTCATCGACGGCGTTGATTGGGTGGGCTTTGCAGGATGGAATCAACTTTTTCCGGTCCCCCAGCGAAGTAATCGCCGAGCCACCCAATCCGACGGAGGTTTTTCGCATCGGCGGGTTGGTCGAAGAAGGCTCAATCGTGCGGGGGCAGGGTGAGACTGTGACCTTTGTCGTCACAGATGGCGGTGAAAGTGTACCGGTGGCCTTTACCGGTGTCCTGCCTGATTTGTTTACCGAAAATCAGGGTATGGTTGGCACAGGCAGCTACGTGAATGGCGTGTTTGAAGCCACTGAAATCCTTGCGAAACACGATGAGACATACATGCCAAAAGAGGTGGTGGATGCGCTCAAGGAACAAGGCGTCTACAAAGAAGGCAGCGATAGCTGAACTCCGCTCAGATTTGAGTAAACGGGCGTTGCGAGGATGAACCTTGCAGCGCCCTTTGTCATTGTTCTGAATTAACCGTTCTCTGCCAGCGTTCTCGGCAATCAGATGCGGAGGATGCCATGCAAACGGTTCGGGATATCGCAAAGCAGATCGTGGCGCGCGAAGGTGGGTTCGTGGACGACCCGGACGACCCCGGCGGCGCGACCAAATACGGCGTCACAATCCATACGATGCAGCGTTTGGGGCTGGATTTGAACGCGGACGGTCAGATGACGACAGAGGATGTCAGGCTGCTCAGCCTATCGCGAGCCGTCGAGATTTTCGTCACGCATTATTTCGACCGTCCCCGTCTGGCCTTGCTGCCCGAGGGTCTTCAGGCGTCAGTTTTCGACATGTATGTGAATACCGGCGCGCAGGCCGTGAAACTCCTGCAACACTTGCTGCGCGATATGGGGTTTGCGGTGACGGTTGATGGGGTCATCGGGCCGCAAACCGCGCAGGCCAGCCTCAAGGCGGCCGAAAGGAGCCCAACGGCCTTGGCCGATGCATACGGGATTGCGCGCCGGAACTATTACTTTCGACTGGCCGACCGTCGCCCTGCGTCCCGAAAATACGCGCGAACGCGGGCCGGGGGGAAGGGCGGGTGGATACGCCGGGCGGAAGAGTTCATTTCGGCCCGCTATCACCTGAACGAACGCGAATTTCAGCAAAGGGTTGCGCAATGGGATTGATCTCGGATGTCTTGACGTTTCTGTTCGGAGGAGGGCGCAACGTGGTGCGTGAAACCGCTGAGGTATTCCGCGAAAATGCCGAAAACCGCGCTGTCCGGGATGCGACGGTTCAAAGCCAAACGCTTGCGCAGTTTGGGGCCGAGTTTCAGATGCCGCAGAAAGGCGCCTATGACCGGTTCATCGACGGGTTGAACCGCCTGCCGCGCCCCGCGCTGGCGCTGGGAACGATGGGGTTGTTTGTGGCTGCCATGATCGACCCGCTGTGGTTTGCCGCCCGAATGCAGGGAATCGCCTTGGTGCCCGAACCGCTTTGGTGGCTTTTGGGGGTCATCGTGTCGTTTTATTTCGGTGCGCGACATCAGGCCAAGGCACAGGATTTGCAGCGGGAAATCTCAGCCACAGTCCTGCGCGCACCCCAGGTTGCCGGAAACATCGAGACCCTGAATGCGCTACGTCACACCAGCGTGGGTCGGTCGGATCCTGGCCCTGACGCAGAACTGTCCGAGATGATCTTGACCCCGGACCAGAACCCGGCACTTGAAGAGTGGCGTCGCGCGAAAACAGCCTGACCCGCGACACTATGTGCGTGCTGTTTAAGCGAAAGTTATTGGTGCTTGCGACGCAACAGGACTATATCCGGGGCCATGATTACAGAACTCGGTCACTACGCGCTCATCCTCGCCTTCCTCGTTGCGATTGTGCAAACAGTCGTTCCCTTGATCGGCGCGGCCAAAAGGTGGACCGGGTGGATGACATTCGGCGAGACGGCGGCCATCGCTCAGTTCGTTTTGGTCGGGTTCTCTTTCTGTGCATTGGTCTGGGCCTTCACGACTTCGGACTTCTCGCTGCGCATCGTGGTTGAGAACAGCCATTCCGCAAAGCCGATGCTTTATAAGATCAGCGGCACATGGGGAAATCACGAAGGGTCTATGTTGCTGTGGGTCTTCATCGTGGCGATTTTCGGCGGTATGGCAGCGATATTCGGCGCGGGGTTGCCGCCAACGCTGAAAGCACGCGTCTTGGCGGTGCAGGCGGCAATTGGTGTCGCGTTCTATGCCTTTATCCTGTTTACATCGAACCCGTTTGATCGCCTGATCGTCGCTCCGTTTGATGGGCGGGACTTGAATCCTCTGCTGCAAGACCCCGGATTGGCCTTTCATCCGCCCTTCCTGTATCTGGGCTATGTGGGTCTGAGCATGGCCTTCAGCTTTGCCGTCGCCGCCCTGATCGAGGGCCGCGTAGACGCGGCTTGGGGGCGGTGGGTACGCCCCTGGACATTGGCCGCATGGGTGTTTCTGACCATCGGTATCGCGCTGGGATCGTGGTGGGCTTACTACGAGCTCGGCTGGGGTGGATTCTGGTTCTGGGATCCGGTTGAGAATGCCTCGTTCATGCCATGGCTTTTGGCGGCGGCGCTGCTGCACTCGGCCATTGTGGTCGAGAAACGCGAGGCGCTGAAAAGCTGGACCATCCTGCTAGCGATCATCGCATTTGGGTTCTCGCTGATCGGCACGTTCATCGTGCGCTCGGGGTTGCTGACCTCGGTCCATGCCTTCGCAAACGACCCGGAACGCGGCGTGTTCATCCTGTTCATTCTTGTGATCTTCATTGGCGGCGCGCTGACGTTGTTTGCCGCACGCGCGCAGGCGATGGAGGCCAAGGGTGTCTTTGGAATGGTCAGCCGAGAAAGCGCGCTGGTGCTGAACAATATCTTGCTGGCCGTTAGCTGTTTCGTGGTCTTTTTCGGAACCATGTGGCCCATGGTGGCCGAGATGGCGTTTGATCGGAAACTGTCCGTTGGGCCTCCGTTCTTCAATGCCGCCTTCACGCCCTTCATGATTGCTTTGGGCCTTGTGCTGCCCATTGGGGCGATCCTGCCGTGGAAGCGGGGTAAGATCGGCAAAGCGGCATATTCGCTACGCTATGCGTTTGTGCTGGCTGTTGCATTGGCCATTCTGGTTTGGGCGATGCAGACCGGCCGCAGCGCCATGGGCCCGGTTGGGCTGTTTCTTGGCGCATGGATCACCTTCGGGGCCGCGGTGGACCTGTGGAGCCGCACTGGCCGCAAAGGCAGTATCCAACGCCTGTTCCGACTGCCCGGTGCGGACTGGGGCAAGGCAGTCGCTCACACGGGGCTTGGCGTCACCATTTTCGCTATTGCGGGTTTGACCGCTTGGGAAGTCGAGGATATCCGCGTCGCACAACCTGGCCAACCTTTCGAGGTTGGGCAATTTACGCTGACACTGGAAGATGTCAGACGGGTTGAAGGTCCCAACTATTTCTCAACAACTGCTGATGTTCGGGTCGAAAAGAATGGTCGTCCGATGGGCAGCCTGCATCCCGAAAAGCGCGACTATCCAGTTGCGCGCATGCCCACAACAGAGGCCGCGATCGACTATCGCTTTTTAGGCGATCTTTATGTTGTGATCGGCGATCAGCAGGCCGATGGCGGCTGGGTCATGCGGACCTATATCAAACCGCTGGCCAACTGGATTTGGGGCGGGTGTATCCTGATGGCGCTGGGTGGTTTCCTCAGCCTGTCGGACCGGCGGTTCCGGGTCGCAGCGGGCGCGCGCAAGGCCCCAAGTGGCGGAGTACCTGCGGAATGAAGCGCTTTTTCCTGATCTTCGCCCTAATCGCCTCACCCCTGTTTGCGGTGCAGCCTGATGAAGTGCTGGACCATCCGGTTCTTGAACAACGCGCCCGCGATCTGAGCACCGGGCTGCGGTGCCTTGTTTGCCGCAACGAAAGTATCGACGAAAGCAACGCTGATCTGGCCCGTGACCTGCGCCTATTGTTGCGCGAGCGTCTGGTTGCAGGGGACACGGATGACGAGGCGATCCGGTTCATTGTAGATCGTTACGGCGAGTATGTCTTGCTGAAGCCAACAGTTACGGGGTCGAACCTGATGTTGTGGCTGGCCGGTCCGATCATGCTATTGATCGCCGCTGCGATGGGGTGGAATTTCCTGAGAAAACGTTCGGACGTTCAGGCCGCGGGCTCGGATACGCTCAGCGAGGCGGAAAAGAAGCGATTGGAACAAATTCTCAAGGACTAACCCTTGGTCGGCCTTTCCCTTGTGATGTAATTGCGTCAGGGTTTGCCCAAGACTGTTGTTTGGGGGGATCCTGATGAATTACGAAACCGTGTTGCTCGACATCTCGGACAATCTGGCGGTGCTGACATTGAACCGGCCCGACAAGATGAACGCGATGACAGCGCAGATGCGGGCCGAGGTCGCCTATGCGATGAAACAGGCGGCCGCGAATGCGCGTGCGGTGGTTCTGACCGGCGCTGGTGCAGCGTTTTGTTCCGGGCAGGATCTGGGGGATGCGTCCAGCACCGGCAAGATCGACCTTGAGCGGACCTTGCGCGACGAATACGAACCGATGCTGGAAACGATCTACAACTGCCCCGTGCCGACCATCGCCGCGGTGAACGGTCCAGCGGCGGGGGCTGGGTGCAATATGGCGCTATGTGCCGATGTAGTGATTGCCACGGAAAGCGCCTATTTCCTGCAAGCCTTCGCGCGGATCGGGCTGTTGCCGGATGCGGGCGGCACTTGGTTCACGCCGCGCCAGATGGGGTTTGCCAAGGCGATGGGCGCCGCACTTTTCGCTGACAAGATCAGCGCCCGGCAAGCAGATGAGTGGGGCATGATTTGGGAGGCCGTCCCAGACGCGGAATTCGACGCACATTGGCGCAAACGGGCGACTTATCTGGCAAATGGTCCGACCGCAGGGTTCAGCGCGATCAAGAAAGCGATCCGTGGTACTTACGAAAAAACGCTGGACGAACAACTGACGTTCGAGGCCCATTTGCAGGGCGAATGCGGACGTTCGCGTGATTTTGCCGAAGGTGTCGTGGCCTTCATGGAAAAACGCCCCCCGAAATTCGAGGGGCGCTGATCGTCAGGCGCGGCGGCGGCGGCGTGTCCGTCGCTCGGGCACGGCATCCTCACCCGTGCCGTCCGAGGCCGATGAGAACGGCCCCAGCGCATCCGTGATCTGATCCAGAGTAGGGCGCACACCACGCGGCGCGCCGTCCAGCGCTTCGCGCATCTTGCGCAGGTGATCGGGCATCGTGCCGCAGCAGCCACCGATGATTGTTGCGCCGGCATCGCGGGCCATGGCCGCATACAGGCCCATCAACTCTGGCGTGCCGTCATAGTGGATATGGCCGTTCACATATTTGGGGATACCCGCATTGCCTTTCGAGATCACAGGACGTTCGGTGCCCTGTGCCGCAAAGCCCAGAACTGTACGCAAAATGTCCGATGCTCCGGTGCCGCAATTAGCGCCAAAGGCCACGGGCGGGTTCGGTAGCGTTTCAACCAGTTGCGCCAGGTCGGCCGAAGTCACACCCATCATGGTGCGCCCTGCGGTGTCGAAGCTCATAGTCCCGCACCAGGGCATGTCGGCCAGCGCAAAGGCTTCGGCGGCAGCGCGGAATTCCTCAGGTGCGCTGATGGTTTCAAGCCACAGCACATCGGCACCGCCTGCTTTCAACGCTTCGGCCTGCTCGTGGAACATCTCGACGGCACCTTCATGAGAAAGGCTGCCCACGGGCTCCATAATCTCTCCGGTCGGCCCGACCGAGCCCGCGACGATCACGGTGCGGCCGGCCTTGTCGGCCACCTCACGGCCCAGCTCGGCCCCGATGCGGTTCAACCCAGCCACGCGGTTCTGCGCGTCGTGGAGTTTCAAACGAGCGGATGTACCGCCAAAGGTGTTGGTCAGGAACAGATCGCTGCCCGCATCGACCGAGCCCTGATACAAAGCCTTGATCTTGTCAGGCGCGTCTACATTCCACAGCTCAGGCGCGTCACCGGATTGCAAGCCCATGTTGAACAGGTTTGTTCCGGTGGCCCCATCGGCCAGAATCGCATCTTTGGTTTCCAGAAGTTTCGTCAGTGCGTTTGTCATTGGGCTTTCCAAAAAAGTCGGCGAAGCCGATAAAACTAAGAAGCCCCGTGTCTCATGACCGGGACTTCAAAGCAAATTCATAAATCTCATGAAGATCATGAGGCGGGGCGAATGCCCTCAGTCGGTTTCGCTGAGAACCTGTGCCTTGGCTTGGGGCAGCAGCTCGGCCATCTTGGCGCGAATTTCGTCATCCGACGACAGCGAGCCCAGATCGCCAGAGACCTTGCGCACGACATCTTCGTGTCCTGCCTCCTCGAAATCGGCGATCACAACAGTTTTGGCGTATTCCTCAGCGTCGGCACCGGACTTGCCCAGCTTTTCCGCGGCCCACAGGCCCAGCAGCTTGTTGCAACGCGCCTGCGCCTTGAACTGCATTTCCTCATCATGGGCGAATTTGGCTTCAAATGCGTTTTCGCGTTCGTCAAACGTGGTCATGGGTTGGGGACCTCTTCGGTTATATCTTCTTGATTGATGATATGACGATAGCCGCGCCCGGACGCAAGGGATTTGCGCTGCGTCAAAGCCTCTCGGTTTACTGCGCTTGCGGGAAAAGGGGGGTTGGACTATGAGAGCGCCAAGAAGCGGGAATATTCCCGCTCGTCAGTCTGGAAGGGTCGCTTATGGCGCGTCGCAAGAAAATCTACGAAGGCAAGGCAAAAATTCTGTATGAAGGCCCCGAGCCGGGTACGATCGTTCAGTACTTCAAGGATGATGCCACTGCCTTCAACGCGGAAAAAAAAGACGTGATCGACGGCAAGGGCGTTCTGAACAACCGCCTGAGCGAGTTTTTCATGACCGGTCTGAATCAGATTGGCGTTCCGACGCACTTCATCCGCCGCCTGAACATGCGTGAACAACTGGTGCGTAGCTGCGAGATTGTGCCGTTGGAAGTGATCGTGCGCAACTATGCCGCCGGGTCGATGTCCAAACGTCTGGGCATTGCCGAAGGCACGCAATTGCCGCGTCCGATCGTAGAGTATTGCTACAAGGATGACGCTCTGGGTGATCCACTGGTGACCGAGGAACATATCGCCGCCTTTGGCTGGGCCAGCCAGCAGGACATGGATGATATTCTCAGCCTTGCGCTGCGGGTGAATGATTTCCTCAGCGGCATGATGCTGGCGGTGGGTATTCGTCTGGTCGATTTCAAGATCGAAATCGGGCGCGTGTACGAAGGCGATTTCCAGCGCCTGATTGTCGCCGATGAGATCAGCCCCGACAGTTGCCGTCTGTGGGACATCGAAAGCGGTCAGAAGCTGGACAAGGACGTATTCCGTCGCGATCTGGGCAGCCTGACGGATGCCTATTCAGAGGTCGCGCGCCGTCTGGGCGTTCTGCCCAAAAGCAATGTGACCAAGCCTACGCTGATCAACTGATCTGCCTCGCTTGCGTGGAATACTGGAAACGCCGTGCCCTTGCGCGGCGTTTTTGCTTTTGCGCCGGTTCCTGCGGCAAACTGCGTGCGGACAAGGGTTGTCGAATGGCAAAAGGCGCGCTATCCCCCGCGCAACGGAACGGGCCGCGACTTTTGGCCCTTAGCTGGAGTTGCAGGAATGAAAGCACGTGTGCATGTGATGCTCAAGAATGGGGTTCTCGACCCGCAGGGCGAGGCCGTGCGCCACGCATTGGGTGCCATGGGCTTTGATCAGGTCGAAGGCGTGCGTCAGGGCAAGGTGATCGACCTTGAGCTGGCCGACGGCGCGACCGAAGCCGACGTGACCCAGATGTGCGAAAAACTGTTGGCAAACACGGTCATCGAACGCTACGAGATCGAACTGGTCTAAGCGGATGCGGGCGGCGCGTCTAATCACCTATCGCCAGCCGCTCGAGCTGGCCTCGGTTTCCGATCCGGAACCGGGAGAGGACGGTGTGGTTCTGCGCGTGCTGGCCTGCGGCGTGTGCCGTTCCGACTGGCACGCATGGTCCGGTGCGGACCCCGATGTTGTCCTTCCCATGATTCCCGGACACGAATTCTGTGGCGAGGTGGTTGCGGTTGGCGCGCGTGTCAGCCGTTGGAAGGCAGGGGATCGGGTGATCGCGCCCTTCATTCTGGCTTGCGGCCATTGTCCGGATTGCGCGCAAGGCCATCAGACAATCTGCGCCGATCAGGTGGTGCCTGGCTTTACCTGCGATGGCGCATTTGCTGAATATGTCTCGGTGGCGCATGCAGATGCCAATCTTTCGGTGTTGCCTGACACAATGGCTCCTGAAATTGCTGCTGCCTTGGGCTGTCGTGTCACGACGGCCTGGCAGGCCCTGGTGGGGCGTGCGCAGTTGCAAGGCGGTGAGTGGCTAGCGGTTTTCGGCGGCGGTGGAGTAGGGATATCGACCCTGTTGCTGGGCAAGGCGCTGGGTGCGCGCGTGATCGTTGTGGATATCGCCGACGACAAGTTGAACTACGCCAAAACTCTGGGTGCAGATGTGGTGGTCAACGCGGCGACCAGCAATGCGCCAGAGGCTATTAAGGATATCACCTGCGGTGGTGCCCATGTCGCGATCGAGGCGCTGGGGATCGAAACTACTACAATCGCCGCCATGAAATCCCTGCGTAAGCTGGGTCGCATGGTGCAAATAGGAATGCCCGCCGGACCGCATAGCAACATGACCTTGCCGATGGATGCGCTTTATTCCGGTCAGCTTGCCGTATTCGGAACCCGCGGTATGCCCAGCTGGCGCTACCCCTCGCTTTTGTCGTTGATCGCAGGGGGCAGTGTTGACCTGAGCCCACTGGTGACGCGGCATATTTCTTTGTCCCAGGTAAGTGAAGAACTTGCCGCCTTTGACCACCCGACGCCGCCCGGCGTTGCCGTTGTCACCGATTTCACGCATTAGGAGGCCCCGCCATGCGCGCAGCAGTCATCGTATTTCCCGGCTCCAACTGTGACCGGGACCTGGCCGTGGCCTTTGAACAGGCCGGTTTTCAGGTCGACATGGTCTGGCACAAGGATGCCGCTCTGCCCGAGGGCGTGGATATCGTGGGCGTGCCCGGCGGGTTCTCGTACGGTGACTACCTGCGTTGCGGTGCGATTGCCGCGCAGTCTCCTATCTGCAAAGCGGTTGTCGACCATACCGACCGTGGTGGCTATGCCGTAGGGATTTGCAACGGTTTTCAG
Organism: Ruegeria sp. J8; assembly: GCF_056531925.1. Taxonomy (NCBI): domain Bacteria; kingdom Pseudomonadati; phylum Pseudomonadota; class Alphaproteobacteria; order Rhodobacterales; family Roseobacteraceae; genus Ruegeria; species Ruegeria sp. J8. The sequence continues at coordinate 75,030 of NZ_JBQFMR010000010.1, forward strand.
ATCCTGACCGAAACCGGGATCTTGCCGGGGGCGCTGCTGCGCAATGCGGGCTTGAAGTACATCTGCAAGACCGTCGGCCTGAAAGTTCAAACCAGCGACAGCGCCTTTACGCAGGGCTACAACGCAGGTGACGAGATCGGCGTGCCGATTGCCCATCATGATGGAAACTATTTTGCTGACGACGCAACATTGTCCACGCTTCGTGATCAAGATCGCATCGCATTCACCTATACCGAGAATCCGAATGGCTCGGTCGGGGACATCGCAGGCATCCTGTCGGAAAACCGCAGGGTTCTCGGGATGATGCCGCACCCAGAACGGGCGGCAGATCAGGGCCATGGCGGCACGGACGGAACGGCATTGTTCCGCGCATTATCAGGCGTTCTTGCGCCAGCGTGACTTGAGGAACCGATTCAGCCCGCGTAGTTTCCGGGGCATGAGTTCCGACAATCGTTCAGGCTGGTCTTCTTTCAAGACCCCGTTTCAAGGCGCCCCTTTGGGGTGGCGATTGCGCGTTGCGGTCACGGTTCTTCTTCTGGCAACTGTGGCGACGATTTGGGTCACGAACCGGTTGCTGATCGACCGCTTTACCGAATCCACGCGCAACCGCGCTGAACTGCGGCTGGCTTTGTACTCCGGAAATTTGCTGAGCGAACTACGCCGCAATGCTATTGTTCCGCAGCTTTTGGCGCGCGATCCCAGCCTGATCTCGGCCTTGCAGTCCAGTGACTATACGCTTTCCAGCCAACGCTTGATTTCATTTGTCGAGGAAATAGGCGCGGCCTCTCTGATGCTGTTGGACGGCGATGGTCTGACACGGGCGGCGACGGACAGGAACCGTCTTGGCGAAGGGCACAGAAACTCGCCTTATTTCATTGATGCGGTTCGCTCCAACGCGACGATCTTTACCGTGATCCAGACGGAGTCTGGTGGATACAGCTTTGTTTATTCGCGTCGGATTGAGGCAAATGCCGAAGTCCTCGGTGTCATCGTGGTCGAGGTCGATCTGCAAAAGTTCGAACGCGCTTGGGCCGGAATCTCGGATGCCGTTATGGTGGCGGACAGCACCGGGACCGTGATCCTTTCGACCGAACCCAAATGGCGCGGACTGGACGAAAACACTGCCATTCAACGCCAATCGCCGGATTCTGCCATCGAACGCGCCATACGCGCGACGGCCGATTGGACAGCCCTGCCTGCCGACGCCTATGTGCAGGGCGAGGCCGTGATGCGCATGGAAACCCGCATTCCGTTTCGTGGATGGAAGATGACATCATTCACGACCTATTCCTCTATCCGCGAAAAAGTGAACAGCGTCATCGCGTTGGAGATCATGGGCTTTGCGATTCTTCTGGCGCTGGCCTTCTATGCGCTCAGCCGCCGGGCCACGTTCCGCATGACGCTGTTTCAGCGCGAGTCGGCAGAGCTTCGCGCATTGAACGCCCGCTTGCAGCGGGAAATTGCTGAACGTGAACGGGTAGAAAAGACGCTGGAAGTGGCTGAGCAGACGCTGGCTCAAAGCTCGAAACTTGCGGCGTTGGGTGAGATGTCGGCAGCCGTCAGTCATGAGCTTAATCAACCTCTGGCTGCAATGAAAACCTATCTGGCCGGGGCACGCCTTTTGCTGCGCCGCAACCGTCCCGAAGAGGCATTGGCCAGCTTTGGTCGCATAGACGGGCTGATTGAGCGGATGGGGGCGATCACCCGCCAGCTCAAGTCTTACGCAAGAAAGGGGGCGGACGCGTTTTCCCCTGTAAATCTTGGCGAAGCGCTGGCCTCGGCCTTGTCAATGATGGAACCGCAGTTGCGGCAACGCCATGTTAAGATCACTCAGATTCTGCCCGAAGAACCGGTATTGGCCATGGGCGACCGGATGCGGATCGAGCAGGTTATGGTAAACCTCTTGCGCAACGCGCTGGACGCCACCAAGTCAGTATCTGAGCCCGACGTTGAAATCATTTTGGCAGCAGGCGATATGGCGGTGTTGACGGTGCGCGACAATGGGCATGGTATCGAAGATATCGAGAACCTGTTCGAGCCGTTCTATACAACCAAGCAGCCGGGCGACGGGGTTGGGCTGGGGCTTGCCATCTCCTCTGGGATCGTGAACGACCATGGGGGACGGCTGACCGCCCGCAACAGTCCCAACGGGGGCGCGGTGTTCGAGATGCAGTTGCCAATACTTGGAAGCGATGGCCTAGAGGCCGCGGAATAACGGGGTAAGAAAATGGCACAAGCCATGAAGATCGCCATTGTGGACGACGAACAGGATATGCGCCAGTCGATCAGTCAATGGCTGGCACTGTCGGGATATGACACCGAAACCTTTGCCAGCGCCGAGGATGCGCTCAAGGTATTAGGGCCGGACTACCCCGGCATCGTGATCTCGGACATCAAGATGCCCGGTATGGACGGCATTCAGTTGCTGAAGAAACTCATGGGCGCGGACAGTACACTGCCGGTGATCATGATCACCGGGCATGGGGACGTGCCTATGGCGGTTGAGGCGATGCGCGTGGGCGCGTTCGACTTTCTGGAAAAGCCCTTCAACCCCGACCGGATGTCCGAACTGGCCAAACGCGCCAGCAACGCCCGTCGTCTGACGCTCGACAACCGGGCTTTGCGGCGTGAGTTGTCCGATGGCACCCAGATCATGAGCAAACTGATCGGGGCCAGCCCGGTCATGGAGCGCCTGCGCGAAGATATTCTGGATCTGGGACAGGCCGATGGGCATGTTCTTATCGACGGTGAAACCGGAACTGGCAAGACATTGGTGGCGCACGCTCTGCACGCCGTTGGCAGTCGGGCAGGCAAGAAATTCGTCCTGATCTCATGCGCAGCCTTGGAGGAAGAGGCGCTGTCCAAACGGTTGTTCGGGCCTATGATGCCCGAGGATGCGCAATTGCCTGCCATTGAAGAGGCGCGTGGCGGCACGCTGGTGCTGGAAGATGTCGAAGCGTTGAGCGACACGTTGCAGGCGCGATTGCTGAGCGTGATGAATGATCAGGGCACACCTGCCGAGACCCGCATTATCGCAATTTCGAATTTGCAGGAAGCGGGAAAGACCTCGGAAGATGTTCTGCGACCGGACTTGTTCTATCGGTTGGCTGCGCTGCGCATCACCATGCCGCCGCTGCGCCAGCGCGGCGAAGATATCCTGACGCTATTCACGCGCCTTAGCGAGCAATTTGCCGAGGAATATGGCTGTGATGCACCGCAGGTCAGTGCGCAGGAGGCCGCGCAGCTGTTGCAGGCACCGTGGCCGGGTAATGTGCGGCAGCTTATTAACATTGCGGAACGTGCGGTTCTGCAATCACGGCGCGGGTCTGGAACGATCGCATCGTTGTTGATGTCGGATCATGAAGAGATGCAACCGGTTATGACCACAGAGGGCAAGCCGCTGAAAGAATATGTTGAGGCGTTCGAGCGGATGCTAATCGACAATACCATGCGCCGGCACAAAGGCTCGATCGCTTCGGTGATGGATGAGCTGTGTCTGCCGCGTCGGACGTTGAACGAAAAGATGGCGAAATACGGGTTGCAACGCTCGGACTATTTGTGACGGTTGGGAGGGGGCCAGCCCCCTCTTGAGCCTGTGGCTCAATTCACCCCCGAGGTATTTTTTAAACAGAAGAAGGTTTGGGAGCGTGCTGGATTGAGGCGGCATGCAGTTTGCCCATTGTCTTTTCCACAGGACTGCTTTTATTGTACCCGAACGGGCCGGGCCATTTTTGTGCCCTGAAGTCCCGAATCTTTGAGTTTCGCTGCGAGGTCGCAGGTGGTGACATCTTCCCACAAAGGCTGAGCAGGCCGATTGTGCCCCGATCAAGGGGCAGTTGAACGCCTGAACCCGCGGATGCGGGTGAAAGGAATATAATGGGCAGACAGCGTCAAGGCGCGTCTGTCGGAGAAGAACCGCGATGACGCGCGCGCAACGATTGACTATACGGGCAGGGGGCCACAGCGCCAGACCCTGCCGCGCGCCGTCCGAAATCGCCCGTACAAGACACCTCCCCAAAAGTGCCTGTCCGCCTGGACGGGTCAGGACAACGCGTTTGGCGCGGTGCACCAAGGACAAATGGCTAAGAAAATGCTTATCGATGCCACCCACGCCGAGGAAACTCGGGTTGTGGTGGTCGATGGAAACAAGGTCGAGGAATTCGATTTTGAATCCGAAAACAAACGCCAGCTCGCTGGTAACATCTATCTTGCAAAAGTAACACGGGTCGAGCCGTCGCTGCAGGCGGCTTTTGTGGACTATGGCGGGAACCGGCATGGGTTCCTTGCGTTTTCCGAGATTCATCCGGACTATTACCAGATCCCCGTCGCCGACCGCGAGGCGCTGATGGAGGAAGAGCGCGCCTATGCCGAGGCGATGAAAGCGCGCGACGAGGCTGAGGAAGCGAAGCCCAAGAAGCGCCGGTCGCGGTCGCGGAGCAAGGCAGCGGATGTGAAAACCGATGATGCAGTGGAAACGCTGGAGGTGTCGTCGGAACCGTCGGGCATGGAAACCATTGACCTGGATGACGGGGATGAGAACGCCGATATGGCCGTTCCCGAAGGCTCGTCTCCGGTCGATCGCGTTGCAGAAACACCGGTTGAAGAACCCGAAGAGGATGCGACATCCGAGGATACTCCGGCTGAGACTGAAGAGGCGGGTACTGAGGTTGCATCGGAAGATGACCAGCCGGATGTAGCGGCAGAGCCAGAGCTCGCAGAGGAAGCTGAGCTTGAGGCGGCTGTTACGGATTACGCGGTGGCAGAAGATGCTGCGGAGACCGAAGAGGCAGAAGGAAAACCTGAGGACGAGGGCGAGGCGCGTGCAGACGCGACGGCCAAGGATGCCTCGATTGAATCTGTAGCGGATGAGGATGACAGCGAGGATATTCGTCCTCCGCGCAAACCGCGCCCGCGCCGGTACAAGATTCAAGAGGTCATCAAAGTCCGCCAGGTTCTGCTGGTGCAGGTCGTCAAGGAAGAGCGGGGCAATAAAGGTGCCGCGCTGACCACCTATCTCTCGCTTGCAGGGCGTTATTGCGTGTTGATGCCGAATACCGCGCGTGGCGGTGGGATCAGCCGCAAGATCACCAACGCACCGGATCGTAAGAAGCTGAAGGAAATCGCTGCCGAGATTGACGTGCCCACGGGCGCAGGTCTGATCATTCGGACCGCAGGCGCCAAACGTACCAAGTCCGAGATCAAGCGCGACTACGAATACCTGCAGCGCATGTGGGAGCAGATCCGCGAACTGACGCTGAAATCCATCGCGCCCGCGAAGATCTATGAGGAAGGCGATCTGATCAAACGGTCGATCCGCGACCTTTACAATCGCGAGATCGACGAGGTTCTGGTCGAAGGCGAGGGCGGCTATCGCATCGCCAAGGACTTCATGAAAATGATAATGCCGTCACACGCCAAGAACGTGAAGCGGTATGAGGATTCGTTGCCTCTGTTTGCGCGTTATCAGGTGGAAAGCTATCTGGCTGGGATGTTCAACCCGACCGTACAGCTGAAATCCGGCGGCTATATCGTGATCGGCGTGACTGAGGCGCTTGTGGCGATCGACGTGAACTCAGGGCGGGCGACCAAGGAAGGCTCGATCGAGGAAACCGCGCTCAAGACCAACCTTGAGGCGGCCGAGGAAGTCGCGCGCCAGCTGCGCCTGCGCGATCTGGCCGGTCTGATCGTCATCGACTTTATCGATATGGACGAGCGTAAGAACAATTCGGCTGTCGAAAAGCGCCTGAAGGACAAGTTGAAAACCGACCGTGCCCGCATTCAGGTGGGTCGGATTTCCGGCTTTGGCCTGCTCGAGATGAGCCGTCAACGTCTGCGCCCCGGCATGCTTGAGGCGACGACACAGCCTTGTCCATCGTGCCATGGCACAGGGCTGATCCGCTCGGATGATAATATGGCGCTGACCATTCTGCGCCAGATCGAAGAAGAGGGTACCCGCCGCCGCTCACGCGAGGTGTTGGTACGCTGCCCTGTCAGCATTGCGAACTTCCTGATGAACCAGAAGCGCGAGCATATCGCGCAGATCGAGGCACGCTATGGCCTGTCGGTTCGGATCGAAGGCGATATTCATCTGGTCAGCCCCGATTTCTCGATGGAGAAGTTCAAGACTGCCAGCCGAATTGTGCCCGAAGCCTCCGCGCCTGTTGTGTCGGTGGACGCGTCCCTAATGGATCTCGTGGATGCAGATGAAGAGGAAAAGGTTGAGGAAGAAACGCCTGTGACCGACGAAGAGGTCAAACCCAAACGCAAACGTCGTCGGCGGCGTCGCAAGAAAGGCAATGGGAATGGCGATCAGGCCGAAGGGACGGCGGACGAGGCTGAAAGCCAGGACGAACCCTCTGCGGAAGATGCGCCTGCCGAAGCGGATGCAGCCGAGAAAAGCGACGAGGAAGCAGAGGTCAAACCAAAGCGTCGTCGTGCACCGCGCCGCAAAAAGAAAGAAGAAGCACCGGTTGAAGATGAAGTCAGCGCCGAGGCGTCTGATGAGGCCGAGACACCTTCGGAACCCCTTGAAGCGGCAGCGGTTGAAGAACCGCGTGTCGAAGCTGCCGAAGAACCTGCGGCCGAGACGTCAGAGGATTCCCAAGAAGCGGAGCCTGCAGTCGCAGCGGATGAACCTGTGGCAGAACCCGAAGCCGAAGAAGTTTCCGAAGAAGGGGCTGCAGCAGAACCTGTTGAAGAGCTTAGCGCCGAGCCAACCGCTGAACCCGTTGCCGAAGCCAGGGAAGAACCTGCAGCGGAACCCGTCGCTGAAGCTCCGCAAGAGCCTGTGGTCGAAGAACCGGTTCTTGAGGTTGTGTCGGACGAACCTGAAAAGCCCGCTAAGCCGAAAAGGCGTGGGTGGTGGTCATTGGGACAGTGACCAAAGGGCGGGCCAATGGCCCGCCTTTTTTGTTCAGTATTGAAACAATTCTAGCCTATTTTCTGGATGATATAGATCTGATGCCCGTCTGCCTCGTCCTGTGAAACGAGGCGATGACCGCTTTCCGCGCAAAAATGCGGAACGTCGACAACGGCTGCCGGATCGTCGGCCAAGACACGCAATAATGCGCCTTCCGGCATAGATTTCAGGCGCTTACGTGCCTTGAGGACGGGTAGGGGGCATAGCAGCCCCAACGCATCAAGTGTATCAGATGGGTTTGACATAGGCCTGAGATATTTCCAACTTGGCTGGGTGTCCAGCGTGCAACCACGAGGATGTGACCGAATGGCCCCGTGACGTTCACGGCTTCATACCATATGTGCTGAAACATGTTCGGAATTGATATCATAGACGCGGGCCTGCTGCCTGCCATGTTCATCGCGATGCTGGGCGGGCTGATCAGCTTTCTGTCGCCTTGCGTTTTGCCCATCGTTCCGCCTTATTTGGCCTATATGAGCGGCGTGTCGATCAACGAAATGCAGGATCAGGCCGCCGCCAGACGCAAGGCAACGCTAACGGCGTTGTTCTTTGTGCTTGGCCTGTCGACGGTCTTCCTGTTGCTGGGCTTTACCGCATCGGCCTTCGGGGCCTTTGTGCTGCAAAATCAAGTGCTGTTCGCAAAGCTGTCGGGCGCGGTTGTTATCGTGTTCGGCCTGCACTTTCTGAACGTGTTCCGCATTCCTTTCCTGGACCGGGAAGCGCGGATTGAAACGGGCGACTCGGGTGGTTCCGTGTTTGGAGCCTATATTCTGGGCCTTGCATTCGCCTTCGGCTGGACGCCCTGCATCGGGCCGCAACTGGGGGCGATTCTGTCTCTGGCCGCGTCCGAGGCCTCGGTCGCTCGGGGAACTTTGTTGCTGGGCGTTTATGCGGCCGGGCTGGGTATTCCGTTCCTGCTGGCAGCGATGTTCCTGAACCGCTCGATGACTGTGATGAACAAGATCAAACCGCACATGGCGACGATCGAGAAAGTCATGGGTGGCCTGCTGCTGTTCGTAGGTATCATGCTGATCACCGGCCTGTTCACTCAGTTCAGCTGGTGGCTGCTGGAAACCTTCCCTACGTTGGCAAATTTCGGTTAAAAACCGGACCCCTCTTACCTTGCCGGTAACGCTGCGCTAACCTGCGCCGCAGAAGGTAAGGGCATGCGCAGTCACGACAATCACAGGCAGGTCAAACGACGTCGGGTGTTCTATATTCCCGGCTATGACCCCATTCATCCCCGCCGGTACCGAGAGCTTTACCGGACCGAAAGCGCGGCTCAGGCGGCCCTATCAGGGTATGAAATCACACTATCGCCCAGAACTGGCGATGGGCCTTATGGTTGGCACGTGCGATCCGTGCAGGACGGGACGGCGGTAGAGGCCGAGTTTCAGGTGCTCGTGTGGTCGGATATCGTGCGCGACAGCATGTCGAACTCGATAGCGGCAACCTATGGGCAACTGATCAGAACTGCGTGGGTCTATATCTCGACTGGGGCTTTGTGGCGGTTGATGAAGCTCCGCAAAGGTCCTGTAATCGCCGCAATTTATCCGGTTGCGATGTTGCTGATCCAATTGGGTGTCGCTGTCGGCGCCGCGTTGGGAATATGGGCGCTTCTGTCGTCGATACTGGGCTGGGTGGCCTGCCTTCCTGCCACCGCATTGGGCTATGCCGTGCTGCGATGGTTCCGCAAAATCGACAACCACCTGTTCGCCTATTACCTGATGCATGACTATGCCCATTCCGCCGCATGTCGGGGGCGAACGCCTCTTGCGTTGCAGCAACGCCTTTGTGAATTCGCGTCGTTGGTCGACGCCGCGCTGAAGGATGACGTGGATGAAGTTCTGGTCGTAGGTCACAGTTCGGGCGCGCATCTTGGTGTCGCCGTCCTGGCCGAGCTTATCCGGTCTGCACTCCCAGACAGAGACGGTCCAACACTGTCTTTTCTGTCGCTTGGTCAAGTGGTTCCGATGGTCTCTTTTCTGCCGGACGCGACCGACTTACGCGCTGATCTGCAATTCCTCTCGCAGCAAGAGGGGGTGACGTGGGTCGATGTCTCGGCCCCAGGCGACGGATGCGCCTTTGCGCTTTGTGATCCAGTTTCTGTGACAGGCGTTAGAACCGACGCGAAGAAATGGCCTTTGGTACTATCGGCCGCCTTTACGCAGACACTTTCACCAGAGCGGTGGAGGCAGTTGCGCTGGCGGTTCTTTCGGCTGCATTTTCAGTATCTTTGCGCTTTTGACCGGGTGAGCGCCTATGATTATTTCCGTGTGACCGCTGGACCTTTGACCTTGGGTGCACGTTTCGGGGGTCGCGCACCTTCCAAATCGCGCATTGATACGCCTGTGTCGAAATACCGCTCGGTGGTTGGATGAAACCGCCCAAGCCGACCCCGCGGCCAGACAAGGTCTCGCTTTGGCGATATCTCAAACTGTTTCGGCAGGATCTTTTGTCGGCCCAGCCACAACGACTCTACCGGGCATGGATGGCTGAATTTCGGACTGTTTTCTTTCGATCCTACATGATCAACCAGCCAGAGCTGGTTGAAACTGTATTGAAAAAGAGGCCCGACGACTTCCCCAAGTCCAACCGCATCGCCGAAGGCCTGCGCCCTTTGCTGGGCAATTCAGTGTTTCTGACCAATGGTGACACGTGGAAACGCCAGCGGCGGATCATTGACCCTGCCTTTGAAGGCGGCCGTCTGAAAGATACCTTTCCGGCGATGCAGGATGCCGCGCAAGCCGCCAACGATCGGTTGCAGCAAAGCCTGAACCAGATCCTCGAATGTGAGAAATTCACCAGCCACGCGGCGGCGGATGTGATCTTTCGGACCCTGTTTTCAGTGCCCATCGAGCATGAAGTTGCCGCGCAGGTGTTCACTAAATTCCGCGCCTATCAACGCAGACAGCCCTTGTTGAACCTAGCCGCGTTCCTACCGCTGCCTAGCTGGATGCCTCGGTTCCATTCACGCCAAACAAAACAAAATGCCCGAGAAATCAGAGAGCTGATCGAACATCTTGTTTCAGCGCGCGCCGCGCTGATCGCCCAAGGTATGGCGCCAAACGATCTGGCGACCAAGATCATGACGACCCCGGACCCCCAGACTGGCAAGTGTTTCGACACAGACGAGATGGTGGATCAGGTGGCCATCTTCTTTCTGGCTGGCCACGAGACCAGCGCATCCGCATTAGCGTGGGCCCTGTACCTACTGGCACTGTATCCGGACTGGCAGGACAAGGTGGCTGAAGAGGCCGCAGCGCTGGACACCCCCGGCATGACCGCCGTTGCTGGCTTGAAGATCAGCCGCGATGTGTTCCGCGAAACCCTGCGCCTATACCCGCCGGTCCCGATGATGGTGCGGCAGGCCACATGCCCCGAAGTCTTTCGGAACCGGCAGATACAACCCGGTGCTCAGATGGTTATCAGCCCCTGGCACCTGCATCGTCATGAACGCCTGTGGGACAATCCCGACGGGTTCGACCCCGGCAGATGGCACACTGAGAATGGCAAAACCTGCCAGCGCACCGCGTTTATTCCGTTTTCGGCAGGCGCACGGGTCTGTAGCGGGGCAGGGTTCGCGATGGTCGAAGGGCCTTTGATCCTGTCTACGCTGCTGCGCCGCTATCGCTTCGAACTGGTCGAAGGCCAAACACCGGTTCCCGTGGCTCATCTGACCGTTCGCTCAAAAGATGGCATTCGGTTGCGTGTGGTTGAGCGCTAACAAACTACCATCACCAATCACGTTGCTGTATGCGGTTGAAAACAGCGGAATCATTTCGAACGGGAAAACCTTATGTCCAAATCAGAACAGCGCGCGCAAATGGCCAATGGGGCGGGGTTTATCGCCGCTCTGGATCAAAGCGGTGGTTCGACCCCCAAGGCGCTGGCGCTTTATGGTGTTGAGGCATCGGATTACAGCTCGGATGCTGAGATGTTCGGCGAAATCCAGAAGATGCGCGCGCGCATCATTCTGGCCGATGACTTCACTAAGGATAAAGTGATCGGCGCCATCCTGTTCGAACGTACCCTGGGCGAAGAGATCGACGGCAGGAAAGTTGCCGATTACCTGTGGTCGCAAAAAGGGATCGTGCCGTTCCTCAAGATCGACAAGGGGCTAGAGGATGAAGCGAACGGCGTACAGATGATGAAGCCGATCCCTGGCTTGGCGGATACGTTGGCCAAGGCCGACGGTGTTTTCGGCACCAAGGAACGTTCTGTCATCCATGAGGCGAATGCAGAGGGCATCGCCGCTGTGGTCGCCCAACAGTTCGACGTCGCACGCGAGGTTGTTGCAGCTGGTATGGTGCCGATTGTCGAGCCTGAGGTAAACATCAACTCTTCCACCAAGGCCGAGGCTGAGGACATCCTGAAAGCGGAAATCCTGAAGAATCTCAACCAGTTGGAGGACGGGCAGGATGTAATGCTGAAGCTGACCATCCCCAGCACCGCCAATCTTTACGATGCTGTGGCCGATCACCCGCGTGTTCTGCGCGTTGTGGCGCTTTCGGGTGGGTATTCGACTGATCAGGCCTGTGCGCTGCTGTCCGAGAACGGCAAGATGATCGCATCTTTCTCGCGGGCGCTGACCGAGGGTTTGTCGAAACAGCAATCAGATGCCGAGTTCAACGCGGCGCTGGGTGGCAATATCGACAAGATCTTCCAGGCTTCGGTCTGATCTGACCTAAACCGGTTTTGTGAATTCGCGGCGCAAACGCGCCGCTTTTTCACGCATCACACACCCTTCCGCGTGATCATTCACAAGCCCCATCGCCTGCATGAAAGCAAAAACCGTGGTGGGGCCCACGAATTTCCAGCCCCGTTTCTTCAAATCCTTCGACATCGCAATGGACTCGGCCGAGGTTGAGGCCGTTTGCGGAACCGGGGGCATTGTCGTCTCATACCGCCACACATAGGCTGCCAGCGACCCCTCGGCCGCGATCAATTCCTGCGCCCGTTGGGCGTTGTTGATCACGGCCTCGATCTTGCCGCGATGCCGGATGATACCTGCATCCTGCAACAACCGTTCCACATCCGCGTCATCAAATTGCGCCACCTCTTTGATATTGAAATGTTTAAACGCTTTACGGAAATTTTCGCGTTTGGACAGGATTGTGCGCCAGCTTAAGCCGGATTGAAAACTTTCGAGGCAGAGCTTTTCGAATAACCGTTGATCATCCGCGACTGGATATCCCCATTCAGCATCGTGATACGCAAAGAACTCAGGTGCGGCCTGACACCAGGCGCATCTGGGTTGGCCGTCCGGGCCTTGTACGGTCTTCAACATGTATGTACCCTTTTTGTTCCATTGACGCTACTGCGCCTCAGGCCAAAAAGCAATCGCTCACGGACGGTTGCGGTACCAGTTCAGCACATAGACCCGAATTGCCGACGCTAACCCGATATCAGGGTCACGCTCCACATCAATCTGCGCAGCCAACGCATTGATAGGCATTTGTTTTTGCTTTGCAATATCCCGAAATGCGGACCAAAATTCATCCTCAAGCGAGACCGAGGTTCGGTGCCCTTTGAGGGTCACAGAGCGTTTGACAGGGCGCCCGCTCATTCATCTAACTCGTGATTGTCCAGATCGCGTGTCTGTTTTTCTCGATCCAGCCGGTCCGCCTCTTTCTGAGCTTTACTGCGCCCGAAAGCGACGGCGTTCTGGTCAGCGCGGGCCTTTTTGTTGGCCCGCGCTTTTTCCTTGCGGTACCGGTTCAGATTGACCGGTTTGCCCATCAGTCCTTTGGACCAATCATCTGTTCGGGGCGGACAACCGCGTCAAAGGTCGCCTCATCCACGAAACCCAGCGCGATGGCTTCTTCTTTCAAAGTCGTGCCATTCTTGTGCGCCGTTTTGGCAACCTTAGTGGCGTTGTCATAGCCAATGGTGGGGGCCAGCGCTGTCACCAGCATCAGCGATTCCTTCATCAGCTTGTCGATGCGTGGTTCGTTGGCCTGAATGCCCAGCAGCATCCGTTCCGTAAAGCTGTCCGCAGCATCGCCCAGCAACTGGATGGATTGCAGCAAGTTGTAAGACATCATCGGGTTGTAGACGTTCAGTTCAAAATGACCCTGACTACCTGCGAATTTGATCGCGGCGTCATTGCCCATCACATGCGCTGCCACCTGGGTCAGCGCTTCGGCCTGTGTTGGGTTCACTTTGCCGGGCATGATGGACGAGCCGGGCTCATTCTCGGGCAGGATCAGTTCACCAAGGCCGGAACGTGGGCCGGACCCCAAAAGCCTGATATCATTGGCAATCTTGTAGCAGCTACCGGCAATTGTCGCCAAGGCGCCAGACAGGAATACCATGGCATCATGCGCGGCCAGCGCCTCGAACTTGTTGGGCGCGGTGACAAAGGGCAGGTCGGTGATTTCTGCCATATTCGCTGCCACAGCCTCGCCCCATCCGTGCTGCGTGTTCAAACCGGTACCTACAGCTGTACCGCCTTGGGCCAATTCATAAATGCCGGGCATTGCAGCGTTTACACGTGCGATTCCCTGTCGGATTTGATGGGCATAGCCGCCAAATTCCTGGCCAAGCGTCAGAGGGGTCGCGTCTTGCGTATGGGTACGGCCGATCTTGATGATATCTTTGAACTCATCCGCTTTCTGTTCCAGTCCACTGGCCAGCTTTTCCAGGCCGGGCAAGAGGACATCCCGAACGCTCATCGCGGTTGCGATATGCATGGCGGTTGGGAAGGTGTCGTTTGACGATTGCCCCATATTGCAGTGATCATTGGGATGCACCGGGTCCTTCGATCCGATCACGCCGCCGAGAATCTCTATGGCGCGGTTTGCAATCACCTCGTTCGAGTTCATGTTCGATTGGGTGCCGGAGCCGGTTTGCCACACTACTAGCGGGAAGTTGTCGTCGAACTTCCCTTCAAACACCTCACCAGCCGCCTGAATTACCGCATCCGCAATCGTTGCGTCCAGTTTGCCGGTTGCCTTGTTCTGCATGGCGCAGGCTTTCTTGATCACCCCTAGCGCACGCACGATGGCGACGGGCTGTTTTTCCCAGCCGATGGGAAAATTCATGATCGAGCGTTGCGTCTGCGCGCCCCAATACTTGTCTGAGGGAACCTCCAACGGGCCAAAGCTGTCGGATTCGGTGCGGGTCTGGGACATCGGTCACTCCGTCGTGTATGCCGTTGCATGCCGTTTACGCACAACTTTAGCATCATGCAATCGGCCAGTTGCGCGCACCATAAACTTAAGGTGGGCAAAGGTATAGATCGTGCCGAGTGTCATTTTCTTCTGTTAAACTTGAAACGGACCATTGTACGCGCCGGTAGGTGAGCTAGAATAAATCATCATCATTTTGGAGGCGCACGTGCTCCTACAAGTTCCGGTTCATTCCTTTAGACTTATTGGCCTTGTTGCAGGTTGGGTGGCGTTTTTTTCGGTCGTCGCATTGCCATCGCATGCTGCTGAGATCACGCCTTTTGTCGGTGACTATGTAGGTTCGGCCAATATGGTTGATCAGGATGGCACCGAAACCCCAAGGGACATGAGCGTTTCGATCCAAGAGAACAAAAACGGATTCAATGTCAGTTGGAAAACGACGACCTACAAGCATGACGGGCGCGTGAAAGAGCAGGCCTTCTCGATCGACTTCAACCCCTCTGAGCGGTCTGATGTTTTCTCGGCCGCGATGCGCCGAAACGTTTTCGGGCACGAAGTGCCGTTGGACCCGATGCAAGGCGAGCCATTCGTCTGGGGCCGGATCATGGGCGACACCCTGACCGTGTTTTCGTTGTTTATTGATGAAAACGGTGGATACGAGCTGCAGCAGTTCGACCGCACCCTGGCGGAGGGTGGGCTTGATCTATCCTTTTCCCGGTTTCGCAACGGGATCAAGTCCCGCTCGGTCGAGACCTTCCTGAAAAAACAATAATCCCGACAGGGTTACTTCCGGAAACTGTCTAGCGACACGACATCAGCGTCATGATGCTCGTCCTGCTCGGCCTCGATTTCAATCGGCGCCTCTGCTATCGGTACCTCATCGTCCTCATCTTCGGCGCTTTCAAAACGCAGTCCGAATTCGACAGAGGGATCGACGAAAGTTTTGATCGCAACATACGGAATATACAGCGGTTCCGGCGCATCACCGAAGTTCAGCGTAATTGCAAAACCCGAGTCTCCGACTTCGAGATTTTCGAACCAGTGCTGCATGACGATCGTCATCTCTTCTGGATATCGCTCGCGCAGCCAATCGGCCATTTCAACGCCGTTCTGGCGCGTGTCGAAAGTAATAAAGAAATGATGCGCTCCGGGAAGACCGTTTTCAGAAACGCTGGTCAGAACCGTTTTGATCAGCCCGCGCATGGCGGTGTGCATCAGGTTCCCGTAATCAATGTCCTGCGACATGTGTCATCCTCAAATATGGTGCCCTTCAGCATAAGGGATTCCATTGGAAACGAAAGACCGAGAGTCGCGGGATTGTTCAAAGAAAATACGTTCCGACACCGGCTATGGCCATCAAGGCCAATGTCTTTCCCATGCCGAATTTGAATCGAAATATCAACACTCCAGCGATCACAGTTAATATCAGGGCGGAGATATTGAGCGTATTTGAAGCGGGCCAGGGCAAACGAACAAGCCCCCACGCTATCTCTTTCACGTTCGTGAAAAAAACATGCAAGGCAAACCAAAGAGAAAGGTTGAGAATCACACCCACAACTGCCGCCGTTATGCCATGCAATGCGGCTGAAAGGCGGGGTCTGGCGGCCAGCTGGTCCAAGTATGGTGCGGTCAGGAATATCCACAGGAAACACGGCACGAATGTAGCCCAAAGCGCAACGATTCCCGCAGCCAACGCCAACGGCAAACCTGCCGTTGTTTGTCCGGTCAGCATGGCGACGAATTGGGTAACAAGGATAAGCGGGCCCGGGGTCGTTTCAGCCAAACCCAATGCGTCGATCATCTGGTTGGTTGTGATCCACTCGTATCTTTGGACGACGGTTTGCGTCATATACGCAAGAACGGCATATGCGCCACCAAATGTGACTACTGCCAAACGGGCGAAAAACCAACCCAGATCGCTTAACAGTTTAGCGCCTGCAATGCTGAGGAGAAACAAAGGTGTCAGCCACAGAGTGATCCAAATCAGACAGGTGCGCACAGGGTTGGTTTGGGGCGAGGAAATGCCCGATACGGAAGACTGGCCCCCATCAAGCCGTAGATACCCCCAAACCGCGGCACTCAGAATAATGACAGGAAAGGGCAGTTGCAGTGCGAAGATGGTCAGAAAACCGAACAGGGCGATAAGTTTGCTTTCGCCACTGGTCAACGCGCGGCGTGACAGATTGCGCAATGCTTGAATGACAATGACGATGACTGTTGCCTTCACTCCTAGAAAGCCCGCTTGGACGAAAGGAAGGTCACCAAACCGAGCGTAAAGCAAAACCAGAGCGCCAATAACTATTGCACCAGGCAGTACAAATAGAGTGCCGGCAATCAAACCGCCGGGCACGCCGCGCAAACGCCAGCCGGCATAGGTGGCCAACTGCATTGCCTCGGGGCCGGGAAGCAGCATGCAAAGTGACAGCGCCCGCAGATAGGTGTGTTCATCCAACCAAGGGTGTTTTTCGACAAGTTCTTCGTGCATCAATGAGATTTGCGCCGCGGGTCCGCCAAAAGATAGCAGGCCAATACGTCCAAAAACACGGATCAACTCGGGGACCGAAGGGGGCGTCATCTGGTTCTGTCCATGAAAACGGCTAGGTATTGCGCTGACGTCAAACGACAGCTGCTGCGAGCAATTCCACTTTCAGTGCGCGAAGTTAGGTCTAAGCAACAAAGAGTTACGGCGGGAATATTGCGTTTTTGTCTTTGGAGTACATTCAGAATAGGTTGAATAGGGCACGGCATGTCACTTGCCTCAGGCACGACCACGCGAAGCTTGGGGTTACCCCATCACGGGTGTTCGCGACCTGACCCTCTGCCCGTTGCTAACGCGCATCAGACAAACGGGTCAAGCGCCCTGCAAAACTATACCCAATCCAACCGCTGCCCGGTCATGCAAACAGGCAATGTATCCTTTGGGAACTGTCCTAATTGCTCGAAAAGCGAGATGAAGTCGAATTGGTTATATGCCTCAACCATTTTGTCGCCGCGAAAGCGCGCCACGACCTGACCCGTCACCTCAACCGGGGCACCATTGTCAGCCCGAGAGGTTTGAACGTGCAAAATACTGGACACCCAATCGCCGTTCTCGATGGTCTTACGTACATCAATTGAGATTTCTCCCAAGATATGGCGAAAAGCCATGACTAAATCACGAAAGTCGTCGGCACCGACCTGCATCTCGGGGATCAACCCCTCAGCCGCTGTATCAGGCGTGAAATACCGATCAATCGCATCGGTGTTGCCGTTTTCCCAAACCTCGGAATACCACTCACGTAGGATCTCTGCATGTGACATCTCAGCTCTCCTGTCTTGCTGGAACAAAGATGAACAAAAGGAGTGAACAAACTCTGAACACTGAAGATAATATGAGGTGGAGAAATGCAGGTTTCTGTTGCCAGGTACCTGCGAACCCCGCCTTACGCGGCTAGGCGCAAGGGCTTAAGTTTCGGTCTTGTTACTGCTTACGCAGCAACTGCAACCGGAGCACGATTGTCGTTTGCAATTGTACTAGTTTCGCCGATAACGGTGGCAGACAGCCGAGACAAAGCTAACCCCTTTAGACGTTCGTCGATCCTATTTCGGCCCCGAAATCCTCAAACGAAGGATGATTGGTGGAGCCGCCGGGTACCGCCCCCGGGTCCGATCCGCTTATTACGAGCGCGTTTATGTCCATAGTCCCGAGGGACACATCTTATATAGGTGAGGGTCGTCGGGGATGCAATTGCTCAGTTTTAGAGCGCGCATTACATGATTACAGTTGCTTACGGTGCTTTATTCAAGTTCGCCACTATCAACCACAGGGCAAGTACCGCTTCGATTCCGCCAAAAGTCAGAGCCTTGACCAAAGGCGGATTGTCCAGAATGACCGACAAGAACCGCCCCAGTGCTGCGCCTGCATAGACCACGCCCAACATTGCGTAGGCCATTGGCGCATTCAGCCATAGGACCGCAATACCCGTCACAACAAACAATCCGCCAACCGAGGCACGCATTTCGCTCAGCCCCATGGTGCTGTTGGTCGGGGCCAGATCCAGCGCGTTGGCGGTATAAGCCGGAGCCAGAAAACCGAACAATCCAAAGCCGATAGTTAGCACGGCCGCAATGATATTCATGACGGATACCATCAGATCCTCTCTAAGCAGGTTTGCGTCGCTGTTCCGCGACATCATGGGCCAGTTTTCGTGTGTATTTTTCAAGCCTTGTGAGGCTGTCCTCAACCGCGTCTGCATCGCCGTTTTCCAGGCCGTCGGTAATCCGAGTGTGCAGCGAAATGATTTCCTCACGCGACCGGGCGGTGAAGGTGATCATGTTCATCAGCGGCTGCATCGCTTCGACCGCACCCGCCAACTGGTAGGACAACACAGGGTTTCCTGCGCCGTCGACCAGCGCACGGTGGAAGGCCACATCTGACGCGCAGAAAGCTTCATCCGTCAGGCCAGGCTGCGCTTGGCGAAAGATCTCGGCCCGCATGGTGGCCAGTTGATCGGCCGTCCGACGCTGTGCCGACAATCGGGCGCAGGCGCGTTCCAAGGCATAGCGCGCCTCGCAGGCCGTGTCGAAACTGACCGTGTTCATGGACAACAACAGTGTCGACGTAGTGATTTGTTGGGAATAGGCGTCCTCAAAGCTCAACCGATTGACAAAAGCACCGCCGGTCGCACCCCGTTGCGTGCGGATTAGAGACTGCGCAGCCAGCCGCTTCAAGGCCTCGCGCACCGTCGGGCGCGACACCTGAAATTGGTCGGCCAACTCTGCCTCGGACGGCAAACGCTCATCAACGATCAACTGGCCCGAGACGATGGCATCGCGGATCGCCTGCGCAATCTGCGCGGACAGGTCGGCGGGCTTCTGAGGATCGATTTTCATATTCCGGCACCTGTTGGTACGTTTTTATTTGTCTGACATTTAAAAGTCTGACATTTGAATTGCAAGGACTGAGTCGGGAGGGACAAGTGAGTCGCGCAGTTCTCCGCAATGGATTTTGGCTGGGGTTTTACGCTCTGATCCTGTGGGCGTGGTGGATGATGTTCACCATGAGCCGCGCAATGGACCTGGACTGGATCGGCCGTCCGGGTCCGATGGGACAGGCCATGGCCGCGATGGATCCGCGGATGGACATGTATATGCCGATGGCCGAGTTCGGGCCCTTGTTCTGGATGTGGGCAATCATGATGGCTGCGATGATGCTGCCGACATTGGTTCCGACCCTGCGCAGCTATGACGACCTGATCCGCAGCGCCAATGGCACGCGGGCAGGGTGGCTGGGCGTGCTGTCCGGTTACTTCGCTGTTTGGGTCGGGTTTGCAGCACTTATCACGGCTGTTCAACTGGCGCTGTTGTTCGGTGGCGTGGTTGACATGCTGGGCATCCCCAAATCGACGTTCTTATCCGGCGCTTTGATGATCGCAGTGGGCGCATTTCAATTCACCCGAGCTAAAGAGGTCTGCCATGGCGTCTGCCATGCGCCAATGAGTTATTTTCTGGGCCATTGGAAAACCGGATTTACTGGCGGACTGCGGATGGGGCTTGGACTTGGCGCATTCTGCGTCGGCTGTTGCTGGGGGTTCATGGCGCTTGGTTTTGTTGGTGGCGTCATGAGCTTGTTGTGGATGGGTCTTGCGACTTTCTTCATGGTTCTCGAAAAACTGCCTCAGATCGGGCACGCGATCACGCGTCCGCTGGGGTTTGCTTTGATTGCGGGCGGCGCTTTGCTGCTCATCTATCCCTTTGCTTACGGAGGATAAGCTGATGGCTAAAAACAGAAAAACAGATTCGAACCGCTTGCCGATCAGTCAACGAATCGACAGCCGCATGCCCAACCCCAAACGGCGCGAGATGAGCCCGACCAACTGGGCCATCAAAGGTGAACTGATCCTGAATTGTTCCTGTGACGTGTTCTGCCCCTGTGTGGTCTCGCTGGGCGCGCATCCTCCGACTGAGGGGCACTGCCATGCCTGGATGGGCGTGATCATCGACGAAGGTCATTTCGAGGGCGAGGACCTGTCGGGACTGAATGTGGGTCTTCTGGTCGACATTCCAGGCCGCATGGGCGAAGGACAGTGGAAAGTCGCGGCTTATGTCGATGAACGCACCAGCGGCAAGGCCTATAACGGTTTGCTGCAAATCTTCAGCGGGCAGGCGGGCGGCACCACCGGGCTGTTCACCATGCTGGTCAGTGAGATCATCGGGGCAGAGCGCGCTCCGGTCGTCATCGAACGCGACGGCACCAAGCGGCGTATCGTGATCGGCCGAAAAATTCAGGGCGAAATTGAAATGATGGCGGGCAAGGATCCGGATCACCCAGTGATGGTCTCGAACTCGAAATACTGGATGGGTCCGGATATCATCGTGGCGCGTGGCACCAAATCCAAGGTGCGGGACTATGGCCGGGTGTGGGATTTTGGTGGTAAATCGGCCGAGATTTGCCCAATCGACTGGCATGGACCCAAGTGATGATCACCGCGGCTTATGCGCAGGAGATGGCGCGCTATAATCGCTGGCAGAACAGTCAGTTGAAAGAGTTCTTTAGCGCACTCACCACCGAGGAATTGAACCGTGAGCGCGGAGCGTTTTTTGGGTCGATTCTTGGGACTGCCAATCATCTGCTTTGGGGTGACTGGATATGGATGTCACGTTTCGACGGAGGCGAAGGACCCGACGGTGGCACTCCGGAAAGCACAGCGATCTGTGCTGATGTCGATGAGTGGGTGGTGTTGCGTGACGTTGTTGATACCCGGATAGAAGGTTGGGTCGCCAGCCTGAAGGATGAGGCGTTGTCAGGGCCCTTCACATGGTTTTCAGCGGCAAAACAAGCCGATGTCACGAAGCCCTACGCGCAATGTGTAATGCATTTCTTCAACCATCAGACACACCACCGGGGTCAAATTCATAAAATGTTGACCGAGACCGGATCGGCAGCGCCGGTCAGCGATCTGGTCTTCTTACCAAAGGAGGGATGAATGGCTCAGGTTTCGTTTTCACGTCGGTTGCGCCGGACCCCTTTCTCTGAGGGCGTCGAGGCGGCGGGGGTCAAGGCCTACACTGTCTATAACCGGATGTTGCTACCCACCGTTTTCGAGTCGGTAGAGGCCGACTACCGACACCTCAAGGAACATGTGCAGGTCTGGGATGTGTCCTGCGAACGTCAGGTCGAGTTGCGCGGCCCGGATGCAGCGCGTTTGATGCAGATGCTGACCCCACGTGATCTGCGCGGCATGTTGCCAGGTCAGTGTTTCTATGTGCCCATCGTGGACGAAACCGGCGGGATGCTGAACGACCCGGTGGCCGTGAAGCTTTCCGAGGACCGTTGGTGGATTTCGATTGCCGATAGCGACCTATTGTTGTGGGTAAAGGGTATCGCCAATGGCTATCGGTTGGATGTTCTGGTGGATGAACCGGACGTGTCCCCTCTGGCCGTGCAGGGTCCCAAAGCCGATGAGCTGATGTCGCGTGTATTCGGCGACCGCGTGCGCGATATCCGGTTTTTCAAGTTCGACATGTTCGCGTTCGAAGGCCGCGACTTGGCCGTTGCACGCTCGGGCTATTCCAAGCAGGGCGGGTTTGAGATCTATGTCGAGGGCTCAGATATCGGTATGCCGCTGTGGAACGCGCTGTTTGCGGCGGGGGAGGATTTGAATGTGCGGGCGGGATGCCCGAACCTGATCGAGAGGATCGAAGGTGGTTTGCTGTCTTATGGCAACGATATGACCGACGACAACACGCCGCATGAATGTGGGTTGGGCAAGTTCTGTAATACGCACACAGCAATTGGATGTATCGGTCGGGATGCGCTGTTGCGCGTGGCCAAGGAAGGGCCGGTTCAGCAAATCCGGCCGATTGCGATTGACGGCGCGGCGGTACCGCCCTGCGATCGGCCTTGGCCAGTCTATGTTGATGGGAGACGGGTGGGGCAGGTGACGTCTGCTGCTTGGTCTCCGGATTTTGGCACCAATGTTTCCATCGGGATGTTGCGGTTGAGCCATTGGGATGCCGGCACCCAGGTAGAGGTTGAAACACCTGATGGGATGCGTAGCGCAATCGTACAGGCGCATTTTTGGACTTAGGCGTGGTTGGGGCTCTGCCCCCGTCGCTGCGCGACTCCCCCGGGATATTTTTTGCCAGGTGAAGGACGGGGCCTGGCACCATGAGATGAAAGGAACGTTCAGATGTTTAATGCGTTGGTGATGGAGAGAGACGACGAGAGCGGTCTGGCCAGCCCCGTGGTCAAACAGCTGTCAACCGATGACCTGCCTACGGGTGAGGTTACAGTTGCGGTCGAGTATTCGACGGTCAATTACAAAGATGGTCTTTGCATGTCGCCCAAAGGTGGCGGTCTGGTGCGCAGCTACCCGCATGTGCCGGGCATTGATTATGCTGGTACGGTCGAGGCGTCCGCGGATGATCGTTACAAGCCCGGCGACAAGGTTGTGCTAACTGGCTGGCGTGTGGGCGAGGCCCATTGGGGTGGTTATAGTCAGAAGGCCAACGCAAGAGCCGACTGGCTGGTACCGCTGCCCGATGGGTTGGACACGCGTCAGGCGATGGCTGTAGGAACCGCTGGGTTTACCGCCATGCTGGCCGTCATGGCGCTTGAGGATCACGGCCTCAAGCCTGGCAACGGGCCGGTGCTTGTAACCGGTGCTGCGGGCGGTGTTGGTTCGGTTGCGACAGCGATTCTGGCAAACTTGGGCTACGAGGTCGCAGCAGTGACGGGCCGGGCCGAAGCAGGCGATTATCTCAAATCTTTGGGGGCTACGACCATTGTTCCTCGTGATGAGTTGAACGAGACGACCAAGCGTCCGCTGGAAAGCGAGACATGGGCAGGCTGTGTCGATGCCGTTGGTGGTGACATGCTGGCCCGTGTTCTGGGGCAGATGAAATACGGTGCGTCGATCTCGGCTGTTGGTTTGGCAGGTGGCGCCGGACTTCCGGCAACCGTCATTCCGTTCCTGCTGCGTGGTGTAAACCTGTTGGGGATCGATAGCGTGATGCAGCCCTACGAGAACCGCGTTCGGGCGTGGAAACGCGTTGGGACCGATCTGCCCATGGACAAGTTGGAGGCCATGGTTCACCCGGCCACACTGAGTGATCTGCCACAATTGGGCGCTGATATCCTTAAGGGGCACGTCAAAGGCCGGGTGGTTGTGGACGTAAACGCCTGAACCCATGTCAGTACACCGCACCGGTCCGGCGCTGCCCGGGCCGGTTCCTGCGCCCTTGAACGACCGTGAAAATGCCGCAAACAGCTCTGGTCATTGGCGCAATTCCGGATCATCATCGCTATACATCCCAATTGTGATGGCTTATGAGCCATCCCAACAGCACCTGAAGACGGGGAGTGAGCAGAATGGCTGACGATTTCGAACTGGATACCGATGATCTGAAGCGCCGCATGGAAGGCGCGATGTCCAACCTCAGAACCGAATTCGCATCGTTGCGGACCGGGCGGGCTTCGGCCTCGATGCTGGAGCCGGTGATGGTTGATGCCTATGGTTCGATGACGCCCATCAATCAGGTTGGCACGGTCAATGTACCCGAGCCGCGTATGGTGACGGTCAATGTCTGGGACAAAGGTCTGGTCGGCAAGGTCGAAAAAGCCATTCGCGAAAGTGGGTTGGGGATCAATCCGCAACTAAACGGGACGATCATCATGCTGCCGATTCCGGAGCTGAACGAAGAACGTCGCCGCGAGCTGGGCAAAGTCGCCGGTCAGTATGCTGAACATGCGCGCGTCTCGATTCGTAACGTGCGTCGGGATGGGATGGACCAGATCAAAAAGGCCAAGGCAGACGGGATGTCCGAGGACGATCAGAAGTTCTGGGAAAGCGAAGTTCAGGACCTGACCGATCAGATGATCAAAACCGTGGATGCCGCGCTTGAGACCAAGCAGGCCGAGATCATGCAGGTCTGAGACCGGATATGCCTGACACCCCACAGACGGCGCCTCAGGATGGGCCTCGGCATGTTGCGATCATCATGGATGGCAACGGTCGCTGGGCTCAGGCGCGTGGACGGCCGCGCCTGTTTGGCCATCAGGCCGGTGCGCGGCGCGTGCGGGATGTGGTCGAGGCCTGCCCGGGGCTTGGCATAAAGTATCTGACTGTCTTTGCCTTCTCGACCGAGAACTGGAAGCGGACACAGGCCGAAGTGGCCGGGCTGATGAGCTTGTTCCGGCGCTACATCATTAAGGAAACAGCGAACCTGACAAAAAACGGGGTTCGGGTTCGGTTCATTGGAGATCGGGTGCGTCTGGACGCTAAGCTGATCGACCTGATGGACACGCTGGAAAATGCCACCAAGGATAACGATCTGGTGCATCTGACCATTGCCATAAACTATGGCGGTCGGGACGAGGTTGCGCGTGCCACCAAGCGGCTGGCGCGTGACGTGGCCGAAGGACGGTTGCGACCCGAGGATGTGGATGAGGAAACCCTACCCAAGTATCTGGACACGCACGTTCTTCCCGATCCTGATCTGGTGATCCGAACCAGCGGTGAGGCGCGAATTTCGAATTTTCTTTTGTGGCAATCGGCATATTCGGAATATGAATTCATTGACACGCTCTGGCCGGATTTCACTGCTGATGAACTGGCGCGGTTGTGCCAGAATTTCGGGTCTCGCGAACGTCGGTTTGGGGCTGTCCCAGCATGAGCGACGGCCGATGGTCTGATCTGACAGCGCGGGTTCTGTCGGCTGTGGTGCTTGTGGCCGTCGGCTCGGTTGAGGTTTGGCTGGGCGGGCTGTGGTTCGAAGCCTTCATCGCTATCGCCTGCGGCCTGATGACCTGGGAGTTGGTTCGGATGATCGACCCGGACCGGACTGGGGTCGCTATCCAGCTTGCAGTGTTGACCGGGGTTGCTGTTGTCCTCAGTTTTCATCTTCCGCCGCTTTATAAATTGCCGTTCCTGCTGGCTCCGGCACTGGTTGGGGCGGGGCAGGTAAGTCGGGCCAAGGGTACGTATCTGCTGTTTGCAGCGTGGATTGCGGCGGCGGGGCTCGGGTTTATCTCTATACGTGAAAACATGGGGTTTGGCTGGATGGTCTGGCTGATCTCGGTAGTTGTGGCGACGGATGTCGCGGGGTATTTCGTGGGCAAGGCGCTGGGTGGGCCTAAATTCTGGCCGCGCGTGAGCCCCAAGAAAACATGGTCGGGCACTGCCGGCGGGTGGTTCGCGGCGGCGATCGTCGGCGCTGTTTTTGCGGCTTTCGCAGGGTTCGGATTTTTGTTCGTGTTGGTGTCCGTCGCAGCCTCGATGGCCAGTCAAGCCGGCGACATAGTGGAAAGCGCGACAAAACGGAAGTTTGGCGTCAAGGACAGCTCGAACCTGATCCCAGGCCATGGCGGCTTTCTGGACCGGTTTGACGGGATGATGGGTGCGGCTTTGTTCGTTCTGATTGCTGGGCTGCTATACGCACCGGGACCGATGTGATGCGCAGGGTTTCGATTTTTGGCGCCACCGGGTCGATTGGGCAGAACACGATCGACCTGATCGACCGGAACCCTGATGCGTATGACGTGGTGGCACTGACGGGTGGGGCGAATATCCACAAACTGGCGGAGGATGCCAAACGCCTGCGCGCCAATGTGGCTGTAACCGCCCATCAGGACCGGCTGGAGGATCTGCGGGCTGCTTTGGCGGGTTCCGACGTACAGGCAGCGGCTGGCTCTATGGCCCTGACCGAAGCGGCCGCGCGGCCAGCGGATTGGGTGATGTCGGCCATAGTTGGGGCTGCCGGACTTCCACCGGGGCTAGAAGCTTTGAAGCAGGGCGCGACGCTTGCCCTGGCAAATAAAGAGACTTTGGTCTGCGCTGGTCCGCTGGTCCTTGATACGGCGCGGAAACACAATGCTACCCTTTTGCCGGTTGACAGCGAGCACTCCGCTGTGTTTCAGGCCCTGGCCGGAGAGGATATGAGCGCCGTCGAGCGGATCATCATCACAGCCAGTGGTGGGGCATTCCGCGATTGGCCGTTAGGTGATCTGGCCAACGCAACGGTCGAGCAGGCGTCCAACCATCCGAACTGGAACATGGGTCAACGAATTACTATCGACAGCGCCTCGATGTTCAACAAGGCGTTGGAGGTAATTGAAACCAAGGAATATTTCGGGGTTTCACCTGAGCAGGTTGAGGTTCTGGTTCACCCAGAGTCCATCGTCCACGCGCTAGTCGGGTTCAACGACGGGGCGTTGATGGCACATATGGGTGCGCCCGACATGCGCCACGCCATCGGATACGCGCTGCACTGGCCCACGCGGCAGGACTTGCCGGTCGAACGGCTCAATCTGGCCAAGCTTGGTCAGTTGCGGTTCAGCGAGCCCGACGATGCACGCTATCCTGCGCTGAAACTGGCCCGGCACGTGATGCAACGTGGCGGCTTGTCTGGTGCCGTGTTCAACGCCGCCAAGGAACGCGCGCTTGATCACTTCATCGCGCGTAGGATCGGATTTTTGTCGATGGCCGATTGCGTTGCCGCTGTTTTGGACCGATTTGATGCCCAAAGCAGCCTTATTGATGCCCCTTTGACCCTTGATAACGTGCTGCAAACGGACCATCTGGCACGTAAGTGGGTCGATGAAGCCATAGGCCAAAGAGCAGGATAGAATTTTGGACATACTCTCGCTGATCCCTCAGTTTGGAAACTTGCTGTATACAATTGTGGCTTTTGTCATCGCCTTGTCGGTGATCGTCGCGGTGCATGAGTATGGACACTACATCGTCGGCCGCTGGTCAGGCATCCATGCCGAGGTTTTCTCGATTGGGTTCGGACCCGTGCTACTGAGCCGCGTGGACAAGCGTGGAACGCGGTGGCAAATCGCTGCGCTGCCTTTTGGCGGCTACGTGCGGTTTCTGGGCGATTCCAATGCGGCATCCGGCAAGGATGAGGCGGCGATGGACGAAATCACCCAGAAAAGCCCCGAAGAACTACGCCGCACTATGCATGGCGCGCCTTTGTGGGCACGCACGGCAACAGTTGCGGCTGGACCGGTGTTCAATTTCGTCATGTCGATCATCGTTTTTGGCACAATTTTCCTATCGCAAGGCGTGACCAAGGAACCTTTAACCGTCGGCAGCCTGCACCCGCTGCCGGGCACCGAACAGCAATTGCGGGAAGGCGATGAGATCTTGTCGATCGCCGGTATTCAGGTGCCCGAATTCGACGAACAGGACGCCTGGACGCAGTTCACCGATGCGCTACCCGTGCAGCCCGTTTTGGACTATACTGTCCTGAGGGACGGCCAGACGCAGGACGTAACCGGCCCTTGGTTGTTCCCGCCTCTGATCCAACAACTTGCCCCACGCAGCGCGGCCTATGACATTGATCTGAAGCCGGGTGACGTAATCACTGCAGTCGATGGCGATCCGATCTTTGCGTTTGAACAACTTAAAGAGCATGTCGAAGGCTCGAATGGAAAAGTCCTGTTGCTGAACGTGTGGCGTGAAGGGGCCGAGCTGGATTTTGCACTAGCCCCGCGTCGGACGGATGAGCCGCAGCCTGATGGCGGGTACGTCACACATTGGCGGATCGGCATTGTGGGCGGCATGATGCTGGAACCGGCGACCGAACCGGCCGGCCTGTGGGCCTCTGTGACAGGGGGCGCGCGTCAGACCCTGCGTATTATCGACGCGTCCCTGTCGGGCATGTGGCACATGGTGACGGGTGCAATTAGCACGTGCAACATCTCGGGCCCCATCGGAATTGCGGAAACGTCAGGCGCTATGGCCAGTCAGGGCGCGCAAAGTTTCATCTTCTTCATTGCCGTCTTGTCCACAGCAGTCGGGTTGCTGAACTTGTTCCCGATCCCTGCACTGGATGGTGGGCATTTGGTGTTTTACGCTTATGAAGCCGTGACAGGCAAGCCGCCCAGCGACGGCGCGTTGCGGATATTGATGGGGATCGGGGTCTCGTTGATCCTTGGTCTTATGGTATTTTCTGTAACAAACGATCTCTTCTGTTGAATGTGGCCTTAGCCGCCCAGAAAAGCCGTAATTCCGCCGCATTCAATCTGTAGGTTTGTGACCAAATCCAAACTGAGTCAGAGGCTACAATGGCAAAGGCGCTGAAAAAATCCTATCGAAGCTTCAGCTTCCTGTTCATGCTGAACTGGGACTCGATCCTGTTCTTTGCGGCGACGGCAATTGCGATGGCAGGCTGGGCCTATTTGATCAGCATGTGATTCTGTAAGCACCGAAATTGAAAAGTGTTTGGCGGCCCATTGGGCCGCTTTCTGTTTTGGGCTTTTGACAAGAATAATTAATCCCGTTACTCAGCTTCTAAGTCCTATAATTTTGGGTAGAGAAAAATATGACTGATCGGCGAGGCGCAGGCACATCCTGCGGAGGGCAGACGCTGGCAAACAAGATTTTGTGGCGGGCGCTATCCGTTTTTTCCTTTATTGTTCTGGTGGGTTTAGTTGCCCTGCCACAATCGGCAAAGGCGCAAAGTTTCATCATCAACTCCTTCGAGGTTGAGGGTAACCGACGGATCGAAACGTCCACGATTATCACCCGAACAGGGATCGAACCGGGGCAGACTGTCACCGCGGGTGAACTGAATGACGCGTTTCAGCGTTTGCTTGACAGTGGTGTTTTTGAAACAGTCGAACTGACGCCGCGCGGCAATACATTGGTGATCGAGGTTCAGGAATATCCAACGATTAACCAGATCAGCGTCGAAGGGAATCGCCGGGTCAAGGATGATGTCTTGCTCGAGGCGATTTCGTCCGAACCCCGTCGTGTCTTTACGCCTCAGGTTGCCGAAGCCGATGCAGATTTGATCGCGCAGATCTATTCGGCGCAGGGCCGGGTGTCAGCGACGGTTATTCCGCGCATTATCCGACGCAGTGACAACCGCGTCGACCTTGTGTTTGAAGTGTCCGAAGGCACCACGATCGAGGTGGAGCGTGTCAGCTTTGTGGGTAACCGCGCCTTCACCGACCGTCGCTTGCGTCGCGTGCTGGAGTCTAAGCAGGCAAACATACTTCGGACTTTCATTCGCAGCGATACGTTCATCGGCGACCGGATTGAGTTCGACAAACAGGTCATTCGGGATTTCTACCTATCCCGTGGCTATGTCGATTTCCGCGTCAACAGCACTAATGTTGAATTCACTCAGGAGCGGGACGCCTTTTTCCTGGTTATGAACATTACCGAGGGGCAGAAATTCTCGTTCGGGAACATCACAACAGTCAGTGAAATCCCAGGGGTGAACGCGGCGGAGTACCAAGCGGCGCTCAAAATCAAACCTGGGGTGACCTACACCCCGTCTTTGGTGGAAAATTCGATCGCTCGGCAAGAGCGGTTGGGCCTTAAACAAGGCGTCGATTTCCTGCGGGTTGAGCCACGGGTGACGCGCAATGCGCGCGAATTGACCCTGGACGTCGAGTTTGTCCTGACCCGTGGTCCGCGCATCTTTGTTGAACGGATCGATATCGAGGGCAACACCACCACGCTTGACCGTGTCATTCGCCGCCAATTCGATACGGTCGAGGGTGATCCGTTCAATCCACGCGAGATCCGTCAGGCCGCTGAGCGAATTCGGGCTCTGGGTTTCTTTGCCAACGCTGAAGTCGAACCGCGCGAAGGCTCAACCCCCAGTCAAGTCATCGTCGATGTGGATGTCGAGGAACAGCCTACTGGCTCGTTGAGCCTCGGCGGTAGCTTCTCCGCCTCGGATGGTTTCGGTATCGCGGTTGGCCTGACCGAGACGAACTTTCTGGGTCGTGGACAAACCCTAGGGCTGAACCTGTCGACGGCGCAGGACTCGGAACAGTATACGTTGAATTTCACTGAACCTTTCCTGCTGGGACGCCGACTGCAATTCGATGTGGGTCTGGGCCTGGCGACTACAAACTCGAGCTTTGCCAGCTTTGACACCGACAGCCTGTTCTTCCGTCCCCAGCTGAGCTACGCCATCGGTGAACTGTCTTCTCTGCGTCTGCGCTATGAGTGGGATCGCAGTGAGATGACGCAGCAGGACGACGAAGTGAACGGTGTTGTCGTCGCGTCCGAGATTGCGCAGGGCGAACGGACAACGAGCGCTCTTGGTGTCTCGTATGTGTATGACAGCCGTCGTGGTGGCCTGAACCCCAATGCCGGAGTGCTGTTTGAGGTTGGCGTTGATGCCGCAGGTCTGGGTGGTGACAATGAGTTCTTCCAGACGACGGCCCGCGCGATCGCCCAAACTCGCGTCCTGAGCGAAGAGGTGGTTCTGCGTGCCTCTTTCGAACTGGGCGCATTGCACTGGACTGGGGATGATTTCAGCCGCACAGTCGACCGTTTTGTTCTTGGCCCTAGCACATTCCGCGGTTTTGAACCTGCCGGTCTGGGTCCGCGTGACCTGTCGAATGGTCAGGATGACGCCATTGGTGGCAACTATTACTGGGTCGCTCGGTTTGAATCGGACTTTCCTTTGGGCCTGCCCGAAGAACTGGGCCTGCGGGGCGGGGTGTTCTATGATGTCGGCAACCTCTACAATCTGGATGATGTGAACACAGCAGGAGCGGATATCGTGGGCGAGGACGGGTCGGTCCGGCACGTTGTTGGTGTTTCCGTGCTTTGGACGACACCCTTTGGTCCGCTGCGCTTCAACTTCTCGAAAGCGATCGTGAAAGAAGATTTTGACCAGGAACAGAACTTTGACCTGACCATTCAGGCACGGTTCTGATCCGTTCATGATGAGCTTCTGGAAGTCGTATCTACAGGGCCCTATCTGGGCCCTGTATTTTATTTTCATCCATGCCTTAGCGCTACCGCTTGAGGCACAGCAACTGGGTGTGCCAGAAACGACCGTGCTGACGATTTCCAGCGACCGTTTGTATTCGGATTCTGCCTTCGGTCAGCGCATATTGCGCGAGATTGAGGCTGAAGGAACTTTGCTGGCAGATGAAAACGAGCGCATCGTGGCTGAGTTAAGCCGCGAAGAAAAAGAATTGACCGAAAAGCGGGCTGAAATGCCAGCAGATGAGTTCCGTCCCTTGGCCGAGGCATTCGACAGCAAAGTTCAGTCCCACAGAGATGGCCAACGGGCCAAGTTGGATGCCTTGGCGCGTCGCAGCGATGAGGCGCAACAGTTGTTTTTTGAAATGATCCAGCCAGTTCTCATTGAACTGTTGCGCGACTCTGGCGCGACCGTGATTATTGAACGCTCCAGCGTCTTTCTAAGCTCGGACAGGACGGATGTGACCGAGATCGCGATTGGACGGATCAACGCGGCCATTGGCGATGGTAGCGCCCTTGAAAAGAATGGCGACCAATAGGTTCGCTTGCCCTTGCGGCGCTGTGTTGCTAACCACGCGTCCAAGAGAAATCCATAACGGGACGACCAAAAGATGACCTCGGAAACAAAAAGCGCAGATATTCAGCTGATCCAGCGGATCTTGCCACATCGCTATCCGTTTTTGCTGGTTGATAAAGTTGTCGATATCTCAGGCTATCAATCCGCCGTTGGCATCAAGAATGTCACCATGAACGAGCCCCATTTTCAGGGCCACTTTCCCGGCACCCCAATCATGCCCGGTGTCACCATCGTCGAAGCGATGGCGCAAACCGCAGGTGTGATGCTTGGTGTCGGCATGGACGTGATCGACAGCGAGCTGTTGATCTACTTCATGAATATCGACAAGTGCAAATTCCGCCGCAAGGTCGTACCCGGTGATGTGCTGGAAATGCATGTGGAAACCGTGCGCGGTAAGAAGGGCGGCAAGATCTTCAAATTCGCCGGCCGCGCGACCGTTGATGGCGAAGTTGCGGCCGAGGCCGAATTCTCTGCCTATGTGGACTGGGACATGGAAAAAACGACATGAGCGGCATTCACCCAAGCGCGATCATCGAAGACGGTGCGCAAGTCGGTGAAGGCTGTGTCATCGGGCCGTTTTGCTATGTCGGTTCCCAGGTCAAGCTGGGCGACCGGGTCGAGTTGAAGTCGCATGTTGTGGTCACCGGCGATACGGTGATCGGCGATGAAACCGTCGTTTTCAATTTCTCGGTCATCGGTGAAATCCCGCAGGACCTGAAATTCGGTGGCGAAAACACGCGGCTGGAGATCGGCAAACGCAACCGCATTCGCGAGCATGTAACGGTAAACACCGGCACCGAGGGTGGTGGTGGCGTGACCCGGATCGGCGATGACTGTCTTCTGATGGCAGGCGTCCATGTGGCTCATGACGTTCAGATCGGTAATCGTGTGATCATGGTGAACCATGCGGGTGCCGCTGGGCATTGTATCATCGAGGATGACGTGATCGTTGGCGGTATCTCGGGTCTGCACCAATGGGTGCGTGTCGGTCGTGGCGCAATCATCGGTGCTTTGACCATGGTCCCCAATGATGTGATCCCTTATGGCCTTGTTCAGGCTCCGCGCGGGGAACTGGACGGGCTGAATCTGGTCGGCTTGAAACGCAAAGGTGTGTCGCGCGAAGACATCTCGGCCCTGCGGGCGGCGTTCAAGGAACTTTCGACCGGCGACGGTACATTCATGGAGCGCGCCCACCGCGTCGGAGCCAAGAATGAAAGCGAATATGTCCAGCGGATCGTGGACTTCGTAACTGGGCAGACCGACCGCTCTTTCCTGACACCGAGGAAGTAAGCCCATGCTGGCCGTGATTGCGGGAACCGGCGCTTTGCCAACCGAGGTGGTCGACCAACTGGCTAACCGCCCGGTGATCTGCGCGATGGAAGGGTTCGCGCCCGACACTCTGGACGTGGATATGACCTTCCCGCTTGAGCAGTTGGGGACATTCATCGCGGATTTGAAAGCACGCGGCGTAACGCAGATTTGCATGGCAGGCGCGGTGCGGCGCCCTGCAATTGATCCAAGCCGGATTGATGCCGCGACCATGCCTTTGGTGCCCATCTTGCAACAGGCCATCATGTCCGGCGACGATGGGGCCTTGCGAGCGGTGATCGGGATTTTTGAAGATGCGGGCCTACAGGTCCGTGCCGCCCATGAAATCGTGCCAGCCCTTTTGCCAGCTCTTGGACCGCTGACCGAGGCTCAGCCATCGGACGCGGACCTGTCTGACGCCAATCGAGCAGCTGGGATCGTTCGCGCCATGGGTGCTGCGGATATCGGGCAAGCTTGCGTCGTCTCGAAGGGGCAAGCGCTGGCGGTCGAGGGGATTTTCGGGACCGCCTGGATGCTGAAATCGCTGACACAACGGCCCGATGCGGGCGGAGGCGTCCTGTTCAAGGCCCCCAAACCCGATCAGGATCGACGTGCCGATTTGCCTGCGATTGGCCCGGATACCGTCGCGGATGCAGTGGCCGCCGGGCTGTCTGGTATCGTCATTGAAAAGGGTGGGGTGATGGTGCTGCAACGGCCGCAAGTCATCGCCGAATGTGACCGGCTGGGACTGTTTCTTTACGTGCGCGAGCGGACGAACTGATGCGCGTTTTCGTGGTCGCCGGTGAACCGTCAGGCGACCGCTTGGGTGGCGCACTGATGGAAGGGCTGCGCAGTCTTCAACCCGATGTGCAGTTCGACGGGGTCGGCGGCCCTCTAATGCAGGCGCAAGGATTAAACAGCCGCTTTCCCATGTCCGAGCTTTCGGTGATGGGGCTGGTCGAGGTCCTGCCTAAGTTCTTTCATCTCAAACGTCGCATAGCCGAGACTGCTCAGGCAGTTTTGGACATACAACCTGATGTTTTGATCACCATCGACAGCCCCGATTTCTCGCTTCGCGTCGCCAAGCTGGTAAAAGCGCAAAGCAACATTCGTACGGTGCATTACGTGGCCCCCAGCGTCTGGGCATGGCGACCGGGGCGGGCGGACAAGATGGCCAAGGTCATCGACCACGTTCTGGCGCTATTGCCGTTCGAGCCGCCCTATATGGAACGCGCGGGGATGGAATGTGATTTCGTCGGCCATCCCGTCGCAAGTGAACCCATAGCAACCGAGGACGATATCGCCGCGTTCCGCAACGCTTATGATCTGGGGAATGCGCCGATCCTCTTGACCTTGCCCGGTTCGCGCCGGGGCGAGGTTGATCGCTTGGCCCCAGTCTTTGGACAGGCACTTGACCTTTATCTGAGCGATCACCTCGATACGCGCATAGTGGTACCTGCCGTAGCTCATATGGTCGAGACGGTTCAGGCGCATCTGGAAAACTGGCCCGGTAATCCAGTTGTTGTAGATCCCCGCAACTTGCCCGCGGATGAGGCAACCGCACAAAAACGCGCGGCCTTTGCAGCCGCCGATCTGGCTCTGGCTGCCTCTGGAACCGTGTCACTGGAACTGGCAGCGCAGGCGACGCCGATGGTCATCGCCTATCGTTTGAGCTGGCTGACGCAAAAGATGGCCGAGCGGATGGTCAAACTCGATACCGTCACACTGGTCAATCTGGTGTCCGAGACCCGCACCGTGCCCGAATGCCTGCTTGATGACTGCCAGCCAAACAAGATCGCCGAGGCGTTGGGGCAGGTGGCGGCAACGCCCGATCTTCAACAGCAGGCGATGGCTGAGACAATGCAGCGGCTGGGCCGGGGTGGCGAAGCGCCGGGTCTACGCGCTGCCCGCGCCGTGCTGGAGCGGATGGCAGGCTGATGCTCGACCACGTTCTTTTTGCGGTCTCGGCCGGTTTAGCCATGATCTCGACCAATCTGGACAATCTAGCGGTACTGTTGGGCCTGATCCTGATTATCGAGCAACGCCGCGCCATCGCAGGATTTGCGGTCGCACAGGCTATGGTCTTGTCCCTTGCCATGATCGTGGCAATCGGGCTTGATCAAAGCGGCATCCCCGAGTGGATTGGATATCTGGGCGTCATCCCCTTGGTGTTCGGCTTGCGCGGCATCTGGCAGCAATATCGCGGGGACGCGGGCGAGGACATAAGCGCGAAAGGTGCTGTCAGTTCGGTTGTAACCCTGTTTCTCAGCCTGTCGGTCGACAGCTTTGCCGTCATGACCCCGCTACTGGCCGATTCCACACCTTCTTTCCGACTGGCCGCCCTGCTGGGTGCTGTAGTGGCCGCGTTCCTATTGGTCGCGGTGGCGGCTTGGGGGGCGCCTCGGGCTAAAAGCCTTGGGCTGCAAGTGGCGCGCCTGGACCGGATCGCGCCCTATGTCATGGTGTGCGTCGGGCTCTATATCCTGTTCAACTCGCCCACCGATCTGTTGTGATGCGTTGACCAAATCGGCCCTATCAGGTCTTTATGGCCCACCGCCAAGACCAGCCATGTCCGGTGAAGGAGAAATTTGATGTCCCGAATTCCGCCCCTCGTCGACGACGACATGACCGAGGCCGCGCGCGCGTCTCGGGCCCTGCTTGGGGCGTATGGGCCATTCGACAATTGGGCGCGCATTGCTGCCCATAGCCCTGCGGTGTTGGAACACGTGGCTGAGATGCTGACGGCATTCAAGGCGCAAGAAAACCTGCCGCGCCGTGCATTGGAACTGGCGATGGTTACGGTGTCCAAATTGAACGCATGCGACTATTGCGTATCGCATCATACACCACAACTGACCGTGACCAGGCTAAGCCCTGAAGGCGCGGCGCGTCTGCCTGATGTCAAGGATCACCCCGAACTGGACGATTGCGACAAAGCGGTGGTGCGCTATGCCGAGGCGGTCACGACGCGGTCAGGCCGGATGCGCGATGCCGAAGTCTCGGACCTGCGCGCATGGTTCAACGATTCTCAGATCGTGGAATTGACATGGCGCATTGCCCTGACCGGCGCGTTCAACCGCTTCAACGATGCGCTGCAAGTCGAGATCGAGACCGAGGTCACGCCCGTTTCGGCCTAGTAGCCGCGCCAGATCCAGCCGCCGCCAAAGATGCGGCTGCCCTCAGATGCATAGAACACGCAGGCCTGGCCGGGTGAGACGCCTTCCTCGGGCGTCAGCAGTTCAACCTCGGCGGTGGTGTCGGACAGGGGACGAATGATTGCCTCGCGCGGGGGGCGGGTCGAGCGAACTTTGACCTTCAGATGCCATTCATCACGAGACGTAAATGGTTCATCACCCAACCAGTTAATTTCGCGCACCGGGATCGTGCGGGTGGCCAACATGTCTTTGGGGCCGACGACGACCTGTTTCTTGTCCACATCCAATTTGACCACATAAAGCGGCTCGGTCAGCCCGCCGATGCCCAGGCCGCGGCGTTGACCGATTGTGTAGTGGATCACTCCGTCATGCTGCGCCAATACACGGCCATCGGCATGCACGATCTCACCCGGTTCAGCTGCGCCGGGGCGCAGTTTCTCGATAACGCTGGCATAGTTGCCGTTGGGCACAAAGCAGATGTCCTGACTGTCCGGCTTGTCGGCCACAGCCAGGCCATACTGTGCTGCCATCTCGCGCGTCGCATCCTTCGAGGGCAGGTGGCCCAGAGGAAAGCGCAGGTAGTTCAACTGTTCAGGCGTGGTGGAGAACAGGAAATAGGACTGATCGCGGTTCGCATCCTCGGCGCTGTGCAACTCGGGACCGTTGGGGCCCATCTTGCGCTGAATATAGTGACCGGTGGCCATGCAGTCGGCTTCAAGGTCCTTGGCGGTTTCCAGCAGGTCCTTGAACTTCACCCGCTCATTGCAACGGATGCAGGGCACCGGGGTGGCACCGGCCAAATAACTGTCGGCGAATTCGTCAATCACCGCGTCCTTGAAGATGTTCTCATAGTCCAGGACATAGTGGGGAAAGCCACGTTCTTCCGCCACACGCCGCGCATCGTGGATGTCGATACCCGCACAGCAGGCGCCTTTCTTGGCCAAGGCCGCGCCATGGTCATAGAGCTGCAAGGTCACGCCGACCACGTCATAGCCCTGATCGGCCAGATGCGCTGCCACAACGGAACTGTCCACGCCACCGGACATAGCGACAACCACCCGCGTTTCCGAGGGCGGTTTGGCAAAGCCAAGCGAGTTCAGAGGGGTCTCGGTATCGAGGGCCATGACGATTCCAGTGCGGGTTAAGAAAGACCGGCAGAATATAGGAAAATTCTACACACTCTCAAGAGGCGGTTTCACCGCACATTAAGTAGGCTGGTGTCAGCTTTGTCGCAGCAGAAAAGGTTGGAAAGATGTATTTGCACAAAGTTGAAGGGCCACGGTCCGTAACCCTGCCGGATGGAACGGTTTTATCGCGTGCAGACCTGCCACCGGACGACACGACACGCTGGGTGGCGTCCCGCAAGGCAATAGTAGTGCGCGGGGTACTATATGGCTTGATCGCACTGTCGGATGCCAAGAAACGCTATGGGCTAAGCGATGAGGAGTTCAACTCGTGGGTTTCAGCCGTGGCAAAGCATGGAACAGACGCTCTGAAGGCAACTTCATTAAAAAAATATCGACAACCTAACGTAGAGCGTGAATAAATGATTCAACGGTAACGTCAGATTAACCATTTTTGATCAGGCTCAGTTTGAATTGGTAAATTGAACCGAATTGGAGCAGTAAATGCGTATACTTCTTGTCGAGGATGACCCCACCACGTCGAAAAGCATCGAGCTGATGCTGACGCACGCCAACCTGAACGTCTATGCGACGGATCTGGGTGAGGAAGGGATCGATCTGGCAAAACTCTATGACTACGACCTAATTTTGCTGGACCTGAACCTGCCGGACATGAACGGCCATGAGGTTTTGCGCCAATTGCGCGTTGCGCGCGTTGAAACACCGATTCTGATATTGTCGGGCGCAGATGATACCGAAAGCAAGATCAAGGGCTTCGGCTTTGGCGCAGATGACTATATGACCAAGCCTTTCCACCGCGAAGAGCTGGTGGCCCGCATTCACGCAATCATACGACGCTCCAAGGGGCATTCGCAATCGGTCATTCACACCGGTCAGGTCGCTGTGAACCTTGATGCCAAGACCGTCGAGGTCGAAGGAAAGACCGTGCATTTGACCGGCAAGGAATACCAGATGCTCGAACTTCTGAGCCTGCGAAAAGGCACAACGCTGACCAAAGAGATGTTCCTGAACCATCTCTATGGTGGAATGGATGAGCCCGAGCTGAAGATTATCGACGTATTCATCTGCAAACTGCGTAAGAAACTCAGCAATGCAACGGGTGGTGACAACTACATCGAAACCGTCTGGGGCCGGGGCTATGTGCTGCGCGACCCGCAAAGCAACAGCGTCGATGAACGTCGCATGGCCGTCGGGGCCTAAAACAGATCTGCCGCTTTGGTCCGGGGCGGCTCCCTCACTCACTGAACAGCACATCTGGACCTGACCATGGCCTCGCCCTATCACTGAGGTCCAAGAAGACGTGACAGGGCGGGGCTATGGGCGATTCACTTCCGGTTTCAGAGCTGACAGAAGACAGCGCGCGCGCAGAACTTGCGCGGTTGGCCGAACTGCTGGCGCGGGCCAATACGCAGTATCACACGCAGGACGCGCCCGAGATTTCGGACGCGGAATATGATGATCTCAAACGTCGCAATACCGAGATCGAGAAGCGCTTTCCCCATCTGAAACGCGCAGACAGCCCATCCGACCAGGTCGGCGCCAAGCCGGGTGATGGGTTTTCAAAAGTGACCCACGCCGTACGCATGATGTCGCTGGGGAATGCGTTCGATGATGAAGATGTCGGCGACTTCACCCGTTCAATCCGAAAATATTTGGGCCTTGGCGACGATGCTCCGCTAGCGTTTACGGCTGAACCCAAGATTGACGGCCTGTCCCTGTCCTTGCGGTATAAAGACGGCCACTTGGTGCAAGCCGCAACGCGTGGAGATGGCGAGGTTGGCGAAAACGTCACCGCCAATGCACGCACCATCTCGGACATTCCGCACCGATTGGAGAATGCTCCAGCGGTGCTCGAAGTGCGGGGCGAGGTTTACATGTCGCACGCGGATTTCGATCAGTTGAACGCGCGGCAAGCGGAGGCAGGCGAGAAGACATTCGCCAACCCACGAAACGCGGCTGCAGGATCGCTACGGCAACTGGATTCGGCGATTACTCGGGCGCGACCATTGCGCTTTTTCGCTTATGCTTGGGGAGAAACGTCCGCGCCCTTGGCTGAGACGCAAATGGGCGCCATTGAACGGCTTAAGCAGTACGGCTTTTCGACCAACCCCCTGACGGCCCTGTGTGAGACGACGCATCATATGCTGGACCACTATCGTGGGATCGAAGCCCAGAGGGCAACACTTGGCTATGACATTGATGGTGTCGTCTACAAGGTCAATGATCTTGCGTTGCAAGCGCGATTGGGGTTCCGGTCGACCACGCCACGTTGGGCGATCGCTCATAAATTCCCCGCTGAACTGGCCTGGACCCGGTTGGAGGCCATCGACATCCAGGTCGGTCGTACCGGAGCGCTCAGTCCTGTGGCTCGGCTACACCCGGTGACGGTCGGCGGTGTGGTCGTCTCGAACGCGACCCTGCACAATGAAGACTACATTGCCGGGCGCGACGCCAAAGGCGGGACCATCCGGGACGGCAAAGATATTCGCGTCGGCGACTGGGTGCAGGTCTATCGCGCAGGGGATGTGATCCCAAAAATTGCAGATGTTGATATCTCAAAACGCCCTGATGATGCGGTCGAATTCACCTTTCCGAATACCTGTCCGGAATGCCAAAGCCAGGCAATCCGCGAGGAAGGTGATGCCGTTCGGCGGTGCACGGGCGGCATCATTTGCCCCGCACAGGCCACTGAAAAACTGAAACATTTCGTCTCACGCAAGGCCTTCGACATTGAAGGTCTAGGGGCCAAACAGATCGAAATGTTCTATGACGATCCTGATCTGTCCGTCAAAACGCCCGTCGATATCTTCACGCTGCAAACGCGTGACGCGGCAAATCTGAATAAGCTGGCCAATCGCAAGGGATGGGGTGCGCAAAGCGCGGGCAACCTTTGGGCTGCGATTGACGAAAAACGCCTTATCCCGTTTGGGCGGCTGCTGTTTGCCCTTGGGATTCGCCACATGGGCGAGGCGGCCTCAAACCTGGTGGCGACCCATTACGGAGAATGGTCTGAATTTGAGCGGGCGGTGACGGCCGCCTCCGGGTTCGAAGGGCCGGAATGGGATGAATTGCTGAGCATTGACGGCATCGGCGAGGTGATGGCGCGCGCGCTTGTGTCCGCCTTCGCACAAGAGGCCGAGCGGGCGAGCATCGACGCTCTGGTCGCGCAGCTTGAAGTTCAACCAGCCAAACGGCCCGACACCGATGGCAGTCCGGTGGCCGGAAAGACCGTGGTTTTCACCGGCACGCTTGAAAAAATGACGCGGGCCGAGGCGAAAGCACGTGCCGAGGCGCTTGGGGCCAAGGTGTCAGGTTCGGTCAGCAAAAAAACCGACCTGTTGGTGGCGGGCCCCGGCGCGGGGTCGAAGGCCAAAAAGGCCGCCGAGCTTGGCATCGAAACGTTGGACGAGGATGGCTGGCTACACCTGATAGGCGCGGCATGACCGGACGACCAGAAATCCTGTTTCCCCTGTTTGCCGGGTTGGAAACGCTTGATGGGGTTGGTCCCAAGACGGCGCAGCTTTTGACCCAAAGCGGGACCGAAGCGCCGCGAGATGTCCTGTTCGGTCTGCCTTACGCCGTGATCGACCGGCGACGGCGGGACACGATCCAAGGGGCGGATTTACCCTCGACCCTGACGGTAGAGGTCACGGTCGGTGCGCATCGGCCCGCACGAAACAAGGGTGGTGCCTATCGCGTTCATGTCGAAGATGCGCAGACAGAATTTCAGCTTGTGTTTTTCCATGCCCGCGGGGACTACCTGAAAAAGGTGTTGCCGCAGGGCGATCGGCGTGTGGTTTCGGGAAAGTTGGAGCTGTTCGACGGAATGGCGCAGATGGTACACCCCGACCACATTCTCCCGATCGAGAGCGCAGGGAATATCCCAGAATTCGAACCCGTTTATCATCTGACGCAAGGCGTGACCCAAAAAACGGCCTATAAGGCTGCGCGCAGTGCGCTTGCGCGGGCGCCGAAACTGGCAGAGTGGATAGATCCGTCACAGATCGGCAGAGAGCAGTGGCCTAACTGGTTCGATGCGGTTACTGCGGCGCACAACCCCTTGGGGGCAGATGACGTGTCACCTCATGCCCCGGCGCGAGCGCGATTGGCTTATGATGAGTTCTTTGCGCATCAGGTGACTTTGGCCCTCGCGCGTCAACGGGAACGCAAGGCGCGGGGGATTGTCAGTGTGGCGACCGGGCGGTTGCAATCCAGGGTTCTGGCAGATTTGCCCTACAAACCCACCGGCGCGCAGATGCGGGCGATTGATCAGATCACCGAGGATATGGCCTCGGACGCGCGGATGAACCGCTTGCTTCAGGGCGATGTCGGCGCTGGTAAAACGCTGGTGGCTTTCATGGCACTGTTGGTCGCTGTCGAGGCTGGCGGGCAGGGTGTCATGATGGCCCCAACCGAGATTCTGGCGCGCCAGCATCTGGAAGGGTTGCGCCCATTGGCGGAAAGCGCGGGGATCGTGCTGGAGATCCTTACCGGGCGCGATAAAGGCGCGGAGCGGCGCGCTAAGCTTGAAGCGTTACAACAGGGTAATATCCATATCCTCGTCGGCACTCATGCGGTGTTCCAATCTGATGTCGCCTTCCGGGATTTGCGCCTTGCCATCGTGGATGAACAACACCGGTTCGGTGTGCGGCAACGGATGGAGTTATCAGAAAAGGGACAGGGCGCGGATGTGTTAGTGATGACGGCGACGCCGATCCCACGCAGTCTCGCGTTGGCGCAGTATGGGGACATGGACGTTTCGGTTCTGGACGAAAAACCACCTGGGCGAAAGCCTGTGAAAACAGCGGTGATCAGCACGGAACGGATTGATGAAATCGTCGCCCATCTGCGGCGGGCCATCGACGAGGGACGTCAGTGCTACTGGGTTTGCCCGCTGGTCGACGAATCCGAAGTGTCGGATCTGACCGCCGCAGAAGAACGGTTCAAAAGGTTGCGCGCGGTTCTGGGGGAAGGGATCGTGGGGCTGGTTCACGGTCAGATGCCGCCAGCCGACAAGGATGCCGCGATGAAAGCCTTTCAGGAAGGAAAGACAAAGGTTCTGGTCGCGACCACCGTGATTGAGGTTGGTGTAAACGTACCCAACGCGTCGATCATGGTGATCGAACGCGCCGAGATTTTTGGACTGGCGCAGTTGCATCAGCTGCGCGGTCGGGTCGGGCGGGGTGAAGCGGATTCGACTTGTCTGCTGATGTATCAACCTCCGCTAACGGACGGCGGTCGGAAACGGCTGGAGATTCTTCGCGAAACCGAAGACGGATTTCGCATCTCGGAAACCGATCTTGAGATGCGCGGTGCGGGCGATTTGATCGGGACCGCCCAATCAGGCCTGCCAAAATTCAGAATTGCGGATATCGAGCGACAAGCCGGGTTGATGGCAACGGCCCAGACGGATGCGCGCGCGCTGCTGGCCAAAGACCCCAAGCTGACCTCGGATCGGGGCCGGGCAGTTCGTGTTCTTTTGTGGATGATGCGGCAGGATCAGGCGATCCGTTTAATTTCAGTGGGTTAGTCGAAAAGTTCGCGCAAGTTCACAAATGTTCTTAAAAAGTTCTTTACCGACTCGGTAAAATATGAGAACAAAAGGTCAACAAAGGATTAAAGCTCTGACCGGAGGTGACCTCATGCTGACCCAGATCAAAACCGCTATCAGCCGCTCGCACGCCACTTTGCTGCAAGATGCTGCCGGTGCTGTGTCTTTGGTCGTTATCCTGATGGTTGCCCTGCACCTGCCCGGAGCGTTCTGACCCTTTCTGCCTGCGATCTCATGCCGACAACGCCGCGCTGTCATCCCCATCTCAGTCAAGGGTGACCTGCCTGTCCCAATTCCCTTGAAGGGGCCATGCCTCGGCCCCGTGCGGTATACCGGACCCCACATGAGACACGCACAACCTGCCGCCGCCCTTTCCGCCCGGAAGGTGCGGCGGTTTTTTTCTTAGAGCTGTCCGGTGCGAATAATCTCGAGCACTGCCGACAAAACTGAGTTCACAGCGACCGAAGCCAAGATCATCCCCATGACCCGGCTGATAATCGCAGCGCCCGAGTGGCCAATTAGGCGAATGATCGGCTCAGCCAGCAGCATCAATACAAACGCAATGGCGATGACCGAGATCATAACCAGGGCCGTAATCCCCTGATCCGCAATGCTATATCGGTTGTTGTCGGTCAGAATCACGATGGCCAGCATGGCGCCGGGCGAGGCCAGAGACGGCACCGCCAGTGGGAAGATCGCCGGATTGTGCTGGTGCGACGTATCTTTCTCGTCATCTTCAGCGGCGCGTTGTTCCACATCCTGTTTGCTTTCGCCAAAGATCATAGTCAGCGCAAAAAGAAACAGGATGATCCCACCTGCGACCTGAAAGGAATTGAGACCGATATCCAACGCCTCAATCAACAATTGACCGAAGACGAGGAAGAACAACAAAACTCCGGCACTGATCACCGAGGCTAACAGCGCCATTTTTCGTCGTGCTGCAGCGCCCAGTCCAGCTGTCACCGCTATGAAGACCGGAATGGTGCCGATGGGATCAATGACGACCCACAGCGTTACAAAATGTTCAAGCAGATTGTTCACCGCGCCCCCTGCATTTCCAAAAGGTTAGACCGGATGCGCGAAAAACGCCATGTTCAGGCGCAGTTGGCTTGCTCGGCCTGTTCCATTGCTTCGGCGGTCGCATCCAAAGCCAACAGGATCGACGCGTGCCGGTTTTTGTAG
Source organism: Ruegeria sp. J8 (assembly GCF_056531925.1). NCBI lineage: Bacteria > Pseudomonadati > Pseudomonadota > Alphaproteobacteria > Rhodobacterales > Roseobacteraceae > Ruegeria > Ruegeria sp. J8. The sequence goes on from NZ_JBQFMR010000010.1 coordinate 118,724, forward strand.
TCACGCGCAGGCATCAGCACCTCAAGCCCGTCAAACGGTGCATCGGGGGCAGGGCCGTCCTTCTTAAGCATGGCCGCCAGTTGATCCCGCGCGGCTTCGACCTGAGCACGGGTGGCACCGATCACCGCTCCGCCAACAACAGCGGCCGAGGCCTGACCCAAAGCACAGGCTTTCACATCCTGTCCAAACTCTGAAATCCGACCGTCCGTCAGCTTGACATCCACAGTCACCGTCGACCCACACAAGGGCGAGCGTTTCTTCACCGTCGCGTCGGGATCGCTCAGGCTGTCCAGATGCGGAATATCCGCCGCCAGAGCCAGAATACGGCCGGAATACAGCTTGATCAGATCATTGTCGCCGGACATGGCTTTCCCTCGGTTCGTGTTCCCCATACATAGTAAGCATCCACCCGGATGCAAAAGGTTTTTACGATGACGACCCCTGCGACTTTTGACCCATTGACCCTGACGTTCAACGAGGCTGGGCTGATCCCGGCCATCGCACAGGACGCAGACAGCAACGAAGTGCTGATGATGGCGTGGATGAACGCAGATGCCATCCGTAAAACGTTGCAGACCGGTCGGGTGACGTATTGGTCCCGGTCCCGACAATCCTTTTGGACAAAGGGCGAAAGCTCGGGCCACGTACAAGAGTTGGTCGACTTCCGCGTGGATTGCGACCGAGATTGCCTGTTGGTGATTGTTCGGCAAACAGGACCGGCCTGCCATACGAACCGGCGTAGCTGTTTCTACACCGCTGTGCGCGACGGTGACGAAACAGAACTGATGTCACCGATGGTCTAACCCGATCATAGCGCGGATATCGGCGGGCGAAACGCCCTCGTCGCGGTATTTCGAGATGGCGCGCGCATCGTCGCGTTTAGCCAATCTCTTGCCAGCATCATCGCGGATCAGTTTGTGGTGGTGGTAGATGGGCTGGGGAAGATCCAGAAGCGCCTGCAGAACCACATGAATGCGGGTGGCGTCGAACAAATCCTGCCCACGGACCACATGCGTCACATTCTGCGCGGCATCGTCCAGCACTACCGACAGGTGGTACGACGTGCCCATATCTCGCCGGGACAGCACGACATCTCCGATTGTGTCGGTCAGTTCCCGATCCGAGAAGAAGACACAGCCCGTGCTTCCACATGGTCCGCAACCGTTTTCAAAGAACTGAAATTCATTCGTGACCTTAACAGTTTGCGCGGCTTTCTGCATGTCCAGACGCAGCGGAATATCGCGTGGCACCGGACCTGAGCGATCTGCTTTCTCGCGGCACGTACCGGGATAAACGATACCGTCTGGTCCCAGCAAAGGCGCGCCTTCTTGTGGTGCGCTGGCCGCCGCGGCAATATCGCGCCGGTTGCAGGTGCAGGGATACAGAAGGCCGCGTGACCACAATTGCTGCAACGCGATCTCATATACCTCCATCCGCGTCGACTGCCGAAGGACGGGTTCGGGCCATGTCAAACCCAACCATGATAGGTCGTCGTAAATCTGCTCTTCCCAATGTGAACGAGCGCGGGTGCGGTCAATGTCTTCGATCCTCAGCAAGAACTGACCTTCGTGCTGCCGCGCCAAGTCGCTGGCCAGCAAAACCGAATAAGCGTGACCAAGATGAAGAGGGCCGGTTGGGGATGGCGCAAACCGAGTGGTGAAAATCACGCTTTTTCAACAATGTAGACGTCAGATTTCAGGTCCATACCCGGCAGGTGCGGACCGTATTCCCGAAAAAGCAGCCGGGCGGCCCCGATATCAAGCCAATCGTTCAATCGACAGGTGTAGCTGTAATCCTTAAGCGTGTGATCATTAAATGAAAACGCCAACAATCCACCCTTGGGCAGCGCCTTCATCAGCATGTCGAAAGTCTCAGGAGGTGCCGCTCCGACGCTGATAACACCGATGGCTGCAATCGCCTTATAGGCCCCTGCGTTAACCGGATTGGGATTGGAAATCTCGAATGAGGACAACTGCCGGTAAACGCCTTTGGATTCGGCCTCTTCCAGCATTCTGGGTGTGGGATCTATGCCGTCGATAACTTCGAACCCGGCGGTCCGCAGCGCCTGACCAGACAGCCCGGTGCCGCAGCCATAGTCAAGGATCGGCGTCTGAGGTTCGGGGAGTTTCGACCACAGCGCCTCGGCCACACGGGTTGGGGTTATATAGCCGTGCGATGCGACCTCGCTATCGTATGAGGATGCCCATTTCTGATAGTGGTCGCGGGTCGCCTCGGGAGTGTCCAGCCCGTAGACGTCTTTCATGTATTCGTCGCTCATGCCCCCATGTTAGGCCGGTACGGCGCGTTGCGTCCAGTCAGCAATGCGCCAGCCAGTCTGACCACGCCGCCTTGGCCCGATCTGTATAGGCCTTGTAGCGGTCCTTGCGGCCACGTCTGCCACCTTTCAGCCCATCGACCGGGCGGAACAGGCCGAAATTCACATTCATCGGCTGAAAGGTCTTGGCCTCAGCACCGCCTGTGATGTGATGGATCAGTGCGCCCATGGCGCTGTCTTGCGGCACATTTGGCAACTCTTTCCCCAGAATCTGCGCCGCAGCCAGCCGCCCGGCCAGCAGGCCCATAGCGGCGCTTTCGACATAGCCCTCGACCCCGGTGATTTGCCCGGCAAAACGAATGTTGGGTCTGGACTTCAACCGCATCTGTGCGTCCAGAAGGGTTGGAGAGTTAATGAACGTATTGCGGTGAATCCCGCCCAGCCGAGCGAAACTTGCATTCTCCAGCCCCGGAATCATACGGAAAACATCCGTTTGCGCGCCGTATTTCATCTTGGTCTGAAAGCCCACGATATTGAATAGCGTGCCCAATGCATTGTCGCGGCGCAGTTGCACCACTGCATGAGGTTTCACATCGGGCTGGTGTGGATTGGTGAGGCCGACGGGTTTCATCGGACCATGGCGCAGGGTTTCACGACCGCGTTCCGACATCACCTCGATCGGGAGGCAGCCGTCGAAATACCCGGCGGTTTCGCCTTCGTGGAACTCGGTCTTGTCGGCCGCCAACAGAGCGTCGATGAAAGCCTCATACTGATCGCGGTCCATCGGGCAGTTCAGGTAGGCGGTGCGCTCTTCCTCGGTCTCGCCCTTGTCATAGCGCGACTGCATCCAGGCCTGGCTCATGTCGATGCTGTCGGCATAGACGATGGGCGCAATGGCATCAAAAAAGGCGAGCGAGTCGGTGCCGGTTTCCGCCCGGATCGCCTCACCCAGCGCAGCCGAAGTCAGTGGCCCGGTTGCAAAAATCCATTGGCCGTCATCGGGCAGGGTGGTTACTTCCTCCTCGGACACCTCGACTCGTGGATGGGCCCGTAGCTTGGCTGTCACGGATTCGGCAAAGGGATCACGATCCACCGCCAGGGCGCCGCCTGCCGGCAGCCGATGGGCGTCTGCGGTGGTCATGATCAGGCCACCGGCTGCGCGCATCTCCCAATGCAGCAAGCCAACGGCGTTCTGTTCATCATCATCCGAACGGAAGGAGTTCGAGCAAACCATCTCGGCCAGATTGCCGGTCTGGTGCGCAAAGGTGCCCACTTTGGGCCGCATTTCGTGGATCACAACATCCACGCCCATTTCCGCCGCCTGCCAGGCAGCCTCGGACCCGGCCATGCCGCCGCCCACGATATGCAGTTTCTGTGTCATGCGCAGCCACATAGGGCAGAGCACGCGTCAACGCAAACACCTGTTGGGTCAGATTGTCTGAAGAAGGGAAATTTTGGGGTCGCCGCTGCGGGAATGTCAACGCCGGTGAGAGAAACCAGCTGGAGGGACCTTCCGCCTACGGCGACCCAAAATCGGTTTTCAGGCCATAGCCTTGTCTCAGCATTGCCACAGTGTCGCCGTTTTGAAAAGTCCCAAAATGCGGAATCGGGCAGAATTCCCAAGGAACTATTGTGTTATTGTTCCCAATTTGGCGTTCTTTTTTCGATAAATGCAGAGATTCCTTCCTCGGTATCCCGGTGCATCATGTTCTGCGCCATCACTTCGCCGGTATGTGCGTAGGCTTGTTCAATGGGCATATCGAGCTGCTGATAAAACGCCTCCTTGCCGATTTTCACTGCCGATCCCAGTTTTTCCGCCAGTTGTTCCGCAAGGGATTGTGCCTCATGCTCTAGCAGCATTTCCGGCACGGCCCGGTTGATCAGCCCCAGCTCTGCCGCACGTTCAGCCGTTATGAAATCGCCTGTGGTCAGCATTTCAAACGCTTGCTTTCGGGGAATATTGCGGCTGAGCGCAACCATGGGTGTCGAACAAAACAGGCCAATATTCACGCCATTGACGCCAAACCGCGTTGTCTCAGCCGCCACGGCCAGATCGCAAGTGGCGACCAACTGGCATCCAGCCGCCGTCGCGATGCCATGAACCTGAGCGATCACAGGTTGAGGCAGGGACCGAATTGTCAGCATCATCTGCGCGCATCTGCTGAACAAGTCCTGGAAATAGGCCTTGCCCCCATCTTCGCTTTGACGCCCCGCTGTCATCTGCTTCAGATCGTGGCCCGCGCAAAAAGCTTTGCCCGCGCCCGACAGGACCACCGCGCGGATAGACCGGTCGTCGCGCAGGGCATCAAACTCGGTTTGCAGTGCCGCCAGCATTTCGTCGCTGAGGGCATTCAGACGTTCCGGCGCGTTCATCGTCAGCCTTGCGACCGCTCCGGTGTCGCTGCGTTCCAGAATTCCCATCTTGCCCTCCGATCTGATGTGAGGCCAACTCTAGGTCGGCAAATCGAGGAGGGGAAGCATGTCATTGGCCTTAGACCGGGAAGAATTGACTGCCTATATGAAACAGGTCTTTCCGCAGGTGCATCGGGACTTTGTGGTCGAGGACCTGACCGAGGACACAATCACCATGCGGTTGGTGGTCGAAGACCGGCACTTGCGGCCGGGCGGTACGGTTTCAGGGCCGTCCATGTTCGGTCTGGCCGATGTCTGTGTCTACGCGATCATTCTTGCGCGCAAGGGCCGTCAATCACTGGCCGTCACAACTGGCTGCTCGATGGACTTCATGCGCAAACCCGATGGAGACCAAGACATGATCGCACGCTGCACCCTGTTGAAGCTGGGAAAGGCTTTAGCCGTAGGCGATGTGCTGATGTATTCGGAAGGCTCTGACAAACCCGTTGCACGTGCCACGATGACCTATTCGCTGCCGCCCGAGGGGTCTGCCGCCGCGGCATTCGGATAAAAAATGGCCGGGACGAGCCCGGCCAAGGAAGAGGTCCCAATAAAGGGACTGGGGATATCTTACCCGTGCCAGAACGGGCGTTCGATTTCGCGGTTGGCCTGATCTCGGGTCAACCCGACATCACGCAGCAACCGATCATCCAGCTTCGACAAATTGACTCTGCTGCGGCGCTGTCGCTCCCACTTTGTGACAGTCGCCGCAAACCGCACGGCCAGCGATGCGATCAGCGGCAGCCGAGGGCTGTCGTTCAGCAGCAAAAGGGCGGGGGTGTGCATTGCGCGTGTCATCTTGGGTATCCTTTCAAATTGTATTGACACAAACGTAATATGTTCGGTATATGTGATTGATACATTCGACATTGTGTCAAAATCAAAGGAAGAATTGTAATGGATACAATTTGGCCGGAGTCTCTATCGAAATCCAAGGGACCTAAGTATACACTTGTGGCCGATACAATTCGAAAAGCTATTGATAACAAATTATTGGAGGTCGGGACTAAGCTGCCTCCGGTACGAGAACTGGCGTATCGGTTACAAATTACGCCGGGCACCGTTGCGCGTGCGTATACGATTCTGACGGATGAGGGATTGTTACAAGCCGAGGTCGGGCGCGGTACATTCGTGGCCCCGCCGAAATCGCCGATTCTGGATGATGTCTGGGCGCGTCAGTTGCATCTGCGCGACGACAAGTACAATGCCAGCGTCAGCCTGTTTAGCCCGCGACTGGCGGATGTAGGTCAGGTGGCTCTGATCCGGGAGTGCTTGCAAAAGGTGTCGCAATCCGATCCGGGGCTGTTTCTGAATTATCCTACCCGCGACGCGTATATACCGATGCGCCAGGCCGTAGTTGACTGGCTATCCGATCTGCCATTGGGGCCGTTGTCGCATAACGATATTGTACTGACACATGGCGGGCAGAACGGATTGTGCCTTGTGTTTCAAACCATTCTGCGTGGTCCCAAACCTTTGGTCCTGGTCGAGGACCTGTCCTATGCCGGGTTCCGCCGCGCCGGAGAGCTGATGCGGGCCGAGGTGGTCGGTGTGAAGATGGACAAATGGGGCATTGACCCCGACGCGATGGAGCACGTCCTACGTCAAAACCCAGCGCAGGCTGTCTGCGTTTCTCCGGAAGTTCAGAACCCGACTGGCGCGCATACCCCCCTGGAGCGACGCAAAGAAGTTGTCGAGGTCGCCCGTCGCTTTGACCTGCAAATCATCGAGGATGATTGCTACCGAATGGGCGACGCACGCGAGCCCAGCTACCGCGCCCTGGCCCCCGAGCGTGGATGGCACGTGTCGTCCATTTCCAAAACTTTGACGCCTGCGCTGCGGGTGGGCTTTGCGATTGCCCCGCGTGAGCGCAGTGTCGATCTGCGGAGGTCGGCGGAATACGGGTATTTCGGATTGGCGCAACCGCTGGCGGAACTGACCCGGCTCATGCTGTCCGACCCGCGCACCCGGCGAATTGCCCGCGATGTACGCGAGAAGATGGGGGAATATGTGCGCGTGGCTGTAAATTCCTTGGGTGGGTTTGACCTGAACTGGGCGCCTGATGTGCCGTTTGTCTGGCTTAACTTGCCCTCGGGCTGGCGTGCTGCTGCATTTAGCCGGGCGGCTGAGCGGGAAGGGATCCAACTGCGATCCGCCGATGAGTTCGCCTTGCGCGATGGACGCGCGCCGAATGCAGTGCGCATTGCGATGAACGGGCATGTCTCGCTGGAACGGTTCGAAGATGCAATGCAGCGCCTGCGCAATCTGTTGGACAACCCGCCCGAGCAAATCAGCGTTTAAATTGGGGTAAAATAATACCTATTTTATAAGTCACTGTTTTTACGACATTTAAAAGAGATTACTGCAGTTGACCTGCGCAACGCTCCCCTCTAAATACGCTCCATCGAATTCGGGCCGCTCCACACGGGGGCGGTCTTTCACATCAAACAGGACTATCCTGCCATGAAAACCTTTTCTGCAACACCTGCAGACATCGACAAGAAATGGATCCTGATCGACGCCGAGGGCGTTGTTCTGGGTCGTCTTGCTTCGATCGTCGCCATGCGCCTGCGTGGCAAGCACAAAGCGTCGTTCACCCCGAACATGGACATGGGCGACAATGTTATCGTGATCAACGCTGACAAAATCCAGATGACCGGCAAGAAGCGCGAAGAGAACTTCTACTGGCACACTGGCCACCCGGGCGGCATCAAGTCGCGCACCAAACAGCAGATTCTGGAAGGTGCACATCCTGAACGCGTTGTCGTTCAGGCCGTCAAGCGTATGCTGCCGGGCAACCGCCTGGCGCGCAAGCAGATGACCAACCTGCGCGTTTACGCCGGTGGCGATCATCCCCATGAGGCGCAAGCGCCCGAAGTTCTGGACGTTAAGTCCATGAACAAGAAAAACACCCGGAGCTAATGACCGATGGCTGATCAGATCAATACTCTCGAAGAGCTGAGCGCCGTCGCAGGCGTTGAAACCGTGGCCGAAGAAGTCATCGTGCGTGAACCCGTGCGCGACGAGCTGGGCCGTTCCTACGCCACCGGCAAGCGTAAAGACGCTGTTGCACGCGTTTGGATCAAGCCGGGTTCCGGCAAAGTCACCGTGAACGGCAAGGACCAGGACAAGTACTTTGCTCGTCCCGTTCTGCAGCTGATCCTGCGCCAGCCGTTCCAGGTTGCCGGTGTAGAAGGTGAGTTCGACGTTGTTGCAACCGTCAAAGGCGGTGGCCTGACCGGTCAGGCCGGTGCGGTCAAGCACGGCATCTCGAAAGCGCTGCAGCTCTATGATCCCTCGCTGCGTGGCGCGCTGAAAGCCGCTGGCTTCCTGACCCGCGACAGCCGCGTTGTGGAACGTAAGAAATACGGTAAGCGCAAAGCGCGTCGTTCGTTCCAGTTCTCGAAGCGTTAATCGCCACGGACACCGAATTGGAAAGGGCTCGCCTCGGCGAGCCCTTTTTCTTTGATTTATTCTTCGTAGACCAGTTTCCAGGCCCCATCTTCGACAACGCTGACAAAGACAGTATCCGCGCCCTGATGGTCGTCTGGACCATAGGTGATCTGGTTTCCGACCAGATCATCCTTGTAGTTCAGGGACTCCATGGCCGCGATAAAGCTGTCATGGGTCAGGTCAGGGCCTGCGGCCTCTAGCGCTTTGACCATCATCTCGGCGGCCGAATAACCTAGCATCGAGAAACCGACAGGGTCTTCGCCCGTGGCCTCCTTGTATTCGGCGATGAATGCGGCCGGGGCAGGCTCTTCCGCGCGCGCCCAGAGGTCCAGCCAGGAGGCCGCTGCATAGAACCCATCGGTTACGCCACCGGGTACTTGCGCAACCACGGTCAGGAAACTGGCCGAAGTACCAAGGAACTTCATATCCGCTAGCCCCATCTTTTTGGCCGTGCCAACCACTGTGATGGCCTGCCGCACTCCCAAAGCCATTGTGACGATATCGCAGCCTTCCTCCTTGAGCTTGCTAAGAGAGCCGACGAAATCCGTCTCATCCGGTTTGTGCGTGGTTTCAGCGACAAATGCGATACCGGCCTCTTCGGCCCCTGCTTTGCTGCCTTCCAGAATTTCTTCGCCGAAATCGGTGGGCAGGTACATGGTGCACACGGATTGTGATCCGAATTCGCCGTTCAGATATTTCACCCCTATCCGGGCCTGATCAAAATAAGTCGAGAACGAGGTAAACTTATTCTTCATCGGCTCTTGCAGCATTTGCCGTGCGGCTGTCAGAGGCGCAACGTTGGGAATACCTTTCGGGTCCAGCAGTTTGAATCCGGCCACGTTCATCGGCGTGCCCAGTGACTGCAGCATGGCAAACACCTTGTCGCGGTTCAGCAGCTTGTTATAGCCCTGCATCGCGCGCGGCATCTGATAGCCGTTATCCTCAACCACGAAACGGATTTTGCGCCCGTGCACGCCGCCTTCGGCATTCACGCGGTCAAACACTACATTTGCGCCCTTGGTGGCCGGAACTCCGACGGCAGCGAAAATACCGCTCAGATCGTTGACCGAGCCGATGACGATCTCATCGTCGCTCACACCTTGTGTCTCAGCACCTGCAACAGTTGCCGCAGCCGTCAAAGCGGTGGCGGTGGCCAGCCGTTTGATCACGTTCCTCATGTTTCTCCTCCCTTTGGGTAAACCCTTATCTAATTGTACATCTCTTCAATGAGATCTGCGTGTTTCTTTTCCACAAAGCTGCGTTTCAGCTTCATAGTGGCCGTCAGCTCTTCGTCATCGGCGGTCAGCAACACGTTGATCAGGCGGAAATCCTTGATCTGTTCGACCCGCGCAAATTCCTTGTTTACCGCGTCGACTTCTGCCCCGATCTGATCGCGTACCTCAGGCGCGGCACAGAGTGACGCGAAGTTCGAAAACGGAACTTTGCGGTCCTGCGCAAACTTCTCGACGTTCTCCTGGTCGATCATTATCAGCGCCGTCAGAAACTTGCGTTGGTCGCCGATTATTACAGCGTCCGAGATATAGGGGCTAAATTTCAAGCGGCTTTCGATCTCGGCCGGGGTGATGTTCTTGCCGCCCGCCGTGATGATGATATCTTTCAGTCGCCCGGTGATTGTCACATAGCCGTCACCGTCGATCTGCCCCATATCGCCTGTGCGCAGCCAGCCATCGGCGGTGAAGGTCTCGGCGGTTTTGGCATTGTTGCGCCAATAGCCCTGAAAAACATTCAAACCTTTGATCTGAATTTCACCGTCATCTGCAATACGCACATCATTGCCCGGCACCGCGCGGCCAATGGTGCCGATTTTGTTGTGCTCGGTCGTGTTCAGCGTCGCCAGTCCCGAGGTTTCGGTCATCCCGAACCCTTCGACAATGGGCACCCCGATGGACCAGTACCATTTCAGAAGGTTAGCCGAGATGGGCGCCGCTCCGGTGCCGCCACGCCGCATCCGGTCTAGCCCCAGCATCCGCCGCAGATTGCGCAGAACCAAACGGTCCCACAGCCAGAACTGCGCGCTCACAGCGGCGGGCACCGGCTTTCCGGCCAGGATATACTCGGCCCGCGCCATACCCGCTTTCACGGCCATCCCAAAGGCGGCGCGCCCTGCGGGGGTGGCGTCCTGCGCCAGAATCTGAACCTGAGAATAGATCTTCTCCCACACCCGCGGGACGGCGGTAAAGGTGCTGGGCGAGACCTCTTGCAGGTTCGCAAACACGGTTTCGGGGCTTTCGGCGAAATTCACCACGCATTTCGACGCAAGCGGCAGGTAAACCGATACATCACGTTCCAGGATATGGCACAGCGGCAGAAAGCAAAGCTGCTCATCCGTTTCCAGCGAGGGCAGGGCGTGCGCACCGCATTCAATCGCGGCCAGGATGTTCTCGTGACTCAGCATCGCGCCCTTAGGCGCCCCAGTGGTGCCCGAGGTGTAGACCAACAGAGCCGTGTCCTGCGGCGAGGCCAGGGCGATCTCGGCTTCGAACCGGTCAGGCTCTTCGGCTTCAGCCCGTCGTCCGATGTCATACAGATCGCCAATCATCAAGCAGCGGTCGTGGCTCAGATCATGCAGGCCCTCGTCCTCGAGGATGATGACGTTCAGCAGACCGGGAAGCTCGGTTTCGACCTCGAAGAACTTGTCCAACTGTTCTTCGTTCTCGACCACAAGAAAGCGGCTGTCGCTGTCATTCACAAGGTATTTCAATTGTTTGGCAGAATCGGTGGTGTAGATGCCCGAAGCAATGCCGCCCACACATTGGATGCCCATATCGAACCACGCCCATTCCTTGCGGTCCTCGGACAGGATTGAGACAACCTCGCCCCGTTGCAGCCCCAGCTTCCGTAAGGCCAGCCCGATCCACTTGGCATGTTGCCAGTAATCGGCCCAGGAATAAGACTTCCATATGCCGAAATCCTTTTCCCGATGTGCAGTGCGGTCGCCCAAATCGGCGCAGCGTTTCTGAAACAACTCGCAGATCGTCATGCATTCATCCACCAGCACGGGTCGTTGGCCGGGGGTGGCGTTGAACTGAATGCCGTTGATCTTGGTCTGAGGGGGCAGGGTGCTGATATTCATGCCACTTACCTCCACGTTTTCTTGCGTTTCCAGCGGCGGTTTTTCCGCGCGCCGTCTTCCTGCACGCCCAAGTAAAAATTCTGGATGTCCTCGGATTGCATCAACACATCCGCCGCCCCGTCCATGACGATACGGCCGACTTCCATCACATAGCCATGATGGGCCAGTTCCAGCGCGGCATTGGCGTTCTGTTCGACCAGCATCATCGTCATGTTCTGCTCGTTATTCAGGCGTTTGAGGATGCCGAAGATTTCCTGCACCAGCAGCGGCGACAGACCCAACGAGGGTTCGTCCAGCAGCATGATCTTGGGGTTCGCCATCAGCCCGCGCCCGATTGCCAGCATTTGCTGCTGTCCGCCCGAAAGGGTTCCGGCCTCTTGCGTACGGCGCTCTTTCAGGATTGGGAAGTATGAAAACACCAGCTCGCGGTCGTGATCGATCTGGCCCTTATCCGTTGCCGTATACGCCCCGAGGCTGAGGTTTTCATCGACCGTCAGCAGAGGAAATACCTCGCGTCCCTCCGGGATATGGACGATGCCTTTTTGCACGACCTTATGCGGCTCGGACCCTTGGATTTCTTCACCGTCAAACGTGATTTTGCCTTTTTCGGGGTCCATCACCCCGGACACAGTCTTCATCAGCGTCGTCTTGCCTGCGCCGTTTGCGCCCAGGATCGACACGATCTGCCCCGGATGCACATCCAGTGACACGCCGCGAATGGCCATGATCGGGCCATAGAAGCTTTCGACATTGCGGATGGTCAGGATCGGCGCGCTCATGAGGCCTTCCCCAAATAGGCCTCGACCACAGCCGGGTGGGATTGCACCTCGGCCGGTGTTCCCAGCGCCAGCATCGCACCATCAGCCATCGCCAACACGCGGTCCGACACGCCCGAAACCAGCCCCATGTCATGTTCGACCATCAGCACCGTAATCCCCATCTGCCTGCGGATATCGTCGATCCACCAGCGCAGATCCGACGTCTCCTCGACCGACAGGCCGGATGCAGGTTCGTCCAGCAACAACAGTTTAGGTTCCGTGGCCAGTGCACGGGCAACCTCGACCACTTTGCGAACGCCGTAAGGCAGGCCCGAGATCATCTTGTCGCGATACGGCTGCAGGTCGAGGAAATCTATGATCTCTTCGACCTTTTCGCGGTTTTCCAGTTCTTGCCGCCGGGCCGAGGGCAGGAACAGAACCTCTGATATCAGGTTTATTTTTCGATGGCGGTGCCGTCCGACCAGCAGGTTCTGCAACACGGTGGCATGTTCGAACAGCTCGATATTCTGGAACGTCCGCGCCACGCCATAGGCTGCCACGCCAGAGGGTTTGACCTGTAGCAAATCATGTCCGTCAAACCGAATAGAGCCCGCAAACGGGTCGTAGAAGCGTGAGATCAGGTTGAATACCGTCGATTTGCCCGCACCGTTGGGGCCGACAATGGCAAAGACCTCGCCTTCTTCGACCGAAAAGGACAAGTCATTCACCGCCGTGAGGCCGCCGAATTTCAGGGTGACGTTCTGGAACGCGAGCAGGCTCATCTCAGGCGCTCCGTCTTGAGGTAGGATTTCTGACGCTTGAACATGTCCTTGCGGTAGAACGGGAACAGCTCGAACCACGTGCGTATTTTCAGCCATCGGCCATACATGCCCATCGGTTCAAACAGGATGAAGGCAATTAGGATCATGCCGAAGATGCCGAATTCCAGCCCCGGAATGGCGACGGTATTGCCGCCGAACAAGGCACCCACATATTCCTTTGAAATCGACAAGAATTGCGGCAGGAACCCCACGATGATCGCGCCCAGAAACGCGCCGTGGATCGAGCCGAGCCCGCCGATCACGATCATCATCAGCAACTGGATCGAGATCACGACGCTGAACGTCTCATTGTTGAACGCGCCCGAGAACATGCCCATCAGCGCACCCGCCCATCCGGTGACAGCACAGGACAACGCAAAAGAGATCATCTTGGTGCGCGCGATATCGACACCCATCGCCTGCGCCGAAACCTCGGAATCGCGCACGGCGATGAAGCTGCGCCCCAAAGGCGCGCGCAGCAAGTTAATAAAGCCCAACGTCACCAGAACGGCGACCACCAGCACCAGCCAGAAGAAATGTACCGGAGTGCCCCAGCGGTCGATCGTCAGGCCAAAGATGTCGACGCCTCCGATGAACTTGCCACCAACGCCGCCAGTGATCGGCTCGGCCAAGACGATGACATCATCCATCAGGATGGACAGGGCCATGGTGAAGATTGCCAGATAAATGCCATGCAACCGCAGGGCAGGGATCGCGACAGTCACGCCCGCAATACCGGTCATGATACCAGCCAGCGGAAAGGCGATCAGGAAGGGCACGTCCGCCTCAAGCAGGATGACGTTAGCATAGCACCCAAAGGCCAGGAAAGCCGCGTGACCCAGACTGACTTGCCCCGTGTGGCCTGTCAGAACCATCAGGCCCAGACCTGCGATGGCCCAGATCAGGACGTTTGTCAGTTCACCCAGATAGAAATCGTCCAACCACCACGGGGCCGCAGCCACCACCGCCAGTAGGATCAGATAAAGGACCAATTGATGGCCATCTTTCCATGGCCGGATATCCTGCATGTAGTCGGTTTTGAATACAATCCGCATCTGCCTAAACCTTCTTGACCCGAACCTGACTAAACAGCCCGTTGGGGCGGAAGATCAGCACAGCCAGCAACAGCGCATACGGCGCAATCTGGCTGTAGCCTGCTGCGATATAGCGACTGGCAAAGGGTTCGATGACACCGACGATCAACCCTCCGGCCAGTGCGCCGGGGAGGCTGCCGAACCCGCCGATCACGGCGGCGGCAAACGCCTTGATCCCCAGCAGACCCGTGGTCGGATCGACCGATCCCTTGGCGGCAAACAGGATACCTGCGATCCCGGCGACCACGCCCGCAAGACCCCAGATGAACCCTTGCACCCGCTTGACCGGAACGCCCATGTAGTAAGCGGCCAACTGGTTTTGAGAGGCGCCTTGCATTGCCAGTCCTAACTTGGTCCGGCTGAAGAAAACATACAGCGCCCATGTCAGCAGGATGGTGACGATGATGACGGCCACATCCTCCATCCCCAGCACCAGCCCGCCGAACCGCACCTCTTTCCCGGCCAGCGGGTTCTGAAGCGTCTGCGGCTCGTGCCCCCAGATCAACCCGGCCACAAACCGGATCACAAAGCCCAAGGCGATGGTCAGGATTACCACAGCCGTCTGACTTTCTCCGAACAGCCGTCGGATGATCAACCGATCAAGCAGATACCCCAACGCTCCCATGATCCCCAATGAGATTGGTAGCGCCAACCAGAATGGCAGCCCCATATATTCGGTATTGGTCAGGCCGATGGTGACGAACGCGCCCAGCATCATGAAATCGCCCTGCGCGAAATTCACCGCCTCGGTCGCTTTGTAGATCAGAACAAAACCGAGTGCGATCAGGCCGTAGACACAGCCATTCGCCAGCCCGCTAATCAGCAGCTGCGCGTTATCCAACTTCACCTCCCAATACCGGTTTGCCCGGCATTCTTCGTCCCCCTCGGCCACGATGGCCAAAGGGCTTTGTTCTACTATGGGGTGATAATCACCTTTCCGTCACTCTTTTTTAGCGCATGGGCCAGTTCTGACACCACGTTTCTGAGCGATAGGCGATCTGCAACATCTGTTTTCCAACGACCATCGGCGAAACGCGCCTGAACCTCGGCCACAACCCGCATCTGATCGGTGGGCGGGGTGGTGGTCATCCACTTGGTTAGCCAGAAGCCTTCGATCTGCTTACCCATGAAAATCATCTGGCCCATCTGGGTTAGTTTGGGCAGATCGGGGCTGAGCTTGCCATAACAGACCCAGCGCGCGCCGTTTGGCATGGCACAAAACACCTGCTCGGATATCTGGTCGGCCACCGCATCCAGGAAAACGCGCGGTTTCAGCGCGTGACACAAGTCGGTTAGTTTTTTCGGCATGTCCGGGTTAGACGTCACCAGAACCTCATGCGCGCCAAGATCCTTCAGACTGTCTACCGCATCCGCCCGGCGCACGATGGCAATGGGTTTCAGGCCCAGATCGCGACCCAAACTGCACATCAGCTTGCCCAACTGGCTTGTCGCGGCAGAGACTATGAAAGCCTCGCCGGCATTTCGCGCGATATCCACCATCGCCATGGCCGTCATCGGGTTCACGATCTGGGCCGAGCCGTCCTCATCCGAAATCTCGGGCCTCAGGGGGATGCACATCATCGCCTGTGTCACCACATATTCAGCCCACGCCCCGGCGCCCGCCGCAACGAAGGCCACACGCTGACCGTTCAGGACTTCGGCCCCGGCACCTGTCGCAACCACATCGCCGCATCCCTCAAACCCTGCGGGGGCTCCCTTAACGCGGGGCTGGCCGTATTCGCCTTTGATAAAGTGAATATCCGACGGATTTACCGAGGCCGCGCGCAGCCTGATCAACACCTGACCGGGGCCCGGAGCGGGCACCGGCAACTCCGCTTCACTCAACCATTCTGCGGCGTCTTCCAATACTGGGCCGGTGGCCGTTCCCGAATACCCGTCCTGTGTCTGAACAACGGCAAACATGGTTGATGGCGGTGTGTTCATTTCAATCCCCTGAAAACAACAGCTTGAAGCATCCCGTGTATGGTTTGATACAAAAACGTCTGTTGGCATTGTAACCCTCAGGCCAGCCAATCACGTGATCCGGCAAGGGTCAACGCAGGGCAAAGCTTACGTCGCGCAACGGCGCAGGCAATTGCAGAACTCAATTTGCGTTCAACAACTCTCGCAGTTCCTGAATTTTCGCGGCAAGCGTTTCGGGCGAGGCCTTGATCTCCTCCAAGATAGCTGTGGCCTGTGTTTTGATGTCCTGCGCCAGATCGCTGTCCTGAACCGAGGCCATAAGGGTATCGTAGTCGAAATTCTGAACGGTCAGCATCCCGTCTTCGATCCACTGGTTCATCAGGTCCTGTCCTTGATCGGCCAGAGCGGCGACTTCCTGGCCAGCCTGATCAACAAGCTGGCTGGCTGTTTCCCCAATGGTCTGAGATGGTGTCTCATCCGGGGCCGTCGCCGTTGCCGGTTCAGGCGTCTCTGACGTATTGAGGTAATAATAACCGCCCGCCACGATCGCTGCCACAAGGATGGCTGGAATTAGTTTCTGCATCATACGAATCTCCTTTAGTTTTATAAACTTAAGATGATTTGAATATATGCATTGCCCAAGGGGAATTGCGTGCGCCAAGCGTCACCCAGGCGAATTGGGCTACCTTGTGCCGATACGGCCCAACCAGCAGGCAAGAACACGCCGTCCGGCGGCAGTTTCGGAATTGGGCGTCACTAGGGAAAGTGGCGGAGAGACAGGGATTCGAACCCTGGGTGGGCTTGCACCCACAACGGTTTTCGAGACCGCCCCGTTCGACCACTCCGGCACCTCTCCGCGGGGGTCTGTGAGGGGGGGATTTAGTGAGGAACGCGCAGGGGTGCAAGCAGAAAATTCCCCAAATTCACTCTTCTGGGATTTTCCATTGCCTGATGGCGTAAATCACCTAGGGTCTATGTCCATGACACATATCGCTCGCTTCTTCGCATTGCCCGTTTCACTGCTTCTTTTCGCGCTGGCCGCGTTGCCGTCCCATGCGGCCACAGCGGATCGCGACCGGATCGAAGCGTTTCTGACCACCACAGGCTTTGACGTCGCGCTGCAAAGTATCGCGCTGGCCTCGGCCTCGGCTCCGCAGATGTTGGGGATTGATCCCGAAGGGTTCGGGTCGGACTGGGCGCGTCTGACCGAAGAGGTGTTCGACACTGATGATATGCATGAAACCGCAGTGGCTATTCTGGAACAAACGCTCAGCAATGAGGCGCTGACACACGCGGTCGAATTCTATGCCTCGGATCTGGGGCAGCGGCTGGTCGTGGCGGAAAACGCCGCTCATATCCACGAAGACGAAGATGCCAAGCAGTTGGAGGGCCAGAAGATCGTCGCCGACCTGATTCAGCAAGGGTCACAGCGGGTCGAAGAGTTGAAGCGCATGAACAATGCGATCGATTCCAGCGGCGCCGCGCTGCGGGCGCTGCAGGAAATCCAGATCCGGTTTCTGCTGGCCGCAAGCGCGTCCGGTGTGATCGACCTGCAAATGGATGCGGGCGATCTGCGTGAGTTAATGAAACAGAACGAAGGCGCCATGCGGCAAACCATTCAGCTTTCGGCACTGGCTGGCGCGGCCTACACGTATCAGGATTTCTCGGATGCCGACGTGACCGCCTATGCTGACGCATTAGAACAACCCTTGATGCAAGAGGTCTATGAGCTGCTCAATGCCATCCAATATGAAATCATGGCGATGAAATTCGAAGTTCTGGCCGCGCGGATGGCCGATCTTCACCCAGCACAGGACATCTGATGCGACTGCTGGCGGCCGTCCTTTCACTTGCCCTGAGTGTGACCCCAGCGGTCGCCGAGCAGATTGACCGTTTGATGACGGCCCTGCACATGGACGAGGTGATCGAACTGCTGCGCCACGAAGGGCAGATGCAGGCGCAAGAGATCAACACAACGATGCTGGACGGGGCAGGCGGGGCCTATTTCGCAACACAAGTCGATATGATCTATGATCCCGACTGGATGCGCGACCAGTTTTCCACCGCCTTTGTGGAAACGCTGTCAGACAGCCAAATGGAACGCGCCGTGCTGTTTTTCGAAAGCGATCTGGGACAGACCGTTGTGCGGCTTGAAAACTCTGCCCGTCAGGCTTTTCAGGACGACACCATAGAAGAGATGGCGCAAGACGCGTATTCCGCACAGGATCAGGACAGCACATTCTTCCAACTGGTGGATGAGTATATCGAGGTCAACGAGTTGATCGAGAAGAATGTTAAAAGCGCCGTGAGCGCAGATTATAACTTTTTCCGAGGCTTGAATTCCGAAATTGGCGGCGATGATGGCGAGGTTCTGGCCCAGCTTCTCGCTGAAAAAGACGCCATCACGCAAGAAACGCGTACGTGGCTGTATTCTTTCCTTCTGATGGCCTATCAACCCCTGGACGAGGCGCAACTGCGCGAGAACATCGCCTTTTCGCGGACCCAGACCGGCCGCGCCGTGAACGAGGCCTTTTTCGACAGTTTCGACCGCACCTATGACAAGATCTATTACCGGTTGGGTCTTGCAG
This sequence comes from Ruegeria sp. J8, assembly GCF_056531925.1. Classification (NCBI taxonomy): domain Bacteria; kingdom Pseudomonadati; phylum Pseudomonadota; class Alphaproteobacteria; order Rhodobacterales; family Roseobacteraceae; genus Ruegeria; species Ruegeria sp. J8. The sequence goes on from NZ_JBQFMR010000010.1 coordinate 137,142, forward strand.
TTTCACAGGTACTGCGCGGCTCGGATCTTTGAGTTGCTTTTGATGTTGACTTTGTCCTGCATTCTATGGATAAGCGCGCATCCCGGCCGGTTCCTCCGCGCCGGGTCTCGTTATTATTGACCCATCGGGACTATCCCAAGGGTCGTCACACGGCCCGAAAAGGGCGCGCTGTTCGAGGTGGCGAAAGCCGGCAACACCCGCAAGGGGACCACAGAACGCGGTTAGACAAAGGAAAGACGCATGTTTGCGGTCCTCAAGACTGGCGGCAAGCAGTACAAGGTTCAGGCGGGTGATATCCTCCGCGTTGAAAAGCTGGCTGCCGACGCAGGTGAAAAAGTTCAATTCAACGATGTTCTGATGCTGGGCGGTGACGCTCCGGTTGTTGGTGCACCTTTCGTTGAAGGCGCAGGCGTACAAGCCGAAGTGATCGAACAGATCAAAGGTGACAAGGTCATCAAGTTCGTCAAGCGCCGTCGTAAGCACAGCTCGAAGCGTACTGTTGGCCACCGTCAGAAACTGACCCTGGTCAAGATCACCGACATCCTGTCGTCAGGCGCTGACAAGTCGGGCATCAAAGCAGCTACCGGTTCTGCACCGGCTGGCGAAGCGGCACCTGCTGCAAAGCCTGCCAAGAAAGCTGAAGCCAAGGCAGAAGCACCCGCCGCCGCTGCGGTTGCTGCTGACGATCTGACCAAGCTGAACGGTGTCGGCCCCGCCGCTGCCAAAAAGCTGAACGACGCAGGTATCGAGAGCTTTAGCGCTCTGGCCGCCTTGTCGGACGAGCAGATTGCTGCTATCGACACCATCAAAGTGAAGCCCGAATGGGTTGAGCAAGCCAAAGAGCTGGCTCAAGGCTAAGGAGAGAGAGAATGGCACATAAAAAAGCTGGCGGTTCCTCCCGTAACGGTCGCGACTCTGCTGGTCGCCGCCTTGGCGTGAAACTCTATGGTGGCCAGGCGGCCATCGCAGGCAACATCATCGTACGTCAACGCGGCACCAAGTTCTGGCCGGGCGAAGGCGTGGGCATGGGCAAAGATCACACCATTTTTGCAACTGTTGATGGCGCCGTGAAGTTCCACAAGGGTCTCAAGAACCGCACCTTTATTTCGGTCCTGCCAGTGGCGGAGGCCGCAGAGTAAGCCGAAACCCTAAAGGTTTAGAAATAAATGGGGGACCGGCAGAAAATGCCGGTCCCTTTTCTCGTTTTTAACACAGTTTTGACCTATGAGCCCGATGACACTCCCAGCAAGCACCATACCGCCCCTGTTTCAGGGACGCATTGCACATGCGGTTGAAGATCGTCTGGGCCGCAAATATCTGATGTGGGCTGTAATTGGTTTCACTGTTACGTCCGCAATTTACGTGTTGTTCGGAGGAGGACCGCACTCATGAAGCTTGAGACAATAATAAACCAGCCGGTGATTGAAACCGAGCGGTTCGACCTGCGCCCGTTGCGCCGGTCGGATATGGGTCTCATTGAACATTATGCAGGTGATGAGCGCGTGGCGCGGATGACGTCGTCTATTCCGCATCCATTGCCGCCTGGCTCGATCGAGGCGTTTGTGAACCGCGCCATGTCCGAGGACCGGGACGAAGACGTCTGGGCGATGGATGCCACCAAGGACGGCGGGCCGGAACTGATCGGTTTGATCTCGCTGACACGGCTGGATCGCAACCAGTCCGAGGTGGGCTATTGGGTTGCGCCGGTCTATTGGAACACCGGAATTGCTTCGATGGCGGTGGAAACGCTGGTTGCGGCGAACCCGCTGGAAAACGCCACGATGTTCGCCAGCGTGTTTCAGGACAACCCGGCCTCGGCGCGGGTCTTGACCCATTGCGGGTTCGAATATCTGGGCGACGCCGAAACATACTCGGTGGCGCGTGACGCGAACGTGTCCACCTGGACATATACAAAGAAACTCTGACTTGTGGCCGATGGGGCCTTTGCAGTAGGGGACAGTCATGAAATTTCTCGATCTTGCAAAGGTCTACATCCGGTCCGGGGCCGGAGGTGGCGGCTGCGTCAGCTTTCGGCGCGAAAAATACATCGAATATGGCGGTCCGGATGGCGGCGATGGCGGCAAGGGCGGCTCCGTCTGGGTTGAGGTTGTAGACAGTCTGAACACGCTGATCGACTTCCGTTATCAGCAACATTTCTTTGCCAAAAACGGCCAGCCCGGCCGCGGGCAGCAGCGCACCGGTAAGGATGGCGATGACATTGTCCTCCGCGTACCTGTTGGGACCGAGATTCTGGACGAGGACGAAGAAACCGTCATCTGCGACCTGACCGAGGTCGGGCAGCGCGTGCTGCTGGCCAAGGGCGGCAATGGCGGCTTCGGCAACCTGCACTTTAAATCGGCCACCAACCAGGCCCCGCGCCGGGCCAATCCGGGTCAGGCGGGGATCGACCGCACCATCTGGCTGCGGCTGAAACTGATCGCCGATGTGGGGCTGCTGGGGATGCCCAATGCGGGCAAGTCAACCTTTCTGGCAGCCACCTCGAACGCACGGCCCAAGATTGCCGATTATCCGTTTACCACGCTGCACCCCAATCTGGGTGTTGTGGGCGTGGATAGCGTCGAATTCGTTGTGGCCGACATCCCCGGCCTGATCGAAGGCGCCCATGAAGGGCGCGGTATCGGCGACCGTTTTCTGGGCCACGTGGAACGCTGCGCGGTTTTGCTGCATCTGGTCGATGGCACCTCGGAAACCGTGGCCGAGGATTACCGCACCATCATTCACGAGCTTGAGGCTTACGGCGGTGAGCTGGCCGAGAAGCCCCGGATCACCGTGCTGAACAAGGTCGACGCACTGGATGATGAGGAACGCGAATTGGCTAAGGCCGAGTTGGAAGAGGCCGTAGGCGGACCCGTCATGACTATGTCTGGCGTCGCACATTTGGGCGTGACCGAGGTTCTGCGCGCCCTGCGCGCGGAAATTGACGACAATCGCCTCCGCCACAAACCCGCCGAGGAGGCCGCGCCTTGGCAACCCTGACCTCGGCCAAACGTCTGGTGGTGAAGATCGGATCTGCCTTGTTAGTGGATCGGGATACTGGGTTGTTGCGGTCCGACTGGCTGCATTCGCTGGCGCAGGACGTGGCATGGCTAAAGGGGCAGGGGACGGATGTTATTCTGGTGTCCTCTGGGTCGATTGCTCTGGGGCGTGGGGTTCTAGGCCTGCCGATGGCTACCTTACCGCTGGAACAATCTCAGGCCGCTGCCGCTGTCGGTCAAATCCGGCTGGCCCGCGCTTATGAGGAGGCTCTTGCGCCGCACAATATCACCACGGCGCAAGTTCTTGTCACGCTAGAGGACAGTTCTGATCGCCGCCGCTATCTGAACTCGCGCGCGACGCTTGAGACCCTGTTGGGACTGGGTGTTGTCCCGATTGTCAACGAAAACGATACAGTCGCTACAGATGAGATCCGATATGGCGACAATGACCGCCTCGCGGCGCAAATCGCTGTTACAGTCGGCGCCGATCAACTGATCCTGCTATCGGATGTGGACGGGTTCTATACCGGGAACCCGACCGAGGACGCCTCGGCCACGCGCTATGATGTGATTAAGGACATCACGCCCGAGATCGAGGCGATGGCCGGTGACGCTGGTTCGGGCCTTTCCAAGGGTGGGATGAAGACTAAATTGCTGGCGGCCAAGATGGCGACGGCAGCGGGTTGCGATATGGCGATTGCCGAAGGATCGCCCTTGAACCCGTTGAATACGCTTGAGAATGGTGCGAACTGCACGTGGTTCACGGCCACCGTCGATCCGCACGCGGCGCGCAAACGCTGGATCTCGGCGATGAAGCCACGTGGCGAGATTGTGGTGGATGCCGGCGCGGCGCGTGCGCTTGGAAATGGCAAAAGCTTGCTGCCTGCAGGTATTGTCGAAGTGACCGGCGATTTTCAGCGCGGCGATCCTGTGGCCATCATCGACCCGCAGGCGCGGCGTTTGGCGCAGGGTCTCAGCCGATATACCGCGCAAGAGGCGGACGCGATAAAAGGGCGTAAATCATCCGAGATCGAGGCAACGCTGGGCTATCCTGGGCGCGCCGTGTTGATCCACCGGGACGATCTGGCGCTATAGGACAACAGGAAAGGCACCCAAGATGAAGGATTTCGACAGCATTCCCGCCCTGATGGCCGATTTGGGCGCGCGCGCCAAGGCTGCTGCTGCTGAGTTGGCCTTTGCCAGTGCAGAACGCAAACACGCCGCTCTGATCGCCGCGGCCGAGGCCGTCTGGGCTCGCCGCGCTGAGATTATCGAAGCCAACAAGAAGGACCTGGAATTTGGGCGCGACAAGGGCCTGAGCCCAGCGATGATGGACCGTCTGATGCTGGACGAATCCCGAATTCAGGGGATGGTCGATGGGCTGCGCACGGTGGCCGATCAGACCGACCCGGTGGGCGAGATTCTGACCGAATGGGACATGCCCTCGGGGCTGCATATCCAGCGCGTGCGCACGCCTCTGGGTGTGATCGGAGTGATCTATGAAAGCCGCCCGAATGTAACAGCGGATGCGGGTGCGCTGTGCCTGAAATCGGGCAATGCGGTGATCCTGCGAGGGGGCTCGGAAAGCTTCCATTCGTCTGGCGCGATCCATGCTTGTTTGGTCGAGGGTCTAAAGGCCGCTAACCTGCCTGAAGACTCAATCCAACTGGTGCCGACGCGCGACCGAGCAGCCGTTCAGGAATTGCTCACCATGACCGACTTTGTAGACGTGATCGTGCCTCGTGGTGGCAAGGGGCTGGTCGGATTGGTTCAGCGCGAAGCCCGCGTTCCTGTCTTTGCTCATCTCGAAGGCATTGTACATATCTATATCGACAAGGCGGCAGACCCCGCGAAAACCCTTGAGGTCGTGCTGAACGCCAAGACCCGGCGGACGGGGATATGCGGTGCCGCCGAGTGCCTGCTGATCCATCAGGACATTGCTGAAACGCTGGGGCGGGATGTCATCACCGCGCTGCTGGCCGCCGGAGTTGAGGTTCACGCCGAGGGCTCCTTGGCTCTCGACGGTGCGTTGAAAGCGACGGATGAGGATTGGGGTAAAGAATTCCTCGACAGTATCATCGCCGCTAAGCCCATAGCAGATATCGATGAGGCCATCGCGCATATCCGTCAATTCGGCTCGAACCACACCGACTGTATCATGACCGAGGACCCGCAAGCTGCGGCCCGGTTCTTTGAACGGCTGGACAGCGCGATCCTGATGCACAACGCCTCAACCCAGTTCGCCGATGGCGGCGAGTTCGGAATGGGGGCCGAGATCGGGATTGCCACAGGCAAAATGCATGCCCGTGGGCCGGTTGGGGCCGCCCAACTGACCAGTTTTCAATACCTTGTGCGGGGCAACGGGACGGTCCGCGCCTAAAACCTGATCTCGACGCGGGTTGCGGTGGTTTCTGCCGTAATCCGCCGCCGCATCGCATGCGCCGTTTCCGGCAGAAGGGCGAATTGCACCTTGGCGGGGGTGATCTTATCGGCAAACCGGCCTTTGGGCAGGTTATTCCACAGATCGCTTTCTATGTTCAGCTTGTCTGCCACGCCCGTCACGGTCCATTGATCAACATCGTTGCGGATCGTAACCTCACCCCCGAAGGGCATCGCGCTTTCGCAGCACATCAGCGCCAGAAACGCCAGTTTGACCTGAGTGCGCGGCACCGCCTCGGTCAGGTTCCATCTCACGCGCACACGGCCTGCGGCTTCAACATCTTTCAGCAAGGCGCTGACCTCGGCGCGGCCCAGGGGTTGATCGCTGGCCGATCCAAACGCCACCCGGAAAAAGCGGATACGCGCGCCTGCGCTGCCGACACTGCCCGAGATCAGCTCCATCTCCGGGCCTTGGGTGCCGCCAACCATTTCCAGCAGCTCCAACCCGTTGGCGATCGCGCCGATCGGGCTGATCAGATCATGACAGATCCGCGAGCCGATCAGCTCGGCCAGGTTGACGTCTGTTGCGCTCATGCGTACCTCCTGCTGTATCTGCCGCCGGACCCGGAGCCCAGTCATGTCAAAACTCAATGCCATTCTTGCACCGGGCATGTTTGTCCGCCACCCCGATTTCCCCGATTGGGGCATTGGACAGGTGCAGTCCAATATCGGCGGCAAAATCACCGTGAACTTCCGCGAGCAGGGGAAAGTGGTGATTGACGGATCGCGCATCGCTCTGGTGCCCGTCTTTGATCCGTGAAACTGGTTTAGGAAAGGTTAACATCCAACCGGTTCAGGCGATGTTGCCATTCCCCCGACACCTGCGGTATCAGCCCTGAAACCACAGGGACGTTCTGATGTCGGGTACAGGCCCATCTTTCACCGTCAAACTCGCCGAGACCGAGGCCGAACTGCGTGCCGCGCAGCGGCTGCGCTATGACGTTTTCGTGCGCGAACTGGGCGGTGGCGGAGAGATGGTGGACCACGACGCAGGGCTAGAGCAGGACCGGTTCGACCCGTATTTTGACCATATGCTGGCCATCGACGACCAGACCGGCGAAACTGTGGGCGTTTACAGGCTGTTACCGGGTGAACGTGCAGCAGATCTGGGGCAGTTTTATTCCGAAGACGAATATGATGTGAGCGTTCTGAAAGACAGCGGTCGCAAGCTGTTGGAATTGGGGCGATCCTGCCTCCACCCTGACTATCGCGGCGGCACGGCAATGTATCATCTGTGGAACGGTCTGGCCGCCTATGTGAACGCGCGCCAGATTGAAGTTCTGTTCGGCGTCGCCAGCTTTCATGGCACTGATGTTCAGGCGCTGGAGCAGCCTCTGTCGATGTTGCATCACAACCACCTCGCCCCGCCAGACCTGAGGGTGCGGGCGCAACCCGATGTGTTTCAGCCGATGGACTTGGTGGACGTGGATGCGCTGGATCGCCGTGCAGCCATGGTGCAGGTTCCAGCGCTGATCAAAGCCTATCTTCGGCTGGGCGGGTTCGTGGGCGAGGGCGCTTTCATCGACTATGCCTTCAACACAACGGACGTGTGCCTGATCCTGGACACAGCGCGTATGAACGAGCGCCAACGGCGCATCTATAGCGGAGCGTAACCCTTGAGCGACGCATCCTGGCACAGCGAAGACGCGCCTGATCCCATTGAACTGGGCCTGATCGGCTGGATTCTGGTCATTCTGCGAGGTCTGCCTTTGGCGGCATTGGTCTTTGGCGGGCTGATTATTCTGCTGACCCTCCGCCTGATCGAGAGACCGATTTACGGCGTCCGCCGCCCAATCACGCCCTTCATCACACAGTTTGTCTGTCGCAACGCTTTTCGCATTCTAGGAATGGGATTCCGCAGTTCCGGAGAGTTGATGACCCAACGTGGAGCAGTGGTGGCCAATCACTCCTCGTGGTTGGATATTTTCGCGCTAAACGCCCGCAAAAGGGTCTATTTCGTCTCGAAAGCCGAAGTGGCGAAATGGCCCGGTATCGGCTGGCTTGCCCGGGCCACGGGTACGGTCTTCATCGAACGCAACCGAAAAAAGGCGCGCGAGCAAACCTTGTTGTTTCAGGAACGCTTGTCCGCAGGTCATAAGTTGGTGTTCTTCCCGGAAGGCACCTCGACCGATGGAATCAGGGTTTTGCCCTTTAAAACAACACTCTTTGCTGCATTCTTTACAGATGAACTGCGCGAATTCATGTATGTGCAGCCGGTTTCCGTTATTTACCATGCACCTGCCGGACAACCCAACAGGTTCTATGGGTGGTGGGGAGATATGGATTTCGGTCCGCATTTGCTGAAAACGCTGGGCGCCCGTCGGCAAGGCTGGGTAGAGTTGATCTACCACACACCCGCCAAGGTCAGCGATTTTGAAAACCGCAAAGCGTTGGCTGCTCATTGCGAGGAAGCCGTCCGTCATGCCCATGGCTTGGCGCGGCTTGAAAAATAGGGGCGAAAGCCTCTTGCGTTGTACCAAAACCTGCCGTATACGCGCGCCATTCAAACCCGCAGGCGGGGTTTGGGCTTTTTGCAGGGAGACATCCTCATCAGGCCCGCCGGTTGGAGCATCCGCTTCTTTCACCCCCGCCAAGGCGTAAACCGGAAAAGGAAAATAGCATGGCTCTTCCCGAGTTCACCATGCGTCAGCTGCTGGAAGCTGGCGTTCACTTTGGTCACCAGACACAGCGTTGGAATCCCCGCATGGGCCCGTTCATCTACGGCTCGCGCAATGGCATCCACATCATGGACCTGACCCAGACCGTTCCGATGCTGGATCAGGCTCTGCAGGCTGTTCGTGACACCGTTGCAAAAGGTGGCCGCGTTCTGTTCGTTGGTACCAAGCGTCAGGCCGCTGGCCCGATCGCCGAAGCGGCTGAAAAGTCGGCTCAGTACTACATGAACCACCGCTGGCTGGGCGGTACGCTGACCAACTGGAAAACCGTTTCCCAGTCGATCAACCGTCTGAACCAGATCGACGAAGCAATGGAAGCCGGCGCAGAAGGCCTGACCAAGAAAGAGCGTCTGGGCATGGAGCGTGACCAACAGAAGCTGCAGGCTTCGCTGGGCGGTATCCGCGAGATGGGCGGCGTTCCTGATCTACTGTTCGTCATCGACGTCAAAAAAGAAGCACTGGCCATCGCCGAAGCCAACAAGCTGGGTATCCCGGTTGTGGCTGTTGTCGACACCAACTGCTCGCCCGACGGTGTTGACTACATCATCCCCGGCAACGACGACGCAGCCCGCGCCATCGGTCTGTATTGTGACCTAGCCGCTCGCGCCGCTCTGGACGGCATGACCGCTCAGATGGGTGCTGCTGGCGTAGACCTGGGTGCATTCGAAGAAGCACCGGTTGAAGAAGTCGTTGCAGAAGAAGCCGCTGAAGCTCCGGCTGAAGCGTAAGCTGCCCGTCACGTAATTGACACATGGGGCAGGGTATGACCTGCCCCAATTCCGTTTGAATTGAGGAGAGCCAAAAGATGGCAATCACAGCAGCAATGGTTAAAGAACTGCGCGACAGCACAGGCGCAGGCATGATGGACGCGAAAAAAGCCCTGACCGAAACCGGCGGCAACATGGACGAGGCCGTTGACTGGCTGCGCACCAAAGGCCTGGCGAAAGCGGCCAAGAAATCGGGCCGTACCGCAGCAGAAGGTCTGGTTGCTGTTCACGTCAACGGTGGCAACGGTGTTGCTGTCGAAGTGAACTCGGAAACCGACTTCGTTGCGAAGAACGCTGAGTTCCAGGAAATGGTCGGCAAGATCGCGTTTGCAGCCGAAGGTGTTGCAGACGTTGACGCTCTACTGGCGGCTGACTTGGGTGGCAAATCCGTTGCCGACACTCTGACCGACAAGATCGCCACCATTGGTGAGAACATGTCGGTGCGCCGCATGGCGAAGCTGTCGGGCGACACAGTTGTGTCTTATGTCCACAACGCAGCCACCAACGGCATGGGCAAAATCGGCGTTCTGGTTGCTCTGACCGGTGGTGACGAAGCGATCGGTAAGCAGGTTGCGATGCACATCGCAGCTGTGAACCCGGCAGCTCTGTCCGAGGCCGACATGGACCCGGCGGTCGTCGAGAAGGAAAAGCAGGTTCAGATGGACATCGCCCGCGAATCCGGCAAACCGGAGCAGGTGATCGAGAAGATGATCGAAGGCCGTATGAAGAAATTCGTGGCTGAATCGACTCTGCTGAACCAGTCGTTCGTTGTGAACCCTGACCTGACCGTTGAAGCAGCCGCCAAAGAAGCAGGCGCAACCATCACCGGCTTTATCCGTCTGGAAGTTGGCGAAGGCATCGTGGTGGAAAAAGAAGACTTCGCCGCCGAAGTTGCAAAAGCAGCCCAGGGTTAAGCGATTTTCCGGACCTCTTGGGGTCCGGGACACTTTAAGAACCGGTCGCGCAAGGCGTGGCCGGTTTTTTCTTGCGCGCACAAAAAAAGACGCCGAAGCGCCTGGCATTGAAGGATAGGGTTGGGGGGCCCCGCATGATGGGGATGGTCGAGGCCCCCCGGATTTCCGACATAGGTACGTGGACGAATAGACGCCCCTGTGTCAGAGCGGCCGGAGAGCCCTGAAATCACAAAGATCCGACCAAATGTTCCCAGGCTAAAGCCACCACTCACGGAACGCTCTCATTTTGCAACTACGGGTCACAATCGAAAAGTAATGTTTTCCTTACCCTAGGTAAATTGACGCAGGTAAGCGTCAAAAAATTGGGGTTTAGGCCTCCATCACGAACATCTGATTTTGAAAAGATGCCTTCAGAACCGCCTGGGCTGTGGTTTCGACCGCCAGCGACTCACGCGCCAGACGCAAATGTTTCTCAACAGTGGCTGCTGTCAGGCCCATCAGCAGCGCGATATCCTGCGTGGTTTTTCCATCTCCGACCCACTCCAGCGCCTCTCTTTGGCGCTTTGTCAGAGCTCTGTTTGGAGCGTTGTAAGGCAGGGTCAGGATCTTGAGATGCGCCATATTGTTCATCAGCAAAATATCTTCGCCGTGCTCTGCCCAGATTGCATCCACATCTTCCTGAGACCGTGCGCCACAGGCAGATAGAGAAATCGCACCTTTCGACCGCGCCGACACTGACGTAAAGCTAACCGTATACCCGGCAACAACACCCTTCGAGCGGTTGAACTCAAGCACTTCCAACTCCTGCGCAGTCAAAGCGCCGGACATCATCATATCCTGCGTCATCTGCCAACTGGCCGCACCTTCATTTTCCAGCGCCCATTTCAGCATCGGCGCATGAAAATACAGCCCACTGCGCAGGAACCCATCCAGATAGGGTTTGGTATGGTTGGTGAGAATGACAAAATCTTCCGGGTCGCCCAACGAGGTCGGGGTCTTGTAGCGCGTATACCCGTACAACAGCCGGTCGAAGCCGTATTCAGCCATTTGGCGGCAGTGGGCATCCCACAATTCCTCAAGCGTTTTGGTGTAGCTCAGGAAATAAAGATACTCACTCAGCCTCATTAAGCGCCCTCACGGTCAAGGAACCCAGCCAGCGCGTCCAACGCCAGGATGTAGCTTTGCGCACCAAAGCCACAAATCTGGCCGACGACGACTTTCGAGATATACGAGGTATGGCGAAAGCTCTCGCGTGCATGGATGTTTGACAGATGCACCTCGATGGTGGGAAGCTCGACCGAGGCGATAGCGTCCATCAGCGCAATAGACGTATGGGTATAGGCGCCGGCGTTCAGGATGATGCCGTCCTGCGTCCCTTTGGCTGCGTGGATCGCGTCCAGCAAGGCACCTTCATGGTTCGACTGCATATGCGCGACTTCGAAACCGATTGTTTCTCCGTGCGTTACGCATATTTCCTCAACCATTTTCAGGGTTGTTTTACCATATACCTCTGGCTGACGCGTGCCCAGCAGATTCAGGTTCGGGCCGTTTAAAATCAGAGCTTTACGCATTTTTTTCACTGTTCCCGTTTTTTTGGTTCTTAAACGCCAATGGGTCCCCTTGTCCACCGCCAGCGCTGCGTCACTTTCCTGGTTGCCCGAACGCAGTGCTGCAACGCAACACCGGCCCGCTCTTATTGTAGGGTTGTCAGAGCATCGTCACGACAATTTTGCCCAAGGCACCGCGCCCGGATAGTAAGGACAAAGCCTCAGCGGCTTTTTCCAGTGGAAACGTCGTGCTGATTTGCGGCTTGATTCTGGCAGCGTCGTAGAACTGGAACAGTTCCTGCACATTCTCCGCGTGTCCTGCAGGGTCTCTAAAGACCGAAGCGCCCCAAAACACTCCGACAATCTGACAGCCTTTCAACAGTGGCAGGTTCAGCGGAATTTTGGGAATCCCAGCCGGGAATCCCACCACCAGAAAACGACCACCCCACGCCATCGCACGCAATGCGGGTTCCGCATAGTCTCCGCCGACCGCGTCATAGACAACATCGACACCAACTGGCCCAGCCAACGCCTTGATATCGGATGAAAAAGCCTTTTGAGCGTCCCGATCCATTTCGGTCGCGTAAACGATTGTATCATCCGCCCCAACTTGTCGACAGAACGCGGCTTTTTCTTCCGATGACACGGCGGCGATGACACGCGCGCCCATTGCCTTGCCCAATTCGATGGCAGCGGTTCCTACTCCACCCGCAGCCCCCAGAATCAACAGGGTTTCGCCAGCCTTCAGCGCCGCGCGATCCTTCAGAGCATGATAAGAGGTGCCGTAAGTAAAGATGAAACACGCGGCATCCTCAAAGGGCATGGAATCCGGGAACTTCACCGCAGTCGAAGCCTGAATAGTCAGATGTGTTGCGAAGCCGCCATGACCGGTCAGCGCCAACACACGGTCGCCGACTTCGAACCCAGCGGCACCTTCACCTACCGCCAGCACCTGACCCGCAATCTCGCCACCCGGAGCATAAGGGCGCGGCGGTTTGATCTGGTAGAGGTCCCGGATCATCAGCGTATCAGGAAAATTCACCCCGGCGGCTTTGACGCCCACCAACAACTCGCCCTTGCCCGGCTGCGGATCGGGCAGGGTGGTCAGTTCCAAAGTTTCTGGTCCACCCGGAGCGACGCTGAGTAAAGCTTGCATGTTGACCCCGTTATCCCTGTTATTCCTACAGGAGGAAGTTTGGCGCAGCCCGATACGTTGTCAAGGATATGACGTTGCAGCGGTACGCGTATGCAGACACCATGCCAGCGCCAAATGAACAAACACGAGGAGCACCCGATGACACCCGAATCCCTATTCTCGGTCGAGGGAAAGACAGCCCTAGTAACTGGCGGTGCCACGGGAATTGGCCGCATGGCCGCCGAAGCCCTAGTGCGGGCCGGCGCAAGGGTTCTCATCGCCTCGCGCAAGCAGGACGCGTGCGAGGCCGTAGCTGCCGAACTCAGTGCGCTAGACGCGCCGGGCAGCGCAGAGGGGTTTGCCGGTGACGTTGGTAGCAAAGAGGGCGTGGACGCGCTGGTGGACGAGGTTCACAACCGCACGGACAAGCTTGATATCCTTATGAATAACGCAGGCGTGTCTTGGGGTGCGCCAATGGGACAGTTCCCTTATGAGGCCTGGGATAAGGTCATGTCGGTGAATGTAACAGGTATATTCGAATTGACCCAGAAACTGTTGCCAACGCTTATGAAATCAGGTTCGGCCGATGATCCGGCCCGTGTTGTCAATGTGGGATCGGTCATGGGTGAGGTACCGATGGGCGACGGCGCCTACAGCTATTCAGCCTCTAAAGCAGCGGTTTTGCACCTGACCAAGATCATGGCCAAGGAATTCTCGCCCTACCACATCACAGTCAACGCCTTGGCACCGGGGCCGTTTGTGTCGCGTATGACCGCCTTTGCCACTGCCGATGAAACCACCCGCGACAAAGTCGGAAAGTCAGTTCCGCTGGGTCGGGTCGGCGCGGATGAGGATATTGCGGGCTGCATGCTGTTTCTGTGTGGTCGCGGCGGCAGCTATGTCACCGGAGCCGTCATCCCGGTTTCGGGTGGGATTAATGTGGTGACCGCGGGAAATATCTTCGCAGAGGCCCTGTGAGCGGTAAGGAGACTGATATGTCCACGGACACGCAATTGGACCTGAAGGCTGTTGATGCCTATCTCAGCGCGCATCTCGACGGCTATCGAGGCCCGTTGGAGGCCACTAAATTCGCCGTCGGTCAGTCCAACCCAACATATGAATTGAAGACACCGACGCAAGTCTATGTTTTGCGGCGTAAACCTCCTGGCATACTCCTAAAATCCGCTCATGCCGTGGACCGGGAATTTCGGGTTCAAAAAGCCCTGTCGAACAGTCGAGTGCCGGTGCCCGAAATGTTCCTTTTGTGCGAGGACGACACCGTCATTGGATCGGCCTTTTACGTAATGGAGCGCCTGGACGGTCGTAACTTCCTTGAGCCGACTATGACAGGCGAAACCAAGGAAACGCGCGCCGGTGTTTTTGAAGAGATGAACCGCGTATTGGCCGAGCTCCACATGGTCGATATCCAGGCCGTGGGCCTCTCCGACTTTGGACCGCCGGGAAATTATTTCGAACGGCAGATCTCACGCTGGACCAAGCAATACCGCGCGTCCGAGACCAAAACCATTGCTCAGATGGACCAACTGATTTCTTTACTCGACGCGTCAATGCCTGCTGATGACGGCCAGAGAACGCTGGTTCATGGGGACTATCGCATTGACAACATGCTATTCGAAAAGAACGGCACCCGTTGTATTGGCGTTCTGGACTGGGAACTTTCTACGATCGGGCACCCCTATGCCGATCTGGCGGCTGTGATCATGCAGTGGCAAATGCCACCGGGAAAAGAGGGGCGGGGCCTGGCAGGCATCGACCGATCCAGCCTCGGCCTACCGTCGGACAACGAGTTCATTGCAGCCTATTGCAAGCGCCGTGGACTGCCGGGCATCGACAACTTCGGATTCTACCTTGCTTTCAATTTTTTCCGCATGGCCGGTATCCTGCAAGGTGTCTACAAACGCGCCTTGGACGGTAATGCCTCGGACCCGGAAAGGGCTAGAAAATTAGGTGGTTATGTTCCGATGTTTGCCCAGTATGGCTTGCAAGCGCTTGAGGGCGCAAACTCACACACTACGTGACAATTCAAGTTCCAGATTGGGCAAGCTGTTTTTGCCAAAAAACATCTCGGAGCTTGCAAAAAATGTGGGAACACCAAAAACACCGCGCTTGGCCGCATTTTTGGACTGATCCTTTAGTTGCTGCTTAATGCCCAGCTCTGTCATCGCTTCGCGCAGTTTTCGGACAGGCAGTTCGTTGTCTTGCAGAATATCCATCAGCACCGTAATCTCATCTGCTTTTTGACCATGCACCCAGATAGCATCAAAGATCGCGTCTATGTATTTGGCTTCCCATTGTTTTCCCGAGGCAAAGACCGCTCCGCGCATGGCGAATTTGGTATTGATCGGAAAATGGGGGCTCATATGAAAACTTACGCCGCGCCGACGGGCATAGCGATGGAGATCATGGGTCAGGTAAGCAGTTTTCTGACGGTTTTCCGAGAATGCCTGAAACGGGCTTTGGTTGTTGGTCGCTTTGAAAATTGTCGACAGAAGAACTGGCACATAGTTGATCTGCACCCCATGATCCGCCACCAGCTTTGGCATCACCTTATGAGCCAGAAATGCGTTCGGGCTGCAAAAATCATATATAAAATCCAGAGTTTGTGACATGATTTTGATCCTTCCATCCCGACTCGTCGATTCTTTAACCCGTTGAGTGTAACAGCCATATGGAAATAGCTGCATCCCCATTGCGTTAGGTGACCACGCCCGGCAAAATCCGGGGAATTGATAGGCAATGTCAGGACGTCCACATGTGCAGTCAGACCACGCTCGACCCTTCCCGCCTCGGGCGCATTCCGATGTGGATGCAACGCTATGTGGATGAGCGGAAGTATGCAGGAAGTTCCGTTCTGATCCACCATCAGGGTCAAGAGGCATTCTTCCACGCCTGCGGGCTTCGGAATGTGGAGCAGAGCTTGCCTTTCCAGCGCGACACGATTGCCCGAATTTATTCAATGACCAAGCCAGTGACGTCTGTGGCATTGATGATGCTTGCCGAACGCGGAAACTTTCACCTCGACGCGCAGGTATCTGACTTTATTCCAGAGTTTTCGAATATGCATGCCCTTGTGCCGGGCGCAAGCCGGATGGACCAAACCGAACCCTCGACAACCCCGACCTTGCATCAATTGCTGACCCATACAAGTGGTTTGAGCTATCCGTTTAACCCCGGGCTGCTGCCGAGTGCGATGGAAAATCAATCCATCGTCTTTGGCCCGCGTGAGGGTCTTTTGGCGAACCGGGTGACTGCGCTCGCTGACCTGCCGCTGGCATTCCATCCCGGCAGTCGTTGGGAATATTCGGTGGGCATCGACGTGATCGGCCGGGTCGTGGAAATCGTGTCTGGCAAAACGCTGGATCAGTTCTTTCAGGAAGAGATTTTTGACCCGCTGGGTATGTCTGAGACCGGATTTACTGTTCCCAAAGATGCCGGGGACCGTTTTGCATCACTCTACACGCCCTTAGCTGGCAATGCGATGGATCTGAATTCGGCTGAGACCGGTGGTGACAGCCTGCGTTTGACAGATAGCTACGAAGATTCTGCCTTTCTCGACACCACCATGTGCTCTGGGGGCGGCGGTTTGGTCGGCACAATCGACGACTATGCTAAATTCGTCCAGATATTGCGAAATAAGGGGCAGGGGAATGGACACCGCCTGCTCAGCAGCAGAACGGTAGAATTCATGATGCGCAATCACTTAGCGGGCGACATTGCCTCGATGGGTCCAAGTAGTTTTGCGGAACAACCGATGGAAGGTACCGGCTTTGGTCTTGGCGGTTCGGTGGTGATTGATCCGGGCCGAACAGCCACACCGGGCTCTTTGGGAGATTTCAGTTGGGGCGGCATGGCCTCGACCTTTTTCTGGATCGACCGCAGCAATGACGTGACTGTCGTCTTCTTTACGCAGCTTTCGCCGTCTAGTTCCTATCCGTCACGGTCGGAACTCAAGGGGCTTGTCCTTGGGGCAATGATTGAATGACCTTCAGCAGCCTGTTACGCCATGTCATAGACAGATCGGAGAGCCCCACATGACCGAAGCCGAACATATTCTTCTGGATCTGTTGTCTTTGGAACGGCTTGAGGTTGATCTGTTTCGTGGCACAGGGTCGGGCGGTGAAACGCCGACGCGGATATTTGGTGGACAAGTCGTCGCCCAGGCCCTGTCTGCTGCATACCGTACCGTGGAAGACCGTCTGTGCCATTCTTTGCACGCCTATTTCATTCGCCCCGGCGATCCGTCAATTCCCGTTATTTATCAAGTGGATCGGGCCCGAGATGGAGGTTCTTTCACCACCCGCCGAGTCATTGCGATCCAACACGGGAAACAAATCCTTAACATGTCGGCCTCTTTCCATATTGCAGATGACGGCTGGGACCACCAGCATCCAATGCCCGACATCTCCGGCCCCGAGGGATTGCCCGCGCGGTCCGAGGTCAGACGACAATATCTGGGTCGCGTTCCCGAACGTCTGCGATCCGAGCTGATGCGCGACCGTCCGATCGATGTACGCGAAGTCCACCATCTGGACCTGTTCGCGCCTGACAAGTCCGACGATCGAAACGCCATTTGGTTTCGAATGAACGCCGCACAGGGCAGGGACCAAATCACCCAGCAATTGCTGTTGACCTATGCTTCGGACATGTACCTGCTCAGCTCGGGACTAAGACCCCACGGCCTGAGTTGGTTTACCGGTGAGGTCAACGGAGCCAGCCTGGATCACGCCTTGTGGTTCCACGCACCGGTGCATTTCGACAAGTGGCATCTGTATTCTATGGATTCGCCCTGGGGCGGTCGAGGTCGCAGCTTCAATCGTGGTTCAATCTACACACAGGACGGCATATTGGTTGCATCTATCGCACAGGAAGGGTTGATGCGACGAGCGCGGTAGTTTGATCAATTATCCTCGATAAAAATTTGATTTAGCTTCTGCATTCCGCCCAGCCACCGATCATAATCGGTCGCTTTGTGGCGCATATAGTCCAGAACCTGCGGATGCGGCAGGATCAGAAACTGCTCTGCTTCAATGGCTTGAACACAGGCTTCCGCGACCTCGGACGGTTCGAGCATACCGTCGATCGACGCGACAGACACTTCGTATCCCTTGGTCATGTCTGAACGCACCGCCTGTGGGCACAGAACCGAAACTTTCAAACCCTTGCGCCCATATGTCAGCGCCAGCCACTCGGCAAATCCAACGGCTGCGTGTTTTGTGACGCCATACGGCGCAGCACCAGGTTGATTCAACAGCCCGGCAGCCGATGCGGTCATCAAAAAATAACCGCCGCCGCGTGCCAGCATCTTTGGAACCAGATGTCGCGCGGCCCAGACATGGGACATGACATTGATCTTCCACGTTCGATCCCAATCCGCATCGGGTGTATCAAAACCGCCGAGCGTCAAAATCCCAGCATTCGCGCAAAACAGATCTATTGGCGCGATCTGATCTTCGACGGTATCGATCAACGCCTTCACATGATCTTCGCTGGACACATCGCAGTGCAGAGCGTGACCACCGATGGAGCGCGCAACGCGTTCCGCTGCGTCCAGGTCAACATCCGAGCAGACGACCGTTGCACCAAGCTGGGCAAACCGTTCGGCGAGACCTTTACCAATACCACCAGCGGCGCCGGTTATGACGATGGTTTTTCCGTTCAATTGCATTTTGCGCTCCTGAAGTGGTTATCAGGAGAGCATCGTAAGGCTTTGAGGAACTGTGCAAAGTTCAAATCACGCGCAGGCATTATTTTACCATAATACCAATTACGCGAAACTCAATAGAAGGCTTGCAGGCCCGTTTGCGCACGCCCCAGGATCAACGCATGCACGTCATGCGTCCCCTCGTAGGTGTTCACGGTTTCCAGATTGACCATATGGCGGATCACCTGGAATTCCAGCGAGATACCGTTGCCCCCATGCATGTCCCGTGCCATCCGCGCGATGTCCAACGCTTTTCCGCAATTGTTGCGTTTTACGATCGAGATCATCTCGGGCGCAGCAGCAGCGTCATCCATCAAACGACCAACACGCAGGCTGGCTTGCAAACCAAGCGCGATTTCGGTCTGCATGTCCGCCAGTTTGCGTTGGAACAATTGTGTCTGCGCCAAGGGTTTGTCGAATTGCTTGCGATCCAGCCCGTATTGACGCGCCGCGTGCCAGCAGCATTCCGCGGCCCCCATGGCACCCCAACTGATACCATACCGGGCGCGATTGAGGCAGCCAAACGGTCCTTTCAACCCCTGTACGTGGGGCAGCAAAGCGCCCTCGTCAACCTCAACTCCGTCCAGCACGATTTCGCCGGTAATCGAGGCGCGCAGGCTCATCTTGTTCTGGATCTTCGGCGCGCTCAGGCCCTTCAGGCCTTTTTCAAGCACAAAGCCCCGGATCTTCCCGTCATGTGCGTCGGACTTGGCCCAAACGACAAAAACATCAGCGATCGGAGAGTTTGAAATCCACATCTTGCTACCGGTCAAACGGTAGCCGCCGTCGATCTTTTCCGCTCGAGTTTTCATTCCCGCCGGGTCAGAGCCCGCATCGGGCTCTGTCAGGCCAAAGCAACCGATCCATTCACCACTGGCCAGTTTCGGCAGGTATTTGCGGCGCTGTTCTTCACTGCCATAGGCATAGATCGGGTACATCACCAATGAACTTTGCACCGACATCATCGAGCGATAGCCGGAATCCACACGCTCAACCTCGCGCGCGACAAGACCGTAGGCGACATACCCTGCCCCGATACCCCCATATTCTTCGGGAATCGTGGTGCCCAGCAGGCCCATTTCGCCCATCTCGCGGAAAATCTCGGGATCGGTTTCCTCGTTCTGAAACGCTTCCAGAACCCGCGTTTGCAGTTTCTCCTGCGCATAGGCC
This sequence comes from Ruegeria sp. J8, assembly GCF_056531925.1. Lineage (NCBI taxonomy): Bacteria > Pseudomonadati > Pseudomonadota > Alphaproteobacteria > Rhodobacterales > Roseobacteraceae > Ruegeria > Ruegeria sp. J8. The sequence goes on from NZ_JBQFMR010000010.1 coordinate 156,507, forward strand.
CGCGCGCTGTCGGCGATCATCCGTTCGTCTTCAGTCAACTGATCAGACAGGCGAAATGGGTCCTCCCACGCAAATCGCCCAAGGTCCGGCGCATCTTTGGCACGCAAGGTCGGTTTGGTATCTGGGGCGTTCATGGGGCTTCTCCGCTCTGTCAGCTTCGGCGCAACCTAACCCGGTGATGCGCCAAAGGACAGAAAGAGTTTTGCATTTCCTCATGAGTAAAACTCATAGGGTAGCGCGCACCCTACCCCAACGCGTATCCCGCGCCGCGAACGGTTCGAACTGGGTCGTCGCCGCCATGTTGCGTCAAAGCTTTACGCAAGCGACCGATATGGACGTCCACCGTTCGGGTGTCGACATAGATATCGCGACCCCAAACCCGATCGAGCAATTGCTCACGGCTCCAGACACGGCCCGGTTTCTCCATAAACGTGCTCAGCAGCCGAAATTCAGTCGGGCCCAGTTTCAAAGGCTTGCTGCCGCGGCTGACCTTGTGAGTTTCAGAGTCCAGAATGATATCGTCGAATTCCAATCGGATACCAACCGTCGCCGGGCGCACGCGGCGCAGTTGCGTCCGCACCCGTGCCATTAGTTCAACCACCGAATAGGGTTTGACTACATAGTCATCAGCACCGGTTTCCAGACCGCGCACCTTATCGACCTCTTCAGTGCGGGCCGATAGCATGATGATCGGAATCAAGCGTGTGTCAGGGCGTGATTTGAGGCGGCGGCAGACTTCGATCCCGCTCAGGTTGGGCATCATCCAATCCAAGACAATGATGTCCGGGCTGTCTTCGTCCACCAGTAACATGGCTTCGTCGCCATTAGCCGCCTTGGATACGCGGAACCCTTCCGCTTCAAGATTATAAGCCAGCACTTCACGCTGGGCCAGTTCATCCTCGACCACCAGCACTGTGGGTTGATCGGCAGACATCTCAGAAATCTCCTCAGACGGATTGCGAGGTTACATCGGCCTTTGGCCGCGCTTCGGCGGGGCGTTCGCCGGTCACCAGATACACGACCTGCTCGGCGATTGCGGTGACGTGATCGCCCATACGCTCGATATTCTTGGCGATGAAATGCAGATGCATACAGGACGAGATGTTGCGCGGATCTTCTGCCATGAAGGTCAGAAATTCGCGGAACAGACCATTATACATCTGGTCCACTTCTTCATCGCGGTTGATCACGTCGGTCGCCAATTCTGCGTCACGCTGGATGTACGCGTCCAGCGCGTCGCGCAGCATATGCTCGACTTCACGCGCCATGCGACGCAAGGCTGCGGCGCTGCCGTTGATCTCGCCTGCATTGACAAGAACCGTGGTCCGTTTGGCGATGTTCTTGGAATAATCGCCAATGCGTTCAAGGTTGCCAGAGACTTTAAGAACCGACAGAACCAGACGCAGATCGCTGGCTGTTGGCGCACGCAGCGCGATCAGGCGGGCGGTTTCCTCGTCGATCAGTTCCTCAAGCGCGTCGATGGCCTTGTCGCCTGCGCGGACCTGTTGCGCCAGTTCCTCGTCGCGCGTTTCCAGCGACCGGGCCGCACCCATGATGGCGGCTTCGACCAGCCCGCCCATCTTCATGATGTGGGCCTGAATGGCTTCTAGATCGCGGTCGAAGGCGGATGCAATATGTTGTTCGGTCATGATCAGATACCTGTCCTCAGCCGATCCGGCCGGTGATATAGCTTTCGGTGCGGGGATCTTCGGGGTTGGTGAAGATCTGACCCGTCTCGCCGAACTCGACGAGGTTGCCCAGATGGAAGAATGCGGTTTTCTGGCTGACTCGCGCGGCCTGCTGCATCGAGTGGGTCACAATCACCACCGAATAACGCGAGCGCAACTCGTCAATCAGTTCTTCGACCTGCGCAGTTGCAATCGGGTCCAGGGCCGAGCAAGGCTCGTCCATCAGCAGAACCTCGGGCTCGGTCGCGACGGCGCGGGCGATGCACAGGCGCTGCTGCTGACCGCCCGACAGGCCGGTGCCGGGGGCGTCAAGACGATCCTTGACCTCATCCCAGATCGCACCGCGACGCAGGGATTTCTCAACGATCTCATCCAGTTCCGCCTTGTTCTTGGCAAGGCCGTGGATGCGCGGGCCGTAGGCTACGTTGTCATAGATCGACTTAGGGAAAGGGTTCGGCTTCTGGAACACCATGCCCACTTTGGCGCGCAGCTGTACCGGATCGACGCGCTTGTCATAGATATCCTCGCCATCCAGCAGGATATCGCCCTGAACCCGGCAGATGTCGATCGTGTCATTCATCCGGTTCAAGCAGCGCAGGAAGGTAGACTTGCCGCAGCCCGACGGGCCGATAAAGGCGGTCACGGTCTTGTCTTCAATCTCGACGTTGACGTCTTTGATAGCGTGCGTCTCACCGTAGTAGACCTGCACATTATTCGCGGCGATCTTGATGGCTTTGGAGTCCACGGCTCTCTCCACTCGTGTCATATCGTTCATAATAAGCCCCTTACCAGCGGCGTTCAAAGCGGCGGCGCAGGATGACCGCGATGGTGTTCATTGTCACAAGGAAGATCAACAGAATGATGATCCCTCCCCATGCGCGTTCGTAAAAGGCCGGGTCAGCGCGTTTGGACCATTCGTAGATCTGCGCCGGCATGGCCGAGTTCGGTGACAGGAAGCCCGCCACCAGCCCGTCGGGCGGGTTCGAGGCGATAAAGCCCACCATCCCGATCAGCAGCAGCGGCGCGGTTTCCCCCAGCGCCTGCGCCAGACCGATGATGGTGCCGGTCAGAATACCGGGCGCGGCCAGCGGCAAGACATGGTGGAACACCGCCTGCATTTTCGAGGCCCCTACCCCAAGTGCGGCATCGCGGATCGACGGCGGAACCGCCTTGAGCGACGCGCGGGTCGAGATGATGATCGTAGGCAGAGTCATCAGCGTCAGAACCAGACCACCCACCAGCGGAGCCGAGGTCGGCAAATGCATGTAGTTGATGAACACGGCCAAACCCAGAATACCGAACACGATCGAAGGCACAGCGGCCAAGTTCGAAATGTTGACCTCAATGATATCTGTCAGCCGGTTCTGCGGCGCAAACTCCTCAAGATAGATCGAGGCGGCCACCCCAATCGGCAGCGCCAAAGCCAGCACCACGAACATCATGAACAGCGATCCCAGCATCGAAACACCGATCCCCGCAGCCTCGGGCCGTTGGTCGGACGCGTCCGAGCCGAAGATGAAATCGGGGTTGAACGCCTTATACAGCACACCCGCATCCCGCAGTTGATCTACGAAATCCAGCTGGGCAACCGTGATGCTTTTGTCATTAGCGATGGACTCGCGGGTCACGCGGCCCTTCATGTACCCATCGACGCGGCTGTTGACCAAAAATCGGAAGCTGACAGTTTTGCCAATCTCATCAGGGTTGGCGATCACATAGTTCCTCAGCTCGGCCTGTGCGGCTTTGGACAGGATTTTACCCATGTCCTTGGGCGAAAGATCGGTCTGGATACCCAGCTCTTGCACTTCCGTCTCAATCGCCGAGGCGATCAGCGGCGCGTAACCAAAGGTCGAGACCTTCTTGATATCCTCGATATTGCGGTTGCCCTTCTTGTCCAGCTTGTCTTCTTTCAGCTCAACATTCAGTTCAAGAAACGTCTGCTGGAACGCGCCGGTGCCTGCGGTCACAATGTTTGTGACCAGCACGATCAGCATCAGCAGGCCGATACCGATGGCAGCAATCCCATACATCTTAAACCGGGATTCGGCTGCATTGCGCTTTTTGGTCCGTGCGTCTTGCTCGAACAACGACCCCTTTTTGGGTTTCGCAGCCGGAGCAGCGGCGGGCGTTTGGGAAATATCGGTCATTCGTACTGCTCCCGGTATTTGCGTACGATGTAGAGGGCGAAGATGTTCAGCCCCAGCGTAATGATGAACAGGGTCAGACCCAGCGCGAACGCAACCAACGTTTCAGGGCTGGCAAAGTCGGTATCGCCGGTCAACTGGCTGACGATCCGAGTGGTGATCGTGGTCATTGCCTCGAACGGGTTGCCCGAGAATTTGGCGATTGCACCGGCAGCCATCACCACGATCATCGTCTCACCGATGGCGCGGCTGGCGGCCAGCAAGATCGCTCCGACGATCCCCGGCAACGCGGCCGGCAGCACCACCTGACGGACAGTCTCGGAATGCGTCGCGCCCAGCCCCAGAGAGCCATCGCGCATAGACTGCGGCACCGCATTGATGATGTCATCGGACAGCGACGACACGAACGGGATCAGCATGATGCCCATAACCAAACCCGCAGTTAGCACCGCGTTCGAGCTGGCCATCCAGCCCACTCCCAGCGCCCCGCCTTCGCCGAACATCGACACCAGCGCAGGACCAACCGTCAGCAAGGCAAAAAGACCATAAACGATGGTCGGGATACCGGCGAGGATCTCTAGCAATGGCTTGGCAATGGAGCGGGTCGCGCCTGAGGCATATTCCGACAGGTAAATCGCGGCGAACAGGCCAATCGGCACCGCCACCAACAACGCGATTACCGAGATATAGAGCGTGCCCCACAGAAGCGGCAGGATCGACAGTTCCGAGCCGCCACGGAAGTTCGGGGCCCATGTGCTACCGAAGAAGAAGTCTTTCCACGAGTGCAGTTGGAAGAAGTTCAGCGTCTCGAAGAACATGGACAAAACGATGCCCATCGTTGTCAGGATCGCAATCGAGGCCGCCAGCAGCAACAGCGCCAGAACGCCTTGTTCCACTACGTTGCGGGCGCGGAATTCCTTGTGCGTTCGGATATAGGCAAAGGCTGCACCAAACAGCGCGACGATCACAACGATCACCTGCATTGCTATCGTTCCGGTCGACGTCATGCTGCGGTATTTCTGGGCCGCGACCAGAATAGGTTTGGTAATCTCCTGAGTCAGGACCTGACCTGAGTCTTTCAACGTCTGGGTCAGCTCGGCAATATCGGCATCGGCATTCCCAGCCTGCACTTCGCTCAGCGCGCCGGTCGCAACGGCCCCGGCCAACCCGTTCGAAACGCGCCGAACCTCGCTCATGATCAGGCCGCGGTCAGCGCCTTCAGGGATCGCGTGGTCGGGGATCATGCCGGTGACTGTGCTGTTTACGATCATCGGCTGCGCCAGCAACCAGACGACCAGAATTCCAAGCGCCGGCACCAGCGCCGTCAGCGCAACATTGTAGCCATAATAGGACGGCAGAGAGTGCAGATCCCGCGCGTCTCCTCCTGCGCTTGCAAGGGCACGGGACCGCCCTGCGAAATATCCGATCACTGCGAATGCAAGCAGGATGAGCAACAGCCAGGATAGTGCCATGGGAACTCCGTCGGAATGGCTGGAGAAGAGTCAAAAAGAACCGGGGCGCGCATAAACCGCCCCGGTTCCATAAGCAAGGGTGATTAGGAGCCGCCGCCCAGAACGGTTTCGTTCGCAACAGCTTCCTGAACTTTCACCAGCTCGGGATCCGAAACCAGGCCGTATTCAGCCAACGGACCATCGGGGCCTGCGATCTCGTCGGCGACGAAGAACTCAGCATATTCTTTCAGGCCGGGGATCACGCCAATATGCGCTTTCTTCACGTAGAAGAACAGCGGACGCGAGACCGGGTATTCGCCGGTTGCGATCGACTCGGTGGTCGGAACAATGCCGGACATGGTTGCAACTTGCAGCTTGTCGGTGTTGTTCTCGTAGAAGGCCAGACCAAAGACGCCGATGCCGTCTTTGTTGCTGTCGATACGCGCCAGAGTTTCGGTATAGTCGCCGTCGATGTCGACCGAAACGCCGTCCGTACGCAGGGCGATACAGGCTTTCTCGGCGGCTTTCTTGTCGTCGCCGTTGGCTGCTTTGTAAACGTCAAAGTCGCCCAGGTGCTCACAACCGGCCAGGATCACCTTGTCTTCAAACACTTCACGGGTGCCGTGCTTGGTGCCCGGGATGAAAGCTGCGATCGGCTGCGCCGGGAAAGCAGGGTTCACGTCGGCCCAGGTTTTGTTCGGGTTATCGACCAGCTGACCGTCAACAACGATCTGTGCGGACAGGGCTTTGTACCAATCTTCCGGCGTGAACTCGAACGAGTTGCCGTTGATGTCGGAGGCGAAAACGATGCCATCATAACCGATCTGAACTTCGATGATGTCGGTCACGCCGTTTTCGGCACAGGCTTTTACTTCTTTTTCACGGATGGCGCGCGAAGCATTGGCAACGTCGATGGTGTTTTCGCCAACACCTTCGCAGAAACGCTTCAGGCCAGCCGAGGAACCGCCCGATTCAACAACAGGGGTCGGGAAGTCGAAGTTTTCACCGAAGGCTTCGGCAACGATCGAAGCGTAAGGCAGAACGGTCGAGGAACCGGCAACCTGAACCTGATCACGTGCAGCAGCGGTAGTGGCCGAAACGGCAGCAATCGCCAGAGCAGAAGCCGACAGTTTTACAAAGGACATCTCAGTCTCCTTGAGAATGGTTGTTTTTGATCACCCCCATGATGATCTTGCCGGCACCCCTAAGAGCCGTGCGTAAGCCTTTTGTGACAGGTTTGTAACGGTTTCATGACAAACCGGCAGATTCAGCTATGACTTTGTGACAATCCCGGTATGCCGGGCGTCAAACCTGAGCCTCTTCCGGTTTTTGCTGCGGCAAAATCACTGTGAAAACAGACCCTTTGCCGAACTCGCTTTCCACCCGCAAGCGCCCGCGATGCCGATTGACGATATGTTTTACGATCGCCAGCCCCAAACCGGTTCCACCCAATTGCCGGGACCTGTGATTGTCCGCCCGGTAGAATCGCTCGGTCAAACGCGGCAGGTGAGTCGGGTCGATACCCGGCCCCTTATCCGAAATCTGAACCCGCACAGCCGGGCCGCGCATGGCGGTGTCCCGTTCGAAAGACTGAATTCGTACTTCAACCAAGCCGCCGCTACCGCCGTATTTGATTCCGTTCTCGATCAAGTTGGTAAAAACCTGCCGCAACTGATCGCTGTCACCGATCAAGGACACCGGTCCCTGGGGATCATTGGTAAGGCGAAGTTCAACTTCCGCATCCTCGGCCAGTGGCCGCAGTGAATTTATCGTGGATTGGAGCAAGCCCGACAGGTCCAGCTCCTCTCGTGGCCGCACCCGTTCTTCGCTTTCGACCCGGTTCAGCGACAGCAAGTCCCCTACCAGCCGGTTCATGCGGTTGGCCTCATCCGTCATGATCTGAAGAAAGCGCTCGCGCGCGGCGGCATCTTCGCGGGCGGGGCCGCGCAGGGTTTCTATAAAGCCCATCAACGCGGTCAGCGGCGTGCGCAGTTCGTGACTGACATTGGCGACAAAATCGCGCCGCATCTGACTGGCCTGTTCAAGATGGGTCACATCCTGAAAAACAGCCAGAACAGCCCCGCCTGCGACAGCGCCAACACCGTTCATATAGCGGCACTCTACCTCGAACGTGGTGTCCTGAGCGCCGTCATTTGCAAGGTGGCGCGTCTTCGCCCGCCCCTTGTCACGCAGGCTTTGCTCCATCGCCTCAATCACCTGCGGCTGACGCAGGATGGTGGCAAAATGACGGGTGACGATGTTTTGCCCAAGCAACGTCCGTGCATCTGTATTGGCCGCTATGATCCGCTCGGTCTGATCGACCATCAGGGCAGGTAGGGGAATGGCCGACACAATTTCGGCAAGCAGATCGTCTGACATCGTTGGTACTCGGTGATATTCGAGGGCGTTCTAGGGCACGGGTGTCAAAGTTTCACGAAACTTGCGCATGTTTTCCTGATAATGCAGCGCGCTGAACGTGATCTTTTGCGCCGCAGCCGCATCCAATTCTCGCACCACCTTGCCCGGTGCACCCATCACCAGCGAATTGTCCGGGATTTCCTTGCCTTCTGTGATCAACGCCCCTGCCCCTATCAGGCAATTCTTTCCTATTTTTGCGCCGTTCAGGACAATTGCCCCCATCCCGATCAGAGTATTTTCCCCGATCGTGCAGCCATGCAACATGACCTTATGCCCAATGGTGCAGTTCTTGCCGATCGTCAGCGGATAGCCCGCATCAATATGCATCACGCAGTTTTCCTGCACGTTGCTGCCTTCGCCCACCCGGATCTCTTCATGATCGGCGCGTATGGTGCAGCCAAACCAGACCGAGGCCCCCTGCTCCAGCACCACCTTCCCAATCAGGTTCGCATCGGGCGCGACCCAGGTGTCCTCGTGGATTTGCGGCGTGTGCGGGCCGAGGGCGTAGACCGTCATGACAATTCCTCGAATTCGTTTTGCAGTGTGCGAACGTGGTTTTGCAGCACCGGTTGCTGGATACGCCGCATGCGTTCGGCGCTGACGATGGTCTTCAGCTTTTCCTCGGTCGCATCCAGATCGTCATTCACCAGAACGTAGTCGTAATAGCCCCAGTGGCTGATCTCATCCCAGCTTTTCAGCATCCGCTTGGCGATCACGTCGGCGGCGTCCTGACCCCGGCTTTCCAGCCGACGACGCAGTTCAGGGATCGAGGGCGGCAGGATGAAAATCGACAAAGCGTGCTTGCCTAGATCTGAGTTGCGAATCTGCACCTCGCCCTGCCAGTCCACATCAAACAGCACGTCTTTACCGCTGTTGATCGACTCGCGCACCGGCCCCGCGGGTGAGCCATAGAAATTCCCGAATACATGCGCGTGCTCCAGCATCTGACCGTCGGCGACCTGCTGTTTGAACGCATCCTCACTGAGGAAGTAGTATTCACGGCCATGTTCCTCACCCGGACGCGGGGCGCGCGTTGTGGCCGAGACCGAGAATTCAAGGTCGCTGTCCCACTGCATCAGCCGCCGGGCCAAGGTGGATTTGCCTGCCCCGGAAGGTGAAGACAAAATGATAAGTAGGCCGCGTCGATCCGCCATAAGGGTGTTCCTGTCGTTATTCCACGTTCTGCACTTGCTCTCGCATCTGATCAATTACGGCTTTCAACTCAAGACCTACCGAGGTCAGTTCGGCGCTTTGCGCCTTGGAGCATAAGGTATTTGTCTCGCGATTGAATTCCTGCATCAGGAAATCCAGCTTGCGACCCACTGCCACATCCTGTGCCAGCAAGTCGCGCGCGGCCGTGACATGGGTTCTGAGGCGGTCGATTTCCTCGGTCACATCCGCTTTGACCGCGATCAGCGCCAGTTCTTGCGCGACCCGGTCCGGATCTGCGCTTTGTGCGTTTTCCAGCACGCGGGCCAGATTTTCGCGTAAGGCATCGGCCATCTTGTCCTTGCGCTGTTCGGCCAGCGCGGCGGCCTGATCGGTGAAAGCTGCCACCTGATCCAGCTGGCTGTCTAGAACCTTGGCCAGCGCTTGCCCCTCGGCCTCGCGCATGGCGATGAACTCGGCCAGAACGGTCGCAAATTCGGTGCTGAGCTGCTTTACCAGAGCGGTCGGATCATCCACATCGGCCCCTGCATCCAGCATGCCTTTTAGCGCCACCAAATCGGCAGCGCTTGGCGTTGCAAGTGCTACGCCAGCTTCCTCCGCCATCTGCTGGGTGCGCTTCACCGCCGCCAGGGCTGCGGCCATGGCCGTTTCGTTCAACACGATCTCAGGCGCGGATTCGTCCCGGTTCAAGCGCAGCGACAAGGTGACATTCCCCCGGCTCAGCGCCTTGGACATCTGCGCCCGCAGCGCCGCCTCCAGCCCGGTCAGCCAATCTGGAACGCGAATGCGCATGTCCAGCCCCTTGCCGTTGACGCTGCGCAGCTCCCACGTCCAGCTATGCGGCCCCAAAGCGCCTTTGCCCGAGGCGAAGCCCGTCATGGATCTGATCATAGCCGACCTTTCGTTATAGCCCATGGCCCTATTCCGCCAGCACCTAAAGCCAACCACCAGCGCAGGGCAAGAGTTTGCTGAGTTTGTCGCATCCAGTACGCAGTTAACCATTCATTAAAGAATTCCTCCAAAATTGTATTAACCCGTGTCAATCTGGGCGCTGTCGGGGGTGGTCAGTCGGTGATGTCCCCGATATGTGGCATTTTATGAAAATGACGGTCGATTGACGCTAGGGTGATGAAAATGAAGACGTTTTTCGGGAACGGTTCCGGGTCAAACTTTGGAAAGATCGTCGCAATGGATCGTTTTGACAGTGGGCGCAGCCTGTCCCCCATCCGGCAGGCTGAGGCATATTGGACAGCGTTGCTGACGGGCGACGGTGTGCCCATGCGGTCGCAGATTGATCCGCGCGGACTCGAGAATATTCTGGAATGCACCTTCATCCTGGAACGCATCGCACCCGGTCTGGCAAGGTTTCGCCTTGCGGGCAGCCATCTGAACAACCTGGCAGGTATGGAGGTACGCGGAATGCCTCTGACAGCGTTTTTCGAACCCGGTGCGCGGACTCAAATCACCGACGTATTGGAAGAAGTCTTTGCCAAGCCCGCGATTGCCGACCTTGGGTTGATCTCGCCCGGCGCACTGGGTCGCACCCGAATGCAGGCACGGATGATCCTTCTGCCCTTGAAAAGCGATCTGGGTGATGTCAGCCGCGTGTTGGGCGTGATGGTCAGCGACGGCGTGATCGGTGCAACCCCACGGCGCTTTGACGTCTCGGATCAGAAACTGCGCCCCGTCTCAGATGTTCAGGCCCCTCAAAAACCGGCACGGCCGTCTGTGGTTGGTTTTGCCGAAGATCAGACAGAATTCAAACGTCCGGGTTCGCACCTGCGGCTGGTCGTGTCGCGCGACGACTGAGTTCGGAACCCGATGTTATTTTAGAACCGGCAACCAGATCGTCTTGCCGGTTTTTTTTGTCTCGCCCAACCTCGCCCTCGAACCGGCCATCGGCGCGCATACGGGTTCTTGGATTCTGGATCGGGTCGAGATTCTGCAAGTAAGGCGTCAGGCAGTAGAAACTCTGTGACACCTTACGAGAATGCCGACGGCGCAAACGTGCCCAAAGGAAGCTCAGCCCAAACAACTTGGCCCCCTTTGGGTTCGCGTAAAGAAGCGCGCCGCCTTAGCCAACCGCACGTTTAGTGCGGTTACGGCGCAGGTTCGTCAGTTCTTCGGCCACAAGGAACGCCAGTTCCAGCGATTGCGACGCGTTCAAACGCGGGTCGCAAGCGGTGTGGTAGCGGTCCGAGAGGTCCTCTTCCGTCACTGCGCGCACGCCGCCAGTGCATTCGGTGACGTCCAGACCGGTCATCTCGAAATGCACGCCGCCGGGGACGGTGCCCTCGGCCTGATGGACGCCAAAGAAATCACGGACTTCGCGCAGGACCGAATCGAATGGGCGAGTCTTGTAACCCGTGGCCGACTTGATCGTGTTGCCATGCATCGGATCGCAGACCCAGGTCACATTGGCACCCTCTTCCTTGACGGCCTTCACCAAGCGCGGCAGATGCTCACCCGCTTTGCCTGCACCAAACCGCGCAATTAGGGTCAGGCGACCCTCTTCGTTTTCGGGGTTCAGCTTGGACATCAGAACCTTGAGGTCTTCGGCAGTCGTGGTCGGACCGCATTTCAGACCGATCGGGTTCTGTACGCCCCGGCAGAATTCAACATGCGCGCCGTCGGGCTGACGGGTACGGTCGCCGATCCAGATCATGTGACCCGAGCCAGCCAGCCAGTTGCCAGAGGTCGAATCCAGACGGGTCAGCGCCTCTTCGTATTCCAGCAATAGCCCTTCATGGCTGGTGTAGAACTCGACGGTCGAGAACTCATGCGTGGTATCGGCGTTGATCCCGGCGGCATCCATGAAGTCGATGGAGTCTTGAATGCGGTCGGCGATCTCCGAATATTTCTGCACGTCTTGATCGTCGGTGAAGCCCAACGTCCAGGAATGCACGCGGGTCATATCCGCAAAACCACCGGTCGAGAACGCACGCAGCAGGTTCAGCGTGGCCGCCGCCTGCGTGTAGGCTTGCAGCATCTTGGACGGATTCGGAATGCGGGCCTCGGGAGTGAAGGCCAACTCGTTGATGATATCACCACGGTAGCTGGGCAGTTCCACACCATCCACCACTTCGGTCGGGGCACTGCGCGGTTTGGCGAACTGACCGGCCATACGGCCAACTTTGACCACCGGCACCTTGGCACCATAGGTCAGAACCATCGCCATCTGCAGCATTACCTTGAACGTGTCACGGATCGCATCCGCGCTGAATTGATCAAAGCTTTCAGCACAGTCGCCGCCTTGAAGCAGGAACGCCTCACCCCGTCCAGCCGCAGCCAGGTGTTGTTTCAACCGCCGTGCCTCGCCCGCAAAAACCAGCGGGGGATACTGGGCAAGCTGGGCCTCGACCTTGGCCAGCGCGGCCGCGTCGGTATAATCTGGCATCTGAACTCGGGGCTTGTTGCGCCAGTTCGTTTTTTGCCACTCGGTCATAGCTTTGATCTCCGCTGAAGTATTCAGGTCGTCTCTATACAAAATGCGTGACAGAGTGACCATATCCCAATTGCGCCCCCTTGACGTCGTAAACAAGCTTTGATCATGGTGGTTTTAATACGTGCCGCCGGACCTATCGTCCCCTGGCGGCGAATCAAGGACACCTCGCCATGCAAGAGCAACGCCAAGTTGTCACGGTGCAAGACACTGCGGCCAACCCTAAGAATTTCGTGTTTGTCCTTTTGGACAAGTTCTCTTTGCTGTCTTTTGCGTCGGCACTGGACAGCCTGCGCATCGCCAATCGTATGGCCGATAAAGAGCTGTACACCTGGACCTTTGCCGGTGAAGGCGGTGACACCGTTACATGTTCGGCTGGAGCCAACTTCAAACTTGATTCCGATCTCGTTGAACTTCAGCGCGATGCCGTGATCCTGATTTGCGGCGGCGTAGATGTTCAGAACGCCACCACCAAGAAGGTGCTCAATTGGGTACGACGCGAGGCGCGGCGGGGATTGAAAATTGGCGGATTGTGTACAGCAGCCTTCACTCTGGCCAAGGCTGGTTTGATGGATGGCAAACGCGCGACAATCCACTGGGAGAATTCGGACAGCTTCATCGAGGAATTCGATGAGGTCGAGCTGACGAAATCCGTGTTCCAGATCGACGGCAACCGGATGACGACGGCGGGCGGGACTTCGTCCATCGACCTGATGTTGAAGATCATCGCGGATGACTATGGTGAAGATCTGGCGAATGCGGTGGCGGATCAGATGATCTATTCGTCGATCCGCACGGATCAGGACACGCAGCGCCTGTCGACCCCCACCCGGATCGGGGTTCGGCATCCAAAGCTCAGCCAGGTCATCCTGATGATGGAAAAAAACATCGAAGAGCCGATCTCGCCCTCGATTCTGGCCAAGGATGTCGGCATGTCCACGCGCCAGCTGGAACGGCTGTTCCGGCGCTACCTGAGCCGCTCACCCAAGCGGTATTACATGGAGCTGCGGCTGCACAAGGCGCGAAACCTGCTGATGCAGACCGATATGAGCGTGATCAACGTGGCGCTGGCCTGTGGCTTTGCCAGCCCGTCGCATTTCTCGAAATGCTACCGCGCCCATTACAACACCACGCCATATCGCGAGCGAGGCGCTCAAGGCGGGAAACTGTCTGTTTAACCCGGTGTCATCCGGTAAACCGCGCCCTGCCCGACAGAGATAAACCAGATCGCCCCGTCCGGCGCTTCCACAATATCGCGGACTCGTTCTGTCGCTGAGCCCTCGATCTTTTCGACCTCGGTCAGGGGCGATCCTGCGAGACGGGCAATATAGTCAAACTTCAGGGAGCCAACGAATATATCGCCGGCCCATTGCGGCCATAGCTTGCCGGAATAAACCAACAGACCCGAGGGTGCGATGGACGGGTCCCAATAAAATTTCGGCTGTTCAAGCCCATCTTTGAAAGTGCCCTCGCCAATCTTCTTACCCGAATAGTGACGACCGTACGAAATGATCGGCCAGCCGTAATTCCGTCCGGGTTGGATCAGGTTCACCTCATCCCCGCCGCGCGCACCGTGTTCTGCGGCCCACAAGCGGCCCTGTGCGTCCAATCCGGCCCCCTGTGGGTTGCGATGGCCATAGGACCAGATTTCGGGCCGAACATCCGGCGCCCCCACAAACGGGTTATCCGCAGGAACTGTTCCGTCACGGTTCACGCGGATCACTGAACCAATAGGGTTGGACGTTTCCTGCGCTTGGGGACGGTCGCCGCGATCCCCAATAGTGACAAATAAAGTGCCGTCGTTGGCCTCGACCACACGCGAACCGAAATGTCGACCACCGGACCCTCCGGGAACGGCTTCGAAGAGGACCCGCAGATTGGTCAGCCGATCCCCGCTTTCAGACAGCCGCGCCACGGCTAGAGCGGTACCGGCCCCACCCCGTTGAGGCTTTGAGAAGGTCAGAAAAATCTCCCGGCTTTGCGTGAAATCACGGGCGATTGTCACATCCAGCAACCCACCCTGTCCGTTTGCCGCAACCTTTGGGACACCGCGCACCTTCTTTGCCTTGCCATCCGAGACATGCAGCAACTCTCCATCCCGTTCTGTCACCAGAAACGATCCGTCAGGCATAATTCCGACGGCCCACGGCGTATCCAGCCCCTGAACCATCGGCTCAACCTGCACTGAGCCCGAAGAGGTGCTTAAGACCTCAGCACGCAGCGGGACGCTTAGCAGCGTCAAAAGAAGAAGCGCAAATGCTCGGACCATCATTTTTCCCTTCAAAATCACTGCGTCAGCCCTATGAGACCAAATAGCTTTCCTTTGCGCAAAAACACGTTTGCGTTAGGACTTTTCTTTTCCGAGCAGCTTGCCTAGGGTCGTGACCAGAACGAATACGTTCACAATAGGGAGTAACCATATGAAAAAGCTGCTTACTGCAACTGCGGCATCCGCTCTGCTGGCTGGTCCGGCTCTGGCCGAAGATATCACGCTGGGCGTCCTGTTCGGCTTCACCGGCCCGATTGAATCACTGGCCCCGGCGATGGGTTCAGGTGCGGAACTGGCAATGGCCGAAGTCACCGAATCTGGCAAGCTGCTGGACGGCACCAAAGTCAGCGCGTCCCGCGCCGATACTGGTTGTATCGACAATGGCCTGGCGACCTCGAACGGAGAGCGTATGATCGCAGATGGCGTTGCTGGCATCATTGGCGGCGACTGCTCGGGTGTGACCGGCGCGATCCTGCAGAACGTCGCTATTCCAAACGGCATGGTGATGATTTCGCCATCGGCGACTTCGCCCGGCCTGTCGACCATGGAAGACAACGGCCTGTTCTTCCGCACCGCGCCGTCGGATGCGCGTGAAGGTCAGGTGATGGCAGACATCCTGAATGACCGTGGCATCAGCTCGATTGCACTGACCTACACCAACAACGATTACGGCAAAGGTTTGGCAGACGCGATCCAGTCCTCGTTTGAGGCGTCAGGTGGCGAAGTGACCATCGTTGCCGCACACGAAGACGGCAAGGCCGACTACTCGGCCGAAGTGGGCGCGCTGGCCTCGGCCGGTGGCGACATTCTGGTTGTCGCGGGTTATCTCGACCAAGGTGGTCTGGGTATCATCCAGTCGGCACTGGACAGCGGTGCGTTTGACACGTTCGGTCTGCCCGGCGGCATGATCGGTGACTCGCTTCCCAACAATGTTGGCCCCGACCTGAACGGCTCGTTCGGTCAGATCGCCGGTTCGGGTGGCGAGGGCGCCGAGAAGTACTTTGCCATGGCTGAAGCCGCCGGTTTCGACGGTTCGTCGCCTTATTCGCCGGAAGCCTATGACGCAGCTGCGCTGTTCATGCTGGCCATGCAGGCCGCAGGCTCGACCAGCCCCGCCGATTATGGCAGCAAGATCATGGACGTCGCCAACGCACCGGGTGAAAAGATCTACCCAGGTGAGCTGGCCAAGGGTCTGGAACTGCTGGCCGCAGGTCAGGACATCGACTATGTCGGCGCGTCCGGCGTTGAGCTGATCGGCCCCGGCGAAAGCGCGGGTTCATACCGCGAGATCGAAGTGACCGACGGCGAGAACAAAACCGTCAACTTCCGTTGATCCAAGGTTAACAGTCATAAAAACAAGCAGCCCGGGCCTTGTGTCCGGGCTGTTTCAATGACAAAAGCCCGCACCATTCGTACAGGGATGTGGCAACAACGCCGGAAAACGGCGGCTAGGGGAAAAGATGATCGTCGTCGAAGACGTGCACAAGCATTTCGGCGGGTTTCATGCGGTGGACGGGGCATCGCTGGAAATCCAAAAGGGCTCGATCACCGGTCTGATCGGGCCGAACGGGGCCGGAAAAACCACTCTGTTCAATGTGATCGCGGGCGTTCTGCCGCCGACCAGCGGGAAGGTCCATATGGATGGTGAGGATATCACCGGCCTGCCCCCGCATGAGCTGTTTCACAAGGGCCTGCTGCGCACCTTCCAGATTGCGCATGAATTTTCTTCGATGTCCTGCCGCGAGAATCTGATGATGGTGCCGGGTGCGCAATCAGGTGAATCGCTTTGGAACACGTGGTTCGGGCGCAAACGCATTGCCGATGAAGAACGCGCATTGAAGGCCAAGGCCGATGAGGTGCTGGAGTTCCTGACCATCGAACATCTGGCCGATCACAAGGCCGGTCAGGTCTCGGGCGGGCAGAAAAAACTGCTGGAACTGGGTCGCACCATGATGGTCGACGCCAAGATCGTGTTTCTGGACGAAGTTGGTGCAGGGGTGAACCGTACCCTACTGATGACCATCGCCGACACAATCCTGCGCCTAAACAAGGAACGCGGCTATACCTTTGTGGTCATCGAACATGACATGGATTTCATCGGCAAAATCTGCGACCCGGTCATCTGTATGGCCGAAGGCAAGGTGCTGGCCGAAGGTACTCTGGACGAGATCAAGGCCAATGAGCACGTGATCGAGGCCTATCTGGGCACCGGCCTGAAAAACAAAGACAAGCTGGAGGCCCAAACATGACCGCTGGCGTGAGCGACAATCCTTATCACGACGACAAGGGCAACAAGGACGCCTCAATCACCAACACACATGGCGTCGGCACCATGACCCCCGCCCATCGCAAAAGCGGTGAGACGCATAAGGTCGAGGGCGGCCCCTTCCTGATCGGCGACACTATGACCGGCGGTTACGGCAAAGGGCCCGACATTCTGCATGACTGCACCATCGCGGTCGATAAAGGCGAAATCGCCGTGATCGTCGGCCCCAACGGCGCAGGAAAATCGACCGCGATGAAGGCGGTCTTCGGAATGCTGGACGTCCGCGCCGGAGCTGTTCGACTGGACGGCGAAGACATCACCAAACTGTCGCCGCAAGATCGGGTGATTAAGGGCATGGGGTTTGTGCCACAGACGTCGAACATCTTCACCTCGATGACGGTGGAAGAAAACCTTGAGATGGGTGCCTTCATCCGCCGCGACGATATTTCGGGAACGATGGAGCAGGTCTATGACCTCTTCCCGATCCTGCGCGACAAACGCAACCAAGCCGCCGGAGAGCTGTCGGGCGGCCAACGCCAGCAGGTCGCCGTGGGCCGTGCGCTGATGACCCAACCCAAGGTGCTGATGCTGGACGAACCGACCGCCGGTGTCTCGCCCATCGTGATGGATGAGCTATTCGACCGGATCATCGAGGTTTCCCGCACCGGGCTGCCAATCCTGATGGTCGAACAGAACGCCCGTCAGGCACTGGAGATCGCGGACAAGGGATATGTTCTGGTTCAGGGGCGCAACGCCTATAGCGGCACGGGCAAGGAACTGCTGGCCGATCCCGAAGTGCGTAAGAGTTTCTTGGGGGGGTGATGTTTAACATCGGATTCTACATTGCAGCCGCCCTTGTCACGTCCCTGGGTATGCCAGGAAATGCATCTGTATATTCTTGTCAGAGCACTGAATTCTGCAAGTGCCAGCGTAAGCAAGGGTGCAGTGGCTTTGATTACCAACCTCGTGAACGCCAAATAGAAAAGTGCATCCAAAGCAAAACGGCTTTTGAAGCGAAAGTGCTAAGGCGAAAAATTGAGATTAGCGGAGAAACTCTCGGTATAGCGTTTAAGGAAGCACGTCCGTTTTTCAGCGATCTGGACTGGTATCAGGCAAAAGCAAACTCGGAGCGCGGGCTTATCAATCTGAGTTTTGACAACGAACGTTCGCAAACTGAATTCCAACTTAAGCAAATGGTGAAGGGCTCCGTGAACTATCACGAATGGATTCTTTCAGGTGTTTGCGAGGTGAACAATTAATGGACTTCCTCAACGCCCTTGTGGCGCTCTCCAACTTCGTTCTTGTTCCCGCAATCGCCTATGGCAGCCAGTTGGCGCTGGGGGCTTTGGGGGTGACGCTGATCTATGGCATCCTGCGGTTCTCGAACTTTGCCCATGGCGACACGATGGCCTTTGGCGCGATGATCGCTGTGCTGGTCACGTGGGGCCTACAAGCCGCAGGGGTCAGTTTCGGGCCGCTGCCCACCGCTCTGCTGGCCCTGCCCTTTGCAATTCTGGGCTGTATCGTGCTTGTACTGATCACGGACCGGCTGGTTTACAGGTTCTACCGCGAACAAAAGGCCAAGCCGGTCATTCTGGTGATCGTGTCTATGGGCGTGATGTTCATCATGAACGGGATCGTGCGGTTCATCATCGGCCCGGATGATCAGCGCTTTTCGGACGGAGAGCGGTTCATCGTCTCGGCGCGTGACTTCAAAGCGATGACCGGCCTGCGCGAGGGGCTGGCGATCAAGACCTCTCAGGGCATCACCGTGATCGTCGCTGTTGTCGCCGTTGCATTGCTGTTCTGGTTCCTGAACAAAACGCGCACCGGCAAGTCGATGCGGGCCTACTCTGATAACGAGGATCTGGCCCTGCTGTCCGGTATCAACCCGGAACGCGTGGTGATGATCACATGGATCATCGTTGCCGCGCTGGCGACCACGGCGGGTGTTCTCTATGGCCTCGACAAAAGTTTCAAACCCTTCGTCTATTTCCAGCTTCTGCTGCCGATCTTTGCCTCGGCCATCGTGGGCGGGCTTGGCAATCCGCTAGGGGCCATTGCGGGTGGCTTCATCATCGCCTTTTCCGAGGTGACCATCACCTACGCATGGAAAAAGGTACTGACCTATCTGGCCCCTGAAAGCCTTGAGCCCTCTGGCCTGGTCCAATTTCTGTCCACTGATTACAAATTCGCCGTCAGCTTCGTGATCCTGCTGATTGTGCTTCTGTTTAAGCCCACGGGCCTGTTCAAGGGGAAAGCGGTATGACCGAGACTGTCAAGAATACGCTGCTTTTCGTTGCCGTCGGCAGCCTGATCCTGCTGACCGGGTTCACGCAAAGCTGGAACGCGGCGATCCTGATCCTGAACATGGGGCTGATCTCGGCCATCATGTCCATCGGGGTGAACCTGCAATGGGGCTTTGCGGGCCTTTTCAACGTCGGCGTCATGGGCTTTGTCGCGCTGGGCGGGCTGGCGGTTGTACTGGTCTCGACGCCGCCGACGCCGGGCGCGTGGACCGGCGGGGGCTTTGGCGTCATCCTCGCGCTGCTTCTGGGCGCAGCGACGATTGTAGCCGCTGTGATCACCGCGCAGAAGATGCCCAAAGGGCGGGTACAAACCTTGGCGATCATCGGCATTCTGATCGTCGGATTCTTTGTCTACCGAGCCATTTTCGACCCCAACGTCGCCGCGATAGAGGCCATCGACCCTGCGGTCGCGGGTAATATCGGAGGCCTGAACCTGCCCGTTCTGCTTGCTTGGCCCGCCGGAGGTCTGCTGGCTGCTGGTGCGGCGTGGCTGATCGGGAAAACCGCGCTGGGTCTGCGTTCGGATTATCTGGCGATTGCGACGCTGGGTATTGCCGAAATCATCATCGCCATCATGAAAAACGAAGACTGGCTGGCCCGCGGCGTCAAGAATGTCTACGGCATCCCGCGCCCTGCGCCTGTGGTCGGCTATGAGGTCGAGTTGCAAGCAGATCCCGGATTCATCGCCCGCGCCGAATGGCTGGGTCTTGACCCAGTCACGGCCTCGACGCTTTCGGTCAAGCTGGGCTATTCGCTGCTGTTCACCATAGTGCTGCTGGTCCTGCTTTGGATGGCACAGATGGCATTGAAAAGCCCATGGGGACGGATGATGCGCGCCATTCGCGACAATGAAGTTGCGGCCGAGGCGATGGGCAAGGACGTCACCCGCCGCCATTTGCAGATCTTCGTTTTGGGCTCCGCGATCTGCGGTATTGCGGGCGCAATGATGACCACACTGGACGGGCAGCTGACGCCGGGCACCTACAATCCGCTGCGCTTTACGTTCCTCGTCTGGGTGATGGTGATCGTCGGCGGCTCGGGCAACAATTTCGGCGCGGTTCTGGGCGCGTTCCTGATCTGGTTCCTTTGGGTCCAGGTCGAGCCGATGGGCCTTTGGCTGATGAACCTGATTACTTCAACCATGCCCGAAGGCAGCGCATTGAAGGCGCATCTGATCGACAGCGCTGCCCATATGCGCCTGTTCACGATGGGTTTGATACTGTTGATCGTCCTCAGGTTCAGCCCACGCGGATTGATACCAGAAAAGTAACAGTTATCTCAAAAGCGACGAAACCGTGCCTCTTTTCAGGCGCGGTTTCTTGATCTAAGCGCGCTGTCCGTCTAGACGGGGTACAACCAGTTTGGCATTGGCCGAAATCCCACGCGTTTACGGGAATTTAGAAAATCCGTAGAATGATGCGACCACCCTGTTGAGTATAAAAGAGTTCACATGACTTCGACGCTGACCAAATCACTGCTGCTGCTTCCTCTGATCGCCGGATTGGCAGCTTGCGTTCCAAGCCCGGAAGATTTTGAAACCACACCGGTCAAAGTCCAAACTCCGAAGGGTGAAGTTACGTGCCAACTGTACCGCCCTGATCGTGTCATTTGGGACCGCGCGATTGATTTCCCGGCCACCAAAATGACGGTCCCCGAGGCGGACGCCTATTGCAAGCAGGAAGGCCAGCGCCGCCTTAAAGGATAAGCCCGTCGCCGGGGCGGTCCGCGACTGTCCCCGGCCCTACCTGCTTTTGAACAACCCGCCCAGAATGCCTCGCACGATGCGGCGGCCTGTTGTTCCTTTCAGTTCTTTGATGACCGCCTCGCTCATGGCGGAGGCAAAGCTGTCTTTCTTGCGCATCACGCGTGAGGATGACCGCCCAACCCGGCTGCCGGAGTATCTGCGCGCCGTTGCGAATTCCCGCTCGGCCACGGATTGGGTTTCGATTTCTTCCTCGGCCTTTTCTGCCGCCTGAGCGGCCGCATCTGCGCGGGTCTGAAGGATTTCAAAGGCCGATTTTCTGTCCTTCAGCTCTCGGTACTTCGCCTCCATCGACGAAGCGGCAACAATGGCTTGACGCTCAGCCTTCGTGATTGGCCCTAACTGAGACCCCGGCGGACGAATCAAGGTCCGCTCGACCACGCCAGGTACGCCCTTTTTCTCCAGCATCGAAGTGACCGCCTCGCCTACGCCGACCTCGCGGATCGCGGCTTCGGTATCGAAAGCGGGGTTCTCTCGGTAGGTCTCCGCCGCCAGACGCAAGTTCTTGCGGTCGCGCGCGGTGAAGGCCCGCAGCGCATGTTGAACCCGGTTGCCCAATTGGCCCAGAATATCTTCGGGTATGTCGGCGGGGTTCTGGGAAATGAAATACACCCCCACACCCTTGGACCGGATCAGGCGTGCGACTTGTTCCACCTTGTCCACCAAAACCTTGGGTGCATCTTCGAACAGAAGATGCGCTTCGTCGAAAAAGAATACCAGTTTAGGCTTGTCGGGGTCGCCCACCTCGGGCAGTTCTTCGAACAATTCGCTGAGCAGCCACAGCAGGAACGTCGCATAAAGCCGGGGCGACCCCATCAGCTTGTCCGAGGCGAGGATGTTCACGACCCCCTGCCCTTGCGCGTCGGTGTGCATAAGATCAGCCAGTTCCAGTGCGGGTTCACCAAACAGGTTCGCGCCGCCCTGATTTTCTAGCACCAGCAGCCGCCGTTGGATCGCACCAATCGAAGATGTCGAGACATTGCCAAACCGTAATGAAAGCTGGCCTCGGTTCTCTCCCACCCAAACCAGCAGCGATTGCAGGTCCTTGAGGTCAAGCAGTGGCATCCCTTCGTCATCAGCCACACGGAAGGCAATGTTCAGGATACCTTCCTGCGCCTCGCTGAGGTCCATCAAGCGCGATAACAGCAGCGGACCCATCTCGGTTACAGTGGTGCGGACGGGATGACCCTGCTCTCCGAACAAATCCCAGAACGCGACCGGACAAGCGCCATAGCTATAGTCCGAAAACCCGATTGTCTGGGCGCGATCCTGAAACGCCTGATGAAGTTTGTGCGCTGCGCTGCCCGCCTTGGCCAACCCCGAAAGATCGCCCTTAACATCCGACAAAAATACGGGCACCCCGGCCTGCGAGAAACCCTCTGCCAGAATTTGCAGAGTCACTGTTTTTCCGGTCCCGGTCGCACCCGCGATCAGCCCGTGGCGGTTGGCGTATTTCAGCGTCAGGTTTTCCGGTTCGCTGTAGCCATCCCCGGCTCCGCCCAAAAAGATATTGTTTTGCATATGAAATTTGCCCCAATTTCCACCGGTCTGAGGGCAGCATACAAATTTAACAAATAACTGCGATAGTCTATTCGCCGCCTGTAACCAAACCGGAAGCAGGCGGCAGACTTCCTCCCTGTCGACTGGCCGCGCCTTTGGGCGCGGCTTTTTTCACGAAAACCGCCGAAGTGATCAATTTTTCAGGTTAGCAGTTGACCGCCGCGATTCCCTCTCGTAACGTCTGCGCATAACTAAGTCGGCCAGTCCGACGGGGAGAAAATTATAGAAAAGGGAGCCGCTCCACCGGCTCCCTTTTTTTGTTGCTCCAACGATAGTTTTCATCTGTGGACAGGCAAAAATCCGATCACATCAACGCATTTTCTTGGCATAGTGCCTGACACCCTGCCGGAACAGTGTTAGACCGTGCAAAAAGCGTATCCACAGAACCGAGGCGTTCATGATCAAGAAACTTCTCACTCTCAATGTTGTTGCCGCCATGCTTTGGGCCGGGGCGGTCGCGGCGCAGGAAAATCAAGCCGACACTACAACTGCTCCGCAGACTCAGGCTGGTGCGGATTTGGATCTTGGCGAGGAAGGACCACGCGTAGGTAGCCGCTACATCAAAGAAGAGCACGGTGATTGGATGATCTCGTGTGTGAAGACTGAAGCAGGTGAAGATCCCTGTTTCCTCCGCCAAATTCTGGCCGGTGACCAGGGGCAGCCCATTGCCGACATCACTATTCAGAATCTGCCCGAGGGCTCTCCCGCTGCCGCCCGAGCAACGGTCGTAGTTCCGCTTGAAATCCTGTTGCAGGCACAGCTTGCTCTGTCCATCGACGGCGCACCTGGCAAGCGGTACAACTATCACCATTGCAACCCGGTCGGATGCCTCGCACAGCTTGGGTTCACTCAAGGTGACATTGACGCAATGAAAGCAGGGACAACGGCAACGCTGTCGTTGGTGTCTTTGTTGGCACCGACTCAGTTGTTGGAAATGGAAGTCTCGCTGGCCGGATTCACCGCTGGTTTTGATACACTTGAGCCTGCGCAAAACTAACCGAACCGCCGGAGCGCGCTGTCAGAAGACAGCGCGTTCCTTTTAGACTTGCCTTAGAGCAAGAACAGCATTCAGGCCACCAAAGGCGAACGCATTGCTCAGCGCAACTTCTACCTTGGCTTTGCGGGCTTCGTTCGGAACCACATCCAAAGCGCATTCCGGGTCAGGTTCCTCATAGCCGATCGTAGGCGCAATCACGCCGTCACGCAGTGCCATAATGCAGGCCAACAGTTCTACCGCGCCGGTACCGCCGATCAGGTGTCCATGCATGGATTTGGTGGACGATATCATCAGATCATCCGCATGCGGACCAAAGACATCCGCCACTGCCGCGCATTCGGTCTTGTCATTGGCCGCCGTGCCGGTTCCGTGCGCGTTGATATAGCCCACCTGATCGGCATTGATCCCACCATCCGCCAAAGCGCCCGAAATTGCCCGAGCCGCGCCTTGTTTGCTGGGCATCACGATATCTGCGGCGTCCGAAGTCATGGCAAACCCCACCACTTCACACAGGATCTCGGCCCCACGCGCGCGGGCGTGTTCGTACTCCTCAAAAACAAAGACACCTGCGCCTTCGCCCTGAACCATACCGTTGCGGTTTGCGCTGAACGGACGGCAGGCGTCTTTGGACATGACCCGCAGCCCTTCCCACGCCTTGACGCCGCCAAAGCACAGCATGGATTCCGCTCCACCCGTCAGCATCGCCGGGGCCGCGCCGCTGCGCACCATCTGGAACGCCAGAGCCATCGCGTGATTTGACGAGGCACAGGCGGTCGAGACCGTAAAGCTGGGCCCTTTGAGGTTATGTTCCATAGATACGTGGCTGGCCGCCGCGTTGTTCATCAGCTTGGGCACGACAAAGGGGTGAACCCGGTTCTTACCGTCCTCATAGACTGAGCGGTAATTGTCATCCCAGGTCGACACGCCGCCACCGGCTGTTCCCAAGACAACGCCTGAGCGCGCCGCTAGATCGCCATGAAATTCGATCCCAGACTGTTCGATTGCTTCTTTTGCCGCCGTCAGGGTGAATTGCGTAAACCGATCATACAGGGTCATCTGTTGGCGGTTGAACCGGCCCTCGGCCTCGAACCCGCGCACCTGACCGCCAATCTTGATGGCAAGGCGCTCGACATCGCGGAACTCAAGTTCGGAAATACCGCAGCGCCCCTCGCGCATCGCCTCAAGCGTCGCCGGAACGGAGTGGCCCAACGAGTTGATCGTGCCCGCACCGGTAATAACAACGCGTTTCATGATCCTGCGTCAGACCTTTTCCGACACGAGCTTTTCGATACCGGCGATGATCGCAGCGACATTCGAGATGTCAAAATCGCTGGCTGTCGGCTCGTTGGCATTGAACGGGACTGAGATGTCGAACTCTTCCTCGATGGCGAAGATGCTTTCGACCAGCCCAAGGCTGTCGATCCCCAGATCTTCGAGCGTACTTTCGGGCGTCACATCCGAAGGGTCCAGCACGGCCTGTTCGGCGATGATGGCGATGACGCGATCGGTGATGCTCATGTCGATCCTCTGATTATCCCGTTGAGGGTGATTTAATCACTCGGCGACTGTTTGAAAACAGCCTTTTTCAACGCCTCTACGTCACGGGCCATGCGCGGCAGGCGGCGTTGCGCTTTGTAAATGTCCGTATGAGATTCCATTTTTATTCCCGGATAACCCATGATGACACGGCCCGCTGGTACGTTGGACAGGATCTTTGTGCCACCGCCTGAGATCACGCCATCGCCAATAAAAATATTGTCGACCACACCGGTCTGACCGCCCAAAACGACGTTGTTTCCAATCTCGACCGAGCCTGACACACCAGTTTGCCCGCACAGCAAGCAATCGCGCCCCACGCGGGTATTGTGGCCCACATGGACCAGGTTATCCAGTTTCGAGCCGTCGCCGATCCGGGTATTGCGGATCGTACCATTGTCGACAGTGCAGTTGGCGCCAACTTCGACATCATCACCGATCTCGACCGCGCCAAGTGAGTGAATGCGCAACCAGCTTTGGGCCCGTGCGTCGCCCTTGTCGCCCATGGTCTTGCGCACGTTTTCAACGTCCGACACCTCGGGCGTGACAAAGCTGAACCCGTCGCCGCCGATACGCGCGCCGGGTTGCGCGGTAAAGCGGTCTCCGATCTGTGCGCGGGCACCGATGCTGACCATTTCGCGCAGCATGGCGTTCTGACCCAGAACTGCATCCATCCCGACCACACAATGCGCCCCGATAACCGAACCCGCGCCGATTTTGGCCCGAGCGCCGATCACCGCCAATGGGCCGATCGAGACGTCTTCGCCGATCTCTGCCGTTGGGTCGACAACGGCTGACCGGTGAATGCCGGGCGCAATCCCCTGCCCCCGGTCCAGCATCGCGGTGATCCCCGCCATTGCCATCCGTGGACGCGGAACAAAGATGGCGGCCTGCAACCCCATGGCCTGCCAATCCGCACCTTCCCACAACACGGCCGCGCGGGCCGCGCCGTTGCCCAAAGCCTCGGCATATTTGGGGGACATTGCCATCGCCAGATCATCAGGACCTGCATCCGCCGGTTCCGCTGCGCGCGCGATGATCAGGCTGACATCGCCCTGACATTCCGCGCCAAGGGCATCGGCAATCTGCTGAATGGTATAGTGCATGTCGGGTTCCCCGGATTAAGGCCTAATCCGGTGATTACCCCTGAACGTCCGGCAGGGCCACCCCCGCTTTCTGCAAAGCGTCCCAGATTTTCTGATCTCGGCTGTAGACGTCACGGCGATACTGAACCTCGCCTTTGGGGCCGATATAGGCCGTGCGATAGATCAAATGCACCGGGACGTGCTGTTTCAGAGGCACCGTGGTTTCCTTGCCGGTTGCCAGAACCCGCTGGAAAAACGCCCTTGGGTTTTCCTCCTGCTTGGCCAGCAACGCGTAGGCAAACTCAAAGGGTTGCGCCAGCCGGATACAGCCATGCGAAAACGCCCGCGACTCGCGCGCGAACAGAGATTTCTGGGGCGTATCATGCAGATAGATATTGTACTGGTTGGGGAACATGAACTTCACCAACCCCAACGCATTGCTTTTGCTGGGCGGCTGACGCATCGCAAACGGGAAGTTGCGCGCGGTGAATTGGGTAAAGTCCACTGCGCCCCGGTCAATCTGCCGCCCACTGCGATCAGTGATATGTATATGGTTCACCGCATTCGGGTTCGATTGCAGCTGCGGCAGGTATTCTTTTGTGATGATCGAGCGTGGTACATACCAACTAGGGTTGATGACCATATGCTCCATCTCATCCGAGAATTCCGGGCTGCGGCGATCGTGAACGTTCTTTCCAATGACCGCACGCGTTTCAAACGTCACCAAGCCATCATCAACGATCTTGGCCGAGAAATCCGCCTGATTGACCAGAATATGCCGCTCGCCCCGCTCGCGCGGCAACCAGCGTTCCCGCTCCAGCGCCACGTAAACCGCCCGCAGCCTGTCTGAGGCTGAGCGGTTCAGTTCAGTAATCGTCCCCTGCCCCGCGACCCCGTCCGAGGCTAATCCGTGCGCAGTTTGGAAGTCCTTCACAGCGGCAAGCATCGCGTCATCAAAGCGCGGGCTGGCGGAGGGTTTCAGATAACCCATGGCAACCAACCGGTTGCGCAGCTTGATCACATTGGGACCGGTATCACCAAGTTCCAGCTTGTCCTGAGGCACAGTCGCACCCCATCCGCCCTGATCGATCAAAGCTTTCAAGGCCACTTTCTGCTTCATCAATGCCCGATACTGGGCGGTCTGCGGCGCAAGTTGATCAAAATAGGCCGCGTTCTCGGACACGACCCCTTGCAAATGATCCACGGTCGAGCGGCGCTGTACCTTGCGCACCAACCCCTCATCGATATCCGCAGGCCGGAGCGCTCCGGAATAAAGGTCATTTGCATATGCGATAAAGGCCCGGCTCAGCGCCATTTCGACAGCGCCCAGATCCCGGACCGAACGGGCCTCTTGCATCTTGGTCAACAGCGCCTCGACGTTATAGGCATCGGGCAGGCCGTGCATGTGGGCAGTGGCCAACGCCTGAATCAGGCTCGCACGACGCGTCGCATGTTCTGGCGTCTCACCCACCCAAATCGGTGTAAACCCGTTCGCGCGGTAAAAATCAGCAATCTCCGATCCGGACGGAGCAGATTCGGCCACGGCCATCTGAAAGGCAGTGGCCGGTTTGTCGGGAGTGTTGGCCACGCCGGTCGTGGCCGCCAAGCAAGCAGCAAGAGCGAGAACACTGGATGCACGAAAAAATGCTCGCATGGGATAACCTTTATTCTTCAACACTCTACGCGCGCCTGTATCCACGCCGAACAAATATGCTGGCCGGTCGACGGGCTTGTCCATTCACAAATACATCACATCGATGCTTCTTTACCCGCCTGATGCGCGTTTGCATCGACCACAGTCCCGCTAACCCTTGGCGCCTGAAAATTATACGCATTTGTGTCATCTGCGCAAAAAACTGCCGAAAATTCCCCCTTGAAAAGATGAATATGAAAGACTTCTTGGCTGGATTTTGCGTCTGTGCCATAAAACCCGTACTTGGGATGGGAAAAAATTAAGAACGCGCACGTAACATCGTGTGCAGGCAGGAACAGTACGGGACGAACATAAAATGACGACGAGCAGTTCCTCGGGCATGACCCGGCGGGCCCTATTGGGCGCATTTGCGGCAACGGCAGTGGTTGCAGCACCAACATATTCCAACGCAGCAGGTTTCCTCCGCGGCGGCGGCGACATTCGCCGTATCCGGATGTATTCCGGGCGCACCGGCGAGCGTATCGATATGATATATTGGGTCGATGGAAAATACATCAAGGACGCTGTCAAAGAAGTGAACCACTTCATGCGTGACTGGCGGACGGACCAAGTCAAGGACATGGACCTGCGCACCATCGACATCATGGCTGCCTCACATAACCTGCTGGACGTTGACGAACCCTACACGCTGCTGTCTGGCTACCGCTCACCTCAGACCAATGCGATGCTTCGGTCCCGGTCGCGCCGCGTGGCCAAGAACTCACTTCATATGAAGGGTCAGGCCGCTGACCTGCGCTTGTCGTCCCGGTCAGTCTCGCAGATGGCCAAGGCCGCCATATCCTGCCGTGCGGGCGGGGTGGGCAAATACTATCGCTCGAATTTCGTGCACATGGATTGCGGCGATATCCGTAGTTGGGGCGGGTAAGCACCAACATACAAAACCAACCCGTATTCTCGACCGCCGGCCCCCAAGACCCGGCGGTTTTTTTGTGCGCGCGTCCCCTGTCCAGATTCAATCGACCCAGAGCGCGAACAGGAAAATTCAAAGGAAAATGGCGCACCTGAGAGGATTCGAACCTCTGGCCTCTGCCTTCGGAGGGCTGTTCTTTTTTGTTTTTTAACAATGCCTTACGCGCATTTCCTTGATTTTTTTGACGGGATTTTGACGAGTTTTTGCGGCAATTTCCTCCTTGGGGAACTGAAAACAAATAACTTAACAGATCTGTAGACACCCTAAATTGCTGTAGTTTAAGGATAATCGTGTACGAATTCAGCCCTCGACACGCCGACTGATCAGAAATTTTAGAATAGAGCACTGCCCTATAAGCTGCCTTGAAAAGCAAAACTTGAGTAAAACTTAACGCTCTTTCCAAGTGAACCCCGGGCCATAACTGATTGTAGTTGGACAAATGATTGAATTTGAAAATTTGACTGATTGGCACCCAGCAGATAATGACCACTGCTTTCTATGTGGCGTGAATCTTCACAGCGAGAATAGAACTGCCGAGCATGTATTCCCCACTTGGCTTCAGTCCCGCTTGAATCTTTGGGACAAGAAACTGACGCTCGTAAACCAAACGCTGCTACCCTATCGACAATTGAAAATCCCTGCATGCCGAAGCTGCAACGGCACTCATCTTTCAAAGCTTGAAAGCGATTTTCAGAATATTGCATTGGACCCAAGTCGAGAACTGAATGATATCCCAGAGTGGCTTGTCTATTTGTGGTGTGCCAAGGTCTTCTTCGGTATCCTCTACAAAGAAAAAGAACTACTTCTCCAGAGAAGCGACCCTAGTGCGGGCACGATTTGGCCTCGTGAAATCGTAAACGGATTCGACCTTTTGCATTTCTCGCTACAAAAGGTCCGGCATCGCTTGGAGTTTCATGGTGAGCAATCTGAAACTCCTGGAACGGTGTATTCGTTCAATACTAAGTTCAATGATCAGGAGAACTTCGACCTGATGACTAGCGTTACTGGCGCTGGTTTGGCGATCCGAATTCAAAATAGAGGGTTTGTCGTAGTATTCGACGGCGGGTTGCAAGAGATGCACAAAGATACTTCCCCTCAAATACACTCAGAACATGTTCTACATCCTGTCCAATTTATAGAATTAGCCGGTCATATTCTTTATAAAGCGAAGCGCAGATGCGCATCGTTCGGATACGTTCTCTCGCAACTTGAGACAGACCCCCCAAAATTTGGAATGGTACAAACTGGAATACGCACTGAAGGCGAACCAGATTATCTGGATGATGGCTCACTCAAGGTGTTCGATGAGTTCGATCCTGCGGTATTAGGCAAATACCTATCTTTGCTGTGGCGCCATTGGGGGATACCCGATGATGTGCCCGAGGGACATTACATATCATTTGTAGGTGAGGGAGATTTCCCTGATATCCCACTGGACTGAAGCGAGTACCTTGTTGTCATGTGATATGGCGCTCGCGACAGGATTCGAACCTGTGACCTTCGCCTTCGGAGGGCGACACTCTATCCAGCTGAGCTACGCGAGCACGATGGCGTTAGTATCACGTTGTAGGTCAATGACAAGCCGTTTCTGCGCATCTCCCTCTCGGAATAATAGTGTGCTGCTTAGACGCAATAGCGACAAGCTTGGAGATGACAAAGCTATTATTGATAGGTCAAGAAGATCAAAAACTCAGCTAGTCGCAACTTTCAATAGGGTGTTCATTCAGACACCCGAAGTTGTGCTAAATTTTCAGGTTGGCCAGAAAGTAGGGGTGTTCTTTTTGACGAGATTTTGCGGAACAGTGTGCAGTGGGGACACCTGAGGGTGTCTTATTGTGCAATTTTAGACACCCCTAAAACACCCAGAATAGCGCCCCGCACTGCTGATTATACTTTTATTTTCATAAAGTTACGGATTACTTAGGCCACTTAGGCGCTTTATGCACTAATGACCTTCGGAGGGCAGCGCTCTATCCAGCTGAGCTACAGGTGCCTTGGCCGTTAGCTAACCTTGTTCCGATCCGGGTGCAACTGCAAATCCACCCGGAACAAACAGGTTTCAAGCAAAGAGATCATGCGCCAGTTCCAGCGCGTCGATCAGTGTGTCGACCTCATCCTTGGTGTTATAGAGCCCAAAGCTCGCCCGGCAGGTGGCAGTCACCCCGTAGAAATCCATCAACGGACCGGCGCAATGGTGGCCTGCGCGCACCGCAACGCCTTTCTTGTCCAGAATGGTCGATACATCATGCGCATGCCCTGCCCCGTCCAGCGTAAAGCTGAAAATGGCAGCCTTGTCAGCACAAGTGCCCTGAACTTGTAACCAGTTGAGGCCCGTCAACCGCTCCATCGCATAGTCGCGCAGACCAGCTTCGTGGGCGGCAATGTTCTCCATCCCCAAGTCCATCATGTAGTCCAGCGCCACGCCCAACCCGATGGTTTGCACGATACCCGGCGTTCCGGCTTCGAACTTCATCGGCGGATCATTGTAGATCACCTGATCCTTGCTGACCTCTTTGATCATGTCACCGCCCCCGATGAAGGGGCGCATTTCAGCCATGCGGTCGGATTTGATGTAGATCGCACCGGACCCGGAGGGACCGTAGAGCTTGTGGCCCGTAATCGCATAAAAGTCGCAACCGATGTCCAGAACATTGACCGGCATATGTACCGAACCCTGGCTGCCATCAACCAGAACCGGAACACCTTTGGCATGGGCCCCTTCTGTAATCGCCTTTACGTCCACAACGGTGCCTAAAACGTTGGAACATTGAGTGACGGCAACCAGTTTGGTCTTGGGGCCAATGGCGTCAATGACAGCCTGTGGGTCCAGCCCACCTTCGGCATCAACGTCAACCCATTTCAGGACAACACCCTGTCGTTCGCGCAGAAAATGCCAGGGGACGATGTTGGCGTGATGCTCCATAACGCTCAGCACGATCTCATCCCCTGCCTGCAGACGCGGCATGGCCCAGCCATAGGCGACGAGGTTGATCCCTTCGGTCGTACCAGAATTCAGAACAATCTCATCCTCATCTGAAGCTCCCAGAAACTTCGCAATCGTGCCGCGTACGGACTCGTATTTTTCGGTCGCCAAATTGGACAGATAGTGCAATCCACGGTGTACGTTTGAGTATTCTTCAGCGTAGGCGCGGGTCACCGCGTCGATCACCACCTGCGGCTTCTGGGCCGAAGCGCCATTATCCAGATAGGTCAGCGGTTTTCCGTTCACTTCACGCGAAAGGATCGGAAAGTCCGCGCGGATTTTCTGTACATCGTACATAGTATTCTTCCTAGACAGGCCCGCTGGGCGCCAGAGCAAGGACCAATGGCATCGCCACAAGAGCGGACAGCACAATGACCCCAAAGGATTTCAAGATCGAGCCGAATTTATGCGCCTCATTGATGAAATGCAGTGTGACGTAAAGGCTTACGATGACCGTTGCCAGAAGGAACAGCGCCATCAAGAACGGCACCACCAGTGACACCAACAAAGTAACGGTCAGGGCCGCCGTTTGCAGAAACTGCAGCCAGACAGACAGGATCATTATGTCTTCGAACTGCGCAACGCCGCCTAAAAACCGACCGATCAGAAAAAAGGCCACGATGCCCATCAGCATTGTCCCCGCAGACAGGAACAGATTCATGACTACCGGATCGGGCGGTGGAACCGGCACACCTTCGGGCACTGGGACCAGTTGATCAATCCCGACCTGAACAAGCCCGTTCAAAACCACGGCCAGAAAAAAAGCAAGCCAAAGGACTTCACGCCCCGGACGCAGGGCCAAAAGATGCCGTGCCGCCTGAGCCGGGTCTGTTAGCGTCATGATCGCAAGATCGGGTAAAGATATTCCGTTCATTGCGTAATCCTCTGCGCTTGTCGCAACCCTGCCAGCCAGAACCACAGGAAGACCACGAACCAGATCAGCCCGACCGCAGTCAGTGTCGGCCCCGGCCCGATGAACCCTGCCACCAGACCGTTCAACAGCACCAGCGGGGTCGAGGACAACAGCGCCCAGAACAAAGCAACCCGCGCGCCGTAAGCTGTCCCCTTCCCTCCAACCAACCGCGCGGCGCCATGTGAGACGAACGCCAGCAGATAGAAGAATAGGGGCAGGATGATCACCGTGCCCAGCAACGCCCCGCCCATGAGCATATTCAGCTCAAGCCCTTCCAGATGGGCACGGCGAGACAGACCGGGCAATTGCGCAACGAAAGCTACAATGCAAAACGCCATCACAAAGACCAGCGCGCGATCTTCGCGCTGGCCCAGATCGAGCAGCCGACGCACAACGCGCCCTGGCCCTCGATACGTGGCGGCGATATCCGACGTCACCGGCATCAGCTGTGCCGCGACAACCAGCCTTCAAGGCGATCAACAATGGCCTGCGACAGGGCGTCATCTTCGATCTCGTCCACAGCCTCGGCCAGAAACGCCAGCGTCAGCATGTTGGTCGCCTCTTTGGTCGGAACTCCGCGCGAGCGTAGATAGAACAGGGCTGTTTCATCAATTGCACCTGAGGTCGAGCCGTGCGAACACGCCACGTCATCGGCATAGATCTCAAGCTCGGGCTTGGCCAGGAACTGGCTGTCATCGTCCAGAAGCAAAGACTGGCTGATCTGATAGCCATCGGTCTTCTGAGCGCCCTCCTTGACAAGGATCTTGCCCTGAAACACACCGGTCGCGCCGTTGCGCAGCACTTTCTTGAACACCTGACGGCTTTCACAATTCACAGCGTCATGAGTGATGAAGACGGTATCGTCGTGATGGAAGTCCCCGTCACCGACACAGGCGCCCGCAACGTGGGCTACCGCATCGTCTCCGGTCAGCTCGACCACCTGTTCGTTGCGCGTCAGCACGCCATTCACGGTCAGGGTGAAGGATTTGTAGACCGATTCCTGCCCCAGACGCGTGAACATGTGGGTCGCGGCACGACGCTCGTGATCGCGGCCTTGCGCCCGCACGTGATGCAACACCCCACCATCGGCAATGTCGATCTCCATGCATTTGTTGAAACGCGAAGCCGCCGGGCCGTTTTCAAGGATCGTCACCTCGGCACCGCTTTCGACACGGATGATATGGTGCAGCATCGCGTCCGAGGTTTCAGAGGCATGGCGATAGATGAAGCTGATCGGCTTGGACGGTTTGCCCGAGACATGGATCGCTATCCCATCCGCCGCGAAGGCAGTGTTCAGCGCCGCAAGAGGACGTTGCACAGGCGATTGACCACGCGTTTCAAGCACGCCGTACAGCTCTTTCGCCCAATGAATATCCTTGAAACAGATATCCTCGATCCGATCGATAGTGACACCTTCCAGCGTCAAATCATCAGACTGTTCGGGGCTGAAAACACCATCAACGAAAACGATCTTCAAACGGTCCAGATCGGCGAACAGCATGGCCTCATCCGGGTCGAACAGCGCGGCCCGAGGGGCCTCGGGCGCTACCAGCGTATCCGGGCGGGTGTATTTCCAATACTCATCCCGGCGACCGGGCAGACCCATTTCCAGCACACGGGCCAGCGCGTCTTCGCGCGCGGCTCGAGTGCAACCGGCGTCGGGCATGACCAGATTGGCCAGCCGCGCCTCAGTAGCGGTTTGTTTCACTTCGGGCAGCGCCATCAGTTCACCTCGGCCAGAATGTCTGCGTAACCGTTGTTTTCAACTTCCAGTGCCAGATCGGGGCCACCGGTTTTGACGATCTTGCCGTCCGCCATGATGTGCACAACGTCAGGTTTGATGTGATCCAACAAACGCTGATAGTGCGTGATCACAAGGAACCCACGTCCTTCGTCGCGCAACGCGTTCACACCCTCGGCCACCAGCTTCATCGCGTCGACATCCAGACCCGAGTCGGTTTCGTCCAAGATGCACATCTTCGGTTCGAGCATCGCCATTTGCAGGATCTCGTTGCGCTTTTTCTCACCGCCCGAGAAGCCAACATTGACAGGGCGTTTCAGCATGTCTGCGTCGATCTTCAGCGACTTGGCCTTGGCGCGGACTTCTTTCAGGAAGTCAGCCGCCGACAGCTCATCCTCGCCGCGCGCCTTGCGCTGGGCATTCACGGCGGTGCGCAGGAAGGTCATGTTGCCCACGCCCGGAATTTCGACCGGGTATTGGAACGCCAGAAAGACACCAGCGGCGGCGCGCTCTTCTGGTTCCATCTCCAGCAGATCTTCACCGTCCAGAGTCGCCGACCCATCGGTTACTTCATACCCGTCGCGCCCCGAAAGCACATAGCTGAGCGTCGACTTACCCGAGCCATTCGGCCCCATGATCGCGTGCACCTTACCGGCCTCGACCGTCAGATCGACACCTTTAAGGATTTGCTTTTCTTCTTCCTCAAGTTTCACGTGCAGGTTCTTGATTTCAAGCATGATGGAGTTCCGTTTCCTGACTGTTCGTTGAAAAGCTCTCCAACAGGTTCGACTGACTGCGTTCGATACTATCCTGGTATGTCAGCGTTGCCGGAGGCTCTTGTTTCGCTTTTTGCGCAATGTCGTCCACCCCAAGAGGCATGGGCAAAGCACGTTCTATTCCGGTTGCATAATCGTAGAATTTCAAACCGGGCTTTGTATGTATTTCCTTGTGGGCAAACCAATGGTTGGCCACGCCGTAGCTGTCGGCCACGATCAGCCCGTGTAGGCTGGACGAAAAAACCACGCAGCACGCCGCGATCTCATCGCACACGACCTTGGCCGGGCGCCGCGTGTCGATAAGGCGAAAACGCGGGTCTGAGCCGACCAGATTTTGAATTGCAGGATCGTCAACCTCAGTGTGATGCGGAACGATGCCGATGATATCCTGCTGTGGTTCGCTCCGGGCATGCACCTTGGCCGCGAGTATACCGGGATCACCGTAGGTTACGCCCCGCAGGTTCAGCAGGGACGCCGTGATCGGCCCGCGCACGGTTTTCGGCGGCTGCAACGTCTCGACAAAATCGGCCGCAAGCGGTTCAAGACATCCACTTCCCCAGATCATCGGCTTATGTGACGATCCACGCCCCAGCGCCCCTTTGCGGGCCAATGACATGATGGACCCGATCGCAAACAAATCCGCCCGCACAGGTTTGGTCCAGACCACATCGCGGCCGGCCACGAAAGACACGACATCGCGTGACAGGTCATCGCCAAAATTGGGACGACTGGCCCACCAATACAGCTTGACCGGCTGCTTGTCGGGATGCGCTACAGACTGTTCCATCGCCTATCTCCGCCCCGCGCCAGCGCCGCGCAAAACCCCAGCGGTCCGCCGGGCGCAATACCCGGCAGGCGCAGCGGTTTTCAGCACATATTTCGAGTGCGCAGCCAATGTGAGACGTCCTTTTTGAAACAGGCAGGTGGTTAACCCACCGACCCCTCCAACGAGATGGCGACCAGTTGCTGCGCTTCCATGGCAAACTCCATCGGCAGCGCCTGCAACACGTCCTTGCAGAACCCGTTGACGACAAGCGCCACGGCCTCTTCCTCGTCCATGCCGCGCTGTCGGCAGTAAAACAGCTGATCGTCGTCCACTTTGGATGTGGTCGCCTCATGCTCAACGCGCGATGAGTTATTCTTGACCTCAATGTAAGGCACTGTGTGCGCCCCGCATTTGTCGCCGATCAGCAAGCTGTCACACTGGGTATAGTTGCGGCTGTTCTTAGCCTTGGGATGCATCGAGACCAGACCACGATAGGTGTTCTGCGCCTTACCCGCGCTGATGCCCTTGGACACGATGCGTGACTTGGTGTTTTTGCCCAGATGGACCATCTTGGTGCCGGTGTCAGCCTGCTGATAGTTGTTGGCGATGGCAATCGAATAGAACTCGCCTTGGCTTTCCTCGCCCCGCAGGATGCAGGACGGGTATTTCCATGTTACAGCGGAACCGGTCTCGACCTGCGTCCACATCACCTTAGACCGGTCGCCCCGGCAATCGGCGCGTTTGGTCACAAAGTTATAGATGCCGCCCTTGCCATTCTCATCACCGGGGAACCAGTTCTGGACGGTCGAGTATTTCACCTCGGCATCTTCTTCGATGATGATCTCGACCACAGCCGCGTGCAGCTGTGCGGTATCGCGTTGGGGTGCGGTGCAGCCTTCCAGATAGGACACATACGAGCCCTTATCGGCAATGATCAGCGTGCGTTCAAATTGACCTGTGTTCTCCGCGTTGATACGGAAATACGTGCTCAGCTCCATCGGGCAGCGCACGCCCGGCGGGATGTAGACGAACGAGCCATCCGAGAACACGGCCGAATTCAGCGTGGCGTAAAAGTTGTCCGAGACCGGAACCACCGAACCCAGATACTTCTTGACCAGTTCGGGATGTTCTTTGATCGCCTCAGAGATCGAACAGAAGATCACACCCGCTTTCTTAAGCTCTTCCTGAAACGTGGTTCCAACAGAAACCGAGTCGAACACCGCATCCACGGCAACCTTGCGACCCTCAGCCGGGGCATCCTCGGCACCTTCAACGCCCGCCAGAATCATCTGTTCTTTCAGCGGGATACCGAGCTTTTCGTAAGTCGCCAGCAGCTTGGGGTCAACCTCATCCAAGGACTTGGGCTTTTCCTCCATCGACTTGGGACGGGCATAGTAATACTGGTCCTGAAAGTCGATCTTGGGATAGCTGACCATCGCCCAGTTCGGTTCATCCATCTGAGTCCAGCGCTCGAACGCGGCCAAACGCCATTCGGTCATCCACTCGGGCTCTTCGTTCTTTTCCGAGATCAGGCGGACGATATCAGGGTTCACGCCCTTGGGCGCGTATTCCATCTCGATATCGGTTTCCCAGCCGTATTTATAGGTTCCGACCTCGCGTACCGCATCCACGGTTTCCTGATCGACACCCTCTTTTACCTGGGTCTGGTCCAAAGCGGCCATAAGACACCCTCCGTCTGATCACGCGGCCCGCGCGCGATGCTTTTTCTCTTTTTCCAGCCACGTTTCCGCGAAACGCAGTACATCTTCTTCCGTTGTCGTAGGCCCCAGCGAGACGCGAATTGCGCTGGCAGCTGATACCTCGTCAAATCCCATCGCGGTCAGTACTGCACTTGCACGTACCTTGCCGCTGGAGCAGGCCGAACCTGCGCTAATCGCAAATCCAGCCAGATCCATCTGCATGACCTGCGTCTCACCCTTCCAACCGGGGGTGGCGAAGCACAGGGTGTTCGGCAGGCGTTCCTGATCTTTCCCGACAAAAATAGTAGATTTAGAACCGGCCTCAAGGGCCTTTTCTAGAATATTTCTAAATTCTTTGACCCGCTCCCAAACTCCATCGGCCAGATCAAGCGCCGCAGCTTCAGCAGCAGCCCCGAACCCCGCGATTCCAATGACATTTTCGGTACCCGAGCGCCGTCCCATCTCTTGCCCGCCGCCCTTGATCCGGGCGGGCAGATCGGTGCCGCGCTTCATCACAACCGCGCCAACGCCTTTTGGACCGCCAAGCTTATGGGCCGAGATCAACGCCATCTGCGCATCCAGCCAGTTGAACGCCACCGGCAATTTCCCGAACGCCTGAGTCGCGTCCGTCACCGCAAGACCTGCTGGCAACGCCTGAACGATCCCTGTCTCGGAATTGGCAAGTTGCAGCGTGGATTGCGCCGGATCGGCCACTGTAACGGCCCCCTCTGGTGAAACTGGCAAGTCTTCCATAGCCCACGCGCGAACCGCATCATGTTCAATGGCAGCCCCGTGCAGACCTCGACCTTCCAAAGCCAGCGCTGCCCCTTCGGTCGATCCTGATGTGAATACGATATCCGCACCATCCGCCCCGAATGCAGTCGCAATTTGTGCCCGCGCACGCTCAATCACTGCCTTGGCCGCGCGACCTTCGGCATGAACCGAGGACGGGTTGCCGCACATCTCCATCGCGGCAATCATCGCCTCGCGCGCCTCGGGGCGCAGTGGGGTTGTTGCGTTATGGTCCAGGTAAACACGTGTCACGGATTCACCTTTTCGCCGACCAGAACATTTTGTTTGTTCCCTGTCATCTTATTCGTCCACAACGGCAAACAGGCTGGGCACCGCCGGACAAGGCGCAAGATCGTTCTGAATCACATCCGATAGGCGCGTCTGATGCAGGAAAACGTAGACATGGGCGCTCAGCCCTTCCCACAGTCGATTGGTTAGAGATTGCGCCCGGCTGCCAGACAGCGCCCCGGTCGCACCCGCGCCTTTTTGCAACGCGTCGACGGTTTCATCGACTGCGGCCAGAATCTCAACCACGCGGATCTCGGATGCGCGGCGGGCTAGACGATAGCCGCCACCTGGTCCACGCACCGACGATACCAAGTCGGCCCGGCGCAGTTTGACGAAGAGCTGCTCAAGATACGGCAGTGAGATATCCTGACGCGCCGAAATTTCGCCAAGCGTCACCAGCCCGTCCGAGGGCTGAAGGGCGATATCGGCCAGCGCCACCATCGCATAACGACCCTTGGTCGACAGCTTCATTTGCATTCCCTCATGGCAGTTTACGCGCGAAATCATTGACGTCGCCGCTGCCAGTGCGTATCTCCGACAGGCGGCGCTTCGGCGCCTAGTATCACAATTAGAACCGTTCTAAGGTGCCCGACGATAACCGTCAAGTATTTCTGGGCACCCAGAAGAAAAAGACAGGACCGACGCACACATGCCCGAGGTGATTTTTCCCGGACCAGAAGGCCGCTTGGAAGGCCGCTACCACCCGCAAAAGGAAAAAGACGCACCGATCGCCATCGTGCTGCACCCGCATCCTCAATTCGGCGGGACCATGAACAACAAGGTGGTCTATAACCTACACTACGCGTTCTATAACATGGGGTTCACCGTTCTGCGGTTCAACTTCCGTGGCGTGGGCCGCAGCCAGGGCGAATACGATCAGGGCGTGGGCGAGCTAAGCGATGCGGCCTCGGCGCTGGACTATTTGCAGTCGATGAACAACAACTCGAAACATTGCTGGGTCGCAGGGTTTTCCTTTGGCGCATGGATCGGGATGCAGTTGCTGATGCGCCGCCCCGAAATCACCGGCTTTATCAGCGTCTCGCCGCCTGCCAATATGTACGACTTTTCGTTCCTGGCCCCTTGCCCGTCCTCGGGGCTGATCATCAACGGATCGGCAGACCGCGTGGCCCCTCCGGCGGATACCACATCGCTGGTCAATAAGCTGCACGAGCAAAAGGGCATCACCATCACTCATAACGAGGTGGAAGGCGCCGATCACTTCTTCCAGGACCGCCATATGGACACGCTGATCACCGATGTCAGCGACTATGTGAAACGCCGCCTGACCGAGAATACGCGCTGATGTCCGACACGATCACTTCACTGGCGTCCAAGCTGGCCGAAGACACAATGAAAGTGATGGACGAAACTGGCGACGACAGGTTCTTTGTCGAAGTTGGCGAGATGCTGGGCGCCTCGTCCCAGACATTGGAAGAGGCGTTTCTGACGGAAATTCGCGTTCGGTTGGCCGAACGCAAAGCGCGCAAATTTGTGGTGCAAAGACTGGCGGAACATCGCAGTAAGGTGAAAGCAATCGAAAAGCAATGACAGAACGGCTGTCCGCTCAGATCTCGTTTCTGAAACAGGCGGACAAGCTGAAATCCGTCAACCGCGCCAACACGCTGCTGGACCAGTCCAGGGCCGAAAACGCCGCCGAACACAGCTGGCATCTGGCCTTGTGGGCGCTGGTCATGTCCCCACTGGCCGAGGCAGAGGTGCAGATCGACCGCGTGATCCAGATGTTGTTGCTGCATGATCTGGTCGAGATCGTGGTCGGCGATCATCCCATCCACCTGCAAACAGACTGGGACGCGGTGGAGAAAGCCGAACACGCAGCGGCGCTTGAGCTTTTTGGCCTGTTGCCGTCGGATCAGGCGCAAGCATTTCTGTCCCTCTGGCAAGAGTTCGAAGCAGACGCGACGCCTGACGCGCAATTCGCCAAGCGACTGGACCGGTGCCAGCCTTTGTTCCAGGTCCTGTGCGCGCCCAACCCCAACCCCGACCACATCGAGATTGCCAGAGATAACCTGAACGCAGGGCGCGCAGCCTATCTTGAGTCGGCGCTGCCAGCAGCATTCGCTCACGCCCATGCGATCTTGCGCGATGAAACCCCAGTTGAGACCACATTTTCGGCCCGCCTGCCCTTTCTGGTGGAAGCCGATCGGTTGAAAGCGGTTCTGCGAGCCTCGCGATTATTGTCGAATGACCGCTTTGAAAACTCGGCTGAACATTCCTGGCATATCATGCTGTTTGCGTGGGTTTTGGCGGAATATGGCGGTTCTGAGGTTTCGATCTCACGCGTGCTTCGGATGTTGTTGCTGCATGACATTGTGGAAATTGACGCGGGCGACCACCCTATCCACGGCCAAGTAGACAAAGCCGCTCAGGATGCCGAAGAGCGTGCTGCCGCGGACCGCCTGTTTGGG
The DNA here is from genome assembly GCF_056531925.1 of Ruegeria sp. J8. Lineage (NCBI taxonomy): Bacteria > Pseudomonadati > Pseudomonadota > Alphaproteobacteria > Rhodobacterales > Roseobacteraceae > Ruegeria > Ruegeria sp. J8. Next base: position 197,613 of record NZ_JBQFMR010000010.1, read on the forward strand.
CTTCTGCCCACCGACCAGCGCGACGCGTTTCATGCAATCTGGTTGGAATTCGAAACGGCCGAAACCCCCGACGCCCAATTCGCCAAGGCAATTGACAGGTTCCAAACCCCAATAGGCAACCTCGTCACCGGTGGCGGTTCATGGGTGGAGTATAATGTGACCCTTGCACAGATCGACAGCCGCGTCGGCGTTCCGATCAACCGAGGCGCACCGCAGCTTTGGTCATGGCTGCGGCCGCAGCTTGAGGCCCATTTCGCCAGTCGCCACCCCGCGTGACCTCTTGCCCCAGTATGAAATCAGACCTGAACGCCCACTTCACGTATGGCTTCCTGATCTGCTTTGTCACGGGTTTACCCCGCGCTGACCAACCAGCCGAAAAGAACAATCAGGGCGGAAAGAGCGACCACGGATTTCGCAAAAATCGTCATTATTAAAAACTCTAGACTCGAAAAAACTATCGCTTTGATACCATTTTTCTTTTTCAAAAACAGTCCGGTAATCCTGACCAATTGAAGTAAATCCGCACGATCTTCACACGCTCTACTGCGCGCAAGAAAGGCCTTGCCTGCGCCGATAGTTTCGTGGTCAATCCAAGCCGCCACACTCAGATCGAGACCCCGATGCCCAAAGCCTATTTCATCCTGTTGTTCGCCGTGATCGCCGAGACCATCGGCACCACCGCTTTGCAAGCCAGCCAGCAGTTCACACGGTTCTGGCCCTCGGTTCTCGTGGTGGTCGGATACGGCATTGCGTTTTATCTGATGGCGCTGACTCTTCGCTACATGCCCGTCGGGATCGTCTATGCAATCTGGTCCGGTATGGGCATTGCTCTGATCGCGATCATCGGCTTCGTAGTATTTGGCCAGCGCCTGGATTGGCCCGCCGTGCTTGGACTGGGCATGATCCTAACCGGAATCCTCGTCATTCACCTGTTTTCCAAGACTGCAGGGCACTGACCGCCGGTTAGGGCTGGCCTATTTGCTCAAACCGCGCTATGCGCGCGGCAACTTCCCGTTTTAAGGCTGACCTCATGGACCTGCGCAATATCGCAATCATCGCTCACGTGGACCACGGCAAGACAACCCTGGTAGATGAGCTGCTCAAACAATCCGGCGCGTTCCGGGAAAATCAGGCCGTGGCGGAACGCGCCATGGACAGCAACGATCTGGAACGCGAGCGCGGTATCACCATCCTTGCCAAAGCGACTTCGGTTGAGTGGAAAGGCACCCGCATCAACATCGTCGACACCCCTGGCCACGCCGACTTCGGCGGCGAGGTAGAGCGCATCCTCTCGATGGTCGACGGCGTAGTACTGCTGGTCGATGCCGCTGAAGGTCCGATGCCCCAAACCAAATTCGTGACCTCCAAAGCGCTGGCACTGGGCCTGCGTCCGATCGTTGTGCTGAATAAGGTCGACAAGCCCGACGCTGAACCCGACCGCGCGTTGGATGAATGTTTCGACCTGTTCGCCAATCTGGGCGCCGATGATGATCAACTGGACTTCCCGGCCATGTACGCCTCGGGCCGCTCGGGCTGGGCGGATATGGAGCTGGATGGCCCCCGCAAGGACTTGACCGCTCTGTTTGATCTGATCGTGGATCACGTGCCTGCGCCGAAACAGGCCGACAAAAAAAACGAACCCTTCCGCATGCTGGCCACCACGCTGGGCAGCGATCCGTTCATCGGCCGCATTCTGACCGGCCGTGTGGAAAGCGGGACTCTGAAAGCGGGTGACAGCCTCAAGGCCCTGTCGCGCGACGGGACCCTGATCGAAAACTTCCGCGCCTCGAAAATTCTTGCCTTCCGTGGCTTGGCGCAACAGCCCATCGACGTGGCCGAAGCCGGTGACATCGTCACCATCGCAGGCATGAGCAAGGCAACCGTGGCAGATTCGCTGGTTTCCCCGCAGGTGGACGAGGCCCTGCCCGCTCAGCCCATCGACCCGCCGACCATCACAGTGACCTTTGGCATCAACGACTCGCCTCTGGCCGGTCGTGACGGTAAAAAGGTCCAGTCCCGAGTGATCCGTGACCGCCTGATGAAAGAGGCCGAATCGAATGTCGCCATCCGCATCAGCGACACCCCCGGTGGCGAGGCGTTCGAGGTCGCAGGCCGTGGCGAATTGCAGATGGGCGTTCTGATCGAAAACATGCGCCGCGAAGGGTTTGAACTCAGTATCTCACGTCCGCAGGTCCTGTTCCGCGAAGAAGACGGCCAGCGGCTGGAGCCCATCGAAGAAGTCACCATCGACGTGGATGACGAATTCTCGGGCGCTGTGATCGAAAAAATCACAGGTGCGCGCAAGGGCGAGCTGGTCGAGATGCGCCCAGCCGGTGCCGGCAAGACCCGCATCATCGCGCATGTCCCCTCGCGCGGTCTGATCGGCTATCACGGTGAATTCCTGACCGACACCCGCGGAACCGGTGTTCTGAACCGCGTGTTCCACGGCTGGGCCGCGCATAAGGGACCGATCCCCGGACGTCGCGCGGGCGTTTTGATCTCGATGGAGAAAGGTCAGGCGGTCGCCTACGCCCTGTGGAACCTTGAAGAGCGTGGCCGCATGTTCGTGGCGCCACAAACGGATGTCTATCAGGGTATGGTGATCGGCGAGCATTCGCGCGACAACGATCTGGAAGTGAACCCGCTGAAGGGCAAAAAGCTGACCAACGTTCGTGCCAGCGGCTCGGACGATGCGGTGCGCCTGACGCCTCATGTCCAGTTCTCGTTGGAGGAAGCCATCGCTTATATCGACGATGACGAATTGGTCGAGGTCACGCCCAACGCGGTCCGCTTGCGCAAACGATTCCTGGACCCGCACGAGCGCAAACGCATGGCAAAGTCCGCCTAGCTAAGAGACTGTAAAACAGTTCACAGTGTGGAAACAATTCCACAATCGTGACATATTTGCGCCCACCACGGAAAAACACACAACATATAGGCCCGCCTCACTGGCGGGCTTTATTGTTGTTTTTACTCTATTTTCCATTTTTGCCTCGAAATTGAGGGCTTTTCTTTTTCCCGCACTTCTTGAAAATGTGACGAGGGATGGCTGTAATTGTGTTTAAAGTATGGCACGAGTGTTCGTGCAAATACGGCTTAATGAGTACTAAGGAGTAACGCCATGCGTGTAAAATCTCGTTTACTGTCAATTGTTTTTGTTTCGGCCGCAATTCCGTTTGCAGCACCCGCTCCGGCCTTGGCCGCCGACAAATGCACGGTCAAAACCGCACGTCAGTCGGTTTCAACGGAAACCCTGTGCGGTTGCTCTGTGGTTGATGCACGGATGCTGCGCTATATTCAGAGACGCGCAGATTTCGAAGACATCCTGGCACGTACATCAGAGTTCTGCCCAGCTTTTGCGGCAGTTCTGACGGATATTCCTACAGCGACGATCGCCAGTTCCGCACCTCCCGGCGAAGATGACACAAATGAGCCAAACGACTCGCCCAACGGTAACGGTGGCGACAACGGTAACGGTGGCGACAACGGTGACGATGGCGACAACGGTGACGATGGCGACAACGGTGACGATGGCGACAACGGTGACGATGGCGACAACGGTGACGATGGCGACAACGGTGACGAT
>NZ_JBQFMR010000011.1:0-148323 GCF_056531925.1 Ruegeria sp. J8
GCAGCTCCATGCCGCTTTCGGCGGCGTGGTCGGCATAGTTCAGGCCGATGCAGATGAACTTGCCCACCTGGCCCACACAGGCCCCAATGCGCGGGTTGCCCTCGACCAACGGCAAGGTTGCCGTGTCGATAGCTCGCAAAGCATCAAGACCGGCATCGGACAACACCTCGCCCGAGATGTCTCCAATCGTGCCCGACAAATCACGGATCGCGCCGTTTCCATCCAGCAGCCCCGGCTTTTCCTGACCAGCCAGGCCATAACGCAGCAGTTTCATCTAAGTCTCTCCTTGCTTACACGGTCCAGCCGCCGTCGATGGCGAAAGTCTGTCCAGTGGTAAATCCACTTTCATCGCTGGCCAGATAGGTCGCCAGCGCTGCAATCTCGTCTGCGTGGCCAATCCGCCCCATCGGTTGCCGCGCGATAAAGTCTTTCAGTGCCTGATCGTAGTCGCCGGTCGCCCGCAAACGGTCATGCAAACTGGGGCTGTCTACGGTTCCGGGGCAAATTGCGTTGCAGCGAATGCCCTGTGTTACGAAATCCGCTGCAATTGACTTTGTCAGCCCGATCACCGCAGCCTTGGACGTGCAATAAGAGAACCGGTTCGGCACACCCTTAATCGAAGACGCAACCGAGGACATGTTGATGATCGACCCCCCGCCGGCCTCCAACATGCCCGGCAGCACCAGCTTGGCCAGCCGGTACATTGCCTTGACGTTCAGATCAAAACTGAAATCCCACTGGCCCTCGTCACAATCCAAGATCGAGCCCGCGCCCACAAAGCCTGCGCAGTTGAACAGAACATCCAGAGGACCGGTTTGCTCCACCGCTTCTGTCACTGCATCCGCGTCTGTGACATCCAGCTTCAACGCGGTGACACCTTCGAGTTCGGCCAGTTCAGCCAAGGTGTCGTCGTTGATGTCGCAAGCTATCACCTGAGCGCCCTCGGCCACGTACCTCTCGACGCTGGCGCGTCCGATGCCTTGCCCCGCAGCGGTAACCAAAGCTTTTTTTCCGGCCATTCGGCCCTGAGTTGGGTTCATATCGATCTCGATCATTAGTTCAGATGTTATGTGTTGGCCGATGTGAGCGATCAAAGCCAGCCGTCTTTAGCCTGAGTTTAACATTGGACTTCAGCCTCGCTCAGACCAGCAATGCGTCAGCGCTCTGGAATTTGGCTTGGGCGGTCTTTTCTACCACGATTCCTCCCCACTATATTATTTAAATGCAAATCATACTTTCATTTATAAATCAACATTGACTTCTGATTACGACCCAAGCGATGATCGAACGCTCAGACTCATCGGCCTGACCAGGAGGGCAAAGTGGCAAATTCGTCCGAGAAATACCGCGCTCCAGCGTTAGAAAAAGGACTTGATATTATTGAGCTTCTTGCCCTTCACGGCGACGGAATATCACAAGGTGAAATTGCGCGAGCCTTGCAACGTTCGCAAAGCGAAATTTACCGAATGCTATCCACATTGGTGCGGCGGGGGTATGTCGTTCGATCGAAGGACGGTGATCTTTACTCCCTAAGCCTGAAAATGTTCGCAGTGTCCCAGGGGCATCCACCAATTGAACGCCTGATGGAGGTTGCCTCCCCCAAAATGCGCGCAGTCACCAGACTTGCCTGGCAGTCTTGTCACCTTGGTATGGAAAGCAATGGAGACATCGTCGTCGTTGCTTCGGTTTCGGCCCCAGGAAATTGGGTGTTTTCGTTGCGCGTAGGCACCGTCATTGGCCTAAGCAACACAGGTACTGGCCGCGTTTTGGCTGCGTTTCGAAGCGACCAGCAGATCGAAGAACTTCTGGATATGCATCGGTTGGCACAGGGAGAACCGGAAATCGACCGCAGTGAGTTCCTAGAGCATGTGAGCCGTATTCGAGAAGTTGGTTACGAGCGTATGCCATCTGCAACAGCAGTGGGCGTCACGAACCTTGCCTTTCCCGTCTTCGACCGTGAACGTGTGCCAATTTGTGTCGTGAACTGCCCCTATGTCGAGCGTATCGACAAGTTAGACGTGCCATCGTTGGATGAAGTACATCTGTTGTATCAGTCTTTGGCCGACGAGCTTACCAATTTCTACTCTGGCGAAAGCAGTTTACTGACCGAGCATTGACGGGAAAGGTTATGTGACCCCATTGAAGCTCCGCTGACCCAACAACGGACGCAGGGTACCCGGTGCAGTAATTGCGGCAGCCCTCGGCCGACTGCCGTTGACTTGTTACCGGCTTAAACCGACGCAAAGTTTCCTTCAGAAATCGCTTAGAAACGCGAATGCTCGGGCCTTTTTGTTTCTGGGGATATGGACACCGACGTCGGAGACGCGGCTACCCCACTGGCTGCTTCAGCGTGGGGGACGCTCTCGCGCATTTTGAGGCGGACAACGGTGAACATACCAGCGACCAGCATCAGCACCCAACACATCCATTGGACCGCTCTGTCACTGCCAAGAAGAGATCCGATACCCCCAAAAATTGGCCCGACCACGCTGCCGACGGTGTAAACAAACAACAAGGTGACAGCTGTGGCGCCTACATAAACAGGAACTGTACGGTCCATGGCATGCGCAACAAGGACCGAATAGAGCGGCATGATCAGTCCTCCCAGAAACACAGAGCCGATTATCATGACAACTTGCAGCACGAGCCCGCTTTCCCCGGCGATTGTAAACCCCTCGTTGCGTGAGGCAATTGACAGGATCATGACGGTCAAGGCGGCGCTCAGTGACATCGCTGCGATCATATAGCGGCGGTCCATTCGATCTGATGCGTGGCCGATTGGGAACTGAAACAGAATACGTCCCAAGTAGAAGGCTGCCACGACAAACGCGATCATATTTGCGCTCATCCCTGCGACCGAAGCCTGATAAGGCAAAACAGTCAGCAGCAGCGCCAACACGAAGCCGTTCACGAACACGCCGATGAACGCGGTTGGAGATTCCCGGAAGGACGCGATAAGGCGCAACTGCGCGTGCGCAGGCACACTGGGGGGAGAGGTTCGGGTCGGCACCAGAACGATGATCGCAATCGAATAAAATGCGGACATCATCACAAACGCTTCGGACAAATCGCCCGAGAACAGTATGATAAAGGCCTGGCTTGCGACAGACGTCACACCCAAAACGATGTAGTAGATGGACAGGATGCGCCCTCTGCTATTTGCGGGTGCAGAGTCGTTGATCCACGCATCCCCAATGGAATACAGACTGGCCGTAGCCAATCCGGTCGCAAATCGCGCAGCAATCAGGACAAAGGTGTTTTCTGAGATCGACAACAACAGGGCACACAGGCTGCACAATGCCGCCGAGGCTGCAAATGCCCGTATGTGACCAATCCGGGCCAAAGGCCGAAAGACAAAAAAACACCCAAGCAAGAAACCCAGAGAATAGCTTGCAGCGACGAAAGACGCTGCCTCTTGGCTGCCACCGGAATCCGCAATGCGCAACGACACCAAGGTGCCCAAAGCCGCCGTCGACAGGTGGATCATTCCAATGGACACAAACAACGAACGCAGAGACACAATGGATATCGTCATTTCAGCCTCATATTGGTTTGCAAGCTACGGACCCGACGACAGTTATCGTTGTCTACAGCTTGAATTTCACGCCGATAAGCAAACCGTGCTGTTCAACGTCATAGACGAACCCGTCTCCATCCTCGCGATCGACAGAGAAGTACCGGTAGCCACCGACCACATCCACGGTTTTACTTACTCGGTAGCCGAAACCGCCGAACACATCCGAGGTAAAATCCGATCCCCCGCCACCAACGAATGCCCAACCCGTCACATACCAGTCTTCTGAAACACTCGATCGACCGCGAAGGCCAAAGATACCGTCAAGCCATTCGTCCCCTCCGCTGACCTCACGGCCCGGAACTGTTCCGGCCCTTAGCGAGCCGTCAATGGATACGTCATAATACCGAAAGCCAACAGCCAGTTTCAATTCGGATGCTTGAGTTGCTAGTGCCACGTATTCTGTGCCAAGCGTTGCGATCAGAATATCCGTGTCGATAACGGCTGAGCTAAATGCCGGGCCAGGTGTTGAAGCGTCCGAGTCGAAATCGAAATATTGAAGATCACCGAAGATACCGAACCTGTCCTTTGTTGCTGATCCAGCAATCATGAAACCGATTTCCAGCTCGTCCAGCAAGTCACTGAAAGACCCATCGACACCCAATGTCGGCGCTCGCGGCCCCGGAGATACATCGCCATTCAGACTGGGCATCCAAAGATATGGGGTCAGCGCGAAATCCCACCCGGATGCCGCCTCCTGAGCCTGTCCGGAAAGAGGTGCAAAAGTCAGCGCCAAGGCGACTGCAGGCTTCCATGCTGCGATCTGGGTACGTTTTCCCTGATGGCTACTCCGGTGTGTTTCGGACAAATTTTTCCGCTGCATGTTTCAATTTCTCCTCAACCAACGTCATTTTGCATGTGACGGACTATCGCGGCCAGTTCCGATCACACGGACTGCGCCTACATGCTTCGGAGCTGTGTCGATCGCTCAAACATGGTTTGGGCTTCACATAGGCAACAGCGGGCACACTTTTTCGCCATAGAACAAAAGCGATGACCGAGATCGGTAGAACAACCAGCATCCGCTGCAAACCCAAGGCTTTAACTCCGCCTTTACTTGTCGATCTTGCTGATCTTTGTCCCCTTAAGACTAGTTCCCGCCATCAAACCTTCCTGACCGAACACTATTGGAACGATATCTCCTTGAAGGTAATTGGTGCCCATGGAAGCAGACCAGCCTTGATCACCACCAACCAGTGTCGGTCCGGTGCCTGCCTCCCAGCCATTGTTGTTGCGAAAATATTCAAGGGCAGCGTCATTCATAAAGAACATTGCATATGAGAATTGCTGAACACCCGCCTGAAACCCGTATGAGGCACCCGCAATATTGTAGTAGCCCGTTGTGACCCCATTCTCGCGCATAGCGCCTTCACCGAATTGACCTCCGACGACCAAGCCACCTGCGGTGACTTTCGGAAAAATCAAAATGGCTATCGCTACTTCGGACAAGTCTCTGGCTTCGGATGAGTTGCTGTACAATTGATCAAGTGCGGCACTTGCCCCATTGTCGATTTCGGACGCGGTCAAACCACTGGTCGTGTCCAAAACAGCCTCGCTTGCAGTTTCAGCGACATCACCTGCCTTTTTGGCCGCGTCGGAAACGCCTTTCGTCACCTTGTCCAGAAGGTTTTCCGCATATGCGGATTGCTCGGTGGGAAACCCTAAAATGCCAACAAACAAAAATGCGGCGAAAAATATGAAATGCAACATCTTATCCTCCCTGTTCATCCGAAGTGACTTGGCAAAAAAGCACATGCTGTCACAGATAGCACAGCTGACTTCGGATTAGTTCAAGTATCTATTGCGCAGCTTTTCCAGATCCTGATCTGTCAGCCCAAGGCCCTCATGCAGGTAATTGTCGACCGAACCGTAAGTCTCGTTCACACTGCTATAGAAGTTATTCAAATACTCCATTCGAACACCCAACGAGGGCCAGACCGCTTCAGGGGTCATGCTCGTGCCGCGTTCAGCGTTCACTTGATCAGCAATTTTCACGGATGCGTTGCGGGCATCCTTGAGAACGTTGCTCATCATGAAATCTGCCTCGATGTCTTCTTGGGTGACGCCCAATGCGCTCAACACCAAGGCAGTGGCAACACCGGTTCTGTCTTTTCCACCCGAGCAGTGATACAGCACAGCCTCCCCCTCCGGTTGCTCGATCAGGACGTCAAACAAAGCACGAAATTCTTTTGTGTAGTCAGTGGCGATATATCCGAAGGCCTCGAAAAAGAGAGTGTCCGTTTGCGTCTCGGTCGCCGTCCCTGACTTGATGCTTGCACGCATGTCTTCGATCATCTGAGCCTCTTGTTCCATGACCGGGAAATTGTAGCGTTCAGGCCCTTGTCCATCCGGCCACAAAACAGGGTCAGCGGTCGATTCCAACGTGGTTCTTAGATCCACTATGGAAGTAACCCCCAGATCCTCGACAAGAGCCATTCCGTCGGCACCCATACGATCAATTTCACCGGAACGAATAAGTTGCCCGGTTCGAATGCTGCGCCCGTCTTTGGTCTGCAATCCGCCTAAGTCCCTGGTATTGGCCACGCCTTCAATCGGGATGGCGCGATCCTCGGAGGCTTGCGTTTGCTCAGCATCCCCCAACCCGCATAAGGCGAGAGCTACGATTGCCACGCGTACAATGGTCATTTGTTTCTCCTTCCGGGTGGTCTGAGGGTGATGATGGGAATGACCGTCAAGGGTTTGGTGAACCTCAGGTTTGGGTCACGTTTCGACCTTAGAAATCAAACCGAGCGCCGACGAAGGGACCATCAAAGGTCAAATCCGAAATCGCCTGCGAATTACCGATGTTCCAATCGAGATACCGATAGCCCAGCACCAGGTCCCAATTGTTGATCTTGTAATTTGCAGCCAAGCTAAGCTGAGTTGTCAGGTCACTTTCTCCAGCACCGATATCCGCATAGTAGGACATCCCCCAACGATCACTGAACTGGCGTGTTCCACGCAGACCGACCACAACGTCCCAGTTGTTGATCTTACCTGACACACGTTGCGAGCCGCCGGAGACTTCGATGTCAACGGTATTGTCTAGGTTCAGTCTTCTTACCCCGCCTAAAACTGTGAAAAGGGTGCCTGGCGCATCAACCAAATCGTATCCAACCGAGCCCGTAAATACGGTCCCTTCGACATCGACATCCGAAGAGGCAGGGATACCCGGACCGACGGCACTGTTTTGATCGTTGCTCAGGTTGAGATACAGGGCATCAACAATGACCGAAAGCTTTGCGCGTCGCGCTTTGACAGCGCCCATCAACCCGAAGTCGAGATTGTCCAGAATGTCGCTGAAACTTACATCGATGCTGTTCCCAGTGGTTGTTTCACCGCTTAATGCGGGCGCCCAGAGATACAGGTAGGCGGTAAAATCCCAGGTCGGGTTATCTGCCTTCGCGGGCAGAGCAAATCCGGCCCAAAACGCGCAGGCAATCGCAGACAAGCGCCATCTCTTTCCGGCGAAAAAGGTACTGTTCATTTTCAGGGCCTTTGTGAAATTTCTAAGTGCGGAGGGGCGCAGAGGTGCAAGCTCTGCGCCCGGCTGAGTGGTTTATTGCCAGCTCATGAACACGTCGCGTGTTTCCTCACTTTCAGGACGCAAGTTCTCAATACCGCCGTAGGGAATGTCTTTACCAATTTCCGAGTTGGGATATTTGGCCATCATCTTTTGATGTCGCTTGACCATGTCCTGGAACGAGGCGCCGGCCCAAAGAGAATACCCAACTAGCGGATGTTCTTCGCGCGGGTCCCTATAGACATTGTAGGTCGGCGCAGCAGCCCCCGGAGCACCCGGCGCAGGCAGATGCATCTTGAATTCCTGTTTGACGATCGACCGCAGCACGGGGCCTTCGTAGACGTAAACATAATCACGCCGCCCATTACCTTCACCCTCCAGCAGCAACGCTGTTTGGTCGACCCCGTCAATTACTCGGTCGCGCGGAATGAATTCTGTCGCCCCGGCAATGCGCGCGATCGTGGTGTAAATATCCGAGACGTGGAAAATGTCCCCTGCAGCGCTGTCAGCTTCGATCACACCGGGCCAACGAATAAACGCATCCGTGCGCACCCCGCCTTCCAGATGCTGAGTTTTGCCGCCGCGATAGATCAATTGGTTCAGGCCAGAGGTTCCTTCGTAGTGATACATCAGGCCATTGTCGGCCATGATCATGACGATGGTATTGTCGGCCTCACCTGTCTCCTCTAGCTTGGCCAGAACGTCTCCGATCCATTCGTCCAAAAGCTGCAACTTGTCCGCATGAAACCCGCCGTTGCGCGAGAGGGCTTGATCTGGGTAGACAAAGTTCAACGGGTAAAGAGGCCAGTATTGCAGAAAGAATGGCTCATCCAGCGCCGCAACGCGCTCAAGCTGCTCCATCGCTTGCACCTGATAGCGCTCATTCATCTCTTCATATTTGGCCTGTGTCCACTCTTCGCCCGGGGCCATTTCAACCTCGCGCGCGGGCCCGCCTGCTTCGGCCTCAACCCCTGTCACCAAGCCGTAGGGTTTAAAGCGCTCGTCCAGCAAAAATTGGTTGTTCTGACCCGAGGCATGGTATCCCAACATATTGTTGGCCTGCATTGCCTCGCGGGTCATCAGACTTAGCTGCACCTGTTGGTGCAGCGGAAAGGCTGCGTAGTCGAAACCCTGATTGTGGGGATAGGCCTCTTCGATATCGCCCTGATGCCACTTGCCAACGTGAGATGTGTTATACCCCACCTCTTTCAGAATCTCGGGAAGCGTCACTTCGCTGGCAGGCAAACCCTCACCAACCAGAGCGACCTTGACCTCTTCAACCCCGGCCCGGATCGGATGCCGACCGGTCAACATAGCTGTACGTGTCGGTGTGCAGGACGGTTCAGTGTACATCCGCATCAGCGACATGCCTTCGCGGGCAAAACCGTTGATATTGGGTGTCTCGATCCCCATCACATAGTTCATCTTTCGCTCGCCCATCTGGCCGAAGCTGATGTCGTCAATCAGAATATACAAAAAATTCGGAGGCTTACCCCCGTTGGCCTCACGAATTTCAGCAAGTTTGGCGTCGATCTCGAGATCCTGCGCGTCCCACTCCTCTCCAAACTGAGCACGCAAAAAGCTGAATTCGCCGTCGTGTACAATGGGGTCGCTTTGCGCAACAACCTGCCCCCCGGTTAGGAATGTAAACATGGTTGTGGCCAACGCCATATATCTCAAACTAATCGTCACTGCAGGCTCTCCAGTTGATGGTTACGTCTTGCAACGCCGCCACAAGAAGGTCGTGGCATTGGGCCGATAATGATTGATCGGACTGATGTGCCAGCTCTGTTAGGCGTCGGTACTCGGGCGGGGTGACAAAGGTCACAACCCTTTTGGAACGGGCGTCGGCATTTGGCAGACGTGGTCTGCCCATGCGAGACTTGGAAGCTTGACGCGACACTTGACTTGGCCCCCCCTCCAGTTTGTTTTCTTTACCGGTAAACTGTCAGGATGCTGAAATGGACCACATCAAAAATCGGCCAAATCCGCAGGAATTCGATGCCAGCGCCGCTGAAGCGGCCCCTTCTGCGATCGTGCTTGACCTGATGCATCCCAATGATCTTGCCGCGATGACGCCCTGGGAAATGGACTTTCGCCAGCTTGACCCCGGCCCTTTGTCCACACAAATCGCGGTGCGCTCTAGCCCGGCATGTTCTGTTTTGAACATCTCGCTCAGCGGTGCGGTTCACCAACGCGGCGTCTCACCCGACGGGTGGAGCACATTCGGCATTTCCCGCAGAGGGACAATAGACTCCTGGCAAGGATGTGCGCTTGACGACGACGCCTTTCTGACTTTTGGAAACAAAGATGGCTTCGACGGCGTGTCTACGGGACGTTTCTTTGGCAATGTCGTTTCTTTCAACACCCGGCGGTTCCAGAATCTCGCCCAGTGTTGCGGATATTCTATCGCAAGCGAAGGCCCGGCGCTGCGAATACAGATTTCCGATGTTAATGCGCGCAGAATGGATTGGCTGGAACGAGAAATCGCAAATCTGTTGAAACACTCGGATGAGCCGTGGAGCGAAGATGTTGAAGAAGCTCTGATGATCAAAGTGTTAGCCATCCTGACCAGCAGCGCAATTCATCAAGACAAGAGTTCAGCCCAAACCAGACGCCGCGCCCTTAACCGGGCTTTGGAGATGATGAACGACAATGCGCTGGAGCCCGTTTCCATCGAAGACCTGTGCGCAGCAACCGGCGCGTCATTGCGCACCCTGAACCGCGCTTTCAACGAACGCTTCGGGTATGGTCCAAAAGCATATTATATGCGACTGCGATTGGACGGTGTTCGCGAAGATCTACTGAACGGGGCTGGAGCGAAATCAATTGCCGATATAGCCAACAAACATGGGTTTTGGCACATGGGGCAATTCGCCCGAGACTATCGGCTGTTTTTTGGCGAATTGCCATCGGAGACGCAGATGAGACGCAGTGCGTGACGGTCTTCAAGCGCCTCGGCATAAATTTTGCGGTTAGAGCTTGAACACACGGGCCCGGCGATACCCACCACCCGACATCCAGCCCGCGACGCCCTAAAAGGGACACCATGAACATGTTTCCGGTGGCAAGCACCAACAGGGGAATTCTGTGCGCTTTGAACCTGTCAACTTATTCGTCCGGCTCGGCGGGTGGGGGCAACAGGTTCATCTCGGTTCCGGTCAGTTGGGCGATCAGGCTTTCAAGAGCAAAGTCGCCTGGATTGGCGCGACTGGCAGCCGCGATGAGTTCTTCGACCTTTTCCTGCTGCCCGGAAACCGCTGCGATGCGGATACGCATGATCCAGGCGTCGACCAGCATGGGGTCCATTTCAACGGCGCGGGCAAAGGCCTGATCGGCGGCGGGAAGGTTGCGGGTGGTCAACGCAAAGCCACCCAGTTGCAAATGGGTTTCGGGAAAGTCCAGCCGCGCAGCCATCGCGCTTTGCCACTCGCCTATCGCCGAACGGAACGCGGCCGCAATCTTGTCAGGCAAATGCGCGATGGGTGCATTATAGAGCCCACGCGCCGCCGCGATCCGGACATTGCGGCTGGGATCATCCAGCATGGGCAACACTCGCTGTACCCGCTCATGACCGGGCAGGCCGTGCATGGCTTCGACAGCGGCAGATCGGATCACGGGGTCTGCCGCGTTGACCATATCCGAAATGCGCCCGATCTGTTTGGGGTCGCCGGTCTGGCCGATCAGCCAGATGGCAGTCGCCCGGATCAGTGCCGGGCTGCTGGCACTTAGGGCCAGGTCCACCAGATCGTCCGAGGCCAATGTGGGATTGATCTGTGCCCGCGCCAAAACCTGCCCGAAATGCGGCCCGCGGTTGGAACTGTCTGGGAACCAGTCGCGCAGCCGTGCTGCGGCCCAGTCCGGGGTCTGATCGGTGTGGCAGCTGGTGCAGGCATCCGGCGCGCCAGTCTCGGCGCTCAGATCCGGGCGGGGGATGCGGAAGGAATGATCGGCCCGCCAGTCATTGCCCATATAGACCTGCTCTGTCATGTGACAGGACCTACATTGCGCCCCGGCGCTGCCTTCCGGGTGGTGGTGATGGGCGGGGCTGTCGAATTCGGCCAGCGGCAGGCTGGGAAAGCGCGGGTTGCCATAGGGGTTATGACACTGTGCGCAGACGGCGTTGCCATCAGCTATGACTTCGGCGCTATGGGCATCGTGGCAATCGGAACAGGTGACGCCCTTTTCATGCATTTTCGATTGCAGGAACGACCCGTATACATAGACCTCATCCCGGATCTGACCATCGGGGTAATAGAGGCCGGGCCGCAACAGCGATAGGTTGTAGGCGTCGTGATAGGCGGTGCCCGGTTCAGGGTTGCCGTCAAAGAACGCCTCGCGTCGGGAATGACATCCCGCGCATTGTTGGATCAGCCCTTGCGGTGTCGACAGGTCAGCCGAGAATCCAAAGTTCAAGGGGGGCTCGCCAGCGCCCTGGGCCCATCCCACATGATCACGACCGGGGCCATGGCAGGCCTCACAGCCGACGCCAATCTCGGCCTGAGTGGTCTGATATGTATCCGAGGCCGGGTCGTATCCGGTGTCGTACCCGGTGGCATGGCAGACACCACAGCGCGCGTTCCAGCTTTTGTACGGCCCCGTCCAGTGCAGTGCGTCCGAGGGTGGCACGTTCTGATCCGGGTAAAGGTGGAACCATTCGGACTTTTCCGTATCCCAGACCACGTCGAAGCTCTGCAACCGGCCGGGCTCGGTTTCCAGCAAGTATTGCTGCAGAGGTTCGACACCGACAACTGAATGCACCGGGTAGTCGGTTGTCACACCGTCGCGCTCAGTCACCGTAACGTGGTGGGTGCCGTCTGCTTCAATACGAAACCGCGCGGTCATGTCGCCCAACGTGAAAGTTGTCCCGTCGAAATCCGCGCGGATGTTGTCGTGTACGGCCTCGGTCCAGGCCCCTGCGTGATGCGAGCCTTTCCAGGCAGCAGCCTCGGCGCGGTGGCATTCGGTGCAGGCGTCCGAGCCGACATAATCTGCGCTTTGGGCGATAGCCGGCACAGCAGGGCCAGTAAGGATGAACAGGGCAGAAATGAGCAGGCGCATCAGAGTCCTTCGGTCGGTCAGGCAGAGCCCGTGGGATTCAGCGCGGGCAAATGCTGTGCCGCGCGGGTCAGAGTGCCCGAGTGCCGGGCAGCGGACAAGGCCGTTGCAAGCGCAGCCCAGGTTGCCCCCGGCTCGCTGTCTGGCGGGCCATAGGCGGCGGCACCGATATTGGTCAGGGCAAGCTGGACGTCTTTGTGCCGACGCGGATCGGGACCCTGTGTCATCGCCGCCCATCGGTCCAATGCACCATAGATGTTGTGAAGATCCCGTGCCTTGACGGTGTGCATCAGGTCGCGGAACAGGCTGGCCTCGGTCGGGGGTGGTGGGGACGTGTCGCGCTTGCGGGCTCTGTGGCGGATCAACCCGATGGCAGCCAGCGTTCCCAGAAGCACGGCGAAACCCATATAGATCAGAGTCGCCCGGTCGGAATCGGCGACGCTGCGCAAGATCGGGCCATCGACGTTATAGGGGATGGCCTCGACCGACGTGGTTTCGATCTGTCCCGTGTTTGTGTTGAACCAACGCAGCTTGATGACAGGCAGGCTGCTTTGAGCGCCGCTTTCCGCCAAATAAACCGTGCGTTCTGAGCGAGTACCGACGGTCTTTCCCCGATTCTCCCGGTCCTGCACCGTCGGGCTGTCAGGATAGGCCGCCAAACCGGGCAAAGCGCCCGTGGGCGCAAGCGCGGGCAGCAGAATAGCGCTGCTTCCCGTAATTTCAGCAGTGATATTGCGGGTCAGAGTATCGCCGGGTTCCAGAGCCTCGGCTGATCCCTCGACGGTCTGCGTCAGGCTCAGCGTTTCAGCGGCGATGAAAGGGTCAAGCGACTCGGACCCGTCCGGCACCGTGGCGGCGAAGCTCTGTGCAGCCAGGGAGAGCGTCGTTTCAACAGGCGCGTTGGTCTCGGGGTCGGCCCATGTAACCGTGATCTCCAGCGACGGAATCCCGAAATTTCCCGCCACCATCGGCGTCACCTTGTAGCGTCTGCTAACACCCGACCAGTTGCTGGCGCCCACACGCTCAGTCACGGGGCCCGACCCGCCTTCAGGCAACGAGATCATCAGGTTCGGCTGATCAAAGGTAGGAAACACCGGAGGGCTGGGCATGTAGGTCGGCACCAAAACGGTCACCCGCATATCCAGCGCCTGACCGGGCACGACGTCCATGGCCGACATTTCGACCCGCGCGACGGGCTCGGTTGGCGTGGCGGCTTCACTGCCGTCGCGGGCGTCTTCCTCGGCCTTGATCTCGGCGTTGGATTTGAAACCTGGAAACGGGTCTTGCGCCGCCGCGACATCGGGTACAATTGATGTGCAAAGAGCTGCTAAGACAGGCCAGAGTTTCATTGCTCGCCCTCCGCAGCCGCCTGCGTCGCTTCCAGCAAGAAGCGACTTTTCAGGAAATCCCCAGTCTCGGTATCAACAGAGTTCATCCATTGTTCGGCGCTCTGCAGCCCGGCGGCGGCGTCCTCTTGCGGCAGGTCGACCTGAAGCTCCTGACCTTTGTTTTCCTCGTTGTCATAGGTCACGTCATCGGCGCGCAGCTCGGTCTGGTCCTGCGTATCCTGCGCCTCTTGCGCGGCTTCGACATACGCGACGATCTGTTTTGCGATCTCCAGATTTTCAGCAGCACCCGGATAGTCCGGGTCGCGCGTCAGAGCGGTTTCGAACGACCGAACCCCGTCACGGTAAGCCCGATTTCGGATGTTTGACAGACCCTGGATCATGGCAGCCTGTGCGGTATCCACACGGTCCAGCACCTGCACGGCTTCGGCATAGCGGCCCGCCCGGTACATGGCCCATCCGCGCCACAGCGGGTCACCGAACAGTTCAGAGGCGCGCGTATAATCCTTGCGATCATAGGCACGCTGCCCCTGCTGGTCAGGCGTCCAGAACCAGTCAGCCAGGCCGTCGGCGCGCGCCTGCCCGGGCGCCATCAGCATAAGTGCAAAGACCGCGGCACCCCAATGCATAGTCCAGCCCCGCCGAAACCACAAAAGCAGCAACAGTGCCGCAGGCCACGCCAGCAGCGGCCCACGATCCAGCCATGGGTCATCAGAGTTTTCCAGCAGACTTTGCCGGTATGAGGCATTCAGCGTCCGGTCCAGACGCCGGATATCGCTGCCATCGGGCTGCACAGCGATCACCCGATTGCCGAGCGCATCAAGCCCCCGGTCGCGCGTGCCTTCGGGCAGCATGGACAGAACCGCAACCGGCATCGGGGCGGTTTCGACCGCACTCACATCCGCCGGATCAAGACCATCGGCCACCAGCAACAACGCACCACCGCCTTCGTCCTCGATCAGGGCTTGAGCGCGGCTCAGGGCTTGTGCAAAATCCGCGCCCTCCTTGGGCATCACGTCTGGCGAAAGCCCTTCGAGATAAGGCAGGATGATCGAGGCATCCTCGGTCATTGGAACCACCACATGCGCGCTGCCTGCATAGGCCACCAACCCCGATCGCCCCCCTGCCCTCAGGTCTAGAAAATCGCGGATCTTTTGCTTGCCGCGTTCCAGACGGCTGGGTGCAATATCGATGGCGTCCATCGATTTGGTGACTTTCAGAACCACTGCCACCGGCGCGGATTGCGCCACCAGAGGGTTGGGTTGCCGTGACCAAGTTGGTCCTGCAGCCGCCGCGGCGAGCAACAACAAAGTCAGCGCAACCCCATCTATGGGCCGAATGCGGTGCGCCTGATTGCGTCCGACTTCCATCGCAGCTTGCAGATGCGGTGCGATGCCCTGAGACAGGGTGTTACGCCCGGACCGACGTCGTCGGGTGAGCCACCATAATCCGACGATCACTGGCACCAGCAGCAGCCAGAGCGGCCGTAGGAAATGGAACACCGACATGGCCAGTAGCAGATCGCTCATGCCTGCGCCCTCCCACTACGGTGGCCCAACGACAACCATCCCATCGCGGCGCAACCCAGCAGCGCAGCCAACCCCAGTGGTATCCACGCCAAAGACCGGCGCGGGCGATAGGACAGGGTTTCGACCTGACGCGGGCTTTGTTCGTCGATTCGGGCATAGATGGCGGTCAGGGCGGACTGGTCGGCGGCAAAGAAGTACTGACCACCGGTGCGGCGAGCGATGTCTTCAAGCGTTTTGACATCCACCTTGTCCTCGCCCGAAGCTTCGGGATCGCCAACGCCGATGGTCATGATGGTCACGCGGTTGTCTTTGGCAATCTCGGCTGCGTTCACTGGGTCCATCCGGCTGGAGGTGTCGCTGCCGTCGGACAGCAGGATCAAGACGCGTTCGTCAATCTCACTGGCTTCGAAGGTATGGATCGCCAGCCCGATAGCATCGCCAAGCGCCGTTTGGGGTCCGGCCATGCCAACCTGCGTGCGGTCCAAAAGATCGGTGATCGTCTGCAAATCCTCGGTCAGCGGCGCCTGCAAATACGCCTTGGACCCAAATACGATCAGCGCCACCCGGTCGCCCTCTCGCCCCTGCACAAAAGCGCGTACAACATCCTGAACGGCCGAGAAACGCTGCCGTTTCTCGCCTTGTGCATCCGTGAAATCCACAGTGTCCATCGAGCCAGACACGTCGATGGCAAGGATCATGTCGCGGGCTGATTTTTCGATCTCGATGGGGCGACCGACCCGTTCTGGCCCGGCCAGTGCGATCACGATCAACCCCCAGCAGAACGCTGCCGTGATCATCTGTATCCGCGTTCGGGCCAACACCACAGATCCGGTGCGTGGTTCCTGCCCCAGCGCATGCGAGACCTGACGGAAGAAGGGCACCCGCAGCGCCGTCACGCGTTCTCTGTGCGGTGGCGCGAAACGCCAGATCAACCAGGGCAGTGGCAGAAGCAGAATAGCCCATGGAAACGCCAGTTGGATCATGAGGCCACCTCGCGCTTATGTGCCTTGATCCAGCGGGCGACGCGCGCGGTCAGATCCGGCGAGGCTCCGGTGTTGCCGTGATAGGGTGCATCAAGCAAAAGCGGGCGCAGAGCGTCATTCCACGATGCACCCTCGGTGCGTTCCAGAAAGGCGATCCAGTCCATTCCCTGTAATCCGGCTACCAAGCGCCGGTCATAAGCCACCAGCGCCGTGCGACGCAGGATTTCGGCGACCTGCGCGGGGTCATCCGCGGCCTGCGCCAGCTCTGCCAGCGCTGCGCGGCGATAGGCGTTGACGCGGTACCGGGTAATCATGCGCCACAGCACAAGTACCGCCATCGCTGCTAGAAGCGCGCCCACAACGGCCCAGCCGACCGTTTGCGGCATCATCGACACGGGCGGCGGCGGATCTGGCACAACCAGTTGATCCAGCAGGTCGACCAGCGAAGTGCCGGTGGGGATTTCCGTTTCGTTCATTTCGGTCCCAGCCCCATCAGATGCCGGATCTGCGGCAGGGTTTCCTCGGCCGCTGTCAGCGGCAGAACGGGCACGCCGAACCTGCGCTGCCAATCCAGAACCTGCGCCACGCGGGCGCTGGCGAATTCTCTCAGCGCCGCATGTTGTATTGAGTCGGATGTTTTGATTTCAGCCTGCAACGCTCCGTCCGAGATGATCAGTGACAGATCGCGAGGCAGGTCCTTGGCGAAGGGATCCGTAATCAGTCCCAAGATCAGGTCGTTGCGCCGTGACAGGCCTGAGACCAACCGTTCGGTTTCTGCATCAATCACATCGAAATCACTAAGCACCACAATCAGATGATCGCGGGGGGCGATCCGGGCAACAGCGCGCAACACATCGGTCAGGCGGATTGGATTGGTTTTAGGGGCCTCGGCGTGCAGCTGTGCATTTGCCTCAGCCAGAATGGCGACAAAGCGCGACAGCGTGGCCCGACTGCGCGCCGGCTTAATCTCGGCGATTTTGTCGTCGGTGAAGACGATACCGCCCACACGGTCGCCCTGATCGAAAATCCGGTAGGCGGACAGGGCCGCCGCCTCGGCCGCAGTGACCGATTTCATGTTCAGGACCGAGCCAAAGAACATCGACATGCGCTGATCCACCACGATCAGTGTCGGGCGGTCGCGTTCCTCGGTCATGACCCGGATATAGGGCTCACCGGCGCGGGCGGTTACTTTCCAGTCAATCGCGCGGATATCGTCGCCAGGCAGGTATCCGCGCAGCTCTTCGAAATTCAGCCCACGCCCGCGCAGACGCGAGGCATGGCGGCCATTCAGCACCGAGTGCGCAGGCTGGCGCGGTAAAAACCGCAGCGCCTTGGCACGTGTCTCAAGCGCCCGCAAATGCGCGATATCAACCCGCACGCGCGGGTCATCGGTTGCGGCGGGCGGGGGCTTGACGCGCCCCAGCCGAAGGGAGGCGTTTCGGTTCATCATCTACGCCTCACGGCAGGGCGACCTGCATCAGGATTTCGGCGATCACTTGATCTGCGCTGATGCCTTCGCCATGGGCCTCATAGCTCAACCCCAACCGGTGCCGCAGCACATCGGGGGTAATGGCGCGGACATCCTCAGGGTCGACATAGTCGCGCCCGTTTAGCCAGGCATGGGTGCGGCTGCATTTATCCAGCGCGATCGAAGCGCGCGGGCTAGCGCCCACCTCGATCCAGCGGCGCAGATCGTCGCTATAGGCCTCGGGCGTGCGGGTAGCCTGCACCAGATCGGCGAAATAGCGGTCGATAGCGTCCGAGACATGGATTCCGCCGATCTGGGACCGGGCGTCAAAGATCGCCTGTTGCGGGATTGGGGCGGGTTTTTCGCCTTTTGCTTTGCTCTGGGCGGCGATCTCTTCTGCGCGGACCAGCCGCACGACCTCAACCTCATCCTCGACCGGAGGGTAAGTGATGAGCACATGCATCAAAAACCGGTCCAATTGCGCCTCAGGCAGGGCATAGGTGCCTTCCTGCTCCACCGGGTTCTGGGTCGCCATGACCATGAACAATGGGGCCATCTTGTGCGTGGTCCCGCCCACCGTGACTTGCCGTTCCTCCATTGCCTCAAGCAAGGCGGCCTGCACCTTGGCAGGGGCACGGTTGATCTCGTCGGCCAGCACGATATTGGCAAAGATAGGCCCGGCCTCGAACCGGAATTCGCCGCCCTTTTCGGTCTGGTAGTAGACATCCGTGCCAGTCACGTCCGAGGGCAACAGATCGGGTGTGAACTGGATGCGACTGAAATCGCTTTCCAGGTTCTTCGCCATCGCCTTGATCGCGCGGGTCTTGGCAAGCCCCGGCAAACCTTCGACCAGCAGATTGCCATTGGCCAGCAAACCAATCAACAGGCGCTCGATGACGTCGCGCTGACCAATTATGGCCTGACCCATGCGTTCGCGCAGGGCGTCGATATGCGCGCGGGGGTTGGGAGTGTCGCTCATTCCGGCCATACCTTCGCCCAATCCTCTTTCATGTCGATGATCACCCATCCACGTGCGTCGGCCTCATCCAATCCGCGGACCAGCCTACCGATGTGGCTGTCGCGGTCGTAGGCGTATTCGCGGTCGGCATCGGTGTGATGAACGATCACGCCTAGGGCAGGTCTGTCGCCAGCGGTGGCATATTCCAGCATTTGGAAATCACCGTCCGAGTTGCCACCCACAAAGATCGGACGCTGCCCGATATGCGAGTCGATCCCAACAGGCTTGCCTGCCCTGTCATCCACAAAAGCAATTCCGGGGCCCTTGATAATTTTGGGCACACCTTCCACCACCTCATAGCTGGTCGGCGTGACCGAGCCTACGATCCGGTTGATCGGGATTCCGTAGGTTTCGCTGGCAAAGGCGCGCATGAAGTGGATGCCGCCACCCGACACGATCCACGTCTGAAACCCTTCGGCCTCGAGGTAATCCAGCAGTTCCAGCATGGGCGCATAGATCATCTCGTTGTATGGCCGGTTCGTGTCCGGGTGTCGGGCAGTGGCGATCCAGTCTGCGACATCGGCCTGAAACGCATCGACGGATACATCCGAATGCGAGACGTTCAGGACTTCCATTAAACCAGCCTCTCCCCCGTCGGCGACGGCGGCCATATCGCCTGCAGCGGCAGCCTTTAGGACATCCGAGGTCAGGATCGACGGGTCCGCCTCAGCCTTTTCCTTCAGGCGGTCGAGTGCGTAGATAAGCTGAAAATAAACCGGCTGTTCACCCCACAGCGTGCCGTCATTGTCAAAGGTCGCAATGCGGGCCTCTTCGGGGACGAAATCGGAAGAGTTCGGATCGCTCACCCGTTCGACAAAGTCGATAATGGCGGCTTTTGTGGCGGTGTCGTTCCAGGACGCCAGCGGATCGGCCAGCGCGGGAAAAGAACCAAACGGCAAGGCAGCCACGGCAAAAACATAGCGTTTCATGAGAAATCTCTTTTGGTGCGAAAATGGCGCGGCATCGCTCCGCGCCATGAAGTTTTGTCCGGTCTAGGCCGTTACTGACTGCCGGCTGTTTGCAGGCTTCTCAGGACCTGATCAATTGAGAAGCTGGCCGGTTCCTGACGTGGCGGGTAGTCCTGGAACGTGCCAAGGAACTGCGCCACAATGGCCTGCGCGGGTACGAGCAGATAGGTGCGGTCCAGACGCCAGCGGGAATAGCCGATGGATTCGTCCTGCGCCCGTTCGAACGGGTCGGAATACAGGTCGATGATCTTGGGCAGACGCAAGAAGGTCAGCGGTTCCTGCCAGACGTCGAACCCATGGGCGCGCTGTTCGGCAAAGACCACTTTCCAGCGGTTGTACCGCAGGTTCACCAGATCGCCGCCATCCGAGAAATAGATGAACTCGCGCCGCGGGCCGACCTCAGTTTCCCCTCGGAAATACGGCATGAAGTCATAGCCATCCAGATGGACGGGCTCGTTTTCTTCGCCAAAGGGGGCCTCGGTGAGCATGCGCTCCTTCATGTCAGGATCGCCCAGCGCGGACATGAAGGTCGGGAACCAGTCCAGATGGCTGATGATCTGGTTTGACTTGCGACCGGGCTCAATAACGCCGGGCCATTTGATCATCATTGGAACGCGATAACCGCCTTCCCAGTTGTCGTTCTTTTCACCTCGGAACGGCGTAGTGCCGCCATCGGGCCACGAGAACACCTCGGCCCCGTTGTCGGTTGAATACATTACGACGGTGTTGTCCGCGATGCCCAGCTCATCCAGCTTGTCCAGCATCTGGCCGACCATGCCGTCATGTTCGACCATGCCATCAGGATAGACGCCCAGCCCGGTCACGCCCTGACTTTCTTCCTTGAGATGCGTGTGGATATGCATCCGCGTGGTGTTGTACCACAGGAAGAACGGCTTACCCTGATCATGGGCGCGCTGCATGAAGTCCAGTGCCCCGGCTGTGACTTCCTCATCTATGGTCTCCATCCGTTTGCGGGTCAGCGGGCCGGTATCCTCGACCGAACCGTCCGCTGATGACCGGATCACACCGCGCGGGCCGAACTGTTCGCGGAAGGCCGGATCTTTGGGATAATCCTCGTTTTCAGGCTCTTCTTCGGCGTTCAGGTGATAGAGGTTGCCGAAGAACTCATCAAATCCGTGGTTGGTGGGCAGGTGTTCGTCCAGATCACCCAGATGGTTCTTGCCATATTGCCCGGTCATATACCCCTTGGAGCGCATGTATTCGGCAATGCTGGGATCTTTCGGCGACATGCCTTCCTTGGCCCCCGGCAGACCCACTTTCAGCAGACCTGTGCGAAACCCTGACTGACCCGTGACGAAGGCCGCACGCCCTGCTGTACAGGACTGTTCCCCGTAGCTGTGCGTGAACAACATCCCTTCATTGGCAATCCGGTCGATATTGGGGGTTTCATACCCCATCATGCCCTGATTATAGGCGCTGATGTTCCAATACCCGATATCGTCGCCCCAGATGACCAGGAAATTCGGCGTGTCGTTCGCGCCCTGGGCCAACACCGGCGCGCCCAGAGCGGCCAGCGCCAGAACCCCACCGCTGAGCGGACGGGCGGCCCGTTTGACTAATTGTCGGAATAAAAGCAATGTTTGTCTCCCTGAACTCGAAATAACCGGGGGTAGTGCCTTCGGCTTGTGGACATGGATACGATGTCACGCCCCCCCGGCTGCCCGAGACGCCTCGGGCTGTGTGATGACAACTTACATCCTGTCCACGCGTATCAAGTGATAGCACATTTCACTTGTCATTTCACGCCAAAGCCGTGCAAAAATTTATATACCTCAATAATTTGCTCCGTCTCCAAAGTAATACATAGATAAAATCAGCATTAACGATGTCAAAACTAAAAACCGCCACCACGACCGCAGCCGGGATGGGACATTTGCCGGACCGGCTGCAAAGCTGCGCCGGACCGGCAGCGGTTGAGCGAGTCTTTGAACGAGCCAACATTCCGATTGATGTGCTGAACGATCGGTTTGTGCGAATCCCGCTATCGGCAATGGTCGGTGTTTTTGCCGAGGCTGAACGCGTGTCGGGCCACCCGTTTTTCGGATTGCATGTCGGGCTTGGAATGTCCGGGGCGGAAATTGGTCCGTGGTTCGAATTTGCCGGTCAGGCCCCTACGTTGCGTCAAGGGATTCATCGTCTTGCGCGGGCCATGCCCCTGTTCCAGAACGGCCCCCGCGTTTGGTTGGTTGAAATGCGCAGCGGCGGAATCATGCGCTATTTCGTCCCGCGCGGTGATGACGTCCCCATCTGCGCCCACAGCGACCACAACATCCCATTGATGCTGGGATTTGCCCGACGCTTCCTTGGTCCTAGCTGGCGACCGCGGTGGATCGAAATTGACTACCCCGACCGAGGCCAAGGGGATGAATTACGCGATTTGTTGCAGTGTCAGCCGCTTTACGACCGCTCGGCGCTGTCCCTGCCGTTGACCGCTATTGAGTTGGATACGCCGCCATTGCCACACAGCATGGCTGGGGCGTCGATATGCTGGGCGGATGTTTAGGCAAAAATGACAGCGCCCGGCAGCGACTTCATTATCGCGTTGGAGGCCTGCATCCTGCTGGATATGTTTGAAGGTACCCCTGAACTGGACTCCGTTGCACGTCGCATGAGCATGAGTAAGCGCACTCTTCAACGGCGCCTGACGCTTGAAGGGCAGTCCTTTCGAAAATTGCTGAGCAAGGTCCGTCATCGCCGCGCCTTAAGCTTGTTGCGCGATACGGATTTGGGCTTGACCGAGATCGCCCACAGGCTGGGGTATAGCGACATGGCCAACTTTACCCGAGCGTTCAAAACTTGGGTGGGATACGCGCCATCCATTGCCCCGCGCACCAAGGCAACTACGGGCACCAATTCATAAACGACAAGGGGCAGTCGGGGCAGTCGGCACGGCTGATACAATTGATACAACATGCGACACAACCCGGACACCTAGACCACATAGCTTACCACTATTAAACGGCAGATCGACTCAGTGGCGGCCTCGTTTTGCACGCACCCGCAGGAGGATGGCGGGAAGATGCCCTCTGATCCCATTTTGCCAGCTGGTTTGGAGAGGAACGCTTCGTGATTTGGATTTCGCATAAGGCAAAGGACGGCGACACGCTGGCTTCGATCGTAAAGCAATATAAAATCAAGGATCAAAACGCGATCCTGAAATATTCCAAGAACAAGAAAGTCTCGGTGCGTCTGAAGAAAGGTGAAGCGCTCAAAAAGGGAGAAGTCGTTTGGGTTCTTAACCCGAAAACAAAGGCTTATGTGGTCTCGGACGGTAAGCGCAATGTTCTGCTGGATGAACGCGGTTACAAAGCTACGGTCAAAGAGGTCCATCGCGTAATGGACCGCGCGCTGGAACATCAGCGGATCAATTTTTATGCTGCCTGTGATCGTCACAATGCCCAGATCGAGATCAACAACCAACAGCGCTATGTCTACACGTTCATCAACGCGGTAAGCCGCGCCGAAGATCCGCGCCCCTACTACACCAAAGCAGCGGCGGCCTACAAAACATTGGCAAAAACCGTCAGCGGGCGCGACTACAAGGGGTTCAAGAAAGCCCTGGTCGCCTGCGACGCGGCTGTCGTGAACTACAACAATGCCGTCATCGCATGGGTTCATGGCCTGATTGATGCCACGGCGAAAAAGATCAAACAGGCGGGATATGTGCGAGCGGCGGGTGAATTCGCGACCTGCGCACTTATTCTGACCGCCTGCCCTCCGGCCGGGTTGGGCGCAGGGATCGTACTGAACGCCACAGCCGCCACCGTTACAGGGTTGGCCTTTGACGGCTACGACGCCATTGGCCGCGAAATCGCAGGCGAAAAGCAGATGTCGACAAAAGAAATCAGCGAAAGAATGGTGAAGAATGCGATCACCGGAGCTGCTGCAGGATTGATCGTGGGTGGGGTAGTCAAACTTGCGCGCCCCTATATCACAACCAGTGCCCTTAGCCCGGCCTTTTTGAAAACGTGGTCGGAACGCGCGGCACCCAGACTCGTGCCCAAGGGCATAATCAACGCCGAATTGAAGATAGCGGCCAAGGTTCTGGAAAAACGCGGCGGGCAGCTTGGCCTTGAAGTCTATATCCGTTCGGTCGCGCCCGAGCGTCTGCTACCTCTGGCATTGCGCCGTTTTGCAACCCAGCTTGGAACGTCAGCAATGCTGAAGGTTCTTAGCAAAATGGAACTTGAGAAACTGCTTCTGCCATGGCTCAAAAGCGGCCCCAAAGAGCTTATGGGCGAGGACAACGTCAAATTGGGCAAGGCTGCGGCGAAATTCTTAATGGACGCTGGCCTGGGTAGTTCGTTGATGGAAACCTTGCTCAAACGGAACATGGATAAGTTCCGCGAAATCCTGCGCGTGCTTATCATTAAGGAAATGGAAAAAGCCGAGAAAGCCGCGGCGTGATCTTTGTCCGTCCGTGACAAATCACTTAGGCTTGGCTACCAGCCCAAAGCGGACTGGATGCATCACATCAGAACGGAAACGTAGTTTTCAACACTGGCTTTGTGCAGGCAATAGGCCAGCAACAGAAAGAAAACACATGTAGGAACAGCCAGTTCCAGCCCTTGCCGGATGGACTTAGAAGAGCCGTCTCCGGTCGTTTTCAATCCCGGAATAGAAGACTTCCATTCGACCGGAAACAGCTCTGTCAGATATTTGTTCAGCTTAACCATGCTCAACTCATTAACAACTACACCTGCAATTTACCGGGGGCCAAATTAACCCAATGTTAATCCGTGAACTTTCTCCGTTTTCGGCTGTTTTTTGATCCAAATTTGCGGATAATTTTTTAAAAACGGTTTGCATTGTTCCGCTTGGCGCGACGATCAGCACCACAAACACCGCAAATCACCCCCAAATTCCCGAATGCACGATTCAAAAAAACTGTCGGCGGGGCCTTTTTTAGATCGTCGAGTAGAGGCAGCCGGTGCAAACTGACCGCCTCATTGGATTTTGCCTTAAACAATTGAGAAGACGGAATCTTCGTCGTTGCCATCCCCGGGTATCGTCAAGCTTGCCGGGCTTCCGTCTGCCACTTCACAGCCACCGGTTGGGTCGGCGCCATCCAAGGCGTCTTCCCCTGCCGCCAAGGTAAAGTCCAAATAAAAGTCATCGACTTCGATTGTTGCCAGCGTCTGGAAGTTGTTGATCCGCAGCTTGTCGTTATTGTCGACTCCATCAAACGCGATATAGAGCGTGTCATTGGTGCCGCTGGGCAGGATCAGAACATCGTCTTCGATTGCAATCGGAATAGCTGCTATTTTACCCCCAAACAAAAAGTCTTGGTTGCACGAGCTGGAAAGCCGTCCAGCGCAATGCGCCGCTGATGTGGCGCGCAAAAATTAGTAGCTGTGACATTCAACATCTGGCGTGATGTCAACGAACTCCTGTAAACGTCACCCTGTTGGCTTCCTAGGTCTAGTTGCCCGGCCTCGTCTCGAAGAAATCAAGAAATCCACACCAATATTAGTGATTGCAAGCGCGACTCGCGTCATTGGGCCTTGCAGATTGCGTTTACTGAATACCTTAGAAGCCTTTTATGGGTCGAATAGGGCCAATCCGAATGCGAAGCCAAATTAGGCACCTACTTCAAATTTCCTTTTCCGACCATCGACAGTTCGCGGTGTTCTTCAATATATCCCCGGTTCAGTACGACCAAAGCTATTACCCAAATTTTGCCAAAACTTTGCGTATGGGCTCCTGCTCTTCGCCCGTGGCGAGTTCTACAATCAACATTCCTGCCTGTTTGGCCTACTTTCCGCAAATTCGATACGGAATTCAGACCCCATGTCTGAAGGCTCAACCTTCAGCGTGGCCCCATAGCCTTCGAGGATCGCGGCAACGATCGCAAGACCCATCCCAGTGCCGCCTTCTTCGCGACGCGTTGTGAAGAAAGGCTCGGTTAGCCTTTCCGCGTCGTGTTGTGAAATCCCTTCACCGTTATCCAGAACCCGCAGGACACTATCAGAATAAGACAAGACCACCTCGGTAGCGCCGTGAGACTTCGCATTCTGAGCCATGTGCAGCAAAACAACCCGCCCGTGCTCTTGCGATAATGGCAGCAGCGCATCCTGCCCCTCGGCAATGCGAACTTCCAGCCCGTCTACAGTGGGCAGCATGTCAGGCAACAGGCCCGGACCCGATTTCGGGGCTTGCCGCAATTTACTCAGCTCACGCAACTGGCCCAGCAGAGTGTTCATGCGCACAGCTTCGGTCTGGATATTGTCCAGCAGCCCTGCGCGATCTTCCGGCGACAGGGCAGGTTCGGACAAAAGCTCGGCGGCTCCAGCGATCGAGGTGACTGGGGATTTCAGTTCATGCGTCACGTGATCGGTATAAATCGCAATCTCGCGTGATCGGGCCTGCAACGTATCGGCCATCGACAACATGCTTTCACCAAGATCGGCCAGTTCCCGCATCCCGTATTGTGCAAGCGGGTCCGAGACAGGGGTATCCCCCGAGGCCACTCGGCGCGCCTCATCCCGCAGGCCCCGAACCGGACGGGACATCAGTCGGTGCAAAAGCCATCCGATCAATGCAGCACCGCTAAGCGTGAACAGCGCCATTGTGATCAGCGCGTCTCGTTCGCGGTACAGAAATTTGCTGAGGTTCAGCGGCGTGCGGGACAGCAGCACAACCCCGATCACACGATTCTGTGCCAGAACGGGATAGGCCACGAACACCCGAAACCCCGTATCCCTACTGATCGAGGTCAGCGGATGGCGGTCAAATTCATCTGCACGCGCCCGCAACGCCGTACCGACACGACCAGTCAATGCTTGCTGCACTTCGGCCAAATCGGCGAAAGCACGCAACCCCGCCTCGCCGGTGCCCTGCCCCTGATGGTCCAGAAAAATCACCCCGGCCAGTGTGCTCTTGCCCGCAGACCGGGCCAGCTCGGCCATGCCCGGCAAAACTGTTTCATGACGCGGATCGGATATCGCCCCGACCTTTGGTCCCTCCGGCAGTGGCGGAAGAACCCGGTCGCGGCGCACGTTGATCTGGGCCCGTATGGGGCGGACCTCGGCGGCCCAAAACTCTTGCATTTCGGGCGCAAGTTCGGGGCCGATCTCGGGTCCGTCCACGGCCTGAAAGCGGGTGCGATAAATCTCGGCGTAGACTGCAGCCTGTTTCAGCAGCACCTGTTCGGTTTCCCGCACAAACTGGTTCGAGGTTAGCTGCACCGTCATCATGGCCGCCAGCGGTATTGAGACCAAAGCTACACAGACCAGCGCAACGACAAACGCCATCGACGGGCGCCATTTTCGGCGGATCGCGCCTATCCGTCGCACGTACATGCGCCCAGCTTGATACCGACGCCGTGGACCGTCTGGATGATATCGGCGCACCCGACCTGAGACGCTTTGGCCCGAATGTTACGCACGTGGCTATCAATCGTGCGCCCGGATAATTGCGTGCCCGTCCCATACAGTTTTTGGGCGAGCGCATTTCGGTCATGCACCTGATCGGGACGCTCTGCCAGAGAATACAGCAACTGAAATTCGGTCGCCGTCAGATCGACCGGCGTGGTCTCGATGCGGCAGGTGTGACCGGCCATGTCCAGCTCCAGCCCGCCGGTGCGCAAAGGGCGCGAGGCCGAGCGGCGACCACGGGACAGGATTGCCTTGATCCGCAGCACCAGTTCGCGCGGGCTAAAGGGTTTGGCGACAAAATCATCGGCGCCCAGTTGAAATCCCAGAACCCGGTCGATTTCGTCATCTTGTGCGGTCAGGAACAGGATCGGCAGATCCGATCGCGCCCGAATGGCCTTGCAGCATTCAAACCCATCCATCTGAGGCATTCCGATATCCAGCAGCACCAGATCGATCGATTCACCTCCGACATGGGTCAGCGCAGCCTGCCCGTTCGCGGCTTCGGTTGTGCGCATACCCGCCCCTTTCAGGGCGATGCGGATCACATCGCGGATCTTGGGATCATCATCAACAATCAGGATATGCGCTTCCATAAGAAGGTTCTGACAAGCGATTCGGGCGATGTCCATATCAACCTGCATGATCAGCGACCTCATACCCGTCGCGCCTGCCGAGGACGCAGACCCAATACGGTCATGGCCGCGACCATGATCAGACCCAAAATCGCCTGCGGCTCGGGCGAGGATGACCCGGCGAAGCCCTGCGAGGGATAGGCCGCGGCTGTCACACCGGACACCATCGGCAATGGGACATCGGCCTGCACAGCCATCTGCCCGCTGTCATTGACGATTTGCTGCGACACGGCCACGAATGAGGTGTTCCGGGTTTGCAGCGAATAGGCCAGCCCCAGACGCGTGATCTCGGCATCCGCCTGTCCGGCGCGGTCCCCGACCGCGATCTGCCGTTCCAGCACGCCGATCCGGTCACGTGCCCAGATCAGCGGCAATGCGGCATCGCCTTCGGTTTCGGTCAGTGACAGCTTGACCGGCATCTGCGCGGGGCGCCCCTGCACCAAACCTTTCAACGTGATATCGCCCTCAAGAGCGCCATCGTAGCGCGCCATCACACGAAGGCCATTGCCCGCAAACAGATCAGGCAAACGGGCGGGTGTGACGTCCTGTACCTCCAATCCGCCCCAGTCGATCTGTAAGTCGGTCAGCAAAGGGGATTTGAGGTTCGCGGCCAGAGTTTCGGCCACCTCAAGCGCGTCTTCGTCCAGCGCGACATAGCGGGAATAGCCGCGCCCCTCTTCCGCCATGGCGTCCAGAAGATAGCGGTTCACGGCGTTGCCCACCCCGAACGCATAGATTCGGGCTGGACCGATCTGATCGCGAATGGTTTTCAGGACTCGCGCTTCATTGCCGATATAGCCGTCGGACAGAAAGACCACGATGCGGATCGCGCCCTCGGGCGTGTCGGTCGCAAAGGCAGCGCGAACCGCATTGTCGATCTCGGTCCCGCCCCCCGCAGACAAGCCGCGCACAAAGGTGCGCCCCTTGCGGATATTCGACCGGGTTGCCGGGGTCGATGTGTTCGAAAAATGCCGCGCCGTGTTGGAAAACGGGATGATGCGGAAATGATCCCCCTCCCGCAGCCCTTGCAAGGCAGCATCCATGAAGCGTTTACTGGCCTTCATCGGCTCCCCGCCCATCGAGCCGGAGGTGTCCAGCACAAAGACCAATTCGCGCGGGGTGGCTGTGGCCTCGTCCGGGACCGCCGGGGGTTCGATCAGCACCGACAGAAAGCCACCGCGCTCGTCATGATGGGACAGGCTTGCCGCCTGTAACTCCGCCCCACCCAGCGTATAGCGCAGCACCAGATCGCGGTTGTCCATGACCTTGCCATCTACAAACCGGGCAGTCAGGCTTTCTTGGCCCTGATCGATTTGCAACGGATGGGTCGGGCTGTGAAACCCAGATAGCTCAACCCCAGCAGTCAGAGAGACATCCAGCGAGACCCGCTCGGACGTCACAGTATCGGGCAGGTCCAGCCCCGCGACCGGAGGATAGGCGGGGATCGGGCTGACAGACCACGTGGCGTTTTCCAGCGGAATGTCCTCGGCACTGGCCAGCTCAGGCCGAGGAGTGTCTAGCGGGCTTTGATAGCGCGGGCCGACGATCAGAGGGATCACCATCTCATGCTGGCCGTCGATCTTGGGCACCATCTGGACGTAGCGCAACGTTACCTCGACCGGACGCCCCGGCATCAGGTTGGCAATCCTCTGCGTGAACATGTTGGGGCGGTGCTGGGTCAACAGCGCAGCCGCCTTGCCCTCGGACGCGGCCTGATCGAACTCTGCCTCGGCCTGTGCTTTTTCACGGATCACGGCCCGTACCAACTCATCGCCTACGCGCATCTCCATCCCGTAAACGGCGGCTTTTTGGTTCAGGGGGAACAGGTATTCAGCCTCGACCGGAACCATCGCTGGGTTCTGGAACGTCTGCCGCAGTTCAACTGTCGCCATATCGCCCTGAATGGTGACATGCAGGGCGCTGTCCAGCAGGGGCAGATCGAAAACCCGGTCGCCAGCATGGGCGACAACGCGCCCGGCCACGTCGGCGGGGTCGGGTTTGGCCGCGGCCACCATCGGCCAGACAAGTAGGATCATCACAGGGAAAAGGGCACGCATTTGGATCTCCTGAGCAAGGGTTACAAATCAAGGGCGGCTAGAACCGCAGCCTCATAGGCGGCGCGGTCCGAATCTGACATGGATTTCGGGGTAATGCGCTGGATCGAGCGCCATTCGCGGGATGAGCCGTTCAGCCAGCTCCAGACGGCTTCGCCCACGCCAGCGGTGCGCTGACCATCGCCCGAGACAAAGCTGACCGCGACCGTCCAGACCTGCCCGTCCGGGCCCGTTGCTTCGTAAACCGAGCTGGGCAGCGGATCGAACCGGGTGCCCAGAAACCGCACTTGATAGCCCATACCAAGCAGGCAGGCGGCCGGAGAATGCAGGTGGCGCAGGGGCGAAGTCGTGCGCACGACATTCACCCCCATGGGGCCGAACTGTACTTTGCGCGCCGTGCCGCCATAGGTCGCGAAATAGGCGCGTTCAACGTCAGAGAGTGCGACCTCTTGCGCGGGGTGTCCGAGCAACTGACCGGGCAGTTCGGTCGGGGGCACCGGAGCGGATTGATCGACCGGCGCGCGCGGGGCACTGACGATTGCCAGCGACAAACCCAGCGCCGATACAACCGCTGGGAAATGCAGGACGCGCGGCAGGGAAAACGTTGTGATCCGCGCAGGTCTGGGCCGGGCGGGTTTCGGACGGTACAGCAGCACAACCGTCAAGGCGATCAGCGCCAGTGTCCCCAGCCCGATCAGGCTGTGCAACGTGGGGGCCATCGTGTCGACCCCTTGCGCCAAACCCGCCGCCAGCAGGGTGATGCGCAGGCCATTGCCCAGCACCGTTGCTGCTGCTATCAACAGACCTCCGCCCAGCGCAGGCAATAGCGCCGGACGGTAGAGCGCGTTCAGGCAGGCCCAAAGGCTGACAAGCTGCAACAGCCCCACCGCACCCGAGCAGGGCAGATCGACCAGAACATCCACGCCACCCACACGCAGCCGAACTCCTTCGCATAGCAGGTCCGGGAAAAAGGGCGACAGCATTGCGCACGCCACGTGGGCGGACATCACCTGCAACGGAAACCCTGCCACCCGCTCAAGGATCGGTCCAAGCGGCAGGCAGAACAGAAACAGCGCCGCCAACCACATGGGCGACAGCGCAATGCGTCGCTGATCCAGTCGCAGGAAAACGGCCAACGCAAAGACATCCAACGCCAGAGCCAATGCGCTGAGGATATTGACGGCCAGCACCTGCCCCCCCAAGCGAACGCAGGCCGCACCCAGGAAGACGGCAAAGACCCGCCCGCGCCGGTCCGGCCCCTGCGGGCGAGAACTTGTCAGAGACAGAAGCACCAGACCGGCCAGCAGCAGGCCGTACAGCGCGCCATAGGATTGGTAAGACGGATCGCGCCAGCTTTGGATCAGCCACAGGACGGGCTCGATCGCCAATACGGCGGATGCAAGGGCCAACCCGGCCCACAGTAGGTAAGATCGGTTATGTTCCATACCGCCTTGTCACACCTTGATGTGCAAACCAGCGGCGGATGTTGTGCAGGATTTGTGCAGATCAGGCGGGGGTGCCGCCTTGGGTCATGACTATGCCCGACGCTGGGCGCCAACCCAAACAGGAACTGGTTGATCGACCGCTGTAGCTGCCCGCATGGATTGAACCGCCAAGGTGGCCCAGCTACGCAGTTGCAACAAAACCATTGCACCTCCGATCACAATGGTCGCGCCGATCAGGGGTGAGGCCGCAACCTCGTAACTTTGTGTGCCGGCGACCCAAACGGCGAAACCCAGACGCGTTACTGCGACAGCATCTGTCACGCGGGCTAGTTTGGGCAGAAAATACGTGGACACAGCCGTCGCGAACACGATCATCGACATATATAGCAGCCCGGTGAACACCGGCAGGGGCATCCCGAAACGTGTCACCTCGATATGGGAGTACAGGACATATCCGGCAGCAAACGCCAGAAACGCAATCGCGTAGAGTCGCCTTTTCTGACTGTCGATATGTCCAATGATGCGCTTCACAGCAAAGACCCCCTGAACCTTCATGAAGATCTTTGTGCGCCCTGATTTTGCGGATCATCTGACCTAATAAGGGCGGAAATTTGGCTTTATGCCGCGAACCCTGCGAAACCGCTAATAGGATGCCGATATCATGTCCGCGTAGTTGTCTGCCAGCATTCGCGCATCGGTGCGGTCGAATTTCACCGTCGGCAGGGCTTGCATATCAATCAGCGCCGCGTTGTCGAACAGTTTGGCCAGATCGACATCAAGATTTATCTGCGTCTCCCCTGCCCGCGTCATGTCTGCCGGAACCAGCACCGAGACCTCGCGGGCATTCTCGGAAAACCCAACATGATAAACCAGCGGAGAAATGGCTCCATCCACATCCAATGCACCCTCGAAGAGAACGAATTTATACCCAACCTCCCAGTTCCACGCCATCTGGCTGTTGGGGTCCAGATCGCCCCGCGCAAGGATCGACCCGTTGGCGTCCGGGTCCACGCCGATCAAAAAGCGCAGTCCCTCGATCCGGCGCAGTGGCACATCGGACAGAGTGATCACATAAGATCTGTCCGCATTGTCGAACCGGGCAAGGTAATAGCTGTCGGGCTCCACGAACTCTTCATCGCCCGAGGTCAAAACCAGATTACTGAGGTAAAACCGAAAATCTCGTACCCGAAACGCGCCGGGTCCAGCGGGGTTGTCATACATGAACTGGTCGAAGGTCAGCGGGGCCCCGTCCATGGTCGCCCGCAGCGTGACGGTGACATCGGTCGTGCGTTTGGGGCCAGGGACGAACACAATCCATCCGATGGCAAGCAACACCAACAGACCAAAACCGGACATGGCTTGCAGGCGGGACATCATGAGCCTCCTTCAAACGGATTGGAAAAGGCAGGGTCGGTCAGAAAAACTTCGTCGGTCAGCGTATGTAGAAAAGCGATGATTGCGTCGATTTCCTCGGGTGTCATGCGCAGGCCCACCGTATCCGACGGGGTGTCAGGGGCGTTATCGGCTTCAAGGATCAACGGGCTGAGCGTGTCGCTGACGACAATGCCGTCATTATAGTGATTCATGACATCTCGCAGCGTCTCGAACCGGCCGTCATGCATATAAGGAGCGGTCACGGCAATATTGCGCAGGGTTGGAACCTTGAAGAACCCTTTGTGAGCAGGGTTTCCCGTTACCGCCATCAAACCAGGTGCCAGCGTGTCCTCTGGGTCGAGCCCATTGTTCGAGAACCCGTCCAGCGCGTCCCGAAACCCCGAGGTCAGGAACTGACTGTGGCAATCAATGCAATTCCCGCCGCGCAGGGACACTTTGGTGTCAGGATGGGCCATGAACAATTTGCGCCCATGTTCTTCCTGCGCGTTCAACCGCACCTCACCGCGCAGGTATTTGTCGTATTTGGAATTGTCCGAGATCAGCATCCGCATGAAACTGGCCAACGCCCGGGCGATGTTGTCGGCGCTGACTTCACCATAGGCGCGGCGAAACATGCGACGATAGCTAGACGAGCTGGACAGCTCTGCAACCAGCACGTCGATATCCTGCCCCATCTCTTCGGGGTGCTGGATCGGCATCAGCGCCTGCTCTTCAAGCGAGGTCGCACGGCCATCCCAAAAGAACCTCTCCTGCCCCCAAAGCAGATTGACCAGGCTCATGGCGCTGAACTCCAGCTCACCGCCCGATAAGGCCTGAGATCGGGCACGCCCGTCGGTGAAAGCCATCGCCTGAATGTGGCAAGTGGCGCAGGACACTTCGTTGTTCGCGGATAGAATAGGGTCGTAGAACAGGTGCCGCCCCAAGGCGAAACCTTCCTGAGTCAGCGGGTTATCAGGCGGCACGGCAAACCGCCCGAACACAAACGGCGCCGAGAAGTCGGCGATGGGTGTCGCCACCGGATCGCGGATGAAGTCCCGGATCAGCCACCCCGCCGCGACCAGAATCGCAGCGGCGGCCAGCAGAACGATCACCCGAGGCATGGGCCACCCGATCCGTTAGTGGTGATGCACAAAGCCCGAACCAAACAGACCCTCAACGTTGTCCACGCCCTTGTTGTAGCGTTCCTTGAAATTGACCGTCCCGATACGTTCACCGGTTTCCAGATCATGCACCGAAATCGTGTGCGCGTTCAGAGAAGCGATGAAATCCACATCGGTCGGGTCATTGTCCGCACCGTTGCCCAGATTGAGCAGATTGTTCTGAATCGCGATCAACTCGCGCCCTGAGGCGGAGGTGAAAAAGATCATGTGATGTGCACCGGGATCGGTCACGATGTCGGGGCCGCTGGACACCAGTTCAGGCAGAGCGCCCAGTTCGTACCGTTTCACCACACCGGGCAAAGCGTGCGAAATGAACAGCTCATCCTCGGTGCCATAGAATTCCAAGGGCACGGCAGTGTCATTGGCGACACCGCTATAGATGACCTCGGGCGCGCCAAAGGTCTTGGCCTTGGCGTCATAGGGGATTTTCCACGTCTCGAACCCGAACATTGTATTGGCCAGAATGGCCGGTTCGATATCGGGGTGAATGCTGGGCCGCGCGAACAGAACCTCGACCGGAGAAGACGGGAAGTTCAGCGGCTTTTCATTCTCGACGGTGATGTTCTGGATAGGCTCCAACGTGTTCAGATCAATGATCGTTAACGCGTTCCCAACACCAGTAGCCAAGTCAGGATGCACGGTCGATGTCACCACCATACGATCCTCGAAAGCCGAAATGCCATGCGGATACATGATATACGGGGCACCTTCGCCGACCTGACTTTTACGGGCTTCGATGATTTTGACCACCGCGTTGGTTTGCGGATCAAACACCCCGACCGAGCCGCCATCATCACCTCCGGTGCCCCCCATGAAGGTAACAAACATGTATTCCTGCCCGTTCGAATTGGCCCACATGATATCTTCGCCCACGATCTGGCCCTGTGTGTCCAGACAGGTGATGCCTTCGATCACCGGCGCACCGCCAGCGTCCCTCGACAAGCCAATCTCGGCCAGACTGCACGCCGGATCGAGCCCGGTGGAATACAGCCTGCCATTCGGGCTGTAGTAAAGGTGATGCAGAGGGTGCTCGATATCGGGTTGCTCAACCTCGCTGAGAATTTCTCCAAAGCGATCAGATTCCGGGTCCAATTCAACAATGGCAACGCTGTGATGGGTATCCAGCGTCGGCAACCCGCGCAGCAACACCATGCCATGGCTTTCTTCACGGGTCTGCGCGTAACTGGCTGAAGTGCTGACGACCAACCCTGCCGCAAACAGAATGGTTGCTCCAAATCCCATGTATTTCATAGCCTTCCCCCTTGTTGCACAGCCCTAAAAAGTTCAGGGTTACATGTATCTTACGTAACGTCATATCACAGTGAGACGCCTGCACCAAACACCCCGGCGCTTTACCGGAAATCAGTATGCGGCAGTAAGGAAGTCATTGTGTTTCAAAACAGTTTGACCACTGCGTGAGCGTTCCCCAAGCGTGGCCCGAAACCGCGCCTAGGGATCACCGAAAACCCCGCGCAGAATTCGGCGAATGTCCTGCGCGAACGCCTCGCGCGAAGACGCAACAACCAAAGCGCCCCGTGTCGCGGTTATCAAAATATGCGCCAGATCCTGCGCCCGTTCCGGCGTTGCAGCCAGGTCGTGGCGCAAGATAAATGCCCCCAGCTTCTGGGCATACAGGCTGGGCCAATTTTCGGGCTGGGCGCTTGCGACGGCCAGAGCATCCTCGAGCAGCTCGGACCCGTGCCTGGATTCAGCCAGTTCGACCGAATCTCCGACGACAGAAATCAGCGCTGTTTCCACTACAGCCATCGGCGCGTTTTCAGCCTGATCGAGCAGCGCGAAAACATGCTGGTACAACGCTTCTGTATAGGCCCTCAACGCCCAAGCGTAACACGCGTCCTTCGATCCGAATTTCTTGTAGATCGACTGGCGCGACAGACCTACCGCGCGCGCAACGTCTTCCATTGACGTTTTCCGAAATCCGTACTGGGCAAAGGCGGTCATGATATCTTGTGGGTTCACGCCGGAAATTGTGTTCGCAGTCGCCAAAAATACCCCACTTCCCGGTCAGGCAGGGCACAAACACAAAGTACCGCCTTTGACCAATCAATCACATTTTTACATTTCTGACACTGTTCGTGAAAAATGACAACTGGTCAGCCGCAGCCAATAGGGAACGCCCTATCCTTGGGAACCACAGCGTTGACGCCACGCTAAGCGTTTTCCGCCAAAATGATCTTCTCGGTCGCGCGAACCAGGTCAGGAAACCGTGATCGTTCGTGGATATATAGGAATACCTGCCTGTGATCTGGCAAGTCGCGGATCAGTCGAAATGCGGTGGCTTCCGGAATGAACCCTGTCACCGTTTGTGGCAAAACCGTCACCCAATCACCGGTCCGAACCATCGCAATCAACGAATGCGTGTTGTGGATGGTCACTCCCGCCCGGTCAATCGCGGCGTGAAACTGCGGCGACTCTATCAGGTCGCACAATGCGTTGCGAATGAATGGAACCGAGGCGATTTGGGCAAGGGTCGGCGGCGCCTCTTGCGCGATCAACGGATGCTCGGCCGAGCAGACCAGCCCGAACCGGTCCCGCAACAGCGGCACCGCGCGAATACCATTCAACGCATGATACCCCGAGGCGATCCCGATATCGGCTCTGCCTTCGACAAGCGCGTCAAGAACCTGCTGCGTATCGGTGTCGCGCAAATCGACTTTCACGCCGGGATACCGCCGCGCAAGATGCGATAACACGCGTGGAAAAATCAAAGCCGCAACCGACGGCACCGAGGCAATGCGCAAGAGCCCCTGCTCGGCGATCGCGGCCTCTTCGATGTCCTGCACGGCCTGATCGAACTGACGCACTTGTTTCAGCGCCAGTTCAAACACTTGCGCTCCCAATGGGGACAAACGGCTCTTGCGCTCACCTTCAAACAGCTTTCGACCCAGATGGTCCTCAAACTGTTTCAATGTCATCGATACCGCCGACTGCGTGCGCCCCAAGCGATCCGCGGCCTCGGTCAAATTGCCGGTTTGGGCAACGGTGCAGAAACAACGAAGGGTTTCAATCTTGAGTGCCATATTTCAGTTTTCCTGAACTTTTGTTCATTCGTTTGAATTTGACTGATATGCGGCGGAAAAGCCATCCTAAGCGCGACTCTTATTTTGCTCTGGGGCGCATTGTGACCAAACTGAACCTGATCGCTGGCGAATGGCTGGCGGGTGATTCTGAAATCGAAAACCGCAACCCTTCGGATCTGAGCGATCTGGTCGGCATCTTTGCGCAGGCCAGCACGGATCAGCTTGAGGCGACACTGGATCAGGCGCGTCTGGCGCAGGCCGAATGGGCCGCTTACCTGCCCGAACGCAAACAGGCCGTTCTGAACGCCATCGGCAATGAATTGATGGCCCGCGCGGAAGAGCTGGGCACGCTTTTGTCCCGCGAAGAGGGCAAACCGCTGGCCGAGGGCAAAGGTGAAGTCTATCGCGCCGGTCAGTTCTTTACCTACTACGCCGCTGAGTGCCTGCGCCAGATCGGTGAGAATGCCGACAGCGTTCGACCCGGCGTTGAGATTGACGTGCGACGCGAGGCCGTGGGCACTGTCGCCATCATCAGCCCATGGAA
Organism: Ruegeria sp. J8; assembly: GCF_056531925.1. NCBI lineage: Bacteria > Pseudomonadati > Pseudomonadota > Alphaproteobacteria > Rhodobacterales > Roseobacteraceae > Ruegeria > Ruegeria sp. J8. The sequence continues at coordinate 37,136 of NZ_JBQFMR010000011.1, forward strand.
CTTTCCCACCGCGACCGCCTCGTGGAAGATTGCACCAGCGCTGTGCTACGGCAACGCCGTCGTATGGAAGCCTGCGAACATCACCCCGGCCTCGGCCGTAGCCCTGACCGAGATCATTGAACGTCAGGACATCCCCAAGGGCCTGTTCAGCCTGATGATGGGCTCGGGGCGCAGCATCGGGCAGCGTCTGGTGGAAAGCCCCAAGGTGAACGCGATTTCATTCACCGGGTCGGTGCCGGTGGGTAAAGGGATTGCGGCAGCGGCCATTCAGAACCTGACCAAGGTACAGATGGAGATGGGATCCAAGAACGCGCTAGCCGTCATGGACGACGCCGATCTTGATCTGGCTGTGACGCTGGCGCTGGGTGGCGCGTTTGGCGGCACGGGGCAGAAATGCACCGCCTCGTCGCGGCTCGTGGTTCATGCGGGCATCCATGATGCGTTCGTCGAGAAACTGGTCGCCGGTGCGCAAGCGATGAAAGTCGGTCACGCGCTGGAGGACGGCACCCAGATGGGGCCGGTTGTCGGCGAGCAGCAGTTGCAGGAAAACCTCGCCTATGTCGATCTGGGCAAGTCCGAGGGCGCCGAGCTGGCCTGTGGCGGCGCGCGGTTGGAGATGCCGCATGACGGGTTCTACATGTCGCCCGGAGTGTTCCTGAACACCTCCAACGACATGCGCATCAACCGCGAAGAAATGTTCGCGCCGCTAACCAGCGTCATCAAGGTCGGCAGCTATGATGAGGCGCTGAGCGTCGTCAACGACACCAAATTCGGCCTGACTTCGGGCATCGTGACCCAAAGCCTAGCCCGCGCCACCCATTTCCGCCGCAACGCGCGCACTGGCGTAGTTACGGTGAACTTGCCGACAGCGGGCACCGACTATCACGTACCCTTCGGCGGACGCGGCGACAGCTCATATGGCCCGCGTGAGCAGGGAAAAGCGGCAGCTGAGTTCTACACCACCGTCAAAACCGCCTATATCAGCGCCGGGACGCCGGTCTGATGCGTATCGACGGGCTGCAATATGCCAACTGGTCGGAAAAGATTTTCCGGCAACTGCGCGAAGGTGGCGTGGATGCAATCCACGTCACCATCTCTTATCATGAGAACTTCCGCGAAACCGTCCTGAACTTTGAAAAGTGGAACCGTTGGTTCGAGCAATTCCCCGACCTGATCATGAAGGGTCGGTGGGCCAGCGACATCGACACGGCGCGCGAAACCGGGCGGACGGCGGTGTTCTTCGGCTTTCAGAACCCCTCGCCCATCGAAGACGATATCGGTTTGGTCGAAATCCTGCACGATCTGGGTGCCCGGTTCATGCAGCTGACCTATAACAACCAATCCCTGCTGGCCACCGGCTGCTATGAGGCCGAAGATACCGGCATCACCCGCATGGGCAAGCAGGTGATCAAAGAGATGAACCGCGTCGGCCTTGTCGTGGATATGAGTCACTCGGCTGACCGATCCACAATCGAGGCTGCTGAACTGTCCGAGCGTCCCATCGCCATCACTCACGCCAATCCGCATGACTGGTCGCCTGCACTGCGCAACAAGCGCGACGCAGTGATCCGCGCGGTGACGGAAAATGGCGGGATGCTCGGCTTTTCGGTCTACCCGCATCATCTGAAAGACAAATCCGCCTGCACGCGGGATAGTTTCTGTCAGATGATCGCCCGCACCGCCGACAAATACGGAGTCCAACATCTGGGGATCGGCACTGACCTGTGTCAGGACCAACCCGACAGCGTGGTCGAGTGGATGCGCGTCGGGCGCTGGACGAAAGAAATCGACTATGGCGAAGGCTCGGCTTCGGCGCCCGGTTTTCCGCCCATGCCAAACTGGTTTCAGGACAACCGCGATTTTGGGAATATCGAATCCGGGCTACGTTCCGTGGGTATGAACGAAGATGAGGTCTCAGGTATCATGGGCGGCAACTGGTATCGTTTCTTTGCTGAAAACTTCGGACCACGCGCATGATCGATCTGCACCGCGATATTGCACGCCGAGACCCCGCGCAGGTCATGCGACTGTCGCGATTGGGGTCGCTGCACCAATGTCGCCTTAGTTTCATGCGGCAATTGACCCGGCGGATGGCCCGCGAGAACTGGCGTTTTACCCGGCCCGTTTTTGACATCGACACGAACGGGGTGGGTCATGCGGTCTATACCGCGCACGGCCCTGAACGCGCTTATTCACTGGTTGCTTTCGCTCATGACCTGCCGCCCGAGCAACGCTCCGACCGCGTGATAGCCGAGGCTTGGGACGCCACATTTACCCTGTTCGATGGCATCCCCACGACCGAAGACATTGACCGCCTGTCTCAAAACGTCCCCTTGCAAGAGGCCGGGCGGATCAGCGAAAGCGAGTTGTCTCTGTCTCGCGCCAACCGTTCGGTCCGGCTTTGGGCGCATGTGGTCGACGCGCTGGCAGCAGGCACACAGCCGGACCCCGAGCAGATCTATCAGGTGGGCTACCTGATGCGCAGCACGGCTGTTTATGGATCGGGCAAGTTCGGGGCGGCTGATCGTGAGAAAACTGCCGACCGCCCGGAACTGAGCGCCCCTTTCCAAACCGAGATGCTGTCGGTTTATCTGACCCGCACCTTCGTGCGCGATCTGGTGCAGCACATGGCGCAGGCCAAAGGGGGGAACCAAACCGCCAGTCTGGACCCGACGATTGCGCAATGGCTGGGCATTGGCAATTCGACCGGTCTGGGCATGGCGCCCTTTATCGTCAACCATCCCGTGCTGTTCAACAACTGGATCATGGTGCGCGAAGAGGCCATCGCGCGGGTGCGGTCCGTGCCGCAAGCCACACCTGACCGCATCGCGCAGTTCCGCGCGATTTTCGAACGCAGCAAGCTGTCGGTGTCGTGGTGGCGCTCGGATCATCCCGTTCAAATCGACAAGCTGGCCGTGCTCAGGGTTGATCTGGACACGCTCACCGCCGAACTGGCCCAGCGCGACCTGACCGAAAACCTTCCCTGGGACGCCCTGATCCGCTGGTCCGAAGATCATCTGAGTGAAGAGGGTCAGGAATTGCTCGCCTCGCTGATCCTCGAACCTTACGGCGATCTGGTCGACGGTTTGGTCGATTGCATGGCCGACAGCAACGCCGGGGCGCAGGTGATCGACGGCAATATGAGCGTCGCACAGGTTCGCGCGCTGATCCGACAGAGTTTTGACTGGGCGCTTGATCTTGACTGGAAAGCACAGGCCAACTGCGCCCGCGCCTGGTACGTGTCCGAAGAAAAGCTGGAACCCCGTCTGGGCGAACGGTTCGAAGAGCCCATCGCGGAGTACGAACAACCCTTGGCCCCGGCCCGCGATGCGGCGACGGCTTACTACGCCCTGTCCCACTGGCCAGACACCACCTCCATTGCCGCGTTTCTGTCGCAGCACCCCGAACATCGCCACACGATCCGGCGCGCGCAGATGGGACAGGTCGCACCCTATGGTGAAATACGCGACAATACGATCGGCGCGGATGTCATGCCCATCGACATGCTGCGAGCGAAACTCTCGTTCTTCGGTGCCACGCATTTCGATCCCCGCTCGGACCGTTGGGTGCGGATTTGCATGTATGCCGGTGCCCCCTACCCTGAGGATCTGTCCGCAGATACCGCTGATCACTGGGTCTACCCAAGGGCAATGACATGAGCTTTTCATTAAACGAGGTCGAGGCCACCGCCAAACGCGCCACGCGCGGCGCGGGCTATGGCTGGGGCCTGTCCGAAGAGGCCGGAAAGGCCACCCGCTGGCTATGTGCCGCGGGACTGGACGGCGCGCAGGTTCTGGCCGATCTGTTGGACCGGGGCTTGGCACATGCGCCGGGCCGGCACCGCCCGGCATGTCCGGGCAACGAATGGCGCGGGGATGAAATCCTTTGCCCTCTGGCCACCGGGGCAGCCTTGTCCGACCATATGGGCTCGCTGCGGACGGGCGAAATCACACTGACCAATGTCGCCGCCCCTGCCCTGTTGCTGCCATTCGCCGCGAACATTGCGCGCAATTTGAAAACGCCCGTCACAATCACCGTGGATGGCGTTGAGGTCGTCACAGATGGGCCTTCTCTGGCCGTGAACCCAGCGCTGCCCAGCGACGCCACTTTGGTGAAGGTCGCGCTTGGCGGAATCTTGACCGCACCCGCTGCCTGCGCCTCACGCGCGATGCCCGATCCGGCCGCATGGGCCGTATTGAACCGTTTTGCCCACCGCACCTATGCCCCCGCGACCGAGGCCTCTCGTCTGCTTGGGGCCGGGTCTGGCCTGTCCGACAACGATTGATGAAAGCGACACGATGGAAACCCGCACTCTGACCCTGACCGAAATCGAAGACCTGGCCTTTCGCGCCCTTGTTACCGCTGGCACGACCGAAGCCAACGCTCGCCCGCTGGCCGTTGCCACGGCGGCAACCGAAGCGGATGGGGTGGCCAGCCACGGTCTGGCCTATATCCCGATCTATTGCGAACATGTGCAATGCGGAAAGGTCGACGGTGCCGCAAAGCCCGTCTTGGACCGGCCTCGCTCTGGCCTGATCACGGTTGACGCGGCAACAGGGTTTGCACATAGCGCAATTGACATGGGGTTTGACGCCCTAATCCCAGCCGCCAAGGAACAGGGCATCGCGGCCTTGGCCATCCGCAACAGCTATAATTGCGGGGTCCTGGGCTATCACACGCACCGGTTGGCGCAGGCGGGTCTGGTTGGGTTGGGCTTTACCAATGCACCTGCCTCAATCGCGCCATCGGGCGGGTCGAAGCCGGTTATCGGCACCAACCCGTTCTCGGTCGCGGTACCCGGCACAGATGGACAGCCCGCCGTTCTGATCGACCAAAGCGCTAGCACCATCGCCAAGAGCGAGGTCATGAAACATGCCCGCGAAGGCAAACCAATCCCTGTGGGCTGGGCGCTGGACGCGGATGGGAACCCAACCACGGACCCTAATGTCGGGCTCAAGGGCTCGATGGCCCCATCGGGGGGCTACAAAGGAGTGGGCATCGCTTTGCTGACCGAGATCATGGCCGCAGCCCTGACCGGCGCGACGCTCGGCATTCACGCCTCGCCGTTCTCGGGCACAGCTGGGGGGCCACCCAAGACCGGTCAGTTCTTTATCGCCATCGACCCGGCCGCTGCGGCGCAAGACATGTTTGCCGAAAATATCAGTGCATTGGTCGGCTCGATCCATTCTCAGGACGGCGCGCATCTGCCGGGCGACGGACGGCGCGCAAAACGCATTGCCGCCGAAACCGAAGGCGTCGCGGTCAACAAGGCGACCTTGGACAAGATCGAGGCTATCCTGGCCTAACGCTGCGCACCCCCGACGGAACGAAAAAAGGGCGCCGTATTGGCGCCCTTTCTCGTTCTCGACCACATTGGGTTATTGGATCAGACGCAGCTTCTGGATCGAGCCTGCAATCGACACGAAGGAGTCGATAATCTCTTCACCGGTCACTTCATAGTAGTGCGACCAGGACGAAGCACAGGTTCTGATCTCGGATGCGGCCTGCTCCGTGGTTTCGAACGCGACGGTGTAGACAACGGCACCTTTCGCTTTGGCCAATTCACACTGTTCTTGGAACAGTTGCAGGTTGGTCAGCTGCGACGAGGCGATGGTCGAGTCTTCACTTGGACGCGCAGTCAGCTCCGTCAGGCCGTTTTCCTCTTCCATCTCATCGGCGGGGCGAACCTGCGGGGTGGTTTGTCCATCGGTCATGATCACAATAATCTTCGAGCTGTTTTCGTGATCCCAGCTCAGCGGGCGGTCTGCGAACTCGGAGGGAACTTCCCCGGCTTTGCTGAGATAGGCAAACTCATCCTGACTTGACGGGTCCAGCAGGGCCAGCGCGTATTTCAGGCTGTAGTTGGTGCCGGTTCCATCGAACAGGCGCAGACCGTCGATGAAATTGTGCAGTTTGGTTTCATCGTTCTGGGCGTATTGGATGCTCATTTCGTCTTCCGGACACCAACCCCAATTCTGGGTCGTCTCATCATATTCCCAGTTCACGAAATAGGGCGTCTGATCGATCGAACCTGAAGGCAGGCTTGTATTCAGGAAATCCGAATAGGTCATTTCCAGGCAAGACGAGGTGTTGTTCGGAATGTTGCCCACATAGCTGTGGAAATCCGAATACTGAAGCTCGATGTCGACGTTATTGAACTTGGTTGGGCCCGAAGCCTCACTATAGACCGTCGTTGTCCGGTCAATGCTGTAATACATCGTCTCCTGCTTCCCGCCCTTGATGGATGCACCCACCAGTTCGGCACTCTCAGGCAGCTGGGACGAGTTGTTGATGATAAAGTCCCGGACATAGTGATAGTACGTGTCGACGTCATCCTTGTTGAACAGATCGGTTTCGTTGTCCGGGAAGCTGTCGATCTTGACGGAAAAATCGGGGTCAGCATTGCCGTCTGTATCAAACCAGAACACGACGTTCGAGATATCCTGCTTCCATTCCGGGAAGAAATCGTCGTCGGTGGTCGTGCCAAACCGCTCGCCGCCCAAGTATTCGAACATCACCGAGCCTGGGTTGGTTTGACCTGCAAACGGGATAACGCTGACCGAGGTCGCGCACTCGGTGCCTGGGTCGTTGTTATGCTCCAGAGTTTTTGTGACAAATGCTTTGGCTGCGGTCTGCATTTGGGTCAGGCGTTGATTGTTCCCCATACTGCCTGAGATGTCCAAAACCATGGAAATCTCGGTGCACGGTGCCGCCTCATGCGCGGCGGAATTCACGCCCAATGAAATCGTCTCAACACCGCTCAACCGCATGAAATTGGTGTCAAAACCAGATGTCAGGCTGGCACGGACGGTGCGGTCCAGATATTTGTCTTCGACAGAAATCGAACTCGCGTACTCGCCCAAACCGGATGCCGCCAGATGTGCTTCGACAACTTGTGCAGGATCGAGGGTTTGCTCAAGGCTCGCGGCAGAGAGGACAGCGTTGTCCAGAGCCCACTGCAATTTCGCGCGGTCGCGCTCATAGTTCATAACATCGACGGCAATACCCGCCGCAGCCAACAATAGAAAAAAGGCAAACAACGCGAAAATTGTCAAACCACCTTCTTCGCGTTTCGCAAACCAACCAACATCCGCAACCGAATTTCGGAGAGTTTTTGAAACGGCTTTCTTCCGTGAATTCAGATTAAACATTTCTTTCTCCAGACATCCTTATTCGCGAATAAGATGCCCAAAGAAGTTGTCTCTATTTTGCCGTAATGTTGCTATTTGGGTTACCGGAGGTGAACCCATTTTTAACTCAAAATGAACGCGCGGGTGACGCGGAAAACACGGGACTGTCACGAATTCGAATAAAAATATTTAAAATCAATATGATATCACACATCCGTGAAAACGGCGCTTTACACGAGGACCACTGACCGAAAATTAACAGACCGAGTGACCATGGGTAACCTTGCCACATTCCCTTATTTTTAGGCCTCCGAGTCGCGAGCCTGGAAATTTCATCGCGGACACCTCACGTCAGGCCTTGCCGCCCAACGGTTCCACTCGGCCCACACACACGCCTAAAAATACCGTGAAAATTGGCCTCTCAGTACTCGTCTTCATACGGAAAACCGGACCAGCGCATGGCTTCTTCCTCGGCCCGAGAAAGGTCCAGTTTCTCCATCCCCATGTGCAAATGATCCAGAAGCTTTCCGCACAAAATTGACATATTCAACGCAAAATCCGCGCGGTTGACCGCCGCCGTCACAACATCCTCAGGCGCATTTTCTAGGACATCCACGGTGGCCCGCACATCATGAGAAATAACCCATTCTGCACAGGCCTGCCCCCCGATGACCAAGCTGGAGACACGCTCCAACTCTCGACCGGACCGTTCATCATACCATTGATAAAGCGGCAGGACCGCAGCAATTGCCGCGCCTATGACCGTGCCTTTTTCAATGATGTCCAAAGTTATCCGCATATGCCCCACTCCAAGCTATCAGAATGAGCCAAGATTACTTAAGAAAAGCCGTTTGCCCTAATTGCACCCAACCGACGCAATCTAAGGTCTTTTCCAGCCCGTCGGAATAACGATACGACACTCCAGCCCGCCCAGGCTCGTTGAACGGCCAAGGTCGAGTTTTGCCCCATACGCGTTCAGCAGATCGACCGCAATCGCAAGACCAAGCCCGCTGCCGGCAACCGATGTGTCCAACCGCCCGCCCGAGCGCAGGGCCTCGCGCCGGTTGTCCTCGGGGATGCCGGGCCCATCATCCTCGATTAGAACCTCGACGTTGCCTTTTCTAACCTGCGCCACAACCCGAACAGTCTTCTGACACCATTTAACGGCGTTATCCATCAGATTGCCCAGAACCTCTTCGATATCCTGAGGGTCCATGCGCACCCATAATCCGGTTTCGCGAGTGACTTGAAATTGTTTGCCTTCCCGTTCGGTCATTCTCGAGAACAAGCGCGCAAGACGGTCGACCGAATTTGAAAGATCCGTACGGGAATGGGTCAGTTCGGCCGTATTCATCGCACGCATCCGCGCCAGTGAGCGGCTGAGCTGCGCATCGATCCGGTCCAGTGCCTCTTGCGCCGTGTCTGTCGTGGCACCTTGTTCGGAAAGACTGGTTAGTTCATTGCGCAATATGGCCGTCGGGGTCTTGAGGGCATGAGCCAGATCAGCGGTCTGCCGTCGGGACCCGAAGACGATGTCCCGGTTGCGTCGCGACAATTGATTAAGGTCTTCAACCAGCGGCGAGACTTCTTCGGGGTAATCATCCGGCTTCAACCCCTCATCCGAGTCCCAGCGATGGGACACATCTGTGCGTAGTTTGCGCAGCGGCCCCAGAATAGCCGACATCAGGAAAAGCGACCCAGCCACTCCGATCAGACCGACAAGCGTAAAGACCGGCAGAAGGTTCCGCTGGGCCGCGCGGCGTTCGCCCATCAATTCCTCGCGGCTTTCAGCCACGCTGACACCCCAGACCGTTCCGTCTTCGTAAGATATTTCCTGGTAGATACTGCGCACGGCCTCATCTTCGGGGCCTTGCGTGTTCCAAAAGGTAGGCGCGTTGGGAAGGCCCCGGGGCTCGGCCAGCGTTTCATCGAACAACGAGGCCGACGTAAATACCGACCCATCACTACCGGTGACCTGCCAATAGCGCCCGGAAAACGGTGTGCCATAAGCCGGGTCGAACATTAGGTTGCCAAGCGCATCGGGATTGTCTGTCGTGACGCTCAACCCTACCACAAGCTGGGTATGGCGATCCCGCAACGCGGTGTCAAACTGGTCCGAGACCCTTGAGTTGATGTAGGAAAACACTGCCAGAGTCCCCACGCCAACCGACACCGCCCCAGAAGCGATCCCCCCCAGCAATGCGCGCTGACGCAGGGAAAGCATCAGTCCGTGTCAATCATATAGCCGCGTCCACGTACCGTCTTGATCAGTTCCGATCCCAGCTTTTTGCGCAGGCGTGTAATGAAAACCGCAATGGTGTTTGAATCCCGATCGCCGTCATATTCATAGATATGCTCAGAGAGTTCGGTGCGTGAGATCAGCCGTCCGCGATTGTGCGAAAGATATGTAAGAACCGCGATTTCCTGCGCGGTCAGGTCTACCGGCACATCCTTGACCGTCACCCGCCCGTTCTTTGTGTCCAACGCCACATCGCCCATTTCGATGACCGTGTTCAGCTGTCCGCTTTGCCGGCGCAATATCGCACGCACCCGCGCGGCCAGTTCAGGCATATGGAAGGGTTTGATCATATAGTCATCCGCGCCTGCATCCAGCCCGTCGACCCGATCGCTCCACCCATCGCGCGCAGTCAAGATCAGAACCGGCGTCGAAACCCCGGCCTCACGCCATTCCCGCAACACTGTGATACCATCGCGTTCAGGCAGGCCGATATCGAGAATGATCATGTCGTAAGGCTCGGTCGACCCCAGATGCAGGGCCTCCAGGCCGTTTTGAGCGGTGTCCACGACCCGCCCTTCAGCATTCAGCAATCTCTTGATTTGAGCGCTCAGGTGCGGCTCATCTTCTGCCAGAAGTACTCTCATATCGCGAATTTACAGCTATTCAGTTGCGTATTCATCTAGTTTTTCTTGCCGCCGCCATTTCCGCCGCCGCCGCCATTTCCGCCGCCGCCACCGTTGCCGCCGCCACCGCCGTTGCCACCACTGTTGCCGCCGCCGTTGCCACCACTGTTGCCGCCGCCGTTGCCACCACTGTTGCCGCCGCCATTGTTGCCTGAATTTCCGCGGTTCCCGTTATTGCCATTGTTGCCGTTATTGGACTTGGCATTGGAAGCACCGTTGGACTTGGCCGTTGCAGAATTGCCCGGTGAAGTCTTCGCTGCCTCTTTGATCTGCCGCCCGATACTGGACCCGTTTGAAATAACCGCGCCCGTCTGAGCATCGACGATCACGCTGATGATCCGGCCGTTCGGCTTTTTGACCAGAATGCGGTAGTAAACCTTGTCATCCTTGAATGCGCGCGCATCCACGGGGGTGCCGCCAAAGACCTTCTCAACGCCCTTGATGACTTTTTTCAGGCGGATCGCCCCGCCCACAAGCGTCGCTTGCCGCAATTCGGACTGCTTGAGTTCGCGCACAGCAGACTGCCCTTCTCCGGTCAGGAGAAGGGACGCCACAAATGCCGTCGCCAAAAGCTGTCTCATCACTGTCAACTCGTTCTCGCGCGAAACGGTCTAAAGCCTAATTTATTCTATGTGAACCAGTGATGAACAAACGGTTTTTCGTGTGTTCAGGGTGCATCAGTTCAAATGAGGTCGTGGGGTGATTCTGTCGCGCGTTTGTCGTGCCGGAAAACATGGATGCAAACACATGACCCGTGAGGACTGATATGAAGACCAAAACCAACATCCTGCTGAAAGCTACGGCAGTCGCAGTCGCTTTGGTCGGCTCCACCGCAATCGTGACGACACTTGCTGTCCCTGACGCTGCCTATGCCAAAAATGGCAATGGTGGCGGCAACGGGAATGGCGGCGGCAACGGGAATGGCGGCGGCAACGGGAATGGCGGCGGCAACGGGAATGGTGGCGATAAAGGCGGCAATGGCAACGCCAACAAAGGTGATGGCGCAAAAGCCAAAGGCAATGCCGGTCGCGGCAAAACCAAGTCCGGCAGCTCCGGGAAAAAATCCGGTGGCGGTTTTTCCCTGAAAGAGCTGTTCAACGGGAACAAGTCGAAAAAGAAATCCGCCCGCGTGGCCAGCACGACGACCTCAACCACCGAGGTAGAGGAATCCGTCCGACCAAAGGGCCGCAAGAAGGGCAACAAGGCTTCGGCTGAATTTGGTGCGCACCCGTCCGAGTTGGGCGCGTTGAACGCCGCCAACGCCAGCGAGACGGCGCTGCAAAACGCATCGCCGAATTCACGTGTGGGTCGCATCGCCACCTACCGTGACACGGTTCTGGCCGGTCAGGCACTGAGCGAGGAACTGGAAGAAGCCCAGGAATTCCTGGATGGCTTGGAACCTCCTGCTCGTCCCACCGAAGACATTGAGAACGACCTGACCGATGCTCAGCAACAAGTTGTGGAAGATCAAGCGCTTGTGGATGATCTGACCGAGCAACTTGAAAATGCTCCGGACGAGGAAAAGGAGGCTCTTGAACAAGAGCTTATGGAAGCAGAAGAAGCGCTTGAAGCCTCGCAGATGGCCGCGTCCGAATTTGAAACAGAACTCGCAGACGCCGAGGAATATGAAGAAGCCGTCGAAACGGTCGACACCCTGACGGAACAGGTCGAGGCTCAGCCCGAACTGGAACGTGAAGCTTTGGAGGCCGCGGCGAACAAACCCGTCACGGATGAGGTCGAAGCGACCGTAAGGGCGATGTTGGGTCTCGACCCGGTTGAGGATCCTATCGAAGAAGAAGAGGTATCCGAAGTCGAATAGGACCCAATCACCGATCTCACTGCCCTTACACTCACGGAGGCATGGGGGGCCGGGCCAGCCATTTCATCCACCTACATGAGCCTTTGGCTGGCCCGGAACAAATTCGCAGAACCTCGCCACGTTCTGCACAGTTTCACGTATCGCGCACCTTTTCTCACTCTAGCCGCGATAAAAAGCCCGCTCTATTTTGAGCGGGCTTTCCCTTTTCACCGTACCTATTCCGTATGTCTTGTCCTGATGCGTTCTACTTTGTCGGAACGCTTCTTTTTGCCTCGATAAGCCGCATCTCATCGATGATAGAAGACAGTGTAATGTTAATCGGAGGAAAGCGGTTTCCGCGCGTCTTATCGCACGGTGTTTTTCCGTCACGCTGAACCAAATTCCGGGACCGATTAGCAGCGGTGGTCCGAGGTCCGGCAATCAGGATGGCAGACTTTGTCATGCGTTTCCCCTTTGCATGAATTCGGGTAAATACTCACTTTCGTTAAGAATCGATGCCGCGATTATGCAGATTTCCGTTGAACACACAGCAAATACATTGTTCAGCTTGCGTTAATGTTGTCGCGAAAATCGCAACAAAACCAAATAGGGCGCGCGAATCGCCTCGGGTCAGATCCTTGTGTTTTCGAGCCATTCATCCGTTTTGCACCCCTGCGAACCCAAGCCCGAGTTGACAGTCGGCAGCGTCTCGGATAACACCCGCCGCAACATCCGGAAGCGTCTGATCTTCCGGTCCCTTGAGTCGTTCAGGGATCGCCCCCCACCAGCGAGTTTCGCCCGTGGGGGCGTTTGTGCATTTGACCGACGCATCCTATCTAGGAGGCGCCACCAGATAACCGGCTAAGGAGGCCGAAGGCATGTTTGAAAATCTATCCGAACGCCTTTCCGGCGTCTTTGACCGGCTGACCAAACAGGGCGCGCTGTCCGAAGAAGACGTGAAAACCGCCCTGCGTGAGGTTCGCGTGGCCCTGCTTGAGGCCGACGTCTCGCTGCCCGTCGCCCGTGCTTTCGTCAAGAAGGTGCAGGAACAGGCGACCGGTCAGGCCGTCACCAAGTCGATCACCCCCGGCCAGCAGGTCGTCAAGATTGTGCATGACGCGCTGGTTGACACGCTGCGCGGTGAAGAAGACCCCGGCAAGCTGAAGATCGACAACCCGCCTGCGCCGATCCTGATGGTCGGTCTGCAAGGCTCGGGTAAGACGACCACGACCGGTAAGCTGGCGAAACGCCTGAAAGAGAAAGAGGGCAAGAAGGTTCTGATGGCTTCGCTCGACGTCTATCGCCCAGCGGCGATGGATCAGCTGGCCGTGTTGGGGACGCAGGTCGGCGTTGATACGCTGCCGATCGTACCTGGTCAAAAGCCGGTGGATATCGCCAAGCGCGCCAAGCAGCAGGCAACGTTGGGTGGCTATGACGTCTTCATGCTGGATACCGCGGGCCGTCTGCACATCGACGAAGTCCTGATGGATGAGGTCGAGCAGGTTCGCAACGTGGTCGATCCGCGCGAAACCCTGCTGGTGGTCGACGGCCTGACTGGTCAGGTCGCTGTTGAAGTGGCCGAAGAATTCGACGCCAAGGTCGGCATTTCCGGCGTAGTTCTGACCCGGATGGACGGCGACGGACGTGGCGGTGCGGCGCTGTCGATGCGCGCAGTTACCGGCAAGCCCATTCGCTTTGTCGGTCTGGGCGAGAAGATGGACGCGCTTGAGACCTTCGAGCCGGACCGGATCGCCGGTCGTATTCTGGGCATGGGCGACATTGTTGCCCTGGTCGAAAAAGCCCAGGAAACGATGGAGATCGAACAGACCGAGCGCATGATGAAGCGCATGGTCAAAGGTCAGTTCAACATGAACGACCTGAAAATGCAGCTGGAGCAGATGATCCAGATGGGCGGCATGCAGGGCATGATGGGCATGATGCCCGGCATGGGCAAAATGGCCAAACAGATGGATCAGGCCGGTCTGGACGACAAGATCCTGCGCCAGCAGATCGCCATGATCCAGTCGATGACCAAACGCGAACGCGCCAACCCTCAGTTGTTGCAAGCCAGCCGCAAGAAACGGATCGCTGCGGGTTCTGGGATGGAGGTCAGCGACCTCAATAAGCTGCTCAAGATGCACCGGCAGATGTCGGACATGATGAAGAAGATGGGCAAGATGGGCAAAGGCAAGATGCTGAAACAAGCCATGAAGGGCATGTTCGGCAAAGGCGGCCCCTCGCCCGAAGACATGGCCGCAGGCATGGACCCCAAGGCGCTGGAACAGGCGGCCAAGGCCATGGGCGGACGCGGCGGCCTGCCCGGCATGGGCGGCGGCATGGCCCTGCCTCCGGGGCTTAGCGGGTTCGGGAAGAAAAAGTGAATCTGATCGCCAATCATATCCCCCGGCTTGAAACCGAGCGCCTTATCCTCCGCGCGCCGTCCGAGGCCGATTTCGAGGCCGAGGCTGAGTTTTTCGCATCAGACGCAGCCAAGTTTCTCGGTGGCCGCAAAAGACCTGATGAGACATGGCGCTTCATTGCGCAGCTTTTGGGTCATTGGGCGATGCGCGGCTATGGCTTTTGGGGTGTTGAGGAAAAGAACACCGGGATCTATGTGGGACATGTCGGCCTGTGGTATCCTCACAGCTGGCCCGAACGCGAAGTCGGTTGGACGCTAATGAACCACGCCACCGGCAAAGGCTATGCGACCGAGGCCGCAATGGCCGCACGTACTCACGCTTATGACGTGCTGGGCTGGGACACGGCGATTTCGCTGATCGACCCGGAAAACCACGCTAGCAAGGCAGTCGCCAAACGTCTGGGCGCAGCATTTGACTACCACTTTGAGCACCCGAAATTCGGCCCTTCCGAGGTCTGGCGGCACCCCGCCCCAGCCGATCTGGTGAATGGCGGCATGGAGGCATACGCATGACCGATCCCGTAGCACAGGCTGCCACGCTGCTGAAAGAGCATCGCGAAAGCATCGACCGGCTGGACGCGATCCTTGTCTACACGCTGGGCGAGCGGTTCAAGCACACGCAGGCCGTTGGCAAGCTCAAGGCGCAACACGACCTTCCCCCGTCCGATCCCTCGCGCGAGGCTGCGCAGATCGCTCGGCTTGAAGACCTGGCGAAAGAGGCCGATCTGGACCCCGACTTCGCCAAGGCTTTCCTGAATTTCATCATTCAGGAAGTCATCCGACACCACCGGAAACATCAGGAATGACCCGTCGTTTCCACCCATAGAATACCCGGTCCTTGACCGGTCACGCCATCTTAAGGAGATACCACCATGGCAATGAAAATTCGTCTCGCCCGCGGCGGCTCGAAAAAACGTCCGTTCTATCGCATCGTTGCGGCTGACAGCCGTATGCCCCGCGATGGCCGTTTCATCGAGAAACTGGGCACCTACAACCCGCTGCTGCCCAAAGACAGCGAAGAGCGCGTGAAAATGAACATGGAGCGCATCCAGTACTGGCTGGATCAGGGCGCTCAGCCCACCGATCGGATCGCTCGTATGCTGGAAGCTGCTGGCGCCCGCGACAAGGCCGAGCGCAACAACCCCAACAAGGGCACCCCGGGCAAGAAAGCCCAGGAACGCGCCGAAGAAAAAGCAGCCAAGGCTGCTGAGGCGGCAGAAGCTGCTGCTGCTCCGGCTGAAGAAGCGGCTGCAGAAGAATAAGCAGGAAAGCGCGTGCGGGATCAGACTTTCACCGACGATTTTCGCGCGCAGTTTGACCTGTTGCTGCGACTCCGGCGCGATGTGCGTCGGTTTCGCACCGACGCGATTGACGAGGCAGTGCTGACGCGCTGCCTCGACGCGTTTCGGCTGGCCCCTTCGGTGGGGCTCAGCGAACCCTGGCGCGTGATCCGCGTCAAAAGCCAGCCCGCGCGCGACGCGGCGCTGCGAAATTTTCAAACAGCCAATGCGCAGGCATTAGACGGGTATTCCGGCGAAAAGGCGCAGCTCTACAGCCGCCTGAAACTGTCGGGGATACAAGAGGCCCCGGTGCAACTGGCCGTGTTCTGCGACGACACCACCGACAAGGGGCAAGGTCTGGGCGCAGGCACGATGCCCGAGATGCGGCGCTATTCCGTGGTCTCGGCCATCACCCTGTTCTGGCTGGCCTTGCGGGCCGAGGGTCTGGGGCTGGGCTGGGTGTCCATTCTGGACCCCGACAAGATGGCGCGCGATCTGGACGTGCCCGAGGATTGGCGCCTGATCGGTTATTTCTGCGTTGGCCTGCCAGAAACGCAATCGGACACGCCTGAACTGGAACAGGTCGGCTGGGAATGCCGCGACGACAGCCTGCCCATTGAGGTGCGATAGGCGCATGTTCGGGTTATTACGCCTTCCCATCCTGCTGATGATCGCCTTTATTGTCGGCGTGTTCTTCGAACGCTCAAACCAGCGCGAAGCCTGCGAAGGCATCGGGCAATGGGATGACGGACTTTGTGTGACGGATGGGGCAAATGAGTGATCTGATCTGCGTCGGCAGCATTGCGGGATCATATGGCGTGCGCGGTGAGGTGCGGCTGAAAAGCTATTGCGCCATCCCCGAGGATATCGAAGCCTATTCTCCCCTGACTGATGAGGCCGGTGGAGAACGCTATCCACTGATCCTGACCCGGTCGATCAAGAACGGCTTTGCGGCGCGTTTGGGCGGAGTTGAAACCAAAGAACAGGCCGATGCACTGAAAGGTCTGCGACTGTTTGCGCGGCGCGATCAACTGCCCTCGTTACCCGATGATGAGTTCTATCACACTGACCTGATCGGGCTTGAGGTCTATGACACAGGCGGCACCCTGCTGGGCCGTGTGAAGTCTGTGCAAAACCACGGCGCTGCCGACCTGCTGGAACTGCACGGGCCGGGGCTGAAGGCCACCGTTCTGCTGCCCTTCACGCTTGAGGCCGTCCCCACGGTCGATCTGGATCAAGGCCGCATCATCGCCGACCCGCCCGAAGGGCTGATCTGATGCGCCGCGTCCTGCTGCATCTGGGCCTGCACAAGACCGGCACCACTGCGGCGCAATCCTTCCTCTACGACAACCGCGAATTGATCTGGCCGCATTTCGCGCTGGTTCTGCCTTATCGCACGCGCAATTCGGGATTGTCGCGGGCAGCAACTAACCATTCCGTTTATGGCACCGTTGGCACTTTGTCCGAATTCGGTCGCCAGATGCGCGACTTCCTCGATACGCTGGATTTTGGAGAAAAGCGCGGCTTGATCCTTAGCGAGGAAAACTTCGCGGGTCTCCGCCCCAGTCGCAATCTGGAACAGGGCTACGCGGCGGCTCCCGATCTGGCCGCCTGTCTGGTAGATTCGATCCACCAGAGGTTTTCAGGGCAGGAGGTAGAGATCACGCTTTACCTGTCTTTGCGCCAACGGGGCGGTTGGCTAAGCAGCCTGTGGGCGCATGATTTGCAGCGGATGCGGCAGGTGCAAGATTTCGACACGTTCCGCGACAGCATCGACCATTTGCCCTCGTTGCAAGAGACCGTTGACCAGATCCGTGAGAAACTGCCCTCGGTCACCGTGACCACGGAATGGCTGGAGGAACAGCAATTGCGTCAATTCGGGCCGGGTGCGCCCTTTGCCGAGTATCTGGACTTACCCTATGACAAGGCGCAACGGTTGGTTCCGCCCTCCAAATCTAACACTCGGTTGCCCGAGAACGTTTTGGCGGAATTGCTGAACCTGAACAGATCACGTTTGGACGAAGCCGCCTTGGTCGCGCAAAAGGCCGCCGTAGTTGAACGGGCGCAGCAGGCGCTGATGGGTGCGACATGACCGAAAAACCGTCGAAATCTCATGGGCGCAAGGCGATCCGCCCGACCCTGAAACCGCGTGAGTTGCTGACCCCAACGCCCGACCTGCACGGAGTGTGGAAGGCTAAGATCATCACTCTGTTCCCTTCAGCTTTTCCCGGTGTGTTGGGCGAGAGCCTGACGGGTAAGGCACTGCAAGAGGGCCTCTGGCAGTTGGAAACCGTCGATCTGCGCCAATTCGGCGTCGGAAAGCACCGCAATGTGGACGACACGCCTGCCGGTGGCGGCGCTGGCATGGTGCTTCGCGCCGATGTACTGGGCGAGGCGATTGAACACACGATGGCGGGGGTGCGGGGTAATTGGCCGCTGATCTACCTCAGCCCGCGTGGCCGCCGGATGGATCAGCGCATGATGCAGAATCTGGCGCGCTGTGACGGTATGACCCTGCTGTGTGGCCGGTTCGAAGGCGTCGATGAGCGGGTGTTGGAGCATTTCGGCGTGCAAGAGGTCTCCTTGGGCGATTTCGTCATGACCGGTGGTGAGATTGCCGCGCAGGCTCTGATCGACGCGACTGTGCGGCTGATCCCCGGCGTTTTGGGCAATCAGGCCTCGGCTGAGGAAGAGAGCTTCTCCTCGGGCCTGCTGGAACACCCGCAATACACTCGCCCTGCCGAATGGAAGGGCCGTCCGATCCCGGACATTCTGATGTCGGGCCATCACGGCCGTATTGCCAACTGGCGGCATGAGATGTCCGAGCGGATCACACAGGAACGCCGCCCCGACCTGTGGGACGCCTACTCCAAAGCAAAGTCCGAAGACTAGCCGTTCTTCCACCGCGCCCAAATCTCGGGTGGGCCGTTGAAGGTGTTGATGTCCACGGGTCCCTGCACGCCGGGCACCAAACCAGTGCCGGTATATTGCCAGAACCGCCAAACCGCCTTGGGATAGACCTTGCGGGGGTGGCCTGCCACTGACCTCAGCCAGAACTCTGTCTTGGGCAGGCGCCCTATGTCGGTGTCGCCGTAGAAATCCACGGTGGTGTAGACAATCGGACGCCGCCCGTAGTGACGTTCGAGAATATCCAGAAACCTCTTCGCCTCAGCCCGGACGGTCGCGCCATCGGGGCGTAGGGTGCAGGTCTTGGAATGCGGCGTCCACTCCATATCCAGAACATGCGGCAGGTCCGACCCTTTGGGAACGTTCTGGATGAACCACCGCGCCTGCTCGCGAGCTGGGCGGCAGAAATAAAAATAGTGATAGGCACCCCAAGGCACCCCGGCGGCCTTTGCTCCGCTGCTGTGACTTGCAAACATCGGATCAGCTACATCACCACCCTCAGTCGCCTTGATGAAGACAAAGCTAACCCCCGAAGCCTTGGCCTTGTGCCAGTCAATCGGCCCTTGCCAACGCGACACGTCCAGACCGTGCACCGGATAGTGGCCAGGATGGCGCCCCTCCCACGGGTGCGGATCAGCATCGCCAAAAGCCGGGAAGATCACCGAAGGTGAGGTCGTGCCCAGAAACGCGTTGGCCTCAACCTCTTGCGGCGGCGGGCTGCTGCGACCGCAGGACAGGATGGCAAAAGCCACGACAGCAAGCATCAATGCAATGCGCATGTTCTGTTCCTGTTTGAAATGACTGCTCTTGTAATTACCCTCAGAATGCCTGATCGACGGATCAAAGCAACGATGCTGTTTTGAGGCGGCGGAATCCCACCGCTTCACAGCATTTTGGGCTTGATCCCTGCACATAATGCCCTTAAACGACCGCAATCCGGTGCCGCGTCATGCGACTCCGGTGTTTTGGTTTGGTCGATGTCGTGACGCCTGGCTTTCTTCGGTCTGGGCGCGGCCGAACAAACCGGACTAAGGAACATTCGATCTGACC
Organism: Ruegeria sp. J8; assembly: GCF_056531925.1. NCBI lineage: Bacteria > Pseudomonadati > Pseudomonadota > Alphaproteobacteria > Rhodobacterales > Roseobacteraceae > Ruegeria > Ruegeria sp. J8. The sequence goes on from NZ_JBQFMR010000011.1 coordinate 56,642, forward strand.
TCTGGCGGGCTGCATGCAGAACCCGGTGAAGACCAAGAGCTCTCAGCCCGTGCCCAAACTTCGTGGACCAACCACGAGCAGATAGGAGTGAATGCGATGGACCTGATCGCACAGCTTGAGGCGGAACAGATTGCCGCCCTGGGGAAAGACATCCCCGATTTCAAAGCCGGTGACACCATCCGTGTCGGCTTTAAAGTGACCGAAGGGTCGCGTACCCGTGTGCAGAACTACGAAGGTGTCTGCATCGCGCGCAAAGGTGGCAGCGGCATCGCCGGTTCGTTCACCGTCCGCAAAATCTCGTTCGGCGAAGGCGTGGAGCGTGTGTTCCCGCTGCATTCGACCAACATCGACAGCATCACCGTTGTTCGCCGTGGCCGCGTCCGTCGCGCCAAACTGTACTATCTGCGCTCGCGCCGTGGTAAATCCGCGCGTATCGCCGAAGTCACCAACTACAAGCCCAAGGCAGGCGCCGAGGCGTAAGGAGCGGAAAGATGAAAAAAGACATCCATCCCGACTACCACTTCATCGACGTCAAACTGACCGATGGCACCGTGATTCAGATGAAATCCACCTGGGGCAGCGAAGGCGACCAGTTGGCCCTGGAGATCGACCCCTCCGTGCACCCCGCATGGACCGGTGGCGGCGCGCGCCTGATGGACGCCGGCGGCCGCGTGTCGAAGTTCAAGAAGAAATACGAAGGTCTGGGCTTCTAAGCCTGACCCGGATCAGATCCGAAAGGCCGTCCCTTGGGGCGGCCTTTTTCTTTGGGCTGGCGCAATCAGATCCAATAGGATAGCGCCACAGGCAGAACCAGAATGGTTGCCAGGGTCGAGACAAGAATGAAACCAGCCACGTCAGGGCCGTATTCCGGCAGATGCTGGTCGACAAACAAATAGGTCGCCACCGAGGACGGCATCAGGCAGCACAGGATCACCGCGCCACGCTCGGCCCCCGTAAACCCAAAGACCCAGACGAGGCTCGTTGAGATGGCAAACGCCATACCCAGATGCAATGCGGTCAGGCTCACCGCACGCCCCAGACTTTGCACCCTTAGGCTGGCTAGTGTATGGCCCAGCGTCAGCAGCATCAGCGGGATCGACAGCCCACCGAGGATGTCAAAGGACTTGGCCACGGGTTGCGGCAGGCTGTACCCGGTCGTCATCAGGATCAGTGAGATGACGACAGCATAAATAACCGGAGAGGTGAGAAGCTTTCTGGCCGAGAACTCTCCGGCCGGGATCCACATTCCAAGGGTAAAAACGCTGATCAAAACGACGACCACAAAACCCATCGTATAGGCCATCCCGGCATCGCCCAACGCCAGCAGAGTAATCGGCAGGCCGATATTGCCTACATTCCCATGCATCAATGGCGTCAAAAACGCCCGAACCGGCAGGCGCATCGCCTTCAGCGCGACAAAGCCCAACATGCCAAACGCCGCAATCGCCAACGCTGCGGCGGCCATGACGTCCAGAAAGGTGCCAACCGCGATCTGGGTCGTCGAAAGATGCGAGATGATCAGGGTCGGGTACCCAACGCGCGAAACCACCCCTCCGATGACCTTATTATCAAAGGGTGCTTTTGTCAGCGCCAACACGTACCCGATCCCGGCGCAGATCAGAACCGGCAGGACCACGTTCAGGACATTCAGGAAAAGTTGCTCCAATTCACGCCCTTCCAGCGTAGCTCTCCAAGCAAGAGTGAAATAGAGGACCGCTTTTGGCAACCGCCCCCTCGGCCCAGGGTCTGAGTTTTCGCAACAGCGCCCTAGAATGGCGTTTCGGGTCCTTCCCTTCCTTCGCTCCACAACATATAGTGGCGCGCAACAAACTGTGGTCAAACACGGCGGGACTTGGGAATACAGGCATGGCACATATTATCGTAGTGGGGAACGAGAAGGGCGGCGCAGGCAAATCGACCGTCTCGATGCATGTGGCCACTGCATTGGCCCGACTGGGACACAAAGTCAGCACGCTGGATCTGGACCTGCGACAGCGCAGTCTGGGACGGTATTTCGAAAACCGGGCCAACTTCTTGAAGAATTCGGACCTGACCCTGCCGACCCCGCGCCACCACGACCTGCCCGAGATTGACGCAAGCAAGCTGAAGCCCGGCGAGAATATCTATGACCATCGCCTCTCGGCCGCGGTGGCCGAATTGGAAAGCGATAGTGACTTCATCCTGATCGACTGCCCCGGCTCGCATACCCGCCTCAGCCAGGTGGCACATTCGCTGGCCGATACGCTTGTCACGCCACTGAACGACAGTTTCATCGACTTTGACCTGCTGGCGCGGATCGATTCCAAGGGTGAGAAAATCCTTGGTCCTTCGGTCTATTCCGAGATGGTCTGGAATGCCCGCCAGTTGCGCGCGCAGGCCGGGTTGAAACCGATCGACTGGGTCGTCGTGCGCAACCGTGTCGGTACGCAGCGCATGGTCAACAAGGAAAAGATGCAGCGCGCGATCGAGATGCTGTCGCAGCGCATCGGGTTCCGCGTCGCTTCGGGATTTTCCGAGCGTGTGATCTTCCGCGAGCTGTTCCCCCGTGGCCTGACCCTGCTGGACCTAAAGGATATCGGGGTCAAACAACTCAACATCTCGAACATCGCTGCGCGACAGGAATTGCGCGACATGATGAAAGAGTTGAACCTGCCGGGTGTTGAGATCGACTTTTAGGTCGCCGTCGCAAGTCCGCTATGCGGGACGAAGCTGATTTTTCCGTCAAGGCAACTGAGAGAAACTGGCCCGTCCGAAGACAGGCCAGCAGCCTGATAAGTCAGTTTAAGGACTTCCAGAAGACGATTTTGTCATCTCCTGTCGCCCAAAAATCCCTGATACGGGCTTCCTCGGTGTAGCCATTCTTTCGGTAGAATTCGCGAGTCTGCTTGAACTCTTCCGTGCCTGACGTGTCAACTATTAGGATGCGCTGCCCACGCACTTTAAGCTCGGTCTCCAGATGCATTGAGATTGCACTACCTAAACCGCCTCCTTGCTGCGTGGGCAAAACTGCAATGGCGAGCATATTCCATGTCCCTTCTGCAAGCTCTTCTGGAACTGCGTAGCAAAAACCCACTGGGTTTCCGTCCACTTCGCATGTTAGCCAAATTTCAGAGCTTTCTTCATCGGATAGAAAACTGTTCACCATGTCAGGCAGCATCTCACTTGGGAAAAGTTCGGTGCCGTTAAGTACTTCCTGTAAAGCGGCGACATCGTCGCGCATTGTTGGTCGTATTTTCATTGGTCCTTCGTCTTTCGTTGTATCGCCAAACGAGCAAAAGCTATCGATATGGCGGACGCAGAACCCGTGCCATTGTCATTCACAGTTATGGTTGTTTCGACTGTTCACGAGCCATACGTCATTGGAAGCCTGAGAAATTATAAACAGGCTTTATTTGGCTTAGTCGTCCTTCCGTTCAGGACTCAGCGGTTTCCCGCAATCGCAAACATAAAATCTCCATCGCCCTGCGAGCATGCCGAGCGTGCAACTGGGGTATCACTGCGACGACTTACGAGCAAGGACAGGTGTATTGCCGCACCCCAATACCTAACCCCCCGCCCGATAGACCGTAAACAACTCTTTCGGTTCGGGTACACCGCGCAGCATGTAGCGTCCGACCGAGATCAGGTCTTGCCCACAAGGCTGCGCTGCCTGCGCAACATCGTCCGAGATCAGGATACGCTGGCCCAATGACCGGTGCATCCCTGCGATCCGCGCGGTCTGGTTTACCGCTGGGCCGATGACGGTGAAATCCAAACGGCTTTCGGACCCGATATTGCCATAGAGGATTTCCCCCGAATGCAGCGCCAGCGTGAAATTCGCCACGGGTAGACCGTCGGCTTTTCGCGCAACGTTCAGCTCTTCAATACGCGATTGCAGCATCGGAACGGCCTTCAGCGCGGCCCTTGCATCCTCATCAATATCCCCGACATCGAACATGGCCATCAGCCCGTCGCCCATGAATTTCAGGATATTCCCGTCATTGTCATGGACCACGCCAACCGCCACCGCCAGATAGTCGTTCAGCATGTCGATGATCTCGTTGCCGGGCAGCTCTTCGGACAGGCTGGTAAATCCCTCAAGATCGAAGTTCCAGATCACCGCGTCGATCTGCTGCAACGACCCGCGCCGGATCTCGCCCGACAACACACGACGGCCTGCATCGCGGCCCAGATAGACGCGCATCAGGTCCTTGGATATCCGCGCGTTCGAGGCTGATTTCAACGCCAACCCCAGATGCGGCAAGGCCGTATTAATCAGGTCCAGATCGCTGTCCTGAAACCCGTCAGGCGCGTTGCTGGTCCAGGACAGCAAGACCCCATCTACCGCCTTTTTCGCATCGAGTGGTATGTTGTTGGTCGGCATGTCAAAGGGCACACTGGTGGCGTAATAGTCGGTCGCACCGACCTCGCGCAGGTCGTTGATCAGAGGATATCGGCTGGGTTCGTTCTGATCGACGATCCGTTCATGCACGAAATCGAGGTCTTCGTTGAGGATCGCGTATAATGGGCTGTTCTGCCAATCCTCACTGACATCTTCCGAGTATTTGAATTTCTGATAATCGCCGCCCTGCCCCTGATACCAGCTGTAGCCGGTGCCGCCATAGACCGGGTGCAGGGCCGATTGGGCCGCATGAAACCGCATCAGCGGCACGCCGAGCTCAACCAGCCGAGTGCAATACCCGTCCAGCAATTCTTCTTTGTCCGCGCCTTCAAGGCCGCGGGCAACAATCCAGTTGATCAAATCCGTTGATTTCGCCGCGTTCTTTTCCGGGGCTGTCATTCTTTGTTTCCTATGTCCGCTCTGAACGTCATCTGGGGTCAATGGATGACAATTACCAGAGTTCACCTCATCTCGGCCAGTTTCTGCAACATCTTGCGCAGCAGGGCGGCTTCATCCTCATCAAACATTGCGGCCAGTTTGGCATCATATTGCCGGGCTATGCCGCAGAGCTCTCGGTAGGCAGCCTTGCCCGTTGGGGTCAGTTTCAGATGCTCGACCCGGCGGTCGCTTTCGTTGGGCGTGCGTGTCAGGAATCGGCGGAGTTCAAGCTTGCTGACCGCCCGACTGATCTTGGTCTTGTGGATACGCGCTCTTTCCCCGATCTCTTTCGCGGTTATCTCACCATAATTTCCCAGATGAAACAGCACACGCCATTCCGTGCGCAACATCCCGTAGCGGTCCTTGTAGGCACGCTGAAATTCCAACGAGCTTTCCTCGGCTGCGCGGTTCAGCAGATAGGGCAGGAAATCCTGCAAATCAAACGCATCATTTTTTGCGGTGTCTGTCTTTGTCATGCTTGTTAGTTACAAAATCAACTATTATCCCACAAGCAGCAAAACAGGAGGAGTACGGGATGAACCGTCCGGCTGATCCGCATCAGATGACCCAGGCCAGCAGCTCTGTTGGCACACACGAAGGCTATATGCCTGGCTGGGCAAACGACTTTGAAACAGAAGCTTTGCCCGGCGCGCTGCCGCAAGGGATGAACAGCCCGCAACGCTGCAATTATGGCCTCTATGGCGAACAGCTGAGCGGTACGGCATTCACCGCCAATCCGCCGGAACGGACGTGGTGCTATCGCATTCGCCCCTCGGTCAAGCATTCGCATCGATATGAGAAAATCGACCTGCCCTATTGGAAATCGGCCCCCTGCGTTGACCCGGATGTCATCAGCTTGGGTCAATACCGCTGGGACGCGGTTGCCCATTCCGGTGACGGCCTGACCTGGCTGACTGGCATGCGCACCATGACCACGGCGGGGGATGTCAATACGCAGGTGGGCATGGCCAGCCATATCTATCTGGTGACGGACTCCATGGTGGATGACTATTTCTTCTCGGCCGATTCCGAGCTGTTGGTGGTCCCTCAGGAAGGCCGTCTACGCTTTGCCACCGAGCTTGGGATCATTGACGTTGAACCCAAAGAGATCGCCATCATCCCACGCGGTCTGGTCTACCGGGTCGAGGTTCTGGAAGGCCCTGCGCGCGGCTTCGTCTGTGAGAACTACGGGCAAAAATTCGAACTGCCGGGCCGAGGTCCGATCGGCGCGAACTGCATGGCCAACCCGCGCGACTTCAAGGCGCCCGTGGCGGCGTTCGAAGACCGCGAGGTCCCCTCGACTGTCACCGTAAAGTGGTGCGGCCAGTTTCATACCACCAAGATCGGGCAAAGCCCGCTGGATGTGGTCGCCTGGCATGGCAACTACGCGCCTTACAAATATGACCTGCGCACCTATTGCCCGGTCGGCGCGATCCTGTTCGACCACCCCGATCCGTCGATCTTTACTGTCTTAACAGCGCCTTCGGGCCAGCCCGGCACGGCCAATATCGACTTCGTCCTGTTCCGCGAACGCTGGATGGTGGCAGAAGACACGTTCCGCCCGCCCTGGTACCACAAAAACATCATGTCCGAGCTGATGGGCAATATCTACGGCCAGTATGACGCCAAGCCACAGGGATTTGTTCCCGGAGGGATGAGCCTGCACAATATGATGCTGCCCCACGGGCCGGACCGCGAAGCGTTTGACAAAGCGTCAAATTCCAACCTCGGCCCGGACAAGTTGGACAACACCATGTCCTTCATGTTTGAAACCCGTTTTCCGCAGCACCTAACGGCATTCGCCGCCAATGAGGCCCCCTTGCAGGATGATTACATTGACTGCTGGACCTCGCTTGAGAAAAAGTTCGACGGAACACCCGGCAAAAAATAAACACCTCGCGGGTCCAAGATTTTTCGACGAAAAATCTCGACCTGCACAAAAGGTCTGGAGAAAGAATGTCCTTGATGAATTCCTGGGTGGCTTCGGCCAACGCCGCCAACCATCCGTTCCCATTGAACAACTTGCCTTACGGTGTGTTTTCCACCGAAGACGGTGAACCGCGCTGCGGAGTGGCGATTGGAGACATGATCCTCGACATCACCACGGCCGAGGCCAAAGGCCTGATCGTCCTGACGGATGAGCCCTTGTTTGACCTGCCCTTTTGGAACCCACTGATGGAGCAAGGCCCGGCCGTCTGGGCTGCCCTGCGCGCGCGCCTGAACAGTCTTTTGGCCGACGGATCGGAAGAACAAGGGCAAGTCGAACCCCTGCTCGTGGCTCAAAGTGATGCCGAGATGCACCTGCCTTTCGCAGTCAGCGAATACACCGACTTCTACGCAGGCCGCCACCACGCACAGAATGTTGGCACCATGTTCCGCGGGCCCGAAAATGCGCTACCACCCAATTGGCTGCACATTCCCATCGGCTACAACGGCCGCGCCTCGTCCGTTGTTGTGTCGGGCACGGATATCCGTCGTCCGTGGGGCCAATTGAAGTCTCCCGATCACGACCGCCCGGCCTTCCTGCCCAGCCGCCGCTTTGACATTGAGCTTGAGATGGGCGCCATTGTGGGCACACCGTCGGAAGGCCCGATCTCGGTGCAGGAGGCGGACGAAAACATCTTTGGTTATGTTCTGCTAAACGATTGGTCCGCCCGCGATATCCAGGCCTGGGAATATCAGCCATTGGGTCCCTTCCAGGCCAAGGCCACGGCCACCTCGATCAGCCCCTGGATCGTGACCAAAGCCGCGCTGGAGCCATTCCGCTGTGACACCCCAGCCCGCCAACATGAGCTGCTGGATCACCTCAAAGATTGTGGACCCATGCTCTATGACATCGACCTGTCCGTTACGATGGCCCCCGCTGGCAAGCCCGCCACTACGATCGCGCGTACGAATTACAACCAGATGTACTATTCTGCAGCCCAACAACTGGCCCATCACACGACCTCGGGCTGCCCGATGAACACCGGCGACCTACTGGGATCGGGCACGATATCTGGCCCCACAAAACCCGAGCGCGGCTCACTTCTGGAACTCAGCTGGGGCGGTAAGGAACCCCTGACCCTCGACACTGGCGAGACCCGTAGCTTTATCGAGGACGGCGACACTCTGACCCTAACCGGATCCGCCAAAGGCGACGGTTACACAATCGGCTTCGGAGATTGCACCGGCACCCTGCTGCCCGCATTGGACGACCCCTATAAAAGGTGAACCCAGCCCTTCTTCTCGTCAAAAATACGGCCGCCGGAGGCGGTGCAACACCACAATCCGCACACGGCTCGGAAAAAGGAACCCAACATGGCCAAGGCTTTCGCGTCCCAAGGGGACATGTCCGAAAAAAAGATCAGCTTCACGGAAATCGGCGAAGGGCTCTATGCCTTCACCGCCGAGGGCGATCCCAATTCCGGCGTCATCATCGGCGATGACAGCGTCATGATCATCGAGGCCCAGGCCACCCCCCGTCTGGCGCAGAAGGTCATCGACTGCGTCCGCTCGGTCACCGACAAACCGATCACCCATGTGGCGTTGACCCACTACCACGCCGTGCGCGTGCTTGGGGCCAGCGCCTTCGGAGCGCAGCAAATCCTGATGTCGGATATGGCCCGCGCTATGGTCGTGGAACGCGGACAAGAGGATTGGGACAGCGAATTCCAACGCTTTCCCCGCCTTTTTGAGGGGCATGAAAGCATCCCCGGCCTGACGTGGCCCACCACCACCTTCAGCGATACGATGACGGTCTATCTGGGCAACCGCCGGGTCGACCTGATGCATCTGGGCCGCGCCCATACGGCGGGTGATATCGTCATCCATGTGGCTGATCAGAATGTCATGTTCACAGGCGACATCGTCGAATACCACTCGGCCTGCTATTGCGGCGACGGGCACTTCGGCGACTGGGGCGATACGCTGGATGCGATCAAATGGTTCGACGTGGACGCCATCGCGCCGGGACGCGGTGACGCTCTGATCGGCAAGAACATGGTCAATGCCGCCATCGAAAACACCCGCGATTTCGTCGGAAGCACCTACCTTCCTGCTGCAAAGGTCGCGGCGCGTGGAGGATCGCTTAAAGAAGCGTGGGACGCCGTACGTGCCGAGTGTGATCCGAAATTTGCCGATTACGCGATTTATGAACACTGCCTGCCCTTCAACGTCGCCCGCGCCTATGACGAAGCCCGAGGTATTGACACGCCGCGCATATGGACCGCCCAACGGGATCTGGAGATGTGGGAGGCCCTGCAAGCCTAGGGACATAGCGTCGCATTTGATCCAGATCGTTTTGCGGCCGGAGTTTCGATGGAACCATTCGGGAAGACCCTCTGGCCCAGTCCCGCCAGAGACACGGAGTTTCGCGCCAAGGCACCGGGGAGAGAGCCTATGAACAAGATCTTCGAAACACCCCTTTATGCGTATGATCGCAGCCCGGATCAGGACACTGCAACGCCTGTGCGCCACAAGGTGATCGTTGTGGGCGCCGGTCCCGTTGGCCTGAGCGCCGCCATCGATCTGGCGCAGCAAGGGGTCGAGGTCGTGGTGCTGGATGACAATGACAAGGTCAGTTTCGGCAGCCGCGCGATCTGCTTTTCACAACGTACATTGGATATTGCCGACCGGCTGGGCTGTGGCAAACCGATGGCAGAAACCGGGGTTCAATGGGAAGCAGGCAAGGTCTTTTTCGACGACCGCAAAGTTTATGAGTTCGACTTGCTGCCCGAAAAAGGCTTTGCCAACCCTGCCTTCGTGAACCTGCAACAATATCATCTTGAGAATATTCTGGTCGACCGCGTTCGCGCCTTGCAGGCCGAAGGTGCCCCGATCGAAATCCGGGGCCGCAACAAGGTCGAAGCCATCGGCACCCATGACGACCATGTTAAACTTGAGGTCGAAACGCCAGAAGGCCCCTATAACGTCGAAGCCGACTGGCTGATTGCGTGCGATGGCGCGCATTCTCCCACCCGCCGGATGCTGGGGCTGGATTTTGACGGGCGGGTATTCGAAGACAATTTCCTGATCGCGGATGTGGTGATGGAGGCCAACTTCCCCACCGAGCGCTGGTTCTGGTTCGACCCCCCCTTCAACCGGGGTCAGTCTGCACTGCTGCACAAACAGCCCGACAATGTCTGGCGCATCGATCTGCAACTGGGGTGGGACATCGACAAAGAGCGCGAGAAACGCCCCGAAAACGTCATCCCGCGCCTCAAGGCAATGCTGGGTGAGGATGTGGTGTTTGAGCTTGAATGGGTCTCGATCTACACGTTCCAATGCCGTCGGATGGAACGGTTCCGCTATGGCCGTGTGCTCTTTGCAGGGGACAGCGCCCATCAGGTCAGCCCGTTTGGCGCGCGCGGGGCGAATTCGGGAATTCAGGACACCGACAATCTGTGCTGGAAGTTGAAGCTAGTCATCGACGGACAGGCACCCGAACTGCTGCTGGACAGCTATAGCCGCGAGCGCGTGCAGGCAGCGGATGAGAATATCCAGAACTCTACCCGCTCGACCGATTTCATCACGCCGAAATCCGAGATGTCGCGCCTGATGCGCGATGCAGTTCTAGACCTGAGCGAGCACTACGAATTCGCACGCCCGCTGGTCAATTCCGGGCGGCTGAGTACGCCGTGTACCTACGAGGGATCGTCGCTCAGTTCGGCTGATGCGCTTAGCGGGCCGGACCCGACCTGCCCCGGCGCGGCCTGCCCTGATGCGCCATTGGGCGACGAATTCTTGTTGTCAAAACTGGCGGGCAAATTCACTTTGCTGACCATCGACGCTGACGCTCCCGACCGGATCGAAGAAGACGGAGTCGAGGCCACACGACTCGCACTTTCGGTCAAGGATGACCTGACGCTTGAGCTGAAGCGCCGCTATCTGGGCGATGCGACCAGTGCCGTCTATTTGATCCGCCCAGACCAACATGTGGCGGCGCGGCGGGACAATTTCGAAGAAAACGCGTTCCGGCAGGCGATGCGCCGGGCCACAGGAAAGGAGTAAGCAGGATGGCTGATCTGATCCTCACCCCCAATTTCGACAGCGCGGACGACTTCTATGCGCAGTTGCTAGCCTCGCATGAAGGGCTGGGAAAGGACGAAAGCGACGCGTTGAATGCGCGGCTGATCTTGGTTCTGGCCAACCACATCGGTGATGCCGAGGTGTTGTCACAAGCTTTGAAAACGGCCACGCTGCCTGGGGATTGATCTAGTAGGGAGATCCGGATGAGTGTGATCCTATATGATTATTGGCGGTCCTCGGCCAGTTATCGGGTGCGTATCGCGCTGAACCTCGCCGGGATTTCGTATCAGGCAGTTTCGGTCGACCTGGTGGCGGGCGATCACAGGTCCGACGTGCATCTGGCCCGCAATCCGCAAGGTCTGGTACCTGTTCTTGAGATAGACGGGCTGCGTCTGACCCAGTCGTTGGCGATCATCGACTATCTGGACCAGACCCGCGGTATGGGCTTGCTGCCTGCCGAGCCAGCGGCCCGCGCGCAGGCGTTGGCATTGGCGCAATCCATCGCCGTAGATCTGCATCCGGTCTGCAACCTGTCGGTCGCGCGCCACGCAACGGCCTTAAGTGGCAGAGCCGAAGGCATGCCGGGCGATTGGATGCGCCATTTCATCCGTCCCGGCCTGCTGGCGTTCGAAGCATTGCTGAACGGCTTCGAACAAGCCCCCTATTGTACCGGCACTCAGCCCGGTTTGGCCGATCTGTGTCTAATCCCGCAGATGTACAATGCGCGACGCTGGCAGGTCGACCTGACCGAGTTGCCCCGTATCCTGGGTGTCGACACTGCTTGCGCAGACCTGCCTGCTTTTGCTCAAGCTCACCCGGATCGGCACGCGACTGACTGCACAGGGTCTGTGTACCCACGCGGATAGGGAAACGCCCGGCGTTGGTCTATTTTAGTCGTCTCAGCAAGGATGGAGACCCCTATGCCCGAAATCACCGGCTATCACGCCCATGTCTATTTCGATGCTCATTCTCAAACAGTCGCGCAACAGCTTTGCGAAGAGGCGGGCCGCTTGTTCCCTGTTGAGGTCGGCCGAATGCACGCCAAGAACGTTGGCCCACATCCGCGCTGGAGCTGTCAGCTGGCTTTTGCGCCCGACGCGTTTGATCAGGTCATTCCATGGCTGATGCTGAACCGACAAGGGCTAACCATATTTACGCATCCCGAAACTGGCCAGCATCTTGAGGATCACCGGGGTCGTGCCATCTGGATGGGCGAAATGCTGGCGTTGGACCTGACGATCTTTGATCGAACGGGCACTTAGCCCAGAGCCTTGGCCTGATCGCGTAGCTTGAACTTTTGCACCTTTCCCGTCGAAGTCTTGGGCAGCGGCCCGAACACCACCGTTTTGGGAGCCTTGAAATGGGCCATGTGATCGCGGCAAAAGGCGATGATGTCTGCGTCAGTCGTCTGTGCATCGGGTTTGAGTTCGACAAATGCGCACGGTGTCTCACCCCATTTCTCGTCGGGGCGGGCAACCACGGCAGCCTCCATCACAGCGGGGTGTTTGTAGAGGATATCCTCGACCTCGACCGATGAGATATTCTCGCCTCCCGAAATAATGATGTCCTTGGACCGGTCCTTGAGCGCGATATAGCCGTCGGGGTGCATCACCCCCAGGTCACCCGAGGCAAACCAGCCGCCGTTAAACGCCTTGTCGGTGGCATCGGGGTTCTTGAGATAGCCCTTCATCACCACATTGCCCTGCATGAAGATCTCGCCCATGGTCTCCCCGTCGGAAGGGACCGGCTCCAGCGTTTCAGGGTCGGCCACCATCAGACCGGACAGTGCCGTGTAGCGCACCCCCTGCCGGACCTTCAGCGCAGCGCGCTCATGGGCCGGTTTTTCGTTCCACTCATCTTTCCAGGCGCAGACGACCGATGGACCGTAGGTTTCGGTCAGGCCGTAGACATGTGTAACCTCGATCCCCATCCCTTCCATATTCGCAATCACGGCGGCAGGGGGCGGGGCCCCTGCGGTCATCACCTTGATCTTCTGGTCGAAATCCTTGAGTGCCTCGGGTGCGTTGGCCAGCATGTTCAGCACGATGGGTGCGCCGCAGAAATGAGTGACTTTTTCGTCGCGGAAAGCGGCATAGATCGGCTCGGCCCGCACCGCGCGCAAACAGACCGAGACGCCTGCATTGGCCGCCATCGCCCAAGGGAAACACCAGCCGTTGCAGTGGAACATCGGCAACGTCCACAGATAGGTCGAATGCTTGGGCATATCCCAATCCAGCAGGTCCGACTGTGCGTTCAGGGCCGCACCCCTGTGGTGATAGACAACCCCCTTGGGGTTACCCGTGGTACCAGAGGTATAGTTCAGCGTGATCGCGTCCCATTCGTCACCCGGCAGAGACCACGCGTATTCGAGATCCCCCTCGGCCAGCAGAGCGTCATAGGTCAGCGCACCCAGCTTCTCGCCCCCCTCATAGCTGTCATCTTCGATATCAATGATCAGCAGATCGTGATCGACCTGCGTCAGCGCCTCTTTCACGACGCCCGAGAACTCGGGATCGACCAGCAGTACTTTGGATTCCGCGTGGTTCAGGATGAAGGCAATGATCGGGGCATCCAGCCTTGTGTTGATGGCGTTCAGAACGGCGCCGGTCATGGGGACACCGAAATGCGCCTCGTACATCTCTGGGATGTTAGCCGCGATGATTGATACGGTGTCGCCCTTGCCAATCCCCCGCGCAACCAAAGCACCGGCCATTCGGCGACAGCGCGCGTAGGTTTCCGCCCAGCTATAACGTCGCGCGCCGTAAACGACGGACGGGTAGTCTGGGTAGATCTGAGCCGTGCGGTCGATGAAGCTCAGCGGTGACAGGGGCGTGTAGTTCGCCCTGCCCTTGTCCAAATGACGCTCATAGATATTTGCCGCGGTCATCAGCGCATCCTCCCTCAGTATCTGTCGCGCGACTTGATCACAAAGACGCGCGCCTGACAAACCCGTATGAATACGACATAGACTGGCAATACGCGATAGTGCAATCTGGCCCTATATACCGATGGTCTTTCGCGGTGATCTGAGCCATCGAATAGTCAAGGGCCGGGGCTCCTGCTCCGCCGCTTACGCACCCACACTTTGCGAAAGGACATGTCATGGACGGCACGTTCAACGAAAACGATCTTTCCCGCGTGGTCGAGGCCGACCGCGCCCATATCTGGCACCACCTGATCCAGCATAAACCGTTTGAAACCAACGACCCGCGCATCATTGTCGAGGGCAAGGGGATGCGCGTTTGGGACCAGAACGGCAAGGAACATCTGGATGCCGTATCCGGCGGGGTCTGGACGGTCAACGTGGGCTATGGCCGCGAATCGATCTGCAAGGCGGTCTACGACCAGCTGATGAAGCTGTGCTATTTCGCCAACTCGGCCGGGTCGATTCCGGGCTCGATCTTTGCGGAAAAACTGATCAGCAAGATGCCGGGAATGAGCCGTGTCTACTATATGAACTCGGGTTCTGAGGCGAATGAGAAAGCCTTCAAAATGGTCCGTCAGATCGCCCACAAGAAATACGGCGGCAAGAAGACCAAGATTCTGTATCGCGACCGCGACTATCACGGCTCGACCCTGGCGGCGATGTCGGCGGGCGGTCAGGACGAGCGCAACGCGCAATACGGCCCCTTTGCGCCGGATTTCGTGCGTGTGCCCCATTGCATGGAATACCGCAAGCACGAGCTGGACGGCGCACCCGAAGAGAATTTCGGCGAATGGGCCGCCGACCAGATCGAAGAGGTCATCCTGCGCGAAGGCCCCGACACTGTGGGTGCCCTGTGCCTTGAGCCTGTGACCGCCGGCGGCGGCGTGATTGAGGCCCCCGAAGGGTATTGGCAGCGCGTGCAGGAGATCTGCGACAAGTATGACATCCTGTTGCATATCGACGAAGTTGTCTGTGGTGTTGGCCGCACCGGCACATGGTTCGGCTATCAGCAATATGGCGTGAAGCCGGACTTTGTGACCATGGCCAAGGGTGTCGCCTCGGGCTATGCGGCGATTGCCTGTATGGTCACGACCGAGGAAATCTTTGACATGTTCAAGGACAATGCCGACGACCCGATGAACTATTTCCGCGATATCTCGACCTTTGGCGGCTGCACCGCAGGCCCGGCGGCAGCGATCGAAAACATGCGGATCATCGAGGATGAGAACCTTCTGCAGAACTGCACCGACATGGGCGCGCGTATGATGGGCAACCTGCAGGGGCTGATGGAAAAGCATAAGGTCATCGGCGACGTGCGCGGCAAGGGCCTGTTCCTTGGTGCTGAGCTGGTCTCGGACCGCGCAAGCCGCGAGCCGGTGAACGAAAAGATGGCGCAGGCCGTGGTCGCCGACTGTATGGCGCAGGGCGTGATCATCGGCGTCACCAACCGCTCGGTTCCGGGCCGGAACAACACGCTGTGTTTCTCGCCTGCGCTGATCGCGACGCCGGACGATATCGACCAGATCACCGATGCCGTCGATGGTGCGCTGGGGCGTGTGTTTGGGTAGACTAATAGTTGATTACAGCCCAGAAACCGGTGCCCATGGCACCGGTTTTTTTTTGTGGTCACCTCGAGATAAAGCCAACTGAGTACAGTTCCACTGCTAAGTCGCTATAGCTTTCGGCTGCTGACGACGAAATGAGTTAGCGAAAAGAAGAACTTTCCTTGCACGGCCAGCGCTCTCTGTTCATCCGCCCAGGCAGTTGCTTCCGCCTCTGGCACGAGCCGCTTGGACTTAGCGAACTTTTCCATCAGGACAATCATCATATTGGCCAGCCCATCGGGCCGGAGGTGAGTATCACAAATGGTGACTGGCGCCACGCCCTCTACTGCAAAACCAGCATCCGTCAGAATTGGAGGCAATAGGGCAGGTACTTCTCTCTCCACAAAATGCTCATCCCAAGCTCTTACCATCCGCGCCATCCGAGCGGGATCTTCGCTGAACCATATCAAACTGTCGAAATGAATATCGCCGATAACCAGCAGTCCCCCTTGTTTTAAGCACCGATAGGCTTCGGCCACCGCTGCCGGAATATCGTCCAGGTATTCATACACCTGTACTGAAACGGCCTTATCAAGCGAGACATCTTTGACGGGAAGTTGCCCGGCTTCACCTTCAACGATCTCGACCCAGTCATAGGTCTGACACCTCTTTTTGGCCGAAAGCCGCATAGCATAACTGGGATCAATTCCTGTGACGTGACCGGTTCTGCCAACTGCCCGAGCAAGCTCTGCCGTTAATAGGCCGTTGCCGCATCCTATGTCCGCAATGACCTCACCGGGGGCAGGCTTCAGCGCATCAAATGACCCTCGACGTCGACGCGTTACGTCGGCGCCTTCATAAACACTATCTAAAAGGCGGGTTGTCTCTTCATCAAACTCAAGCATGTTACCGACACCGAACTTGTCAATTTAAACAGTGGTTCAACATCTAGCATTTTCCGACAAAGAAGTCTGCCGGAAGGGCAGAGCCAACTTTCGGACAATTGCACAAACAAAAAAGCCGCCCCAAACGGGACGGCCTTTCATTCACTGTCTCTGTAGCAGAGGGTCAGGCAGCCAGAGCGGCCTGGGCTTTGGCGACGATCGCGCCGAACGCTTCCGGTTCGTGCACGGCCAGGTCGGCCAGAACTTTGCGGTCCACTTCGATACCGGCCAGGTTCAGGCCGTTGATGAAGCGGGAATAGGTCAGAGCCTCGTCGTGCGAACGGACAGCAGCGTTGATGCGCTGGATCCACAGCGCGCGGAAGTTGCGCTTGCGGTTCTTACGGTCGCGGGTTGCGTACTGGTTGGCCTTGTCGACGGCCTGACGGGCAACCTTGAAGGTGCTCTTGCGGCGGCCATAGTAACCTTTGGCGGCCTTGATGACCTTCTTGTGACGGGCGTGAGTTACGGTTCCACCTTTAACGCGGGACATGTTGGTATCTCCTCTTAGCGGTCGTAGGGCATGTAGCCCTTGACGATCTTGGCGTCGGGGGCGGACAGGGTGGTGTTGCCACGGGCGTCGCGGATGAATTTCTTGGTCCGCTTGATCATTCCGTGCCGTTTGCCGGCCTGGCCAGCAAGGACCTTACCGGTCGCAGTCACCTTAAAGCGCTTCTTGGCGCTCGACTTGGTCTTCATCTTAGGCATTTCCGTCTCCTATTCTCGGGTTCGGTTTCAGACGCGACTCGGCATGCCATCTCGGCCGGTCACGCGATCAGAAGCGCCGTTTACGCAAGTTCGATCATACTGGCAAGGGGGTTTGGACCAGAATCTGCTTATTTTGCGGCTGGTCAGGCACCGGGGCGACGCGGGCCGCCCCGGTGAAAGGTTTTAGTGACCGAACTTGCGGATTTCGCCGCTTTTCAACCGGGCCGCATAGCTCGCCAGCTCCTGACGTACAATCTTCATCAGGAAATACAGCGCGAAGACGTTCACAACCGCCATGGCAAAGATCGCCGCATCCGAGAAGTCGATGACCGGGCCAAGGTTGGCCGCCGCACCGATCACTACGAACACACAGAAGATGATCTTGAAGACCAGCTCTTTGGTGTGACCCTCACCAAACAGGTAGGTCCAGGCCTTGAGGCCGTAATAGGACCAGCTGATCATGGTCGAGAAGGCAAACAGTACCACGGCAATAGCCAGAATGAACGGGAACCAGCCAAACGCACTGCCGAACGCCGCTGAGGTCAGGCTGACGCCGGTATTGCCATCGACCGTGGCAATCGCATTGCCCGCTTCGTTCAGCATGTAGTTGCCGGTTGCCGGATCGACGATCAGCTGCTGAGTGATAATGATCACAAGCGCAGTCATGGTACAGATCACGACTGTATCGATGAATGGCTCGAGCAGTGACACAAAGCCCTCTGTGATCGGTTCCTTGGTCCGCACAGCCGAGTGCGCAATCGCCGCAGAACCCACGCCTGCTTCGTTCGAGAACGCCGCACGCCGGAAGCCCTGGATCAGCGCGCCGACCATGCCGCCAGCCACGCCGAGACCGGTGAAGGCACCTGCAAAGATCTGACCAAAAGCCCAGCCGATCTGATCCGCGTGCATGATGATGATGACCAACGCGGCCAATACATACATGACACCCATGAAGGGCACGACCTTCTCGGTTACGCTGGCGATGGATTTCAGGCCGCCTACGATCACGGCAAAGACGATACCCGCAAAGACCAGACCTGTGATCCAACCCGGATAGTCTCCGACAATGCCCGCGATCTGCTGGTGCGCCTGATTGGCCTGGAACATATTGCCCCCACCCAGCGCGCCAAGAATACAGAAGATCGAGAACAGAACGGCCAGAATCTTACCGCCCGGCAAGCCCAGTTCACTGAACCCCTTGGACATGTAATACATCGGACCGCCCGAAACGGTACCGTCCTCGTATTCGTTGCGGTACTTCACACCCAGCGTACATTCGGTGAATTTCGAGGCCATTCCCAGCAGACCTGCGACGATCATCCAGAACGTAGCACCCGGCCCGCCGATACCGATGGCCACCGCCACGCCGGCGATGTTTCCAAGGCCGACTGTACCCGACAGCGCCGTTGCAAGCGCCTGAAAGTGGCTGACCTCGCCTGCATCATTGGGGTCGGAGTAGTCGCCTTTGACAAGGCTGATCGCGTGGCTGAAGAAGCGCAATTGCACGAAGGCAAAATAAACTGTGAACACCGTGGCGGCGATCACCAACCAACCTACGATCCACGGGAAACCGGTTCCCGGAAACGGTGCGAAGATGAAGCTGACGAAGGGGCCGGTGAAATCGGCGAACGCCTGATTGATCTTTTCGTCGAGACCCGGAGCCTCTTGCGCCAGGGCAGGACCAGCGGCAAAGGCTCCAGCGGCGAAAGCGCCAAATTGTTTGAGCATTCTCATTCTTGTCTCTCCCATCAGTTCACGACCGTGACCGGCACATCGGCATGCATGACCAGATTTTGGGTCGAGCTGCCAAACAGGCGTTTCTTGAACCCATCGGCGGAGGCGCGTCCTACGATGATTTGTGTGCCGCCGTTTTCGACGGTGATCTTGTTGAGCGTTTCTGCAACGTCGCCGTGACGCACGATACCATGTGCCTCGAACCCGGCGGCTTTGAGCGCATCGACCGCAGGCGCGATGATACGCGTTGTGGCCAGTTCAACCTCTTCCTCGCGGCGCTTGTGACGCAGGGCGTTTTCTTCCGGTGTCTGAAATGTAAACGGGGACCATTCGATGACATAAACCACCAGCAATTCACACGTCCCGATCCGCTCAGCCAAATCTTTGGCAAATGCGATCGCGCGTTCTCCGGTTTCTGTCCCGTCCAGTCCGATGACAATCTTGGTTGTCATGGTGTTCCTCCAATTTTGTTGATTATACCGAGGCCCGTGCCCCCGGCCGGGCAGTCGGAGTCTGGAACTTTTTAAATTGACCGCCCACGCGAACCAGTATCCGAGAAAAACACCAAAAAATAGAGGGGAAACTGAAAGTTTCCCCTCCTATTTTTCTATATATATGTTTTTTATATTCTTTTTTTGCCCAAAATTAAGGCAAACCACCTATCACCCGGGATCCGTGTTATAGATCAAACGCTCATCACACGGTGCAATCCGCAGAATATTAGTCGTGCCCGGAACGTTGAATGGCACCCCTGCGGTGACCACGATCTGGTCGGTTTCAGCTGCGAACCCACCCGACCGAGCGGCGCGGGCCGCGTTCACAACCGCGCCTTTGAACCGCTCCAATTCTGGTGTCATGACGCAGTGGCAGCCCCAGCTAAGGCACAAGCGGCGGGCCGTGCCCTTCGCAGGGGTCATGGCGATGATTGGCACTCCAGGACGCTCGCGCGCTGTCAACAAGGCCGTGGTCCCGCTTTGAGTAAAACAGCAGATCGCTTTGATATCCGTCTTTTCCGCAATCTCGCGGGCCGCCGCCACGATACCGTCTGCAATTGTCGTGCCTTTCGCGGTCCGCGATGACGCTATGATCTGCGTATAGGTCGGGTCGGCCTCAACCTCGATGGCGACCTTGTTCATGGTCTGGACCGCTTCGACCGGGTAAGAGCCCGCAGCCGATTCCGCACTGAGCATGATAGCGTCAGTGCCCTCATATATCGCCGTCGCCACGTCCGAGACCTCGGCCCGCGTGGGCATGGGGCTTTCGATCATGCTTTCAAGCATCTGCGTGGCCACGATCACTGGTTTGGCCGCGCCCCGGCACTTGCGCACTAAACGTTTCTGGATCGGCGGCACGGCCGATACCGGCAGTTCGACCCCCAGATCGCCGCGCGCGACCATGATCCCGTCAGACGCATCGAGGATGTCGTCAAACGCCTCAACCGCCGCTGGCTTTTCGATCTTCGACAGGATCGAAGCGCGCCCATCCGCCAGCCCGCGGGCTTCGAACACATCCTTAGCACGCTGCACAAAGCTCAGCGCCAACCAGTCGACGCCCAATTGGCAGACAAATTCCAGATCGTCACGGTCCTTCGCCGACAAGGCCGCCAGCGGCAGCACCACATCGGGCACGTTCACCCCTTTACGGTTCGAGATCGTGCCGCCGACCTCAACCGTGCAATTGGCGAAATCCTGACCGCAATCCTGTACGATCAGGCGGATTTTACCGTCATTGACCAGCAGACGCGCGCCCGGTTCCAGCGCCGCGAAAATCTCGGGGTGCGGCAGGCAAACGCGGTTGATATCCCCGGCCTCGGGGTCAAGGTCCAGCCGGAAGGCCGCGCCTTCTTCTAATTCTTCAGAGTCGTTGGCGAAGACGCCGACACGCAGTTTCGGTCCTTGCAAATCGGCCAGAATGGCGATCGGGCTGTCCAGATCCTTTTCAACCTGACGGATGATCCTGTGCCGCTCGCGGATTTCATCATGGCTACCGTGGCTCATGTTTAGGCGGAACACATCCGCCCCGGCCTCGTGCAGAGCTCGGATCATGTCATAGTCATTCGACGCCGGACCCAGCGTCGCCACGATTTTCACATTTCTCAGGCGTCGCATTGGTGGTGCTCTCCTCACGTTTTCTTTAGGTGTCGCGTAAATGTTACCGCAAACATCACTTCAAGCTGCTTATTGCGCAATTCCCTTTTCAAAGCAACTGCCCTACACCTGCGACAAACAAGATGACAGGCTTATGACGTATTCTCCGTTTTTTATCCACGGCGCTGATCGCCCGTCGCGCTGGCTAATCACATGTGACCACGCCACTAACACCGTCCCGCACGACATCAATGGCGGAGACCTCGGCCTGCCGCGCGAGGATATGGAGCGTCACATCGCCTATGACGTGGGGGCGTACGAGGTCTCGAAACATCTTGGAGAAATCCTGAACGCGCCTGTGGTCGCGGCCAATTTCTCGCGTCTTGTGATCGACCCGAACCGGGGTGAGGATGACCCGACCCTGCTGATGAAGCTGTATGATGGGTCGATCATCCCCGGCAATCGTCACGCCGACGCAGCCGAGCGGGAACGGCGGCTGAACATGTGTTATCGCCCCTATCACAATGCTTTGGCCGAGCTGGCGGCCTTACCCCATGCGGTGATTGTGTCCATGCACTCCTTTACCCGACAGCTGCGGGGGCGCGACCCACGCCCGTGGCATGTGGGCGTTTTGCACACCCCGGACGAGCGTTTTGCGCGCCCGCTGATCACCCGGTTGCAGGCAGAAGACGACCTGTGCGTCGGCGTAAACGAACCCTATACCGGTGTCCTGCCCGGAGATGCTATCGACAAGCACTGCACCGCCTTTGGTCGCCCCAATGCCCTGATCGAGCTGCGCAATGATCTGATCGCCGATCACGCTGGACAACGGGCTTGGGCGGAACGTTTGGCCGTTGTGCTACAGGACGCACTGGATACCAGCGACCTTTGATCACACGTCATTGTGAGTATACCACCTGATCGCCATATATTCGTCGAAAGGGGATCGCCATGACCCAGGAATTCGCAACCTCTGTTTTTGGTTGGATGGCCGCGCTGAACATCGCGGTGCTGTTGTTTACAGCATTAATGGTCCTGTTGCTGCAGGAGCAGATTGCGGGCATTCACAGCAAGTTATTCCAGATGGAGCGGTCGGAAGTGAAACGAGCGTATTTCCGGTATCTGGCCAACTACAAGATCCTTACATTGATCTTTTGCATCGTACCTTGGCTGGCCTTTAAACTGGCCTGACATCCTGTTTGTTGAAACATCGCCTCCGGACCGCTAGGTCAAGGACAACGATACTGTCATCCGGAGTCAGCGCATGGACAAGCAAACCGAAATCGAACTTCAGGCCGCAGCCTTCCGCCGGTTGCAAAAGCACCTGATGGAAGACCGCACCGACGTGCAGAACATCGACATGATGAATCTGGCCGGGTTCTGCCGCAACTGCCTGTCGCGCTGGTATCAGGAAGCTGCTAGTGAAAAGGGCATCGAGATGGGCAAAGACGAAGCCCGTCAAATTTTCTACGGCATGACCATGGATGAGTGGAAAGCCAATTATCAGACCGAAGCCAGTGCCGAAAAACAGGCCGCCTTCGAGGTCGCCTTTGACGAAAACGTCACCAAAAAAGGTTGAACGCTGAAATCAAAAAGGCCCGCCGGTTTGGCGGGCCTTTTGCTTAGATCGCCGCCTTGCGGCTTTCATCCAGATAAATCTCACGCAAGCGTTTGGCAATCGGCCCCGGCGTGCCGTCGCCCAGCGAAACCCCATCAATCTCAACTACCGGCATGACAAAGGCGCTGGCCGAGGTGGTGAACGCTTCATCCGCCTCTTTCGCCTCATCGATCGTAAACAGGCGTTCTTCGACTTCCATCTGCGCCTCGGCAGCCATACGCAACACAGCCTTGCGGGTGATCCCGTGCAAGATGTCGTTGGACAGCGGGCGGGTCACGATCTTGCCGTTCTTGACGAAATAGGCGTTGTTGCTGGTGCCTTCGGTGACATAGCCATCCTCGATCATCCACGCATCATCGCACCCGGCAGCCTTGGCCATCATCTTGCCCATCGACGGGTACAGCAACTGCACTGTTTTGATATCGCGGCGGCCCCAGCGGATATCGTCGATCGAGATGATCTTGGCCCCCTTCTGCGCAGCCGGGCTGTCGGCCAGGCCAGGCTTATTCTGCGTAAACAAAACCAGCGTCGGCTTGGTGTCAGCCGCAGGGAATACAAAATCCCGGTCCCCGTCGCTGCCACGCGAGACCTGCAGGTAGATCAGGCCTTCTTCGATCCCGTTCAGCTCGACCAGTTTGCGGTGAATAGCCAGGAGTTGATCCTTACTGCATGGCTCGGCCATCTGCAGCTCGTCCAGCGAGCGTTTCAGACGCACCGCGTGGCCTTCAAAGTCGATCAGCTTGCCGTCCAGCACGCTGGTCACCTCATAAACGGCGTCGGCCATCAGAAAACCACGGTCAAAGATCGAAACCTTGGCCTCGGTCTCGGGCAGGTACTCTCCGTTCACGTAAACGGTGCGGGTCATGTCACTCTCCTCAGCCCCAGAGCGCCGCTTTTGGCGGATGCACTCCGGCGTCATCAAAAATCAGCGGGTTGGTGCGGTCTTCGGCCAGAAGAAGCGGGCCGTCAAGGTCCGTTACCACCGCACCCTGTGCCAACAAGGTCGCAGGGGCCATCGCAAGCGAGCTGCCAACCATGCAACCGACCATGACCTTATAGCCCTCGGACAGTGCCTGTTCCCGCAATGCCAGCGCCTCGGTCAGACCGCCGGTTTTGTCGAGCTTGATGTTGACGACGTCGTACTTGCCTTTAAGACCGGGTAGGCTGCTGCGATCATGGCAGGACTCGTCGGCACACACAGACACCGGACGTTCCATTCCGATCAGCGCGTCATCTTCACCGGCAGGCAAGGGTTGCTCGACCAGAGCCACACCCAAACGCACCAGATGCGGGGCAAGGTCGGCATAAACAGCGGCCGACCAACCCTCATTCGCGTCGACGATGATCCGTGCGTTCGGCGCGCCCGCGCGCACAGCTTCAAGCCGGGGCATGTCGTCCGGTGTGCCCAGCTTGATCTTGAGAAGCGGACGATGCGCGTTGGCGGTTGCTTGCGCCTGCATCGCCTCGGGCGTGTCCAGCGACAGAGTATATGCGGTGATCTCGGGGCCCGGAACTGGCAAACCGGCCAAGTCCCACGCCCGTTTGCCCGCACGCTTGCATTCCAGATCCCACAGCGCACAGTCTACGGCATTTCGCGCCGCCCCAGCGGGCAGCAGGTCCATAAGCGATTGCCGGGTGATGTCTGCCGGCAGACCCGCGATCTCGGCTTCAACCGACTCCAGCGTTTCATCATAGCGCGCGTAGGGCACGCATTCTCCCCAGCCCTGATGCACCCCGTCCGAGATCCGAACGGTCAGCACCTTGGCCTCGGTCCGCGACCCGCGCGAGATGGTGAACACCTGCGCCAACCGAAACACATCCCGCGAAATGTCTATCCGCATCACACACCTTTCCCCAGCAGAGCGACCAAGATTTTTCGACGAAAAATCTTTGCCAGACCGTGTTACAGCGCCGCCAGCGCGTCAACCAGCTTACCCGCGCCAAAGCGGTACGGGTCAGTGGCGGGCAAGCCTAACTCGGCCTCAACCTCGGCGATATAGGCACGCGCGTCGTCTTCGCTTAGGTTCTGGGTGTTAATCGACACACCGACAACCTGACAGGCCGGGTTGGCGATCCGCGCCAGCGGCAGCGCCGCGTCACGCAGATCCGGCAGCGACGGCAGGGAATACTCGGGCAAGCCACGCATATGCGTCCGCGTAGGCTCGTGGCACAGGATCAGCGCATCGGGCTGACCGCCGTGGATCAGCGCCATAGTCACACCGGAATAGGACACATGATACAGTGACCCCTGCCCTTCGATGTGATCCCAGTGATCGGCGTCATTCTCTGGCGTCAGGTATTCGACCGCACCGGCCATGAAATCGGCCACGACCGCGTCCAGCGGAACCCCCTGCCCGGTGATCAGAATGCCCGTCTGCCCCGTGGCGCGGAAAGTGGATTTCATGCCCCGCTTGCGCATCTCGGCATCCATCGACATGGCGGTGTACATCTTGCCTGCCGAACAATCGGTCCCCACGGCCAGACACCGCTTGCCGCTGCGCTTTTTACCATTGGCAATCGGATAGCCAACAGTCGGCACACGCACGTCGTGCAACGTGCAGCCGTGGGTTTGCGCCGCGGCCACCAGATCGCCCTCGTCGCGCAACAGGTTATGTAGGCCAGAGGCCAGATCAAACCCCATCTCGAGCGCCTCGATCAGCACTTTCTTCCACGCCGCACTGATCACGCCGCCCCGGTTGGCAACGCCAATGACCAGCGTTTTCGCGCCGGCGGCTTTGGCCTCGGCCAGAGTCAGGTCGGTCATACCCAGATCGGCCTTGCAACCCTCCATCCGGTACTGGCCCACGGCGTTCTCGGGACGCCAGTCCCGGATGCCGATGGCGACTTTTGCGGCCAACTGGTCGGGCGCATCGCCCAAAAACAACAGATACGGTGTCTCGATCATTGCGGTGCACTCCTTTGATTCCGACGCAGGCTAGTGGAGCCGGCAGGCGAGAGTTTCGCGAATCCTTCTGTCAACGTCAGTTGGGTTGGGAGAATTTTGCGCAGTTTGCCGAAAATGCGCAAAGACTTTTCAAGTTTCCAAAGTGATTAAACTTTAACCGCCCACGACACAGCGTATTTTGGGGAATGCTGCGAATGCATTGCCGCGCCTGCACAAAGACGCTTGCGCCGCGTTGCGCAATTTAATACCAGATAAGCCAACAAAATCGCAATTTCCTTTCCCGCACGAGGTCCAGATGAGCTTTCGCCTTCAACCCGCCGCCCCTGCCCGCCCAAACCGTTGTCAGCTGTTTGGTCCCGGTTCGAACACCAAGCTGTTCCCGAAAATGGCCGCCTCGGCCGCCGACGTGATCAACTTGGACCTTGAGGATTCCGTTGCACCCACTGACAAGGATGTGGCCCGAGCCAATGTGATCGAGGCGCTGAACACAATCGACTGGGGCGGCAAATACATGTCCGTCCGCATCAACAGCCTCGACACGCCCTACTGGTATCGCGACGTGGTTGATCTGCTGGAACAGGCCGGCGACCGTCTGGACCAAGTCATGATACCCAAGGTGGGTTGTGCGGAGGACGTCTATGCCGTTGACGCGCTGGTCACGGCGATCGAGCGCGCCAAGGGCCGCACCAGGCCCATCAGCTTTGAGGTCATCATCGAATCCGCGGCTGGTATCGCCCATGTCGAAGCCATCGCGGCCTCATCCCCGCGCCTGCAGGCCATGAGCCTTGGGGCGGCAGACTTCGCGGCCTCGATGGGGATGCAGACCACCGGTATCGGCGGCACGCAGGAAAACTATTACATGCTGCGCGAGGGCGAAAAGCACTGGTCCGATCCGTGGCATTGGGCACAGGCGGCCATCGTCGCCGCCTGCCGCACCCATGGCGTGCTGCCCGTTGACGGCCCGTTCGGCGATTTCTCGGATGATGAGGGCTATATCGCGCAGGCCAAACGTTCGGCCACGCTGGGTATGGTGGGCAAATGGGCGATCCACCCCAAGCAGATCCCTCTGGCCAATCAGGTCTTCACCCCTTCGGACGAGGCGGTTACAGAGGCCCGCGAGATACTGGCGGCAATGGAACAGGCCAAGGCCAATGGCGAAGGCGCAACCGTTTACAAAGGACGTCTGGTCGATATCGCCTCGATCAAGCAGGCCGAGGTGATCGTGGCACAGGCCGAGCTGATCGCTGCAAATGGCTGACGAAAAAGGCGCCCCGCGGGGCGCCTTTCTTACCTGCCGAACACGTTGTTTGGCGTCCAGGTGAACCGCTCGCCCTGCTTGCCCCATTTCATCATCAGGCAAGAGGTTCCGTATTTCTGGAAATACTTGATGTTGAGCGGATACCAACCGGCCTTGGGCACCTCAACCTCTGTGCGTTGATTGGCTTCACAGCCCTGTCGACCATTCACATAGCCGATCTGCTGACCGCCGACCCAAGCGTCAATGCCGTCATTGGACCATGTTTCTAATTCATAGATTCCAGGCGAATCGAACTTGATATAACCGGTGACTTCAGCCGCCACATTGAACGCCTGATTGTAAGTCAGAACCGGGTCCCCTTCATTCGTGTCGCGATAGTCGAGCCCAATTAAAGGCGGGCCAGGCTCGGCCTTTTTCAACAAAAACTCAACTTTTGACAGGTTCTGGATTTTGCGCGGCGGGTTCCCCTCCCACGCATATTTCACATTCAAACCCGCTTTGGGGCTTGGCTGAGGATTGGCAGGTTGCAATTTCAGCGGCGCGGACACAGCCATCCCGGCGATCATCGCCAGGGTCACGGCCAGCGCTCCGGTCTGAGCGAATTTCATGGTCTTCTCCCTGAGTGTGGTCCCATTGGGGTTAACCCCCATTTTGGTCAGAACATTGGATAAACACTAGGATGTGAGAATTAACCTCGCAAGACAGTTAAAATTCACATTTGCGCTGTTAGGCACGCAAATCCTTGGGCGAATCCATCACCACATAGGACGTGATCGAGGTCACATGCGGCAATGTACCCAGCACTTCGGTGTGGAACGTTTTGTACGAGGCAAGGTCCGCGCACTCCACCCGCAGCAGGTATTCAATCGTTCCGGTAATGTTGTGACATTCCACCACTTCAGGGGCACGCTGCAAAGCGCGTTCGAACCCTTCTTGTGCAGCTTTGGTATGCTCGCCCAGCCCAACTCCGATATAGGCGACGAACCCAACACCCAATGCCGCTGGGTTCAGAACCGCCCGATAGCCTTGGATGACACCCACGCGCTCCAACTCCTGCACCCGCCTCAGACAGGCCGAGGGAGACAGGCCCACCCGGTCGGCAAGCTCCAGATTGCTGATACGCCCGTCGCGTGACAGCTCACGCAATAAATGTTGGTTTATTTGGTCAATCTTCGCCATTCATTGCGAAACTTAGAAAAACTTGCGCGATTTCGCAATTTCATTTGCTGTGGATCGGACAATTATCCTGCAATGACCTATGATCTGCTTTTCGCATTGATGATGTTTGCTTTCGTCTCGTCCATCACGCCAGGGCCGAATAACCTGATGCTGATGGCCTCGGGTGCGAATTTCGGGTTTCGCCGCACCGTCCCGCATATGCTGGGCATCGGGATCGGGTTCACCGTTATGGTTCTATTGGTGGGAGCCGGCCTGGCGCAGGTCTTTATGCGGGTACCCCTGTTGCACAGCGCACTGAAAATTCTGTCCGTCGCCTATCTGCTTTGGCTTGCATGGAAAATCGCCCACGCCGCGCCAGCGACCAGGGGCGAAACCGAAGGAACGCCAATGACATTTGGGCAAGCCGCCGCTTTCCAGTGGGTCAACCCCAAAGCGTGGACAATGGCCTTGACGGCGACGACGGTCTACACGCCCAACCACACGATGGGCGCGATCATCACTGTTGCTTTGGTGTTTGGTGCGGTGAACCTCCCCTCGGTCAGCACATGGACAGTACTGGGACAGCAGATGGCCCGGCTGCTGACAAACGCACGAAGGCTGGTGGTGTTCAACTGGACAATGGCCGCGCTTTTGGTCCTGTCGCTCTACCCGATCCTGTGGCCGGGCTAGACAGCCTTTTGGTGCGGAAAACTGCTGTTGAGTTGCATCCCTCGCGACGTCAGGTCATATAGCAATGAATTTCCGCGTTGAGAGGCGTCATGACCCAATATCTGGATTTCGAAAAACCCCTGGCCGAGATCGAAGGCAAGGCCGAGGAATTGCGCGCCTTGGCCCGCGCCAACGAAGAGATGGACGTGGCCGAAGAAGCCGCCGCGCTGGACGCCAAGGCCGTCAAACTGCTGGATGAATTGTACAGCGATCTGACCCCCTGGCGGAAATGCCAGGTGGCGCGTCACCCCGAACGCCCCCATTGTCAGGACTATGTCAAAGAATTGTTTACGGAATTCACCCCTCTGGCGGGCGACCGGAACTTTGCCGACGACCTGGCCGTGATCGGCGGGCTGGCCCGCTTCAACGACCAGCCTGTCATGGTGATCGGTCACGAAAAGGGGTCCGACACCAAATCGCGGATCGAACGGAATTTCGGTATGGCGCGCCCCGAGGGCTATCGCAAAGCCGTGCGCCTGATGGAGATGGCGGGGCGTTTTGGCCTGCCGGTGATCACCCTGATCGACACCGCTGGCGCCTACCCCGGCAAAGGGGCCGAGGAACGGGGCCAGTCCGAGGCTATCGCGCGGTCGACCGAGATGTGCCTGAAGATCGGCGTACCGCTGGTCTCGGTCATCATCGGCGAAGGTGGATCGGGCGGTGCGGTTGCCTTTGCGACGGCCAACAAGGTGGCGATGCTGGAACACTCGGTCTATTCGGTGATCTCGCCCGAGGGCTGCGCCTCGATCCTTTGGAAGGACGCTGAAAAGATGCGCGAAGCGGCTGAAGCACTGCGCCTGACGGCGCAGGATCTGTATAAGCTGGGCGTATGCGACCGGATCATCTCGGAACCCAAGGGCGGTGCCCACCGCGATCGTCCGGCCACCGTGGAATCGGTGCGCGCAGCCATCACGGACATGCTGAAAGAGTTGGACGGCAAGGATGCCGCCGCGCTGCTTCAGCACCGCCGCCAGAAATTCCTAGATATCGGCGCGAAAGGGCTAGCCGCGTAGGCCTAGGGTCAGGACCCACTAATCTTGCGCCACTGGTTTGACTGATATTGGTTCTGACAAGGCACATTCTTGCTGGAATGGTGTTTCTATTTCTAAAGGATGTAACGCAGTTCAGAGGCAAAATCAGTCAAATCCTTCGGACGCGTGAACCGCTGCAAAGCAGCGGCTTTGATCGCTTGGAACTGACACCGCCAGTCCCGGCGCGCCCAAAAACCATTGCTTTTTTTTGCCGTTCGCGCGCCAGTGGTGCAAGATTAGTGGGTCCTGACCCTAGCCCCCCAACCGACGCAGCAACGCGACCGAGGGCGTGCCCGTCACCGAAAGGCCGTTGGCGCGTTGATAGGCGCTGATGGCGGTTTTGGTGTTATTTCCAACCACTCCATCCGCGCCCTGCGTGTCATAGCCCGCCGCGGTCAGGCGACGCTGCAACTCTTTCCGATCCTCCAATGTCAGACCTGTCTCATCCGGGCCGAATGAGGCCTGAAAGGGTGCGCCGCCGGCAATCCGGTCGGACAGGTGCCCAACACCGATCGCGTAGCTATCCGAGTTGTTATAGCGCTTGATCACCTGAAAATTGCGGAACACAGCAATGCGCGGCCCCGGCACCTGCGGTTGCAGCACCGCGACTGGCGTGCCGGACACAGTCCCAACCTCTCCCCCCCAAGGCTGGCCACGCACCCAACCCGAACGGGCAAGGTAGGCTGCGGTCGAAGCCAATGAGTCTGCCGGGTCATCAGACCAGATATCACGCCGTCCATCGCCGGTATGATCCACCGCGAAGGCCAGATACGAGGTCGGGATAAACTGCGTGTGCCCCATCGCCCCGGCCCAACTGCCGGTCATGTTGGCAGGTGTCGTGTCGCCCTCTTGTATGATCTGAAGCGCCGCGATCAGTTGCTTTTCAAAAAAGGCACCCCGCCGCCCGTCATAGGCCAGCGTTGACGTCGCCGAGATCACGGGTATATCGCCTCGCCGTGCGCCATAGCGGCTCTCCAGCCCCCAAACCGCGACCACAACCTCTTTGTCGACACCATATTGCGATTCAATCTGCGACAGGGTTCCAGCGTGACGCACCATCATTTGCTTGCCGGTCTCGATCCGTTCGTCCGAAGCGGCGATGGCCAGATAATCCTCGAGCGAGCGTTTGAATTCGACCTGATTGCGATCGCGCTCAATCACGCCTGGCAAATAGCCCGCCCCCTGAAAGGCCCGGTTGAGCGTGCTTTGCGAGATGCCCTGCGCCGCAGCGCGGTTTTTGAAGCTTGCGACCCAAGCGTCCCAACCTGCATTCGGAACCGCACGCATCCGCGATGCGGGGGCGGTTATCTGCGCCCCTTCCGTGCAAGCTGTCAAAAGGGACGCCCCGAGGCCGATGGAAAATACCCGACGATTGATCATGGCTGAAATCTGCTCTTGTTTTGATTGGAACCAGACTACAGCAGCGGCCGGCCCCAAGCCAGCAAAGTGTCGTCCATTCACACGGCGACAGGCCCTTCGGCGGCAAGCCGCCTAGCTGACCAGCATCCGCAGTCCCTGGGTCACGTCCGACCGCACCGCCAAGCGCAATCCCGGCTCGTCCCCCGCTTTCAGCGCGGCTATGATCAGCTTGTGGTAATGCGGCGGCTCGGTCCGGCGCAAACGCCCGTAAAGCGCCCGCATGGTCGGCCCCAGCTGCAACCAGACCGTTTCTGCAATCGCCAGCATCGCGGGGGCCTGTGCGCGCAGGTAGAGCGTGCGGTGAAACTCCAGATTGGTGCGAATATAGCCTACCGCGTCCCTTTTCGTGACCATTTCGGCCACGGTCATGTTGATGCTCTGCAACCGGTCGATCAGGGCAATATGGGCACGCGGCAAGGCGCGGCTAGCCAATTCGACCTCTAGCAGTGCGCGCAGGGCGGCAAGTTCTTCGATCCGGTCATTGGTCAACTCAGGCGTCGAAACGCGCCCGGACGAGGACAGGAACAGCGCCCCTTCGGCTGCCAACCGCCGCACCGCCTCGCGGGCGGGCGTCATGGATACACCAAACTCTTTGCCGATCCCACGCAAGGTCAGCGCGTGGCCCGGTGCAATCTCGCCATGCATGATCCGCGCGCGCAGCGCCCGATAGATCCGGTCATGTGTCGCGGTCTGCGAGTCGGAGGAACGAGGGCTCTGCATGTGCCCATGTGATCACATCCAGCCCCGCCGTCAACTCGGCGGGCTATCAAATCTATAGTGATGAAGCTGCGCCCCGTTGTCGCGCAGCCAGCGCCTTTGATCCCGGTAGTCGCCGAAAATCCTTTCCACCTGCGCCCAGAACGCTGGAGAATGGTTCATCTCGACCAAATGTGCCACCTCGTGCGCGGCGACATAATGCAGGATCTCGGACGGGGCGAGGATCAGACGCCAGGAAAACATCAACCCGCCCGCCGAACTGCATGAACCCCACCGCGACCGCGTGTCCCGGATGGTCAGGCTGGAATAGTCCCGCCCCAGCATTGCCGCATAGTCATCACAGGCCTCTGTCAGCCGGTCGCGTGCCAATTCCTTGAGGAACCGAGCCAGCCTGCGCCCTTCCGACCCTGTGGGCACCGCGATCTCACCGCCCATCAAGGTAACACGGCGTCCCTGTGCAGCAACGATTCGCCGGTCGACCCCTTCTACCGGTATGCTCTGGCCGATCTGAACCTGTTCGGGGTCAGGACGGTCTTGCAGGTGCTGCCTGATCCAATCCTCCTTGGCGCGCGCAAAACTCAGCGCTTCGGCCTCGGGCACCCCTCGCGGGTAGGTCAGCGTAACCCGCCCGTCCAGTTGGGAAATCCGCAGGCTGATCCGCCGCGCACGCGCCGATTTTCGTAACGTCAACGGGACCCGAGGCGTTCCCGGTAAGGCGTGATCCCCCATGGGTCGGTTTCTCCTGCTCAAAGGCTTTGACAGTGCCCGCTGCATGTGGCACGTGACCTGAATCGTTATTACGACTCACCTGATATCAAGGGGATTTCACATGCCCAAGGAAGAATGGGGCGTAAAGCGCGTTTGCCCGACAACCGGCAAGCGGTTTTACGACCTGAACAAGGACCCGATCGTCAGCCCCTATACCGGCGAGATCGTGGAACTGGACACCGGCAAAAGCCGGATGATTGCTGCTGACGCGGAAGATGCGGCATCGGCCAAAGCGCGCGAGAAAGCGTCGGACGAAGATCTGGTTCTGGACGATGACGACAATGTCGATGTCGATCTGGACGATGACCTGCTGGATGATGATGACGACAGCAATGATGATGTTTCGCTGGACGACATCACCGACATGTCGTCGGAAGACGAAAACTGATCCCGTTCAGAGGCGACCCTGCGTCGCCTCGAACCATCCCGGATATTGGGGCGAAAGTTTTTTCCAGAATTCCTTTTTTGGACTTGCGCTCATCGCCGCCGTCTCATAAACGTCCGCCCACTGCTTAAGCAGTACCTTGATGGGGCCTTAGCTCAGTTGGGAGAGCGCTTGCATGGCATGCAAGAGGTCAGGGGTTCGACTCCCCTAGGCTCCACCAAAACCTAACAATACAACTGGATAGTATGCACTAGAGCGGTGTGACACACAGGTGTGACACAAAATGAAGCTGCATGCGTATCTCTCACTGTCCAGACATGGCATCTACTACTTTCGTTGGCCACTGCCCGACACAAGACCAAAACCCGACACTAGACCAAGCACCACACGTGGGACCATTCGTGTTTCTTTGCGTACTAGATGCCCCAAAGAGGCTGGTACTCTGGCAAGGCGTCTTGCAGTGTGCGGCGACACAATAACAAAGCACATAGAAGCATCGGGCATGAACCACGGAGAACTGCGCACAAAGGTGCATGAGCACTTCACGGAAGTACTAAAGAAGGCAAAGGCACGTAGGGATGAACTCGGCCCCTATACCGAACTAGAGAAAGAACGCATCGCTGACACCATCCGACTTCATGAGGCGGACAACGAAGACTTCTGGGACATAATGAAGAAGGACTATGCCACTCAGCAGTACCAGTCCTTTTGTAACGCATCCGGCATTCCCCAGAAGCAACCAATCCAAACCCAGTGGGCCATTCTTGATGAAATTCGGAAGGCTTGGATTGGCTTTCATGAAGCGATGCTGGAGCACGACAAGACATTCGAGACATACGATTTCAGGAAGCAGCCCAGCGCGGCTGTGAGTGCCCCCGAGAGCCCAGAGCCTCCTTCCTGCTGTAACGCCACCAAAGTTGAAAAGAAGCCTCCAGAGGTGCTCTCCAGCCCGCTCCTGTCCACCCTTTTCGCTGAAAGAAAAGCTGAGGCGGAACAGACAGGCCAATGGTCAGACAAGCTGCTGGACGACTATCAGGCTTGGTCAGGCCTCTTCATAGAATTGCAAGGCGATCGTCCGGTTCTAGACTATAGAAAAACGGACGCACGAGAGTTTAAGAATGTCCTGATTGAGCTTCCAAGCAACAGGAATAAATTACCGCAAACGATTGGCTTAACACCTAGAGAAGCAGTACAAGCTGCTAAAGACCACGGCCTGCCAACGCTGTCCTTAAGTACGGTCAACAAGGCCTTGGGAAGGCTGCAGGGGATATGGAAGTGGGCTGACAAACAGTTGGACGAAGAGGTTGCAGACATCTTTGGGCCGATGAAGGTAGATGACAACAACAAAGCCAGAAACCAACATGACCCGTTTAGCAAAGAGCAACTGCAAACCATCTTCAACAGCCCGCTGTTCACTGGATGCAAATCTAGGCGGTTCCGCACGTTGCCGGGAGATACAGACCTGAGCGATACCAGTTGGTATTGGCTTCCACTACTAGCCCTTTGGACAGGCGCAAGACTGAACGAGCTGTGCCAGTTGAGTGTTAATGATATCGACCAAGAAGAGGGCATACCCCTAATACGGGTCCAAGAGGGCTACGAAGACCAACGCGTCAAGTTCGGCAAAAGCAGACTGGTTCCCATACATCCCGAGCTAGTCCGACTTGGCTTTCTCCGCTTCGTTAAGGCTCAGCGACAGGCAGGCCACGAGCGGATATTCCCTGAACTAAAGCTGGGGGCGACTGGCTACTACTCGGATCAGGCCAGCAAAGACTTTAATCGCTACATCGACAGAATTGGCGCGAAGACAACCAAGACATCGTTCCACTCATTCCGTCACACTTTTAAAGATGCTTGCCGT
This sequence comes from Ruegeria sp. J8, assembly GCF_056531925.1. Taxonomy (NCBI): domain Bacteria; kingdom Pseudomonadati; phylum Pseudomonadota; class Alphaproteobacteria; order Rhodobacterales; family Roseobacteraceae; genus Ruegeria; species Ruegeria sp. J8. The sequence goes on from NZ_JBQFMR010000011.1 coordinate 91,259, forward strand.
CACGCCGGTATACAACCCGATATAAATGACATTCTATTGGGCCATGCGCTGCCCGGAATGGCGGGGCGCTATGGCGACGGAAATGTTCCATTGTCACTGCTAAACGAAGCGATCTGCAAGATCAGGTACAGAGAACTGCGTTTAGAGCACGTCAAAGGGTACCGAGAAGCTGGAGGCTGAAGTTGGGCACAAAGCGGTCGTTATCTGCAACTAGCTTTAACGCCTACTTTGCGGACGGAGCGGTCGTTCTCACCAATTGCTGTCGGTTAGGTCGATAGCAAGTAGTCGAGACTAATGTACCAGCTTATCACTTGCTTTGCGCCGAAGCCGTGAGCAGATTTATTCGCTCTCCGATCAATTCCATTCGGCGCTCCTTCGGAATTGATTGGAACGTTGTATATTCCCAAGTGTGGTAACCGACGAACAGCATAGCCCGCATCTCCAAGTCGTCGCCATTGAACCCAAGTTCAGAAAACGCGCGTCTTACAAAATCTAGGCGCAACTCAGTAACGCGTTGGGCAATTTCTGCGATCTTCTCATCTTTTTCAGCGGCATGCCGAACAGCCAGATCATGCCGTGCTAAATCGGAACTCACAATTGCCTTAGATGTTTCTATCAATCGTTGTTTTGGTTCCAGTGACAGTAATTCACCGTTTTCGGTCACGCTGCGGGTCAGATCTTCTGCCCAATACTCAAGCAGCGCGTCCAATAACGCGTTGCGATTGCGAAAGTGCCAATAGAAACCGCTCTTTGCGACCTTCAAGCGCTTGGCCAACCTTTCGATTGTCAAGTCAGCGAGACTGCCTTCTCCCATCATTTCAAGAGCGGCTTCAAGCCAGTCCTTTTTCGAGAACCCTCGAGAAACTTTTTTTTCTTCAGACACAACTGAGCCTCAACTGTACGACCCCGACTAGACGTTATCGTCTAGCTATGTTACGGTTTTTCTGCGGTACTTGAAACACCTAAAAACGCATGCCGCAGTAGGGGAGGAAGTGAAAATGAAAACACAAAACGCGATCATGTTCGGTGTTCTGATTGGCGGATTAAGTGTGGGTCTGTTTAACGCCTTCCAAAACGAAGCTGAACAAAATGCCGGGATTTTCGGCAGCGCCCAAGCGCAAGAAGCTGGTAAAGATGAAACTGAAGTGTCACCAACAATGGTTCGTGACCGGCACCGCGATGTTTATTACCCCAACACGGAAGATCTCGCGCCAGATGAAATGCGCGTTGTGGCTTGCGGCACAGGCATGCCAACAACTCGAGCAGCACAGGCGGCCGCATGTTTCTTGGTTGAACTTGGCAATGGCGATAAGTTTTTATTCGATATTGGCTCCGGCTCGGCGGAGCGGATTTCATCAATGCAAATCCCGTACAACTATCTCGACAAGGTGTTCATAGGGCATCTGCACACCGACCACTTCGGCGACTTAATTGACTTGTATGTGGGCGGGATGATTATGGGACGAAACGTTCCTCTGCGTATTTGGGGGCCCAGCGGACCCACTCCAGAACTAGGGACTGCTGCGGCGATGCAATCGATGCAAAGTATGCTTTTGTGGGACATTGCCGGTCGCGTCGGCCAAACTGACACCAGAGGCATTGAGCTTGAGGTCAACGAGTTCGACTACAAAGTCGAAAACCAAGTTGTTTACGAGGAAAACGGGGTCGTCATTCGCTCTTTCCCCGCAATTCATTCGATAGACGGTCCAGTGAGCTACGCGCTTGAATGGAACGACCTCAAGTTCGTGTTCAGTTCAGACACCTATCCCAATAAGTGGTTTGACGAGTACGCCAGAGATGCTGACCTCGTAATCCATGAGTGCTTTATCGCGGTGCCAAGTTTGGTTGAAAAACTCGGGTTTACTCCGGAAGCGGCTTTGCAAGTTGGGACGCAAATTCACACTGCGCCAGAGGCTTTTGGCAAAATCATGAGCTCGATCCAACCCCGCCATGCGGTCGCCTATCATTTCTTCAAGGACCACGACACAACTGCCGAGGTCTATGATCGCATTCGATCCACCTACGAAGGACCACTGAGCCTCGCAGAAGACTACATGGTCTGGAATGTCACGAAAGACGACATCAAAGAGCGGCTCGCCATAGTTGATCACCATACTTGGTCCCCTCCACTGGCATCGCCCGCGATCCCTCCAAAATTGGACGAAGATCGTGCAGCATGGTCTGAACTTAGCGGCGTTCCGGTCGAAGCAATGAACTATTCTGAGTTTATTGCGGAAGGAACTTGGGACGTGGATGACGTGCTACGTCCAATCTACGAGGAAGCGTCCGAGGTGTTGGGAAAAGAGTTCCCATACCCCAGCAACAATTGATCCTCTGCACTAAACATGTCTTGGATAGGCGGCGCGCTGAGCGTCGCCTCTTGCCTTTTTGACATTCTCAACGCTACCGCTCGAGGTTTTAGAAAATGACTGCTTTGGGCTCGACCCCAACTCTAACTAAAAACAATCGGGCGACTGCTCTTCAGGCTACGCCGACCCTACTTCTGGAGGAGGTTCCAAAGCGACCAAAATGAAGAGTTCTAAATTTCGGAAAACCAATACCGCCTGCATTCTGGCCTTTGCCCTTGCACAAACCGGGGCAGCAGCGGAAAACGCCTCTAACCCACTTTCAAAAGGTCGGAACACAGATTTTAGAATTCAGCATACTGACGGAAATAGCGGTGAAAAAACAGACTACTTCATTGACGGCGCCTTCATGGCGCTCGACAATTTAAAGATCAAATACGAACTTCACTACAACAGTGTATCAGCAAATGGCGTGTCTTCCAGCGACTGGGAAAAGGCGCTCGTTAAACTAATATATTTTCCAACAGAGGGCTTGCTGAACGAGACTTGGGGGTATCGCGCGGCGGTGGGCCTTGATTGGATAGTCGAGTTTGGCAACGAAGACCAAGGTATTGGTACAGGTTCGGATCAGCTCGGACCGTTCGTCGGGGTCGCCTTTGGAAACCAAGATACTGGTCTTTCACTTATCCCCTTGGTCCAGCATTTTTTTGACTACAATGGCGATACCGACATCAGCCAGACGGCGCTAAGGTTAATTGCGCTACAACCCTTCGCAACCGACTACTGGGCAAAGTTAGATTTGAAAGCCCCATATGATTGGGAAGAAGATGCATGGTCAGGCTCTGCGGAAGTTCAAGTTGGATACAACATCAACGAAGGCATTGCAGTTTACGGCGAAGCACTTCTGGGAATTGGTGGTAACCGGTCTTTCGACGAAGGATTTGGTGTAGGTCCACTATTCCGCCCCGTCCTTGGCTCTACGGGCAACACCTGATCCGCAAACAGATATCGGTGACGGTCGCACCCGGCGGCGTCGGGAAATCGTCTTTGACGATCTGCGAAGGGCTGGCAATGGCCTCCGGCCGCGACCTACTGGGTGATTGGACCGCATCAGACCTAAATGTCTGGATATACAACCTGGAAGACACCCGAGACGAGATGAACCGGCGCATCATCGCGGCCATGCAACATCACAACGTCGCCTCCGAGGAAATCTCAGGGCGTCTATTTGTGGACACGGGCCGGGAACGCGAACTCAGTACCGCCATTCAAACTCGTGAAGGCGTCCAGATCGTCAAGCCGGAAATGGAGGCCTTAGCCCAAGAGATCGAAGCGCGCGAAATCGATGTTCTGATTATCGACCCGTTCGTGTTGTCGCATCAGGTGGGCGAGAACGACAACGGCGCAATCGACCTTGTGGCAAAGGAATGGGCGCGGCTGGCAGACCGTTGCAATTGTGCAATCGAACTTGTGCACCACACTCGCAAAACCAACGGTGAAGAAGCAACAACCGAAAGTGGGCGAGGTGCAACCGCGCTTTTGGCAGCGGCGCGTTCCGGTCGGGTGCTTAACAAGATGACAGAGAGCATGAAGGCTGAAGCGGGTGTGAAAGAGGACCCGTCTACCTACTTTGCAGTGACCCGCGACAAGGCAAACCTTGCCCCCACTGCTGGTCGTGTCTGGCGGCGCTTAGCTTCAGTCCACTTGTCAAACGGTGACAGCGTAGGCGTAGTCGAAGTCTGGAATTGGCCCGGTACCTTTGATGGAATTTCATTGGCCGACCTTCTTGCTGTGCAGAAAGCTCTGGATGGAAAAGGACTACGGTATTCAGACCAGGCTCGTGAGGACTGGGCAGGCCTGACTATTGCGGAAGTCTTGGCACTTGATGCCTGTTCAGACCGCATACGCATCAAAAAAATGATCGAGGCATGGTTGAAATCTGGTGCCTTGAAGAAGGTCAAATTGTTGGATGCAAAACGTATGGAACGCCCGTGTTTGGAGGTAGGTGAATGGGCAAACACATAAGTGCGACACCCACCCCGAAAGCGGAGGTGTGGTGGGGTGTGGCAAACATGCAGAAAACAGTCGCCACACCACCATTGAGCGAGATACGGTGCAGTACTCAATGATATTTGTGAGAACCGAACACCAAACACTACGCGCATCATGGGGTTTGCCGAGTATGTTAACAATTGTTGGGGTTTTTGATGGGGCGACCGACAAAGCTAGAAGTTGAGTTACGCTCGCTCTTTCAAAGCGATCCCATTGATTGGCGTGAAATTCGGTCACGTTGGCGACCATGCCCAGCAGAGGCGCACAAGCATCCAGACTATCGTAGGGATTGCTCACAGTGCCACGGCGTAAATTGCAAACGGATGGCTGAGCTGGGCTTGAATGATGCCAGGGAACCCTTGCCTAAGACAGAGCGCCCAACATGCGGCGCTAGGACCCGAGCCGGTGGCCAATGCCAAGCCCGGGTAGTACCTGGAAAACGGCGTTGCAGGTTGCATGGCGGCCTCAGCACCGGCCCAAAGGGGAAGCGAAAAGCTAGAGCCAAAGTTGAAACAGAGGATGACTAAAGGGAGGCGGTGCAATACCTCCGTTGCACTGCCGGTGGAGCACGCAATCCGTACCCATCAGATTCCACAACATCGCTCACAATGGCGATGCCCCACGAGGCATCACCCAGACTGCGAAGAGAAGCGTGACCCGGATGAGCGACAGTGATCCGATACAATGAAAGAAAACGAGCTTGACCCAAACGCCCAATTAGAGAAGCGGACATTTCAGATCTGCGGTTCGAATAGAGAGCCGAACTTTGTTGCGCGCACAGACCAAATTAAACGCCGGCAAGTAAGCCGACATTCAAAGGGTAGGTGTCTCAGGATATTAGCTGCGCTAACGCAAGTCGGTTCTACATCCAATCCAAACAGAAATTAGAGAACTATCGATCGGGAGATTCATCGCGGAGAAGATTGTAGACTCTAGTAACTCAAGGTTTATAGAGCCAATATTGGCACCTGAAGCAAGCGAGAAGACTATGTGGTTGCCTAGTCTTCGCTTGGCCTACAGTGTTGTTGGGAAACACTCCCACCGAAAAAGGAGCACCTATGTCTCGACTTTCAGGACGCAGAGACTTTGCCACCGAAGTCTGCGAGGAGGCTGGGCTACTTGCCAAAAAGTTCTTTGCAGATCGGGTCAATCTTATTGTTGATCAAAAAGGCGCTCAGGACTGGGTGAGCGAGGCGGACAAGAACGTCGAGACTTTCATTCGTCAAAGAATCGCGGAGGCGTGGCCCAAAGATGGCGTATACGGTGAAGAGCATGGCGCGGTAGCGGGAGAGAGTGGCTTTGACTGGGTTATTGATCCTATTGATGGGACCACGAATTTCGTGAACGGTATTCCTGCATGGACTATTGTTCTGGCTGGAGTCACTGAGAGCCAAACGGAAATTGGTGTGATCCACGATCCAAACGTGGATGAAACTTTTGTCGCAACTCGCGGAGAAACTGCGACACTTAACGGATCACCGATAAGCGTCGCGTTAGGAGTGCCGTTGCAAGATGGAACAGTGGCTGTGGGATACTCGAACCGGATTGAGAGCCATCATGTCTTACCTGTTATCGAGGATCTGATCGAGCACGGGGCGATGTTTCACAGAAACGCCAGCGGAGCGCTTTCATTGGCTTACGTCGCTGCCGGGCGCCTTTTGGGTTACGTGGAGGAGCACATGAATGCATGGGATTGTCTGGCTGGGCAATTGCTGGTCTCGGAAGCGGGTGGCGTTGTCGAGGATCAGGACGCCGATGAGATGATCCGAGACGGCGGGCGCGTGATCGTGGGGACACCAGATGTGTTCGAGACGTTGCGTGAGATCGCAGAGAACGCTTGGAACGCTTAGCTCCTACGTCAAAGAGACCCAACATGAATCAGGCTTGAGCGTAGCTAAATCTGCCTGCCAGAAATGGCCTTGTGAGGGTTGGTCGTGCTTGCGGTCTATCGAACAATTCGAGAGTGCGCACCAAAGCAGTGTGCCCACTGCTCCGTGCGTTACAATTGCAAGATCCCCGGCATTATGCGACCGGATAATCTTAGTGACTGTCCGAAGAATGCGTATCTGTGCTTCGATCGCTGGTTCCCAACCGCGATAGCTACTTTCCGGCTGAGCAAAGAAAGCATCTGCCGCGGCTTCGAAATCTTTCAGCGGCAAGTAACCGGTTGCGCTGCGGTCATTCTCACCAAGATCCAAATTGCATTTCACGGATAGCTTTCGTGGTGCAGCAAGAATCTCGCCTGTTTCGCGGGCCTTCCGCTCGTCGCTGGTCCATATCTGAGTGACGTTGGACAAGATTCCACTGGATGCAAATTCAGTAGCGCGCTTACGGCCCACAGCATTCAAGCCCCACTCAGTTATCGGGACGGCAGGATCGATAGAGACCTCGGGGTGTGTGATGATAATGAGTTTCGGCATTTAATCCGGCAAAAGAACGGGCCCTTTGTCAGCAAAACCCATTCTGATTTCGGCGCCGGGATCAAGCGGCGCATCGACGTCATCGTGTACGGCAAAAACCTGACCGAATGCACCGATCAGCGTATATTCCATTCGAACGCCAACATAGGTCGCCTTCGCCACCTTGGCTGCTATGCCTTGGTCTGAGCCGATAACCAGACGTGAGGGTCGCACTGCAATGGTTGCGTTTCCTTCGGACAAACCGCGACGTGGCAGCGTGTGGCGGTAGCCTTCTATTTCTATCGTTGCCACGTCGCCATTGATATCGACGATTTGGCAATCCAATAGGTTTGCCTCACCTATGAAATCGGCGACAAAACGATCGTTCGGGGCATCGTAAAGCTGGCGTGGTGTGCCCATTTGGGCGATCGCTGCGTTGCGCATGACGACAATCTCATCCGAGACTGCCAGTGCCTCCTCCTGATCGTGGGTCACGTAAACAACTGTCAAACCAAGATCTTGCTGGATTGCCCGAATATCCTCTCGCACCTGACGGCGAAGCTTGGCATCGAGATTGGACAGCGGCTCGTCGAACAGCAGAACCTGCGGCTCAAGAACCAGCGCGCGGGCGACGGCAACACGTTGTTGTTGGCCCCCTGAAAGTTCCGAGGGAAGACGATTGTCGAACCCCTGAAGACCGACCAGTTCCAATCCATACATAGCGCGGCCGCGGGCTTCATCCTTTGCAAAGCCTGAGAATGTGAGGCCATACATCACGTTTTCCAGCACGCTCATGTGAGGGAAAAGCGCGTATGACTGGAAAACCATGGATACGTCGCGGTCGGTGGCAGGCAATTTGGTCACGTCCCGATCACCAATTAGGATCTTGCCCGAGCTTGCCATTTCCAACCCGGCTATCATGCGCAAAGTCGTTGTTTTCCCACAGCCTGACGGACCAAGCAGTGTGACGAGTTTTCCTGCATCGACATGCAGGTTGATGTTGTCGACGGCGACGACGTCTTTACCGAATACTTTCGACACGTTCTCAAAGCGCACCGGGGCGGCCTTGGAACCGATTTTGGCGTCGGTCATCGCGATGCCTCCGTTCCGTGTTGCGTGCGTCGACCAATCTGGACCCGGCCAACGAGTAGTTGCAGTAAACCGACCGCCGCGAGCATCACAAAGATCAGCGTCGTCGAATAGGCGATCGCAAGGCCATAGTCGTTATTCTCGACCCGACCGATAATGTAGCTGGTCGCCATGTCATATTCTGCGCTGACCAAAAAGATGACAGCCGAGATCGCCGTCATGGCACGGACAAAACTGTAAACAAGCGCAGCAAGTATCGCAGGGCGCAATAGCGGCAGGATGACGTTTCGGAACGTCTGCCACGAGTTTGCACCAAGGGTCAGCGAGGATTCATCAAGGCTGCGGTCAAGCTGCGACATGCTCGCGATCCCCGCACGAACGCCAACCGGCATATTTCGGAAGATAAAGCTGACAACGAGAATGACACCAGTACCCGTGATTTCAATTGGCGGAACGTTGAAGGCTAGGATGTAGCTGACGCCTATCACTGTTCCGGGGATAGCAAAGGACAACATTGTTCCAAATTCGAAAGCGTTCTTGCCTGCAAAACTTTGCCTGGTCAGCAGATAAGCGGTCACCAGACCTACGGCGGCAGTCAATGGGGCAGCAATGGCCGCGATCGTTATGGTGGTCCAGAAACTGTCCCAAGCGGCTCCGGTCCAGCGAATGCTATCTTCTTCGAAACGTGCGGAGAATGCGGTGACATAGTGTTTGATAGTTAGCGAGTTATCGACACCCCACAACTCGACGACACTGCCGTAAATGATCATCGCATAAACAACAATTGTGAACAGCGCCCAGCCCAGAGCGATGAGTAGTACCGGAACTGAAAGGCCAGTTGGCATCAGAGGATGAACGCCGGCATCCCCTTTGCCGGTGACGGTTGTGTAGCTTTTCTTCCCCAGCCAGACACGCTGCGCATAAAAGGCGGAAAGAGTAAAGAACAGCAGCACCATGGCCAGAACTGCGGCTCTGCCTTGATCGTATTGAGCGCCAACGATGGCAAAGAATATTTCGGTCGAAAGCACGTCGAAATTGCCGCCCAATACAAGCGGATTTCCGAAATCGGCCATGCTTTCGATGAAGCCCAGAAGAAATGCATTCGCAAGACCGGGCCGCATCAGGGGCAATGAAACCGTCTTGAATGTCTGCCATCTACTGGCGCGGAGGGTTTGGGCCGCTTCTTCCATCGACGGAGAGACGCCTTCAACCACACCGATCAGAACAAGAAACGCGATTGGCGTAAACGCGAGTGTCTGCGCGATCAGGATGCCTGGCATTCCATAAAGCCAGCGTGTCGGCTGGGTGCCGAGAAGCTCGGCAAAGAACCGGGTGACCGACCCAGAAAGGCCAAAAAGCAAGATCAGCGCCAGGCCGATCACGAATGGCGGAGTGATTATTGGCAGAACGGTCAGAGCCCGCAGCGCGCGTTTATGGCGAAAGCCTGAGCGCGTCACGACCAGTGCAAAGCAAAGCCCCAGGACCGTGGTGATGACGCCGACTAAGATGGCTAGGAACAGTGAATTCCAGGCGGCACCACAGCGCGCGCCATGAAAACACCCCAAACCCCACAGTCGATCATCGAAAAACTTCGAGAAGAATACCGCGATGGAGTACGCGCCTTCTTCGGTGATGAAGGCAGCGAATAGCATCTTCGCGATGGGAAAAAAGACAAAAGCGGTGACAATTGTAATAACGCCACCGATGGCGCTTACGACAAAGACGTCACCGTTAATGGCGCCCCTTGCCGCGATCCCCTGAGTAAGCAGGAACAGAAAACTTGAGGCACATATCATCGCACCGTAGCCCATTCCGAACTGACGGGCGCCGAGTTCGCCAAACATCGCCTCCAACCAATGGAAGTTGAAGCCTCTGATGCCAATGCTGAACCCCTGAGCGATCAGCCAGCCGAAGCCAAGCGCCCCTGACAGGATCAGTATTCTGGCGTAAAGTGGATCAGATTTGGGGCGCTTCAACACCAATAGCGGCAGGACGAGTGCGATCAGGAGCGGAGCGAGCCAAAATTTTTCACCCTGCCCAATCAGAAACGCCCCAGGGGCAAAATCCTCATCGAATGGGTAGCCGTCCAAAAGCCACTCGAACGACCAAAGGCCACCGTCGACCATATACCAAGGCAACAGGCAGAATCCGACCCACCCGGCCGCGATCCAGAAGATCAGGACCGGATGGGTCGTTTTTGAAGTCCGGTCAGTCATTTACTGCGGCAGAGTCGAAACCTCTTCGTCCCATTTCTGCAACAGACGCTTCCGTTCGTCTGAGGAACCATACTTTTTGAAGTCATAGTCAATCAGCTTGATCTGACTCATGTCAGGCGCGCTATCCGAAGTTTCTGCGCCTTTATTCGATGGCACTTGAAACGCGTTGACCTGAAGAGCAAGGTTCTGGGCTTCGGGTGACAGTGCCCAGTCATAGAACTTTTTCGCTTCTTCTTCGTTGCGGGCTCCTTCAATAATCGACATCGAGCCAATTTCGTATCCTGTGCCCTCGCACGGTGCGACGACCTTAATCGGGAATCCTGAAACGGCCTGCTTCACAGCGTCATGCATAAAGACGATACCGATGGTGTTCTCACCGCGACCAGCGGCTTTGATGGGCGCAGAGCCAGACTTGGTATATTGGTTGATGTTCGAATGCAGACCTTTCATGAACTCAAAGCCTTCATCTTCGCCGAAGATCTGCACCATCGACGCTAGCGTGGTATAGGCCGTACCTGATGAGTTCGGGTTCGCCATCTGAACGTGGCCCTTGTATTCGGGCTTCAGCAGGTCTTTCCAGCAGGCAGGTTCGGGCAGGTTATTGGCAGCGACAAGATCGGCGTTGTAGCCATAGCCGAGTGCGCCTGAATAGATGCCAATCGTCTTGTTACCCGCGCTTTCTGCCTGGGATATCGCCCAATCATGAAGTTGGTCACGCATTGGCGAAATGTATTCCATCGTCAGGCCCTCTTCGGCAGCCTGCAAATGCGGATCACCGGTACCGCCCCACCAAACGTCCCCTTTCGGGTTCGAGCTTTCGGCGCGGATTTGTGCAAAGGTTTCACCTGACGACTTCCGGGTCATATTGACGTCGATGCCAGTCGCATCTTCAAAGCTTCGCGCCATGAGTTGGCACCAGTCTTCCTGTGCCGAACAATAGAAAGTCAATTTATCGGCCTGTGCCGCCGACAGTGACGCAGCCAGGGCAATCACCGATCCAACCGCAGTGGATGTCAATTTCCTCATATTTTTCCTCCCTATGAGCGTAATGCGTCCGGGTTTCCCGGTTCTTTCATGCCCTTCCTCATGCAGCCTTTCGAAGTTTCTTTATGACAGTTTTGAGTTCTGGATCGTCTGTTAGATTATCCAGCAATTCTGACAGGTCTCTTTCTTGAACCAGCTTTGCGGCCTTTGCCGGTGAGAACCAATGACGCGTTCGTTCACCTTCTTCCTTCCAGCGTCGCTTCAACTTTTCGACGACCAGAGGATAAAGGGTAACGCGGCAGCGAACGCTGCTTCGCCCCTCGCATCGTTTATCATAGAAAAAATGACCGATTGGCCGTTTCGATATGGTGCCGACTGCGCCTGCTTCTTCTTGAGCTTCTATTTCTGCGGCATGCCATGGTTTTTTGCCCTCTATTAGCCATCCTTTTGGGATAACCCACCGGCCGGTATCCCGCGAAGTGACCATAAGAACGCGCAACTTGCCACTCTTATCCCAGCGCATCGGAAGCGCCGCAATCTGATCTGCCGTCTCGCTGTCGCCCATGCCGCCCCTCAATGCCACACGATCAAGAACCAAAAGGAAGCTGTCTGATTGGCAGGTTGGCCGGTTAACGCTTTGCCTTGGCTCGTATTCTGAATTTGATCAGCCTGTGCATCTTTGCTTTGCGCTTTGAAATACTTGTGTTCGCTCGAATTCTCACAACCTTCCGAGGGTTATGCAACAAAAAATATTGCAATATGACCGAAAGCCCACAAAAGTAGCTTTCGAAGCCTAGTCGGGTCGTCGGATGTCCAAAACAAAAACGCGCGGCAAAATGTCTGAAAAGAACCAGAGCCGGGTAAAGAAATCCGACCGGCGCCAACAGATATTGTTGGAGCTGAAGCTGCGCCCGCACGTTCGCATCAACGAACTGGCACAGCGGTTCAACGTCTCCAACGAGACGGTACGTAGAGATTTCGATGCTCTATCGAATGACGGCTTGATAGCGCGGGCACACGGGGGGGCCTCAGCCGCAGCGCAAGGGCACTATCCGGGTTTGGATGAACGAACGAACGCTCAGGTTGAAGAACGCGAACGGATAGGTGCCATTGCGGCAGAACTGATCCAGAGCGGCGAAACGGTCATGATCGATTCCGGCTCGACCACAATCGAAATGGCACGTGCACTGGCTTATATTGGTACCCCTTGCACGGTAATCACCAATTCCATTCCTGTAGCTATGACCCTTGGCCATGGGGCTGCGCAAGTCCTGTTATGCCCGGGGGAATACTTGGCAACTGAGTCTGCAACTATCGGAACCGAGACGCTGGAATTTCTGTCCCGTTTCAACGTCGACAGGTGCATGATCGGTTCCTCTGGGTTCTCGACGGATGGTCCTTCAGAAACAGTGCGGGGTTTTGCGGCAGTAAAGAGGGTGATGCTGATGCGTGCCGAGAAACGGCACCTTCTTGTTGATTCCGGGAAATTCGGCCGGAAAGGCTTGTCTCAAGTAGGAGGCCTTAACGACTTGGATTCCATAGTCACCGACAAAAAACCGACAGGAGAATTGCGTAACGCTATTGAGGGCGCCGAGGTCGACGTTCTCGTCGCCGGGTAGACATAAAATGATTGATTAACAGCGGACAAAAAGCACCGCACATGACTGGGAGGAAAACATGAAGATCGATATCAAACTATTGCTTGGGGCATCTGCAATCGCACTCATGTCGATGAGTGGAATAGCGTCGGCGCAGGATTGTCCACGCGGTGACTTGGATGAGCGTTTTTGTGATGCCGACGGGGATTTGATCGCGGATATCCCTACAGATCCTTCCGAGCAAATAGATCCAGACACCTTGATCTTTGCTTACACGCCGGTTGAAGACCCCGCCGTATACAAAACTGCGTGGTCAGACTTTCTCGACCATTTGAAAGCAGAAACGGGCAAGGACGTTGTCTTTTTCCCAGTCCAGAACAACGCAGCTCAGATCGAGGCGATGCGCTCAGGGCGCCTGCATATTGCGGGATTCAACACCGGTTCCAACCCACTTGCGGTAAACTGCGCAGGGTTCCGCCCGTTCACAATCATGGCTTCGAAGGACGGAAATTTTGGTTACGAGATGGAAATCATCACCTATCCGGGTTCTGGCATCGAAAAGGTTGAAGATATCAAGGGAAAGCAACTGGCTTTTACATCCCCCACATCGAACTCGGGATTCAAGGCTCCTTCTGCGATCCTGAAAAGCGACTTTGATCTTCTGCCCGAACGCGATTTTGAGCCCGTCTATTCGGGCAAACATGACAACTCGATCTTAGGTGTTGCCAACAAAGACTACTTAGCGGCCTCAATCGCGAACTCGGTTAAATCGCGGATGATCTCTCGTGACGTGATCAATGAGGATGATGTCATTACGATTTATAAATCACAGACTTTCCCGACCACTGGGTTTGGCACCGTCTACAACCTGACACCCGAGCTGCAGGAAAAGATCCGCAATGCCTTCTTCAATTTCGATTGGGAGGGGACGACACTTGAAGCTGAGTTCTCAAAATCAAACGAAGGCCAATTCCTGGAGATGACTTATCAGGAATTCTGGGAAGTCATTCGTAAAATCGACGCAGCAAATGGCGTTTCCTACGCCTGCCAATAACCTTTCACTAATCCGGCGGGCCTGAATGGGCCCGCCGTTCACCCTAATCTGGGGCATTTCATGCTGCGTCTTCAAAAGCTGACGAAAACATACAAGACCGGGGATCAGGCGCTGAAGGCAATCGATCTTGAGGTTCCAAAAGGACAGGTTCTTGCGTTGATTGGGCCCTCGGGCGCGGGCAAATCGACGATGATCCGCTGTGTCAACCGGTTGGTTGAACCTACAAGCGGCGGTGTCCTTTTGGATGATGTGGACCTGACCAAACTCGGATCGGGGGCATTACGGAAGGCACGCCGCGAAATGGGCATGATCTTTCAGGAATATGCCTTGGTCGAACGCCTGACAGTGATGGAAAATGTATTGTCCGGCAGGCTGGGTTATGTGGGGTTCTGGCGCAGCTTTCTACGGCGCTATCCTCAGTCGGATGTGGACGAAGCCTTCCGGCTACTCGATCGGGTGGGGCTGTTGCACATGGCGGATAAACGGGCGGACGAACTCTCTGGCGGTCAGCGCCAAAGGGTCGGCATCTGCCGGGCACTGATACAGAACCCAAAGCTGCTGTTGGTCGATGAACCAACTGCATCGCTGGACCCAAAGACCAGCCGTCAAATTATGCGTCTCATCACCGAGTTATGTCAGGAACGCGGATTGGCAGCCATTATCAATATCCATGACGTGGCGCTCGCTCAGATGTTTGTTCCCCGTGTCGTAGGACTCCGATTCGGCGAAATTGTGTATGATGGGCTTCCTACAGGCCTTACCCCTGAGAAGCTGACCGAGATTTATGGGGAAGAAGACTGGGAAGCAACCATCGAAAAAGTTGACGAAGATGACGATGTCGAGGCTGCAGAATGAGCCATCGAGAGTTAGACGACATGCTGGGAAAAGGCTGGCGTAAGCCTGCCTTTGTCAAAAATCCATTACTCCGCTGGGCATTGCTCCTTGGCTTTTTCGCCTACCTGATCGCGGCGTTCATGACCATCGAAGTTGATTGGGGTCGTGTCTATGAAGGGTTGGATCGGGGTTGGGCGTTTGTGCTTGCGTTCACCAGCCCAGACTTCATTTCACGGTGGACCGATATTTGGAGCGGCCTTCTGGAAAGTATCGTGATGACCGTGGCCGCGTCGGTCGTGGGCATCCTGATTTCGATCCCGATTGGGTTGGGGGCTGCCCGCAATATCGCGCCATTGCCAATCTACATGATTTGCCGAGGCATTGTCGCGATAAGTCGGGCATTGCAAGAGATTATCGTTGCCATTTTGCTTGTGGCTATCTTTGGCTTTGGCCCGCTGGCCGGATTTCTAACGCTTTCTTTCGCCACAATCGGGTTTCTCTCAAAACTTCTGGCCGAAGATATCGAAGCCATGGACAAGGTTCAGGCCGAGGCGATTAAGGCCTCTGGAGCGCGTTGGCCACAATGGATCAACTATGGAGTTCAGCCCCAGGTTATGCCGCGACTTGTGGGCCTTTCCATGTATCGGATCGACATCAATTTCAGAGAAAGCGCGATCCTCGGGCTCGTGGGGGCTGGTGGAATTGGTGCAACTTTGAACACCGCATTCGACCGCTATGAATACGACACTGCGGCAGCCATTCTCATTCTTATCATCGGCATCGTGATGGCACTTGAATACCTTTCGGGAATTATACGAGCGAGGGTTCAGTAATGCCGATACTTGAACGCGACGATGCGCAAATCTGGCGTCGCCGGACAACGGGTCAGAGCTTAGTCCGTTGGTTCGGCTGGTTGCTGGGCGTAGCGATCTTTGTTTACTGCTGGCAGCTGATCTCAGAGTCGACGACTTGGTTTTTCGTCTGGGATGCGCCCCGCATCGCCAACGATATTTGGACCCGTGCAACGCCTCCTAAATGGGATTACATCACCCAGTTGGGTCGCCCGATTTGGGACACGCTAAACATTGCCACCCTGGGAACCATAATTGCCCTGTGCATGGCAGTGCCAGTTGCCTTTTTGGCGGCCCGCAACACCACACCATCGGCCTTGTTCATCCGACCGATTGCCTTGTTGGTCATTGTCTCGACCCGCTCTATAAACTCGTTGATCTGGGCTCTTCTTTTGATCGCGATTATTGGTCCCGGAGTGTTCGCCGGTGTCATAGCAATCGCCATTCGTTCAATCGGGTTTTGCGCAAAGCTTCTTTACGAAGCGATTGAGGAAATTGATCACACGCAGGTCGAAGCAATCACAGCAACCGGTGCTTCACGCTGGCAGGTCATGGCCTATGGGATCGTACCGCAAATCCTACCCGCTTTCGCGGGCATTGCCGTCTTCCGTTGGGATATCAACATCCGCGAGTCCACGGTGCTCGGGCTGGTTGGAGCCGGGGGTATCGGGTTGCAATTGTCGGCTTCGCTCAACGTACTGGCTTGGCCGCAAGTTAGTCTGATCCTGATTGTAATTCTGGTCGCGGTTATGATCAGCGAATGGGTTTCGGCGAAAGTAAGAGGGGCCATCATTTGACCGGTTTCTCTGCGCAAGAGGCTTTTGAGGCCTACGAGGCTGTAAGACATCGCCTTCCGCAACCCAGATCTACTGAAGTGAGCTATCGTCAGGTGGACACGCTGGAGGATATCGCTCACGAGTTTGACGTGTTCCTCCTCGATGCCTTCGGAGTTCTCAATATTGGTGATACGGCAATCCCAGATACACCAGATCGGGTCAGGTCGCTGACAGCCGCCGGCAAACGTGTTCTGGTCGTATCGAATGCTGCAGGGTTTCCCCACACAACTCTTATCGAGAAATACTATGGGCTTGGCTACAACTTCGCGCCACAAGACGTGATCACCAGTCGGGCCACGTTGTTGTCTGAGCTAAACGGCCAAAATGAGTTACATTGGGGATTGATGGCAACTCCAAGTGCCGGCCTTCGCGATCTGGAGGAGTTGAAACTATCCTACCTGGAGGATGACCCGAAGCCCTACGAAACCGTAGACGGATTTTTGATGATTGGGTCAGCTGTTTGGAATGAAACGCGACAAGCCATGTTAGAGGCCGCTTTGCTGGAGCGTCCCCGCCCGGTATTGGTGGGCAATCCTGACATTGTCGCTCCGCGCGAGTACGGTTTCTCCAAAGAACCCGGTCTTTTCGCGCACCGGCTAGCAGACCGGACAGGCGTCACCCCTCAGTTCTTTGGAAAACCTTTCGCCAACATCTATGATCTTGCATTCAGCCGCCTGGGGCACATCGACAAATCCCGGGTTCTGATGGTTGGCGACAGCCTGCACACCGACATTCTAGGTGCACGAAATGCAGGCATAGCTTCCGCGCTCATCTCTGGATTCGGTTTCTTCGCAGGGCATGATGTTGAAGCAGCGATCATGAAGGCAGGGATAGTGCCAAGCTTTGTTGTAAACCGACCTTGATATTAGGGCGTTCCGCTTGGACACGTCTTTCTGTTAACTCGAACGTCGGGTGAATCAGCGTTGCGCAGATCCCGACCATGTGAACGAAGCTCCGCGTGTGAACGGCAGCTTTGGAAAACCCTCCGCAACAATTTAACTCTAAACTCATGTCCGGCTTGGGCCGCATTCCGAACTATGCAAAGCCCGCTTTCTGCGCATAGCCGTCGTCGGTTGATCGCGCCGCATCGTTCACTGAGGGCTCGAAACGGTCATACGCTGCGCTGCTCACGAACGTCGGGTAAGCTGATGACACCTGCCATTTTGCTCCTTAATAGAGTCAGTTGGTCGACATGGTGTCGGTGCCTGGAGAGGGAGGGAAGGATGGAGGACAATCGATGTCCATTATTCAACTTCCTGCCATCACACCGAAGCGCCCGCCGTGGAACAAAGGTCGCCTTATAGGCCAGAAACGCCCGCTTCTCGCGAAGCAGGTCTGGGCCATCCGCGCCCGGCTTGAACTCTCGGACAATCTCAGGGATTTGGCACTCTTTAATCTTGCGATCGATAGCAAGCTGCGAGGCTGCGATCTCGTTCGATTGAACGTAGCCGATCTTGTTACTGGTGATCGTGTCCGCGAACGCGTGACAGTTGTCCAGAGCAAAACAAAACGGCCGGTCCAATTCGAGGTCTCGGAAAATACCCGCCAGTCCGTCTGGACCTGGATATGTCGCCCGGAGATGCTTGGACGCACTTTCCTTTTCCCAAGCCGCTTCCACGAAAGGCCGCATATATCGACACGACAGTACGCGCGTCTGGTCCTCGATTGGGTGTCGGCGATTGGTTTGGAGCCGAGCGGTTACGGCACGCATTCGCTGAGACGCACAAAAGCGGCACTGATCTACCGGAAAACAGGCAATCTACGCGCGGTGCAGCTTTTGCTTGGCCACACCAAGGTTGACAGCACAGTTCGATATCTTGGCGTTGAATTAGAAGACGCGCTGAGTATCGCAGAAAAGATCGACGTGTGAAGATTGAGCGGGCGGCAAGAGTCGCCCGCTTTTCGTGACTGGCGATTGTCGCATGAGTGTTGACCATCCACTGGGCTTCTGAGCCGAGACGAGCGTCACCATCGTTGTCGATTGAGTTGAAGCTCCCGCCCGGATCGCCGGGCTCAGGTCAGTAGCTGGGGCGTCATCACTCCCATGTGACTGCTTGTGCGAAGTAAGCAGTCACTCCTGTAAAGTGCGGCGAACGTCCTCTTCGAGCCCAAAGCAGACGCCCGATTTTGGACTGAAGCAATTTGGTTGTATCATAGAATGCATCAGAAAATCGGGGAAGACTGTGCGCTTAGGATTGTTGCTGCCATTGAGTTTTGTATTTGCGTCGATTTGCTGCGGCGCAGCTTCAGCTGGTTCATCCGGAGAGAGAAAGTTCTATTATCCGAACACAGAGCCGCTCGGTGAAGCAGAGATGCGAGTTATCTCGCTGGGAACTGGAACACCTAATTTTCGACATTCCCAAGCGTCAGCGTCGTGGTTGGTTGAACTTGGCAATGGCGACAAGTTCCTATTCGATGTCGGAACCGGTTCGTTAGCAAATTTGGCCGCATTGGAAATCCCATACACTTATCTCGACAAAGTGTTCATTAGCCACCTGCACGTAGATCATATTGGAGACCTCGATGCACTTTTTGTGGGCGGCTGGGTGTCAAACCGAACGGTTCCACTACGGGTTTGGGGCCCAAGTGGCTTAGAGCCAGAATACGGGACCGCAACAGCCATGGATGGCCTCCAGAAAATGTTGGCTTGGGACGTGGCAGGACGGCGCGGGAATATGCCGTCGGCAGGTGGACACCTGTCGGTGACTGAGTTCGACTATTCTCAGACACAAGTAGTTTATGAAAGCGATGGTGTTGTTATTCGATCTTGGCCCGCGATTCACGGCATAGACGGTTCAGTTTCCTACAGCTTGGAGTGGAAAGGACTTAAGTTCGTCTATTCTGGTGACACCAACCCGAACAAGTGGTTCGTGGAAAACGCTAAAGAAGCTGATCTTGTCATTCACGAATGCTACTTAACGATCCAACAATTCATCGATATCAAAAACTACGACCCTGAACGCGCCAGACTAGTGGCAACGGTGGTTCACACGCCACCAAACGCGTGCGGAAAACTATTCTCGATGATCGAGCCGCGGCACGCGATTGCCTACCATACATTTGCCGATTTCGATATTGCTCCTGACACAATTGCAGCAATCCGAAAGACCTATGACGGACCGCTCACTTTGGCTCGGGACATGCTCGTTTGGAATGTTTCGGAAGATGCCGTAGGTGTTCGAGAGATCGTTGGATCAGACAATCCATTGCCTGTTGACCCTCCAACTCCTGCGGGCCCACCTGACCCCAGCGAAAGGACAGAGTTGTCAGATTGGCTTAATGCAGGTCGCCTAGATCTTAGCGGAGACTAGTCCGCACTGCGCTACAGTGAATTTAGCGGCTGCTTTGTCCGCAAGGCAGACATTTAGTTGCGTTCAAGGAACATCTGCATCAAGCTGGCGGGATACTTTTTGACTGTAAAAGTTGCCTCCGTGTGGCTACGCGGAAATTTAGTAAACAGCAACTTACGATCAAGGATCATGGGCTCCAATTTAGCTGCCGCCTCGCAATACGGCCCCAAAATCTGCGAATCTAGGTACTGAAAACCAATTTAAAAGTTAGAGATTCAATGCTTGCACTGGACATTGCCTTTCTGAACAGGAAAGCATCTCAATAAATACTGTTTGCGAAAGCGGTCCTCGCTGTTGCAACTTCAAACACGGCCGGGCAAATGCATCCGGTGTCAGTAGAAAACAACATGGGGGGAACTTATGACGTATAAATCGATTGCCATTGCCGCATCCATCGGGATGCTGGCCACAGGCGCATTCGCTGAGACCAAGATCGGTATGATTACTACTCTGTCTGGTGGCGGAGCCGGCTTGGGGATCGATGTGCGCGACGGTTTCATGCTGGGCATCAAGCAATCCGGGCGGGATGACATCGAAGTTGTCATCGAAGATGATCAGCGAAAACCCGATGTCGCCGTGCAGCTTGCTGACAAGATGATCCAATCCGAGAAAGTGGATATCCTGACGGGCATTATCTGGTCGAACCTCGCAATGGCGGTTGTTCCAGCGGCAACGGCCCAAGGTAAGTTCTATTTGTCGCCGAACGCGGGACCGTCGGCGCTGGCCGGTCAGGGCTGTCATGAAAATTACTTCAACGTCGCCTGGCAGAACGACAACCTGCACGAAGCAGCCGGCGCCTATGCCAATACAGCAGGGTACGGCAACAGCTTCATCCTCGCCCCGAACTATCCGGCAGGTAAGGACGCATTGACTGGGTACAAGCGGTTCTTCCAAGGCAATCTTGCCGGTGAGATTTATACCGAGCTTGGCCAAACGGATTATGCGGCCGAGATTGCTCAAATCCGTGCGTCTGGCGCAGACAGTGTCTTTTTCTTCCTTCCCGGTGGAATGGGGATTTCGTTTCTCAAGCAATACGCGGACAGCGGGGTTGATCTGCCCGTGGTGGGTCCGGCGTTTTCGTTTGATCAGGGCATTCTTCAAGCCGCCGGGCCCGCAGCACTTGGGATTGTTAATACCAGCCAATGGAACAAGGATATCAACAATCCAACAAATTCCGCATTCGTAGAAAGCTTTGTAGCCGAGTACGGGCGGCTTCCGTCTCTCTACGCAAGCCAGGGCTTTGACACGGCGCAGTTGATTGTTTCGGCACTGGGATCGGCTGATGTCTCGGATCAAGACGCGTTCCGCGATGCATTGCGCGCCGCCGAGTTTGACAGCACGCGAGGCGACTTCGCATTTGGTCCAAACCACCATCCGATTCAGACTATCTATGCGCGCGAAGTCATTCAGGAAGGTGATGTATTCACCAACCGGATCATTGGTGTGGCGTTGGATAACCACTCGGACGCCTACGCGGCAGACTGTAAAATGTAATCGGAGGGCCGCGCCCAACTCCAGAGCGGCGGCCCGTTTTTGCTCGAACCGTGACTTTAATCCTTATTGCCGAGCAGATTCTGAATGGAATACAGTTCGGTTTCATGCTCTTTCTCATGGCAGCCGGCTTGACGCTGATCTTCGGCGTGATGGGCCTGATTAATCTTGCGCACGGATCGCTCTACATGGTCGGTGCTTTTGCGGCTGCGGCGGCCGCTGCGGCGACGGGGTCTTTCCTAGTGGCTGTTGCAGCCGCCATTGCTGCGGCGGCTATGGCCGGGGTCATCGTCGAATTGGCAGTCATTCGTCGGCTCTATGTCCGCGATCATCTCGAGCAAGTGCTTGCGACTTTTGCGCTGATACTGATTTTCTCCGAGGGTACGCGATGGATCTTCGGTTCATTCCCGCTGTTTCTCGATATTCCGAGCTATCTGTCCGGTCCCGTTTCATTGCCAGGCGGCATTCAGTATCCGCTATATCGCCTCGTACTCATCCTTGTAGGGCTTTTGGTGGCGGTTGGACTGTGGCTTTTCATCTCACGGACCCGCATTGGCATTCAGATTCGTGCCGGAGAAAATGACCGCGAAATGATTGCAGCACTCGGCGTTGATATTGGCAGCTTGTACACGTTTGTCTTCGCGCTCGGAGCGGCGCTCGCCGGATTAGCGGGCGCACTTGTAGGTGCCATCCAATCGGTCCAGATCGGAATGGGAGAGCCGATCCTGATCCTTGCTTTCGTCGTCATAGTGATCGGGGGCATCGGGTCCATTCGGGGGGCGCTTATCGGCAGTTTGCTGGTTGGACTGACCGATACCCTGGGCGGCATCTTCCTGCCAGAACTGTTCAAACTGCTCGTGGCGCCGGATGTTGCGACGTCGACTGGGTCGGCATTGGCTTCGATGTCAATTTACGTTCTTATGGCTGGCGTGCTGATCTGGAGACCCACCGGGTTGTTCGGGGCGCGCGCATGATCTCGGAAAAAGCACTAAACGCCATTCTCATGAGCCTGCTTTTTTGCGTGCCGCTTTGGGCTTGGGTCTCGGACGAACCCTTCACAATTACATTGGCGACCCGCGCGGTCATCTTCGCTCTGGCTGCGGTTGGTCTCAATGTCGCGCTTGGGCTAGGAGGACTCGTGAGCCTCGGACACGCGGTCTTCTTTGGGATTGGCGGCTATGCGATGGGTATTCTGGCGTTTCACGCGCAGACGTATTCGCCATTGATGGAATGGCCGTTCACGATTTCTGGAACCAAGCTCATGCCTGTGATCTGGTTGATGGCAATACTGTTTTCAGGTGCTGCCGCCTTTATTATCGGGCTTCTGTCGCTTCGAACTACCGGCGTTTATTTCATCATGATCACTCTGGCCTTCGGGCAGATGTTTTTTTTCTTCGCAATCAGCTGGCCCGCCTATGGCGGAGAAGACGGCCTTTCTATCTACATTCGAAATTCGTTCCCGGGGATGAACACGCTTGATCCCATTCAGTTCTTCGGAATCTGTTTTGCAATTCTGAGCCTAGTCCTTTGGCTAAACGTTCGGCTCGTAAAATCGCCCTTTGGGCTTGCGTTAAACGCTGCGCGGCAAAGTTCCGAGCGGGTGGAGGCCGTCGGGCTTGATCCGTTTCGGCTGAGACTCATCGCATTGGTGATTTCTGGCATGATCTGTGGGCTGGCGGGGGCGCTTTTTGCCGATCTTAATCGCTTCGTCAGTCCGACGATGTTCAGCTGGCAGATGTCGGGTGAACTGATCGTTTTCATAGTCCTCGGAGGGCTGGGCCGGACGTTTGGGCCGGTCGCGGGCGCGACTCTGTTCGTCGTACTCGAGCATGCGCTTGGAGGCATTGGCGAATACTTCCTATTCTTTCTTGGTTTGCTTTTGTTGGTGGTCGTCCTTTTCGCCCGCGGCGGCCTTTACGGCGTCATAACGGGAAGGGCCGACCGATGATGCGGCCCGTGTTGCAAGTTGAAGGTCTCACTCGACGCTTTGGCGCCCTGATTGCAAACGACGACGTGACGTTGGACCTGAGGCCCCGAGAAGTTCACGCCGTGATCGGCCCGAACGGGGCTGGTAAATCAACACTCATTGCTCAGATCTGCGGCGGCCTGAAGTCTGACGCGGGCTCGATTCGCCTTCTGGGCCAGGATATCACGCACGAGACTACGAAAAACCGGGCAAGGCTGGGGCTCGGACGCACCTTCCAGATTTCCTCTCTTGCGTCAGAGGACACCGTTTTGCAGAATGCCATGCTGGGCGCGCTTGGGGCCAAAAGCCGACCCTGGCAATTCTTCCTACCCGTTCTTGGCGACAAAAACCTGCGCGATCACGCAGAGAATGCTTTGCGTCGCGTGGACCTGATCGACTTTGCAGACAAGCGAACAGGTGAACTCAGCCATGGTCAGCGCCGCCAACTGGAAGTCGCAGTTGCGCTGACCCTTGAACCAAAGGTGTTCATACTGGACGAGCCAATGGCCGGTTTAAGCGCGGAAGGCACGCAGCTACTCACGGACCTGCTGCGCGACTTGCGAAATCAGGCCCCAATACTGCTTGTGGAACATGACATGGATGTCGTCTTCAAATTGGCTGACCGAATTACGGTTCTTGATTACGGGCGTGTGATTGCCACCGGTTCAGTCGAAGATATTCGCAAAAATCCAATAGTTCAGCGCGCTTATCTTGGAGAGAACCTATGAGCCTTCTTTCCATCTCCGGCCTAGTCGCAAGCTATGGCAAAAGCCAAGCCCTCTTTGGCGTTGATCTGACGATCGAAGCGGGCCAAGTCGTCGCTCTTATGGGGCGTAATGGCATGGGCAAGACAACCACCGTACGCGCTATTTGCAGAATGATCGGAAGCAAAGGCTCTATGGTTTTTGCCGGCACCGACATTCGCAGACTGGCGAGCCACCAAGTGGCAAGGTTGGGCATCGGCCTTGTCCCCGAAGGCCGACGCGCATTTCGCGATCTGACGGTGCGTGAGAATCTCATAGCTGTGTCCCGGCCTGGCCATTGGGATATAGACAAGGTCGTTGCGCTTTTCCCGCGTCTCAGCGAACGCGCCGACCAGCTTGCGGGCTCATTGTCAGGCGGGGAGCAGCAAATGCTGGTCATCGGGCGCGCGTTAGTTACCAATCCGCGCTTGCTCATTTTGGATGAGGCAACTGAGGGGCTTGCGCCAAACATCAGGCGTGAAATCTGGGTGACCGTGGAGCAATTAAAACGTGAATCTGGTCTTTCAATTCTGGTAATCGACAAATCGCTTAGCGAATTGCGAGCGGTCTGTGATCGAGCGACAATCCTTGAACGAGGCAGATCGATCTGGTCAGGCGCAATGGGCGATCTGGATAGTGAAGTCAGCCATCGGCATCTCGGCGTCTAGTTGGTACAAATACCCAAGCCTTGATGGCTAACACGCGGCCACCAAATCATTTTTGATGGCTCGACGCGAAATCAGAACAGTTGTCAAAAAGCGAACCGCATTACTTTCGTCGGGATGAGATGGCTGCTTTGTCCGCAGAGCGGTCATTGCTGCACCGTGCATCACTGTCGACAGTGCGCAGAATGCTGACTTTTCAAACTTCGGCGGACCATCATAGCGAACGTTTGCCGAGACCTTTTGGAGCAGCAGCTAGGAGGAACTAGCTGGACAGGCTATTGATCATAACTTGCTGTTCTGTCGAAATCTCGCGCCAGTTGCAGGTCGCTTTGATTTCAAAGTCAGGCGATGGTCACTGTCCCGAATTGGTTTTCGCGATACTGCAAAGCAGATCGACATGTTTGTCCAACCATTCTTCGTTCAGCGCCTCGTGACGTATGAGCTTGCGGAAATAAGGTACTGCGACAGCTAGTTCTAAAAGCTGTTCAACCGGAACATCTGCGGCAATCTCACCTCGGTCTATTGCGGCTGCAAATACTGCTTCAACACTTGCGAACCTGTCTTTCATGAATTCAGTGATCACCAACCGCGCTTCTGCATCGGTGGACGCAGCAGCGACTACCTGAGGTGCAATTTGACCCCATGGTGTGTCATTCAAGGCTCCCATCAGTACGCTGAGTAACCAACGCAGGTCAGATCGCAGCGGGCCATCGGTTTTGGGCGGTATGTTCGGTGGTGTTGCGATGCGCCGGAATGCTGCATCACGCAGACTACGCGCATCTGGCCAGTGCCTGTAAAGTGTACTGCGCGAAATGCCCGTTGCCTTTGAAACTGCGCCATGAGTTACGTGCAGCACGCCTTCATCCATAAGTATCTTTTGCGCCGCATCAAGCGCCGCCTGTCGTGTGGCGATCAGCCTAGGATCTTCTTTCAATCACCCCTCCTATAGAACATTTTGTTGCATAGTAGAACTATTTGCTCTAAAAGCTTGGTCGGTCAAAACCTAAATCCCACAAACACGTCTTGTCAAAACGGGAGCGTATCAATGTTCAAAGTGGCAGCAACCCCGCTGGCGGTACTCTTATCGATGGGAGCGACAACCGCATTGTCCGAGAGCGGTACCTACGAGCTGGATCCTGGACACAGCCAGGTACTGTTCAGCTACGACCACATCGGGTTCTCAGAAACATTTGGAATGTTCTCAGGTTTTAGCGGCGAGATAGAGTTTGACGAAGATGATCCGTCTGCGTCGTCTGTCACAGTGTCTATACCTGTAAAATCCATGATCACGGGCTGGGATGCCCGTTTGCAACACTTCATGTCCGATGACTTTTTCAGCGCGAGCGACGGTGACGTGGTCACATTCGCCTCAACCAGCATTGAAGTGACCGGGGACAATACCGCGAATATTTCTGGCGACCTGACCATGAATGGCATCACCAAACCTGTTGTTTTGGAAACAACGCTTAACAAGTCAGCTCCATACCCGTTTGGCCCAAAAGAGGGCACGCCGACCCTAGGCCTGGCAGCCACGGCGACCATCGTGCGGTCTGAATTCGGACTTGGGGCGTTTGCGCCAGCGGTGAGCGACGAGATAGAGCTCTTGATCAATATCGAAGCGTTAAAGGCTGAATGATGTGTGCAAGGGCACCGATACTGCGCTGAACGCTCATTCCTTGATTTTGGCGGATGGTCAACATGATGAATGAAATCCTGAGAGCATTGGCGGTTGCTGCAACGGCGGTGGCATTGACGTGCCCGTTGGCATCCGCACAAGAGCGCCCCTTGCCGGAGCGCACCTCACCCCGTCCTGAAACGACAAGCGGCGTACCGCATACTCAGATTGGTGTCGAAATTGATACCGACTTGGCCAAGCTATTGCTGGAGCGTGTTGCGCAACTCCCAGGGGTCACACTTGGCCCGACACGCATATCGCTACCCGGCGCGATTGGTTTTCAGCTTGATCCCGACATGCTGCTGTCTCAACCGAACTCTATCGTGGGTGGGTTTGAGTTTGCGCATATGCATCCTGATGGCAGCTTGCACGCGTCTCTGCATCCGGCAATCGCGCGACGGGCAATTGAGGCCGGCTGGGCCGTAGCTCACCCTTGGGCCAGGCAACGTCCTGGGTGGGGTGGCTTTGTCATGATATATACACCGACCACACCAGAAGAGTTGGATGTCGTCATCGATCTGGTAGAAAGCTCGTACACCTTCATCACCGGCAACACCTTGGGCTAAGCTCGAATTGCGCGAAAGTGTGCGGGGACGCCTGCTTCCTGTCAGAGAGCAGTTTCAGCCACCTTGTTTCTCGCAGTCATTTTTTTCTTAAATTGTCGCCGTGGCGCAGCGCTCGATACCTTCAAGCCATTCACACTAATGGTAGTTGCCGTCCGCTTGTTAGATTTTGCAAAGCTCAGAGTCGAAGTTCCGCTTCGGGCTGCCGTCGGTCACAGATGAGAAGAACTACGGACTGACACCTTTAGAATTGATATTTCGAAGTGAACCTTAGTTAGCATCGCGAAATGCGTTAATCATTCACCTTAATTCTAGGTTTCGCCAGCCAATAAGACGTTTTGCTCGGCTGTGTGTTTCAGCGCAAGTTTGGGAACTTGCAGGCTTAGCAAAATGCCCAGGCACAAGTTTTGGTCACAAAAAATCTATTCGTCTGTTAATTTTGGTTCAGAGGAATTGGTTTAGCTAAAAGGATCACATCGACTGATGAAGCGGAAAATTGCTGCGATCCTAAGCCTCGATGTCGTCGATTATACCAAGCGCATGTCAGAGGATGCTGAGACCACGCTGAACACTCTACAACGCATTTTGGACGATGTGATCAGACCGTTGGTCCATGAAAACAAAGGACGAATATTCAAGCTGATGGGAGATGGTGCTTTGGTTGAGTTTGTTGCAGCCACAGACGCAATTAATGCTGCCAGCCGGATTTTCAATCAGATGAGAGATGAAGACGTAACACTTCGAGGAGGTCTCCACGTTGGCGACGTAATGCCAAATAGCACAGACTTGTTCGGAGAGGCTGTGAATGTTGCGTCGCGCCTTCAGTCCAGCGCGCATATTGGAAGTTGTCTCGTCAGCAAGACAGCTGCTGAAGTTGCGGGAACTTCGCTGGCGGTTGCTTTGCGACCAGAAAGCTCGATACGGTTGAAGGGAATTCCAAATCCAGTTGAAGCCTACTCTATTGATTTAGATGGTGACAAAAGACGCGCAAAGAACAAGCTGCTGGCTAGCTCTCAAGACGTCCGCTTTGCAAAATCAAAAGACGGTACAACGCTTGCCTGGACATCCACTGGAAGTGGTAGAAAGTTACTGGTCACACCAAACTGGCTTAGGCATCTGGAATACGATTGGACGATGAACACCATAGCCGGGTGGTTGCCGCTGCTTTCTGAAAATCACTGCCTTTATCGGTTTGATGGTAGAAACAATGGCTTGTCCCAGAGGGGCGTGCAGGATGTGTCTTTGAATCGGATCGTCGAAGATGTTGAGGCCGTACTGGACGCAGCCGGGATCGAAAAAGTTCCATTGTTTGGCATTTCTTTTGGGGCAACCATTGCCGCGGCTTTTGCCGCAAATAATCCTGACCGTGTTTCGGGGTTGGTTCTACTCGGTGGATTTGCACAAGGACTCGCGGTGCGTTCACAGCCCGGAATTGCCGCACTTGGGCAAGCAATGATGGATATGAGTCTTGAAGGCTGGAACGATGAATACCCTTCTGCAAGAGACTTGATGGCGCAATCATTTGCTCCAACCGCAAGTCCGCATGACCAGCGCACTTATGCAGAATTTATGAAAGTGGCAATGGACCATCAGGATTGGCTCAAGATTGGACCACTGGTCGCAGGGGTCGACGTAACCGATCTACTTCTGCGGATCACCTGTCCGGCTCTGGTTATGCACGCTAATCGAGACAGGATGCATAGTGTTGAACAAGGTAGGATATTCGCCTCCGGCATCGAGAATGCGCGCTTTATTGGCCTTGAGACAGCAAACAATACGATGCCAGAGTATGATCCTGCCTGGCCTAAAGCCCTAGTGGAAATAGAGCGTTTTTTGAATTCAATTTGAGCAGTGTACGTTGTTCATCGCCAAAACTTTATTGTTCGAAGGTAAGTGGATGCCGTGCTCCCTTCGATTTTCGATACTGGAATTTAAAAACTCTAGGCTTCTTGTCATCGACCGCTTTGTCCTGATCTCGGAAATTGCAAAGTGTTGTTACGAATGTCCGGTTTGGGCAGACTGCGGTCCTTTGGAGTAAGAATGCGGATGGTTGCACAGTCCGCGTAGCAGTCATTCAAGCCGAGTGTTGCGAATAGCTGCTTTGAGCCCAAAGCAGAAACTGCGAGCAATATGTTTTTCAACCAGTTGATTGGCTTCGGCGATCTCGGTGTGACCGGCGACGCATTGGTCCAAACCCGCATATTCAGGCACCTGTGACATCGCTGACGTCGTCAGCGAGGCCCAGTAAATATCGGTGTCCATCGCGAGATTGCCATGATTTCACGTATTCTTTTTCGGCAGGATGAACCTCTGCGCTCTCTTCAGTCTCAACCGGTTCCGTCTGATAACCGGCGCCCTTGCGGGGCGCCGGCAAGAAACGTTCCGGTTCGGTTCGGTCAGTCGCCGACTACGGAGGTCATCTGTTCGATCACCTGATCGAGCGAGAAGCTCGCCGCCTTCTGGCGTGGCGGGAATTCCTGGAAGGTGGCCAGGAAGTTTGCCACGTATTGCTGCGCAGGCACCAAGAAGAACACGCGGTCAATCATCCAGTCATAGTAGCTGTTCGACGTCCGGTAGGACCGCTCGAACGGATCGCGCCGCAGGTTGAAGATCAGCGGCACACGCAGGGGGGTGAAGGGCTCCTGCCAAGCGCGAAGCGTGGTGTAGCGTTCCTGTTCCATGAAGATGAACTTCCAGTCGCCGTAACGCAGCGCCGTCAGGTCGCCGTCGTCCGAGAAGTAGAAGATCTCCCGACGATCGCTTTTGTCGGTCTGCCCTGTCAGAAGCGGCAAGATGTCGTAGCCATCAAGATGCACCTTATATTCGCGACCTATTGCCTGCACACCGCCTTCTTTCAACTCTTCCTTGATGTTGGGGCGTCCCGCGGCGGCCAGGAAGGTGGGCAGCCAGTCCATGTGGTGCACGATCTCGTTGGTGATCGAGCCTGCTGCAATCTTGCCGGGCCAGCGCACCATCGAGGGCACCCGCCAGCCGCCTTCCCAGTTGGTATTCTTCTCGCCGAAGAACGGGGTCGCGGCGGCATCCGGCCACGTGTTGTAGTGCGGGCCGTTATCGGTCGAGTAGTGAACGATCGTGTTGTCCGTGATGCCGAGTTCGTCCAATAAGTCCAATAGTTTTCCGACATGCATGTCATGCTCGATCATGGCTGCGCTGTATTCGTCGAGGCGGCGGCCGGCGATTTCGCTGGCTTGCTCCAGCATCCCGTCCTTGAGATGCGTGCGGAAGTGCATTCGCGTGCCGCTCCACCAGACGTAGAAGGGCTGGCCCTGATCATGCGCGCGCTTGATGAAGTCAATGGCCGCTGCAATGGTCTCCTCGTCAACAGTTTCCATCCGCTTCTTGGTGAGCGGCCCAGTATCTCCGATTTCGCCGTCTGCCGTCGACTTGATCACACCGCGCGGGCCAAAAGCTTCGCGGAACGTCTGGCCGTTCTCAAGAACCGCGTCGCCCGGATAATCCGAGTTCTCAGGCTCTTCCTCAGCGTTCAGATGGTAGAGATTGCCAAAAAACTCGTCAAAGCCATGGTTTGTCGGCAGATGCTCGTCCCGGTCGCCAAGGTGGTTCTTGCCGAACTGGCCCGTCACGTACCCCTCTGCCTTGAGGAGGCCGGCGATGGTCGGGTCTTCCTCGCGCATGCCAAGCTCGGCGCCTGGCAAGCCGACCTTGGAAAGTCCGGTGCGGAATACAGACTGCCCCATGATGTAGGACGACCGGCCGGCGGTGCAGGACTGCTCCCCGTAATAGTCGGTGAACATCATGCCCTCATTCGCGACACGGTCGATGTTTGGGGTCTGGTAGCCCATCAGGCCGCGTGTATAGGCCGAGATGTTCGCGACACCGACATCGTCGCCCCATATGACGAGGATGTTCGGTTTGTCCGCCGACTGCGCGATAGCCGCGACGGAAGACAGGCCAAGTGCAGCTGTCACTGCGACAAGAAGGGCCAGTAGCTTGCGTGGCTTCATAATTGTTACCTCCGTTATCGATTGGTTTACCCTTAAATGGAAAACGCGCACGATAAACACTACCAGCCGCCCGCAAATACGTAACTCGCAATTTGCCGCAAGAGCAGATTCCGGTGCGTGACCTCAGAACGGGTTCAGCGGAGGAAGCGCAGCTCCGGCGCGCGCCAGAGCGCGCGGCGCCCGGTCCTGAGGCTGCGCAAAAGAATAATCGGATCTATTACTTGCGCTTTGGGCAAGTGTGTCCGCTTAGCAGACATTGAACGGAATCCTATGAATATCCACGTCAAGCCCAAAGCGACCATTGCTGAACCACGAGCCAAGGTCGGCTTGTCGGTAAGTAGGCAGAGACCAATGTATGACCTATGCCTCATCCCCTTTTGGGAAGGCTGATTTTCGCCGCCCTTCGACGCCCAGATTGAACCAATAATGCTAAGAGCTTTGGGGCGCCGGAAGCGGTGGGACGAGTTGTTTCATGGGTGGCGATATAACAATCACAAGATACGCCTGATGAAGCCGCGCTGTGGACACCTATTCTTCGACAATTCCCACAGTAAGACCTTCCGTGAATCTTAGAGCTACTCTGTCTCCCGGGCTAAGTTGCTCAACAAACTCACGGCCAACTTCTGTTTCAACCTCGATCATTTGTTCTGTGCCGCTGCTGTCCGTCACAGTAGCGATTGAATTCGCGGCGTCGAAGGAAACAAAAGTCAGAATTAACGTGACCATCGTTCCAGCGGCTACGCCCGGTGTTGATCCCTCTGCCGCCCGGCCTTCCAATTCAACCATACTGTCGACCTCGCCAGGGAATGCCATATTTGCAGCTACCCCCAGTGTGTAAACCGCTTTGACCTTGTCGCCTTCTTCAATTTGGTCGAAGTTTACGACTTCCGCTCCTGCAACAATGGTCTCTTCTTCGCCTGTCTCTGAGTTTTGCAGCACTATAAGCCGAGTGTCCGGGTCAACCGACTTAACTGCCGCATCGGCTTCGATGGTCACGCTGCGCTCAGCTGTTTGAGCAAAACTGAACGCAGGCATAATCAAGAAAAATGCAGAAACAAGAAGTTTAGTTAGCATGTCTTCTCCTAACGGGATTCATGGTGGAAGTCTGCAATTCAGCACACAGTTTTGCAGGATTGCCAAACGTTGCCACACCGCTACGCAGTTTCAATGATGTTTGTCGGTCAGTGTCACCGAAGACTGAAGTGCTCGAGCATCAGATTTCCGCCGGATAGCACACGCGCATTTTAGAGTGATTGAGCGGAGAACGCTTATTCGACGGTGGCGACGTCTGTTTGGTCCGCAGAGCAGAAATTCGCCCAAACTCTAAGAGCGACCGCTTCGAGCCCAAAGCGAACTTAAACGCGCTCGCAAAAAATGAAGTGCGGCGATAGACATTCTCTTCAGCGGTCTAACCCATCACTAAATGCATTCACCGCCATCGATAACCAAGGCCTGCCCCGTCATAAAAGCGGATTCATCTGAAGCTAAATAGACGATCCCGTGGCCAATCTCTTCAACTGTCGCCCACCGACTCATAGGGATCG
Organism: Ruegeria sp. J8; assembly: GCF_056531925.1. Classification (NCBI taxonomy): domain Bacteria; kingdom Pseudomonadati; phylum Pseudomonadota; class Alphaproteobacteria; order Rhodobacterales; family Roseobacteraceae; genus Ruegeria; species Ruegeria sp. J8. Next base: position 123,461 of record NZ_JBQFMR010000011.1, read on the forward strand.
CCTGCTCGATGTAGCTTTCCAGTTTGGCACGGCCACCCATCTGCTTTTCGAAGCCTGCATTGAAAGGGGTGTCTACAAATCCTGGACAAAGGGCATTAAAACGGATTGCGTGGACAGCGTAGTCGGCTGCCATCTGCCGGACCATCGCAACAGCTGCGTGCTTTGTAGTCGCATATGCAATCATACCCCGGTCGTATTGAACCCCAGAATTGGAGGCCGTGACGATCACGCTGCCTCCACCTTGTGATTTCATATGGGGGACGGCCGCACGCGCGGCAATGAAGTGAGCGCGGACATTCAATGCCCAAGAAGCATCCATTCCATCTGGTTCTACTTCTTCCAGCGTTCCTTCGATCTGCAACCCAGCATGAGAGTGCAACACGTCGAGCCGACCGAAGTTTTTTACTGCTTCGTCTATGGTTTTGGTAAGGGCATCGTCATCGGTTACATCAAGCTGTATGGCAGATGCTTGATTTCCCTGCGCAACGATCGCGGCCACTGTGGCTTCAGCAAGTGTTGCATCGCGATCCGTTACCATTACATGCGCACCCTCTTGTGCCATTGCCATTGAACCCGCCCGACCAATTCCTGATCCCGCGCCCGTCACGAGCGCGACCTTACCTGCAAGCCGCATGTCACTTGGCTCCTTTATTTAATTATTCGATTTTGAGGCGCCTCGGCGCAAAAGCAGCTGCGCTGCTACGAGCAACAAGAGCGACGCGCCCATAACCATAGTGCCGATGGCATTGATCTCGGGTGTTACGCCGCGCCGGATGGATGAGAATATGTAGATTGGCAGGGTTGTTTCTGAGCCAGCTACGAAGAACGCGATGATGAAATCATCAAATGAGAAAGTGAAGCTGAGCAGGAAGCCTGCCAAAATTGCCGGTGCTATCAACGGCAGGGTCACCTGTCGAAAGGTGCCCCAGGGCGTCGCAAAGAGGTCAGCCGAAGCTTCCATGAGCGCGCGGTCCATACCCGATAGCCTTGCACGTACGATGATTATGACCAGCGCCATTGTGAACATGGTGTGGGCGGCGACAAGCGTGGGCATCCCCATGGAAAGTTGCGGGGGATTTGCTCCATCGGGCCATAGGCTTGCAAGAAGCGGGTTTAGCCAGCCGAATACGGTGACCAGGGCAATGAGTGTCGCGATGCCGATGACGATACCGGGTATCATTATCGCAATATAAATCATCGCATCAAACAAAGTTCGGAGCCATCCCTTAACCCCTTGTAAAGCGATGGCCGCCATGGTTCCGAGAGTGGATGCGAGGCAAGCAGTTATTAATGCCGCAAGCAGACTGGTCTCGAGCGCGTCCATTACAAATGGGTTGTTCAGCGCTATACCATACCATTGGGTCGAGAACCCCATGAACTGGCTTGCGTGTCGTCCGGCATTAAAGCTGAAAAGTGCGATGATGCCGATTGGAATATAGAGAAAAAGGTAGACGCAAATCGCGTATAAGCGCATCGGACCCTCACATCAGCGAGACATCTTCGCGCTGGCCACCCAGGCGCGAGATGAATTTCATGTAAATTGAGACAGTGACAAGCATTACGACAACCAGAGTCATTGCGACCGCCGATCCGTACGCCCAGTTCCGAGACTGCAGGAACAGGTCCACCAGCGCATTTCCGACGAAAAAGACCTTTCCGCCGCCCAAGATCGCTGGGATCAGAAACTCGCCCATCAGCAAGATGAAGACCAGCATGCAGCCAGTTGCGATACCAGGTACCGACAAAGGAAGTGTCACCTGACGGAACGTACGCCATGGGGTAGAGCCGAGATCAGCCGATGCTTCCAGAAGGCGTTTATCCAGTTTGTCTAAGCTTACAAAAATCGGGAAAACCATCAGAGGTAGATACCCATAGACAATCCCGACAAGCACAGCGAACGGCGTATTTATCAGGCGGATATCATCGATGCCGATCGACTCCAGTAAAGCGGGCAAGCCACGCCCCCCAAGGATGAAAATCCAAGCGTATGACCGGATCAGGATCGATGTCCAGAACGGCACGATCACTAGGATCAACAGCGAAGTTCTCCACTTTGGTGAACAACGCACTGCAAGAAAGTAGGCGAGCGGGTAGGCAATTACCAACGCAGCGATAGTCCCCAGAGGTGCAAGGATCAAAGTGTTCTTAAACGCCGTCCATCGCGCAGGAAGGTTGGCATATTGTTCCAACGTGAACGCTGGAACGTAGCCTCCGGCGGCACCCCGTTCGCCAAAGGAAAAGACGAAGACGACCAGCAGAGGAAGGGCTAGCATTACCAAAAGCCATATTCCTGCTGGAGCCAGCAACAGTGCTTTTCTGCCTCGTTCGGTCATTTTGTCCTCGTCTTTTCCGATATTGGCGGCCTTGCCGCTTAGGCCGACTTGAAGCGGGCGAGCAACTCGGCACGGTTTGGATCGGTTAGTGTAGCCGCCGCGCCGAACTCGAGTGCATTCAGAAGGTCAGCTGCCGGGTAAAGGATCGGATCTTCCAGTAGTTCCTTCGGCAGCAACGCATTGGTGCGAGCATCAGCCGATGGATAGCCGTGGGCGAGGACTTCTTTCGCATTAACTTCCGGGTTCAGCAGGAAGTCGATCAAGGCATAAGCGGCATCCATATGGGGTGCGCCCTTAGGAATAGCGTAGTAGTCGGACCAGAGTTCACCGCCCTCAGTTCCCAGAACGTAGGCGATTTCAGGCATGTCGACATTCATCTGCTTGCCGTCACCTGTCCAGCACATCGTCATCCAGGCGTCACCGTTACGCATCGGTGGCTGATAATCCGACGAGATTGCAAACAGATGCGGTTTGGCATCCAGCAACAATTTCTCGGCATCCGCCAGTTCCTTCTCATCGACCGAGTTAAAGGAGTAGCCGAAGTATTTCAGGGCATTACCGATGGTGGTGAGTTGGTAATCATGCACCATTGTCCGGCCTGAGTAACCTTCCATAGTAAGGTCCCAGAACTCTTTCCATGTGGTTGGAGTCGGAGCGCCGTCAAGCTTGCTGGTGTTCACTGCAAAGCCAGTCGTGCCCCAGTTTTTTGGCACCGCGTAAAGCTGGCCATCGACAGAACCGGCATCGGAAAAGCGCTGTTCGAATGAACCTGCGTCGTAGTTTGGCAGTTTGGACGTATCGAGCGGGATGATCAGATCTTCACCCACATACGTAGTGATCGTGTAGTTGGTTGGAACGAAAACGTCCCAGCCAGACCCTCCAGCCTGTAGTTTTGCCAACATCTCTTCGTTCGAGCCAAAAACATTGACCTGAACATGGGCGCCAGTAGCTTCCGTGAAGGCTTCGAAGTTCATCTCGTCATGGTAGTTCGGCCATGTGGCGAGGATCACTCGGTCGCCAATGTCCCCGGCAGCAAATGCCGGGCGTGGACGCAACCCAGGAATGGCCGTGCCCAGAACGGCCGTTGCCATCCCAAGACCTGTCACGCCTAAGAAATGTCGCCGTGTAACCGAACCCTTTTGGTACCGGCGAAGCTCTTCCATGAACTTTTGCTTGGAAATAGTCCCATTATCCTTGGTCATTGTGAACCTCTCTGTTGTTGGATTGCGGGATTTGTTATTTTTCCAGGATCAGCAGTGCGCCTTCGCCCCATGAAACAAAGGCCTGCTCTCCTGCATTGAACGTCCCCTCGTTCAATTCCGCTTGCCTTGGCACAAGTACGTGGAAGTCACCCAGTGCTTCGTTGCGCGCAAGGTATTCTGTGTGCTCCCCAAGGAAGATCCGATTTTGAATGGTAACTGGCAGAGCGATTTCAGCTGTGGGTAGCGCGCGGGTCAGCGTGATCTGTTCAGGACGGATACTAACGCACACTTCCTGCCCTGCATCTATTGGAATTTCCGGAGTTCCGTGCACCTTTTGGCCACTCGCTAAACGCACAGTGATTTGGTCGGCTGCTGAGTCAGTCACAGTTGCATCGAAGAAATTTGAGGTACCTACAAATCCAGCCACGTATCGGCTGCGGGGCATGTCGTAGAGTTCGCGTGGGCTGCCAACCTGCACAATACTGCCGCCTTCCATCACACAAATTCGGTCAGACATTGAAAGCGCTTCTTCTTGGTCGTGCGTGACGAGGACAAAAGTTATTCCCAGTTGTCGTTGCAGGTTCTGCAGTTCAAACTGCATTTCTTTTCGAAGCTTTCGATCCAGAGCAGCCATTGGTTCATCAAGCAGCAAAAGCTTGGGCTCGTTTACGATCGCACGCGCCAAAGCGACGCGTTGCTGCTGACCACCAGACATCTCCCAGATGCGACGTGGGCCAAACCCACCAAGACGGACAGTTTCCAGCGCTTGCTCAACCTTTGTCGCGATTGTTTGTTTGTCTACGCGTGGTCGTTGTTGGCGCAGGCCGTACGCGATGTTGTCGAACACGCTTAGGTGAGGGAAAAGAGCATAGTGCTGAAACACCATGTTGACCGGGCGATGGTGCGCATCTAAGTCGTTGACGACTTCTCCATCGAGCAACACCTGACCTTCGGTTGGCTTCTCGAAACCTGCCAACATTCTAAGCGCAGTGGTTTTGCCGCAACCAGATGGGCCTAAGAACGACAGGAACTCTCCTTTCCCAATGGAAAGATTCAGGTCTTTGGCGGCGACCACATTCCCGAAGGTCTTGGTCACTCCTCGGAGTTCCGCAATCGTCTGCATGGTGACGCTCATGTCAAAGCTCATATACTGCCGTTTTCCTTTTGCTTGATTTTTTGGCATTTGTTGGCATACCACTCAAACAAGGAAAAAGTAACAATAACTCGTAATAACTGTATATACCACAATTGGGGTATAGAGGTGCTTTTCGAAAATCTGGAGTGGCGTGTGTACGATTGGATGGAAGAGGCCGGCAGGGTCGTGGAGAAGATCGGAACCCCAGAATTTCCATGTGCTTTGGCAGATGGCTTACGGCAGGTCGCACCATTTGATTTTACGGTGGTGTTTGGCCATGTCGGAACCGAAGCACCAATAGACCTTCACGACGATTTCCCCAAAAGCAAACGGCGTATTTTTGTTGAGGATTACCAAGCCGGGCCCTACGTACTTGATCCATTTTTTTTGGCCGCGACAAAACCAATAACACCGGGTCTGTACCGCATGCGCGATATCGCACCGGACAGGTTCTATCAGGGCGAATACTATCGCAGCTATTACAAAAGGACTGGGTTAGCAGAGGAGATTGGCTACTTTATCGATATCCCAGGCGCTGGGATGGTTGTGGTCTCGCTCATGCGAGCAGAGAAGCCTTTTTCCGCCAAGGAAATTCGGCATTTGCACGCTCTATGGCCGCTCGTTCGGGCAGCCTGTTGCAAACATTGGAGTGACTTTCCAACGATGGCCCGCGGCGCCGCAGCGAATGGCGTTAGTCGTCGCGTTGATCTAGCATTCCAGGCATTTGGCGATGGCGTTCTGACGCCACGAGAACGAGAAGTCGTTGAGTTCACATTGAAGGGCCATTCGGCAGAAGCTGTTGGCACAATTCTCGGCATCTCTCCAGGCACAGTCCGCATCCACAGACGCAACATTTACGCGAAACTTAGGATCAATTCGCAGGGTGAGCTTTTTTCAAAGTTCATTGAAAAGGCACTTTAAAAGGATCCGCCAATTGGAAGCGCTCATGGCAGTTTCTACAAATGGGTCGGTCACTGCTGCAGCTACGGATCTGGGGATAAGCCAGCCTGCGGTCAGCCGACTGCTTTCTGATCTGGAAAAATCGCTTGGCTTTCAACTTTTTGATCGCCGTGAAGGTCGCTTAGTGCCTTCGCAGGAAGTGCGTTATCTGCAACCCAGCGTAGAGCGTGTTTTGGAATTGATGAAGCAAATCTCGGATGTCAGTCAGGACATAACGAAGCGCAAAGCGGGACACATACGACGCAGAATTGAAGTGTTTCGTGCGTGATATCAGCATTTGTGCCCATACCGGCATCGGTGTGATTTCCACGCATGGTGACAGCAGTCCAGACATGACGGCATGCATTGATCGCTTTGTAACGATCGCGCCAGACATCGAAGAAGTCCGGGTGATCAATTGGTGTGATGACGCAGCAGTGCCAGACATGTGCTATCGGTGCGTAGACGGCGATTGGCGCGCATTTGTGTACACCAGGAGGCATCGTCAGACACGCTGAGATCGCCGCTGGGACGCATCCCGGCAATTTGACGAAACATCCTCGCGAAAAAGCGCTCCGGCGATCCTAAGGACATCCTGGCAATACTCACAACGAACGCGAATTTGCTATGTTTGAAGCGTCGTATGTTCGCCGACACGAAAATCTCATATACATCTGTCGTGTGGCGCGTCGTCGATAAAATCCATTACCAATCAATCCACTAAGCGAGATCACGTAAGGCTTCTGATCAAGTCTGGGTGACGCATGGGTGACAATCTCCAGATTTCGATTGGTAGCATTACAAACCGCAATACCCCCGAACGCCCAGCCAAGATCTGAAATCAGCCCTTGGCCAATGTATAAGCACCAGAAAGAAAGGCGTTCTTTAAATAGACCGGCAGCTTCTCGGGATATTCTTTCACTTCCTTCTTGGCGAAATTGGACAAAGCCACTGGATTGACGAACCTAGTGTGACATCCTTCTGTAAGTTGGATCAGAGTCTCGATTTTGAAAGAGACCGCACCACCTGCCATACGGCCTTTCTTTGCACGCGTTTTGATCGCAAACGTTCCAACCTCGTTTTCGCGAGCAAACTCATCAAGCGCGGCCATGAATGAACGCAGATCTGCCTCGGATGTATCATCCTCGAGTTCAATCCTTGTGGTCTTCGGTCGGAGCATCTCCACCTTGCCCTCGTCATCCAGGTCGACAACGGCAAGCCGAACTTCTTGTGCCGATATCTCGCAACCGCATACTCTCATATGTCGTTCCTTTGTGTGACAGTTCCTCACTAACATCTTTCGGACCAAAATATATGCCACCTATACCGCTGTTCGCGCCTTATCGCAGTCAACAAGCTGAGTCATTCAGATCCGCAATGCTGGCATAGGCAAGACGGTTGAAGGCAGTCATGCCGCGCCTAAGTGCCCAAAAAGTCCAGTCGAGTCTCTGTATGAGGTTGTCCGTAGGTGCCAACAGGAATTTCTGCACGCTAAGTTTTGATCTTGCTTAGCTTGACAAAGCGGACATTCGCTTGCCTCACGTCGAACGACCGCTGTGCGGACAAAGCAGTCGCTTGGCGACTGCGGTGCTTCTCTGGAGCTCTGCGTCGCGGCAACAGAGGGTTTCACTCAATGTCGCATTCGGTCAACGGGAATTTCGAGGTGCTGCATGGGCTTTTTCTCGGGTTCCAGTAACAACTGCAAAACGGCTTTGGCCAGAAACCGGCCAGCGTCACTGACATCCTCGAACTCGACAACAATATTCTCACGGAACATTTTCAGGACGGGGATTACTTCTTTTGAATACACGTCGATATCCTCGCCGAGCTTGCGCCCCATCTGTTCAATCGCAACGATTGCCGCAATCGCTGTTTTAGACGACGAACTGACGATTGCATCAACTTCCGGCGAGTTCTGTAGCCTGTGTTTTATCCAGTGCCGGAGCTGGTCCGAGGACTGATCGCTGTCAACGTTTTGAGCGATGCGGTAGCTCAAGCCCAACCTGCTGCAAGCTTCTTCCAGCCCGCGCTTCATATCTTGCGAATAGTTCTGATTTAGCGGTGGCAGGATCGCATGGATATTTTCCCGACCTCTTGCAGCCAAACGATTGATCGCCACACGCATGAAAGCGCTGTTGTCATAGTCGTAGTAGGCGTGCCGCTCGCACCATTTTGTCCGTCCATGCGTTGCAAAAGGGAAGTTGTGCTTAAGCAGGTATTCGACGCGCCGGTCTTCGGGTTCGGTCATGTTGAAGATGACGGCATCAGCAGAGCGTGTCTTGACGATATACTCGATGGGCCGCAGCGAATCTTCGTCGGGGAACCAAGGCAGCACGTTGAGATGAAACCTTGTGCCACGCAGTTCCTGCGCAATCGAACTGGTCAATCTTGATGTGTTGTTGATGACGTCGCCCTCGGCGGGAACAACAAGTGAAATAACATTTGTACGTCCGGTTCTTAGACGCACTCCAGCGCGGTTCGGAACGTAGCCGATGGCATCCGCAACGTGGCGAACAAGCTGTTTTGTCTCTTGTCCTATGTCCGGTGCATCGCCCAACGCGCGCGAAACTGTGGCCACCGCTAAGCCACTGATGCGCGAAATGGTTTTCTGCGTCGGTCGCTCTCCCGGCAGAACTTGAGAGACCAACTCTTCAGTACTTAATTGACTGACTTCGGCCACCGTTTTCTTCATCGACCCTCTCCGTTCACCAATAGTTGGCAACTTGCGCAAGATGTGTACTTCCATCGCGACCGGCTTCGGCAGTACTCAGATGGATTTATAGCGAGTCAAAAAAATTGCTTGCAAGGCATTTCTGTAACGATATAGATTTTTACTATAACGTTATAGTAAGGGAGGATGGCATGAAACGGATAAAATATCTGCTCTCGGCAACAGCGCTTGTTGTGGCGACAAGCGCGTCGGCAACTGAATTGGAAGTGATGCACTGGTGGACGTCGGGCGGTGAGGCCGAGGCGGTCAAGGAAATCGCGAACGCGTTCAACGCAACAGGCAACACCTGGGTCGATGCAGCCATCGCGGGCGGCGACAACGCAAGGCCGGTCATGATAAGCCGTATTGTTGGCGGAGATCCGATGGGCGCGTTTCAGTTCAATCATGGCAGGCAGGCTGAAGAGCTGATCGAAGCGGGCCTGCTCCGTGACATCACCGACATTGCCGAAGCAGAAGGCTGGACCGATCTGGTAAACCCACCTTCTCTACTGGCTTCCTGCACTGTTGATGGCCGCATCTACTGCGCGCCTGTCAACATTCACTCCTGGCAGTGGCTCTGGGTCAGCCACAAGGCATACGAAGATGCAGGTGTTCCCATCCCGACAAATTGGACTGAATTCGTAAGCTCGGCCTCCGCGCTCGAAGCCGCGGGCAAGATCCCCATGGCCATGGGTCAGCAGGGCTGGCAGCAGGCTGGTGCGTTCAGTGTTCTGATCGCAAGCCTCTTGCCAAGTGAAGTTTATAACAGCGTATACGGTGACAAGAATACGGATGTTGCTGGTGGTGCCGAAGTCGCCAGCGTCTTCAAAGCTGCTGCCGATGCGCGTTCAATGGCCGCCAACTCAACGGTTCAGAATTGGAACGACGCGACCGCGCTGGTCATCAAAGGCGAAGCCGGTGGCCAGATCATGGGGGACTGGGCGCAGGGTGAAATGGCAGTCGCAAACGTTACCGCTGGCGAAGATTACAGTTGCCTTCCTGGGCTGGGCATGAATCCGCGTCTTTCAACAGGCGGAGATGCGTTCTATTTCCCTGTTCTCTCGGATGAAGCCCAGATCGCCGCGCAAACCGAGCTAGCCAAACTGATGCTCGATCCCGAAACGCAAGTGGCCTTCAACCTCAAGAAGGGGTCGCTCCCTGTGCGCGGTGACGTAAACCTAGACGCAGCCAATGACTGCATGGCGAAAGGCCTCGATTTGCTCAAGGCGGGCGCGCTGCTGCCCGACGTGAACCAGTTGATCACGCCAGACACCAACGATCAGCTGAAAACGTTGTTCACAGAGTTCTTTGCGGATGCGTCGATGACACCCGAAGATGCGCAGAAAGAATTCGTCAAGATCATCGGTCGGGCTGAATAAATACTGACAGTGGATTGCGGGCTCACTTGCCCGCAATCCGACACCAACAGTTGAAGGGAGGGGGAGCAGATGGCTTCGCAACGCCCAAACCAACTGTTCCGCAACCTGAACGCAAAAATAGCCTCGATCCCCATGATCGTTACTGCTCTGTTTGTGTTCGTTGGTGGGACAGCCTGGACAGTGGTTTACAGCTTCACCAGTTCGGGATTGCTGCCGCGGCTGAAGTGGGTTGGCCTTGATCAATACGACCGCCTCTGGGGTACGAAAAAGTGGCTGGTTGCGATCGAGAATCTTGCAATTTATGGCTTTTGTATGCTCGCTCTGGTGTTCGTGATCGGGTTCATCCTCGCGGCGCTGATCGATCAGAAAATACGTTTTGAAAACACCATCCGCACCGTCATCCTTTACCCCTATGCCCTGAGTTTTGTCGTCACAGGGTTGGTTTGGCAATGGATACTGAACCCTGAATTCGGCATCGAAGCCATCGTCAGGGGAATGGGGTGGCAAAGCTTCGAATTCGACCCGCTTTACAACCCGGAAATCGCCATATTCGGTGTCCTGATTGCCGGGCTCTGGCAAGGCAGCGGGCTGGTTATGGTCCTCATGCTCGCCGGATTGCGCGGGATAGATCAGGATGTCTGGAAAGCCGCACGCGTGGACGGCATTCCCGCATGGAAAACTTATCTGTTCATCGTCATTCCCATGATGCGCCCGGTGTTTATAACGACATTGGTTCTGACAGTAACCGGCATCGTCAAGCTATATGACTTGATCGTCGCGCAAACCAGCGGCGGCCCCGGTATCGCCACCGAAGTTCCCGCCAAATACGTCTACGACATGATGTTTGGCGCAAGCAACCTTGGTCAGGGCTTCGCCGCCTCGACCATGATGCTGCTCACAGTGGCCCTTGTCGTCATCCCTTGGGCCATCCTCGAGTTCGGAGGAGGGAAGAAATATGGTTGATGTCATGTCTACGACGCTCGAGGGGCCGCAGGGGCCCAAACCCACCAAGATGCTTTCGCGGAGAAACATCTTACTCTATGGCACCTTGCTCGTCGCTGCAGTCTACTACGCGCTGCCCCTCTACATCATGGTCGTCACGTCACTGAAGGGAATGCCGGAAATACGCGTCGGGAACATTTTTGCCCCGCCGCTCGAAGTCACATTCGAGCCCTGGGTCAAGGCTTGGTCCGAAGCCTGTACGGGCTTGAACTGTGAAGGCTTGAAGGTCGGCTTCTGGAATTCAGTCAGAATAACAATCCCTTCAGTCCTAATTTCGATCGTCGTTGCATCGGTGAACGGGTATGCCTTGGCGAACTGGCGTTTCAAAGGTGCAAACGCATTCTTCACCATCCTGATATTTGGCGCCTTCATTCCCTATCAGGTGATGCTCTATCCGATCGTCATCATGTTGCGAGAAGTCGGTCTTTATGGATCACTCACCGGGTTGGTCATTGTCCACACGATCTTTGGCATGCCCATTCTGACCCTGCTGTTCCGCAACTACTTTACCTCGTTGCCGGAAGAGTTGTTCAAAGCCGCTCGCGTCGATGGCGCTGGGTTCTGGCGCATCTACTTCCGCATCATGCTGCCGATGTCCGTGCCCATTTTCACCGTCGCCGTGATCCTGCAGGTCACAGGCATCTGGAATGACTTCCTGTTTGGCGTAGTCTACACCGGCCCGGATACTTACCCGATGACGGTACAACTCAATAACATCGTCAATTCCACGCAAGGCGTGAAGGAATACAACGTCAATATGGCAGCGACCATAATTACAGGTCTTGTTCCGCTGACCATCTATTTTGTCTCCGGCAAACTCTTCGTCCGCGGTATCGCGGCCGGCGCTGTCAAAGGGTAAACCCTCATGAGCAACTCAGTTGAAATCAAAAATCTTGATCTGGCGTTCGGCTCGGTCAAAGTGCTGCAAAACCTCAATCTGGAAATCGGCAAAGGCGAGTTTCTAGTACTTCTCGGCTCGTCCGGTTGCGGAAAATCCACGCTGTTAAACTGTATCGCCGGCCTGCTTGACGTAACCGCAGGTCAGCTGTTTATCAACGACGAGAACGTGACGTGGGCGGAGCCTTCCGAGCGCGGTATCGGCATGGTTTTTCAATCCTACGCGCTCTATCCTCAAATGACTGTCGAGGGAAACCTGTCATTTGGTCTGAAAAACGCCAAACTGCCTAAAGCCGAAATAGCAGCCCGCATCAAACGTGCCGCAGAGATCCTGCAAATCGAATCCTTGCTTAAACGCAAACCGGCCGCTCTGTCGGGAGGCCAGCGTCAAAGAGTTGCCATAGGACGCGCATTGGTGCGGGACGTCGACGTTTTTTTGTTCGATGAGCCGCTGTCGAATCTGGATGCCAAACTGCGCGCGGACCTGCGTGTCGAGATCAAGCGTTTGCACCAGAACCTCGGAAATACGATGATCTACGTAACCCACGACCAAATCGAAGCCATGACGCTTGCGGATCGTATTGCGATTATGCGCGGCGGTCAGATCATGCAACTGGCATCGCCGGAAGAAATCTATAGTCGCCCTGTAAACAAATACGTGGCTGACTTCATTGGATCACCGTCAATGAACTTTCTGGAAGGCCACATCAAAAACGGCGCTTTTGAAACGGGCGACCTTTCGATCCCACTATCGGGGTACGAATTCTCCGCTGGCCCGGCGACAGGTCCTGCGACTTTGGGGGTCCGTCCCGAACACGTCATCACCGGCGAACTGGTCGGCAAAGCCCCTTTCCAGACAGATGTTTCGGTCAGCCTTATCGAGCCTACAGGATCAGATACACTCGTCGACTGCGAAATTGCCGGTAGCCCGTTCCGCGTCCGTATGGATGGGCAGGCCAAGATCGCGGTGGGCGAAAAACTGCAGCTCGGGCTCGATCTATCAAAGGCCTCGCTCTTCGACACCAAATCCGAACTGCGGCTGTGAGCCAAAAGCGTCTGCCATCATTGAAACAGTCAGACAATCAAAGGATTGAGTTATGCCTGCCATCTCCTATCAGCTTTATTCTTCGCGCAACTGGGACGTGGAGGAAACCTTTGCCATGCTCGCGGATCTGGGGATCAATGAGGTCGAAGGTTTCGGTCCATACTTTGATGATGTTGAAAAGACAAAATCCCTGCTCGACGCCTATGGCCTAACCATGCCGACGGCACATTTTGCGTTGGATTTGGTCGAAACCGACCCTGATCGGGTGATCGACGTTGCAAAAAAAATCGGCATTCAAACAATTGTCATCCCGTTTGTGGCACCCGAAAATCGTCCGTCCTCGGCGCAGGGATGGAAGGAATTTGGCGAGCGTCTTGTTTCTGCTAGCAAACCTGTCTTGAACGCAGGTCTTGGCTTTGCCTGGCACAACCACGACTTCGAAATGGTGCCCGTCGACGGTCAGACACCTCTAGATCTGATTGCCGCGGCCTCCGAGGATATCCAGATCGAACTTGATCTCGCTTGGGTAAAATTCAGCGGCGAGGACCCGGTCCAATGGATTGAAAAATACTCCGGACGACTGGTCGCAGTGCACGTGAAGGACATTGCTCCAGTAGGAGAAAACGCGGACGAAGACGGCTGGGCAGATGTCGGCTATGGCACGATGGACTGGCCTGCGATCAAGCGGGCGATGGATGCAGCTCTCGTGCGACGTTACGTGATCGAGCACGATAATCCCAATGATCACAAGCGGATGGCTCAACGGTCACTCGCAACTGTTCAATCATTCTGAGGAAGAACGCGATGCAGGTATATGGTGTCGGAATAATCGGGTGCGGCAATATCTCGACCGCCTATCTGAATCTTGCGCCTTTGTTCAACTATATTGAAATCCGGGCAGTCGCGGACCTGAACATGGAAACCGCGCAGGACCGGGCTCAAGAGTTCGGCGTCCGCGCGGATACGGTCGAAGGTCTGCTGGCAGCCGACGATATCGACATCATCCTCAATCTCACGATCCCAGCCGCGCATTTCAGTGTCACAACGTCGATCCTCGAAAATGGCAAGCACGCCTATTCGGAAAAACCGTTTGTGTTGACCCTTGAGGAAGCTGAAACACTGCGGAAAATGGCGCAAGAACGAAATCTGCGGATCGGATCAGCGCCGGACACTTTCCTGGGCGGTGCCCATCAGGCGGCCCGTGCGGCAATCGACAGCGGCGAGGTGGGCGAGATCATCGGCGGCACATGCCATGTCATGTCGCATGGAATGGAGTCCTGGCACCCGAACCCAGACTTCTTTTTTCAACCAGGCGGCGGCCCAATCCTCGACCTCGGCCCTTACTACATCTCCAATCTTGTGCAGTTGATTGGCCCGGTTAAAGCCGTGACGGCCATGGCTTCGGCAAGCTTTGCTGAACGCGAGATCGGCAATGGACCACGATTGGGTGAAATGGTTCCGGTCGAGATCCCAACAAACGTTCACGCGCTCCTGGAGTTCGAAAACGGCGCTTTGATCACATTTGGGGCAAGTTGGGACGTCTGGGCGCATCGCCACGACAATATGGAGTTATACGGCACCAGCGGCTCTTTGTTCATTCCGGACCCAAATTTTTTTGGTGGCGAGGTGTTGATGTCAAAGGCGCAGGGCGAAATCACACAGGTACCAGACAACAATCATCCATTATCTGTAGCAAATGGTTCGGATGGATCCGGGGTGCACCGTGCCAACTATCGTTGCGCAGGCCTCGCGGAAATGGCTCAGGCTATTCAGGATAACCGTCCACACCGGTGCAGCCTTGAGATGGCGACCCATGTTGTTGAAGTCATGACCAGCATTTTGGCCTCAGCGCAGGATCGCGGCTGGGCATCCATGACGACGACCTGCGACCAACCATCTTGGCTTGGCCCCGAACAAGCAGTCAAACTAATGCGGTGAAAACCACAATTTGCGCGATAGACGCAAAGTCAGCAGCTTCTCGCGCGCCGACCATCAGGTGCTAGTCCCTACGATTGTGGAAGCTTTCTGCTGAGTGTTGATTTACTTGTTTGGCCCTTTGTCCGTAGTGCGCTTCTCGCGACACTTTGAACGGGCTGCTTCGGGCTCAAAACAGTCGTTCGCTGCACTTGTCATGAATGACTGCCTTGCGGACCAAGCGGACCTTACGGGGATGCCGTAACTAACGCACGTGACCTAAAGGCTGGTGGAACGGGTTGGTCGGCTTGGTAAGCTCTGGAGCGGCAAGCTACGTCACCCTTTGAATTGCAAGAACTTTCTACAATAGCTCGTGTTCTCTAAAACCAAGCTTCTACGGTTGATTTTTTGACTCAACTCCTTGACTCAGTCATTCTTCTCCAGGGGGGGAACGCGATATGAATGGCGCTGACCAGAAAAGCCAAGCAGACAGGTACGAAGAAGGTATAGCGCTTCTGGATGTTGGTGTCGGCATATTCGATGACGCACTCCGACTGGTTTACTGCAACCCCGCATTTCGCGAGATGCGACGCTACCCACAAGAGCTCTGCCGCCGTGGTGTTAGTCTAGAAGATTTGCTGCATTTCAACGCCGAACGCGGAGATTTTGGCGCGGGCAAAACTGATCGGCTAGTGGCCGATCGAATGAATGAGATTGGTGCCTCTGGTGAGCGCGCGCTCGAGCATGAGATGGCGGACGGGCAGATTCTAGCGATCAGCTATCGCAGAACGGCCTCTGGAGGAACGATGGTCACCTATCAGGACCGCACCGCCGAACGAAAAGCAGAAAGAGCATTGCGAGAAAGTGAGGAGCGCTACGCGCTTGTTTCAGACGCTGCGGAAGAGGCAATCTACGATTGGCACATTACCGACGACCAGTTTTATGCGTCCCCACGACTTGAGACTTTCCTAGGGCTTGAGACCGGTCCTAAGGGAGAGAGAACGTGGGTATGGCAAGACATTATTCATCCCGACGATTTGCCCTCTTACTTGTCAGCGTTGGAGGCGCATATATCCGGCAAGAAGAAACGATGGGAATGTGAGTACCGACTCAAAGTAGCCAGCGGAAAGTGGCGCTGGGTATCGGATCACGGCACCTCGATTCGCGATACTAACGGCTGCGCGACGCGTATGGTGGCCGCAATTCGGGACATTACACCCAAGATTGAACGGGATGCAGCCCTTGCCGCAAGTGAGGAAAGATACCAGTTGGTCACTCAAGCTACCAGCGATGGAATTTATGATTGGGACGTGACCAATGATGTTCTGTTTGTCTCTGCTGACCTGAACGATCTACTCAGTTTGGACGAGGCCAATTCGTCTTCGACACGATGGGCCGAGCAGATCCATCCGGATGATTACGACGCTTATGTCAAGGCAATCGTTAACCATTTCAAGGGCGGAACTGATGCCGTTGAATGTGACTACCGGCAGAGGGCGCGTGATGGCGGTTACCGTTGGGTTCACGACCGAGGCGTTGGTGTGCGAAACGCCGAAGGCCGGGTCGTTCGGCTTGTCGGTGCCGTGCGCGACATAACTGAAATCCGGGATGCACGGGAACGAATTGCCCGAATTGAAGGCCGGCTACTCGGAGCAATTGAAACGATCGCCGATGGTTTGCTTTTGGTGGGACCTGAAAATCGCGTCGAGTTATTCAACGACCGCTACGTCCAGATCTTCAGCGACGCCGCTGGCGGCGCCGATTTGAGCAACCTAATTTATGAGGGCCGCGAATTCTTCGACATGATCCGCAACGGCTATGAGCTTGGGATGTTTACCGAACATCCAGACGGCGTTGACGGTTGGATCGCTGCCCGCCGCGTCGCTTGGGAGAAGCCAAAGGCGAACTGGGAACTAGAGTTGGGCAACGGTGTGTGGATCATGCTCAACGAACGTCGCCTGCCTGATGGTGGCCGCATCATGGTTTACAACGACATAACCGAATTCAAACGCAGGGAGGCAGATGCGCAGGCCGCACGGCAGCGGTTTGAAGACGCAATTGAAGCGATTTCGTCTGGTTTTGCATTGTGGGATGCCGAGGATCGGCTGGTTGTATGTAATGAGCGCTACCGCACCTACATGAGCGAACTCGCCGACAAGGTCGTACCCGGCGTGAAATTCGAAGAGATCATCGGTGCCGGCATCAAGCGCGGCCTATTTCCACTTTCCGAAGGAGAAGTAGAAGGGTATCTTGAGAGAATTGCCGAAAAACGCAAGAAAGCCTCGGGCGAACCACGCGAACAGCTAGTCGCCGGGTACTGGCTGCAGATTACGGATCACCGCACTTCGGATGGTGGCATCGTCTCGATCTATACCGACATTACCGAACTGAAGACCAAACAGCTGGAGATCGAACAACAATCAGCGATCCTCGAATTAACAATGGAGAACATGGGCCAGGGGATTACGCTGGTGGATAAAGAGCTGCGCACAATTGCGTTGAATTCGAAATTCCTCGACCTCATGGAATTTCCTCGCGAACGCTTTCGCCCCGGATTCACAATGGAAGAGGCATTTCGGTTCAATGCTGAACGAGGGGAATATGGGCCGGGCGACATTGATACCCAAGTGCGCGAGCGGGTGGAACTGGCCGCAAAATTCTTACCGCACAAATTTGAGCGTATTCGTCCTGATGGTACGGTGATTGAGATTATCGGCAACCCTATCCAAGGTGGCGGCCTAGTTGCAACTTACACTGACATTACGGACCGCAAACTCGCTGACGAAGCACTGAAAGCGGCACTGGCAGAATTTAACGCGGTCATCGATCACGTCGACTATGGAATTCTGTTCATGGGACCTGATTTACGTGCGCGTATAATAAATCGGGCATTTGCGCGAATTTGGAACATCGATCAGAAATTCATCGACCAGCGCCCAACAATGCAGGAACTGATAGAGTACAACAAGGGCACAGGAGTCTATGATGTTGCGCCGAAGGACTGGGATGACTGGCTGTCCATGCGGGTCGAGGCAATACGGGCAGGAAACATGCCACCGGGCGAGTTGTGTCGGGCTGATGGCATGACGTTGAGTTTCCAATGTGTGGACCTGCCGGATGGCGGTCGCATGCTGACCTATTTCGATATCACCGAACTAAAACGGCGTGAAGCAGAGATTTCCAACGCGCGTGATGCGGCTGAACAAGCCCTCAACGATCTGAGGCAAGCCCAAGAACGGCTCATCCAGTCCGAGAAGATGGCCAGCCTAGGCCAACTTACTGCCGGCATTGCCCACGAGATCAAGAACCCGCTGAATTTCGTCAACAACTTTGCCAAATTGTCTGGCGAGTTGTTGGAAGAGTTGCACGAGATATTAGAAGACCCGATCGCGGCTCTGGAGGAAGAGGATCGCGAGGAAGCTAAGGACCTATGGCAGACAGTACGCGGCAACTTAGGCAAGATAAACCAACACGGTCAACGTGCTGACAGCATCGTTAAAAACATGCTTCTGCATTCCCGTGAGGGGCCAAGCGAGTTGCAACGTGTTGCACTAAACCCAATCGCAGAAGAAGCGCTGAACCTTGCCTATCACGGTGCTCGGGCGGAGGATTCCAGTTTCAATGTCGAAATACGAGCCGACATTGATCCCGACGTTGGCCAAATCGATTGCTATCCGCAGGATTTGATGCGTGTTTTTCTTAACCTCATCAGCAACGGCATGTATGCGGCCAACAAACGTAAAGACGCGGAAGAAAGTGACTTTTCACCGACGATCTGGCTATCGACGCGAGCCAATGGTGACCGCGTCAACGTCACTATTCGCGATAATGGTACGGGCATTCCAGAAGAAATGAGGGAGAAAATTTTTCTACCATTTTACACCACAAAACCCGCGGGTGAAGGCACAGGGCTCGGCCTTTCGTTGAGCTATGATACCATCGTCAAGCAGCATGGTGGAACTTTGACTGTGGACAGTAAGCCAGGGGATCACACAATTTTTGTCGTTTCGGTCCCGGTCCATTCTCAGGGGGACCTAGCATGACAGGACAAATTCTGATGGTAGATGACGAACCCGACGCACAGGACCTGATTCGACAAAATTTTCGGCGGGAGATACGAAAAGGAGTCTACAGTTTTGGGTTTGCCGGGTCTGGCGAGTCCGCCTTGGACGCAATAAGTCATTCGAAAGAAGAAGTAATGTTGGTGCTTTCGGACATCAACATGCCCGGCATGTCAGGAATCGAGCTGTTGCAGGAACTGCGCGCTCGCTGGCCTGAATTACCGGTTATGATGATCACCGCCTATGGTGATGCAGCGACCGAGGCGAAAGTCCGGGAACTGGGAGCGGAACAGTTCCTGACCAAGCCCGTCGATTTTGTTGAACTGAAAGAGCGGCTCTCACGATTTGTCGGAGATGCAACGTGACGCCAACACGCATTCTTGTTGTCGATGACGAGCCCGACCTTGAAGCGTTGATTTCGCAAAAGTTTCGGCGTCGCGTACGCGAAGGGGAACTCGATCTGTTGTTTGCTCATGACGGCAAACACGCCCTCGAAGTTCTCGAAGAGAACCCTAAAATAGATATCGTCCTTTCGGACATAAACATGCCCAGGATGGATGGTCTCACTTTGCTTGAGCGGTTGAGCGAGATGGAAACTGATCTGCAAACTGTTATGGTTTCGGCCTACGGCGACATGAACAATATTCGCGCGGCTATGAACCGCGGGGCTTTCGATTTCGTGACCAAACCGATCGAGTTCGAAGATCTCGACCGGACCATTGCCAAGACGCTGGAACACCTTGAGTTGCTCCGCCAATTGCGCACGGCCCGTGATAAAGCCGAGCAAGCGAGATTGACGCTGTCACGGTATTTCTCTCCTACGGTGGTTGAGACGTTGTCGCGTGATCCAGAGGCAATAGAGGCCAAGGGCGAGCGCCGCGTAGCAACCTTTTTATTTACTGATCTGGCCGATTTCACTCAGCTGGTAGAAAGCTCGGATTCCGACCTGATCGTCGAAATTCTCAACGAATACCTAGATGGCATGACCCGAACAATCTTTTCGCATGGCGGAACAGTCATGAAGATCATAGGCGACGCCATCCAAGTGATATTCGGTGCGCCAGTTGACGACCCGGAACATGCCGCGCACGCGGTGGCCTGCGCCTTGGCGCTCGACGAATTTGCGCAAGATTTTCAGAAGAAACTACTGGATCGCGGCATCGCGTTGGGAGACACGCGCATAGGTGTGAACAGCGGCGGTGCGATCATTGGCAATTTCGGCGGCAAGAGCTATTTCGACTATACAGCGTATGGCGATGCTGTGAACACTGCGGCAAGGCTGGAACAGGCCAACAAGACGATAGGGACGCGCATCTGCACTTCGGAAAGTGTTGCCAAGGGCATCGACAACTTCTCTGGCCGCCCAATTGGAAGACTCTTGCTGAAAGGCAAAGCGCAAGCGGTGACCTGCTATGAACCCTTGTCTGAGGCGCTTGTCGACAGCGATCAAGTGAGAGGTTACAAGGCGGCGTATGAGCTGCTAGAGGCGAGTGACCCCAAAGCGCGCCAATCCTTTGCGGCGCTTTTGGCCGAGTGCGAAGACGACCCCTTGATCTTGTTTCACCTTGGTCGATTGCTGGCCGGCGAAACTGGCGCAGAAATTGAAGCAGTGGGTTGATCGCCAGACCTGTCCCAACGTCATTGCCGCTAAACAACCATGATAAGGCTGCCCAACACTCGCCGCAAGCCGGTCGACCCCGACCCAACAATAACAAAAGGGTTGCCTATATCGGCGTCAAGAACTGCGATTATGCGACGTTTCATAGACGAGCAATACCACACAGCTTACTAAACAGCGCATGTCCACTTCGCGCTCTTAACAGTCTTTCGCTGCGGAGCTTCACGCACAATTCTAATTAACGACCACTTTGGGCTCTATGCAGTCGTTCGCCATACTCGGCATGAACGACTGCTATGCGGACAAAGCACCCGTTCATCGTTTGTTGCAGAAATCCGAAGTTACTAACTTAAGATCAAATAATTCGTTCATTTGGATCGATTAATTGAGCTACTTTTATCGACCGTTGGTGCGAACTCTGGAAGCGTAAAGACCTTTGTTGATTGCGACATACCTGCTAGCTGGTGTTGCCCCAAGGGCTCAAGCCGCGTTGCAACATCTGCTGCGAATTCCGAGGACATTACCAAAGGAGTTTTAAGAGACTTACACAGACCCTCAAGCCGATTGACTTGGTTTACCGCAGGGCCAATCGTTGTGAAGTCCAGCCTACGTTCCGTGCCGACGTTTCCATACATTACGGAACCCCGATGTAAGGCAATTCCAAACTCAATTCTGCCGCCGTACTTTTGCCAAATGATGTTCTTTTCCCTCGCGCGAGCTAAGCACTCCAACACTGAAGACAATGCGGCACGGCTCATGTCGACTGCCGGCCTCGACTTTTCGTCTACTGGGAAGATTGCCATAACAGCGTCGCCGATAAATTTAAGGATCTCACCGCCGTGATCTTCTACCGCCCCGGCCGTACAATCAAAATAGTCGTTAATTAACGCAAGATATCTATTCAATGGCATGTCTTCTGCCATCCGACTGGAGTTTCTAAGGTCGCAATAAAACAAAATGCAGTCGATTGCCCCTCCATCGCCGCGCTCGATTACACCATCCAAGACACGGTTTCCAGAGTAGCTTCCTAGGTAGGCATCCATGAGACCTTGCGCAAGAATGCGCGATTGAGCGTTTTTTATAACCAGTGCGAGGGCAGGCATGAGTGCTCGGATATAGTTGATTTCAGAGTCGCTAAATCCGCCTATACGTCGTGTAGAAATCGACATCATAACGCCCTCCATTCCAGGCGGAAAATCCGACCAGCGGCTAGCGTCATCGCGATGATAGCTTTCAAACTGAACCAGATAGTCCGTTGCGCCATCTGAACGAAGCTCTTCTAGGATCGGAAAACTGGTCTCGACCGACCCATCCTCCAATTTGTAACGCCGATAGGAACCGCCGTTATGCGCCAAATCGAAAAAAGGTGTGTTGCGGAATCCAGGTGTCGCAAGCTGGTCTCTGGGCGTTAGTTCGACTTTGGATTGATCGTCGCGGACCGTCCAAAGCACATTCAATGCGCCAAAAATTGGGTGCAGGACCATGCCCCCGACGTTGATCCTAGCAACAGGGACACCAGCGGAAACCAGACGGTTGCCAAAGCCTCGCACCACATCGTCCGCCTTTGTATCGCGAAGACCGCACCCCATCAGCCAAGCAGCAACGCTATCTAGAAGTGGAGACCTGCTGAACTCAATCATATTGAGACACTTTCTTGTCTAAACAAGCGTATTGAACCAGCTCGATACTGAGACCTTAGACCGATTTGACACAATGAGCGCAGGGAGTCTTGTTCCGAGCCTTCAGTCCTTTTGTATCACAGCACTGCTATCGCCTCCTAGCTTGGTGCGCTAAACAACCAGTTTCACCCCCGTACTCCAAGGTAGGCGACGGGCTCGATGCGATCGCCCGCCTGAATATCACGAGCGACCGCTGTGCGGACAAACCTGCTGTTCGTTGAGGAAACTCTCCAGATTTAGCCAAACTTGGGAGTTTGGGCCAAAGATCACTTTTTTCTCCACCAATACGCATTGCCGTTGGTCACTCGACGAAAAGACAAGACCGCTTATGGATCTGTAACGTCAATCTCGCTCAATGCTTCACCCGCAGCGCTGCTAGGTTGGCTGATACCTAAAATAGTGCTCAGTGTGACGGCCACGTCCACCGTGGAAACGGGACGACTGACGCGAGTTGGCTTGATACCTGGACCAGCGAAAATGATTGGAACATGCGTGTCGTAGCGCCAAGGCGATCCGTGCATTGCGGCAATTGGACCTTCCTCGAAGAGAAATGAATAAGGTGTCTGAACAACATAAATGTCGCCAGAACGTGTTGGGTGATAGTTTCGCCGGATCTGCTCCTCAAGGGTATGCCCTCGTTGTTCAGGAAACGGTTCAGTTGGCATCGCAAGCTCAATGCCCGGTGCAGCCATCAAGTTTTCGACGATGCGTCGCTCGATAACACGCCTGTCGGCGCCTGACGCTTCAATGGCGGCATTGTCCAGATATACGTAAGGACGAAAAAAGAACTGTATTGCGGATTCCACTCCGAACTCATCGGCGATGACCGAATTCACATCTATCATCAATGCTTCGGTGGAGTTACGGAATGTCGAAAGCCCGGCTTCGGCCATCTCTTCTGGCGCTTCCGGCATGCCATGATCGGCGGAAAGCACATAAAGCACATTCGCTCGTCCAACCTCTCGATCCATGAACTCAAAGAAATCAGCCAATGTCTCATCCAAACAGCGCACCATTTCTTCATTTTCTAGGCTGGATGGTCCGAAGAAATGGTTGGTTGCGTCTACACCTGAAAAACTGATGCTTAGGTAATCCGGCCATTTATCGTCACCAAGCCCCTCCTCTTTGACAACAGTTTTTGCAAAGTCGGCCGTGATCCGATCCCCATGAGGCGACAATAAAACCTGCGTGTAGTAGAGCCCGTCTTCCGGCTTCCCATAGAAATGAGGGAAAGTGCGACCGAATGTGCCAAGGTTGGTTACAAAGGAGCGTTCCTTTCTTTCCATTAGGTAAGGCGCGTCAGAACACTCCGGCCACCACTCACTTTCGATCTTAGCATCTGCGGCGTGTTTAGAGTTCCAGTCGAGAACCCAATCGGGATACGCGTCATAATAAAAAGCACTTGTTTCAAATGCCCCTGTAGCCGCCGACAGCCATAAAGCTTTTCCAGAATGCCCTGCCATTGCAACCGCCGAACGGTCTTTACCAGATACGGAAAAAACTTTTGATCGACCGGCATTGGCTTTCACCAGTTCGTCTCCAAACGTCGTCGCCAACAAGTTAACGGGAGAACGGCCCGATGTCACAGCAGCGGCTTGTGTCGGGTCGACTTGATCAACGTTTCCACCGAAGCCTGGAACCGGCACCATCGGGTAGTCCGGATCTTCAATATTGTATCCCAATCGCTCTTCAGCCCTGTTGAACCAGGCATTGCCAATCATTCCATGCTCAGAGGGATGGGCTCCTGTAGCGAGCGTCGCGTGGCCAACAATGGTTTCGGTGTTGGCGTGACAATGATGAGCGTCGGTGTACCAGACGCCGCTTTCCAAAAGCCTTTTGAAACCAGCTTCGCCGAAGGCGGCCTCATAACGAGAAATCAAGTCTCCGCGCAGTCCATCAATTGTGATTTGAACAACGAGTCGGATGTCTTCCGTTGCACTAGCCGCCGTCGTGGATATTGAAAAAAGGAGTGTTGAGACTAAGGCAAATGATCGCTGCATTTATGACCTCATAGAACTACCCAATCCTCTGAATACCAGCATCTGCGTCCACCGGCTACTGAGGGTCATTAAAGATGCTCTTTTGAACTTCCGATTTGGGCTCAGAGCGGACCTCCGCTGCAACTAAGTCGAACGACTGCTATGCGGACATACCCGCCGTTGCCGTCAGAACACTTAGAAATTGCTCCCGGCCCCATTGGGCAAACAAGTCATCGTTGGCCCGAGCGTAGCGTATCGCGCCGGCCACCCCATGTCCGGTCAGTGCGAGACGATCGCGAGCCCCGCGAATATGAGCGCGCCGCCTGTCCAATCGCGCGGCTCTAGCCCTTCGCCGATACTGTAGGCGTAGGTCAGTACGATCAGCGTCTCGAGCGCAATTATTATTAGATACAGCTCGGAAAGTGGAACTGTGCGCATCAGCACCACCTCGGACTGGGTGGCGGCAAGAAAACCCAGAATGATCAGAGCGAGCGCCACCGCCGTCCATTCGGCTGAGGCCAGTTTCATTCCGATGGTTGCAACGCCATACCCCACGGCCGCCAAGACGGCCAAGGCCAGTGGTTTCAACGCCAGAAACTCCATGTTTCAAATCCTTCACCGTGCGCAAAAAAAACCGCGCACCTCTCATGAACCAACATTCTCTGCGTAGGATTTTAGCATGCGTATTATGTCGCATCAGTGAAGCCGATTACTTTATTTTAGCGAAGTGAAAGCCGGTAAGAGTATTGCTTATTCAGATGAAGCGAATAGCTGATACCCGCCTTCGAAACGGATGCTGCGCCTGACCCAAAGTCTGAAAAGGGCTCGGTTCGGTCAGCCTTGTATGAGCTTCCCCAACTGAATTGGTCCGCTGCTATATTTAGGAAACGGAGGACCAAGAATGGCAAACATGAGACCGAAACCTGAAGCGTTATCCGCCCAAGCACTCAAGATTACGTGTGCGCTCTGG
>NZ_JBQFMR010000012.1:0-141998 GCF_056531925.1 Ruegeria sp. J8
CGGTACAATATGAAAATTAAGAGTACAAACTACCATTGATTTTGCAGAACAATTTCAGACAAGATTCTGATTTATTAGGGTACAGTGACAGATTTACAAGAACACGCTGACGTGACATTTGTCGCGACGTCGCCCGGATCAAGGCAAGGTTCGTTTTGAAACGACAAAATAAATTGGTTATGATAATTCTCGGATGATACAAACTTTTCCTGCGAGTCTAATGCTGGCATTGTTGGGCGTCATCTTGATCCAAAATACGTTATGCAGCGCAAAGTGTTTTATTCAGTTGGCTGACAGATACCAGCGCAATCGCAGACTATTGCACGGCTAAACTGCCGCGTTCAACTGAGGGGAAGGGCCCTGAAGCACACGCTATTGAAACGATTGGCCATCTGCGCTGGCGTGTTTGCGCCTCCTGTCGCAGCGGACACACAATTCCTGGGCTTAGCGCCGACGTATATTCCCAGTTATTTCGGTCTAGGTGTTGGTAGCTACCCTGACTACATCGGCTCCGACGACAATGTGGTAGGAGTAGCGCCGTTCGGTAGATACTATTTTGGCGAGCAGCGGTACGTGTCGCTCGAAGTCAACTACGCGTCGATAAATCTGCTCGAAGATCGCAATTGGCGCTTCGGGCCAGCGGGGATGTGGCGATTTGGGCGTAACAACGTTAAAGATGAAGTCATCAACGAATTACCGGAAATTGACGGGTCGTTGGAACTCGGTGCTTTTATTGCATATGAAACCGTTGGAACTGATCCCAGAGACCGCTGGTGGGTCGGTGCTAACGTGACACACGGTGTGACTGGTGACAACGATGGTTACACCTTGGCCGCTTCAGTGAGGCGATGGATGCCAGTTGGCAGGTTTTCGGCGCTCGGTTACTCCCTTGGCACGACATATGGATCGTCGGAATACATGAATACGTTTTTTTCGGTTGATGCTGACGGCGCATTCGATAGCGGTTTGGAAGTTTTTGATGCGGAATCAGGGGTCCGAGATGTGCGTGTCACCGCCGTATTCATGCAGCCGATCAATCGCAAATGGGTGGTGGGTGCTGGAGTCCTTTACAGTCGCCTTTTGAACGATGCAGCAGACAGCCCGATCGTATCTGTGCGCGGGAGCCGCGATCAGGTTGTCTTCGGTGTAGGGGTTGCGACTGGGTTTTAAGTATGGACGGGTACTATTAAGGTCAGCAAAGTTTCGGAAGTGGGCAAAACCTGGGGGTGTCTGTGTATGATGGTGGTTCATTGAGAGGGGAACTGCCATGGACATGCGGATTATTGTCGAGACGACCTTTGAGAACGGAACCACAAAGAGGCATCGTCTCGGCCGTTTGTCCCGCCCGTTTCGACGCACCCAGCCTGAGGGGTTTGGGTTGTTGCTCGAAGATGCGAAGACGATCCTGGGGCAATTGCAGTTAAGGACTTCGCAACAGAATCCACTGCCTTCTCACTTCAATGCTTGTAGTCAAAGGAACGCGGCGACAGTGCCAATAGAACTTTTGGAAACTGTTGGATCGAAGTAGACGGCTTGGAGCGAGCCCGGTCCACCTTTCGACGGCGTGTGTTAAGGTCGATTGATTGGAATAGCCGAGTTCGCTCCGTTGGTCTTTCAGTTTGAGAGGGTCTTTCTTCTGAATTCTGCTTAATGCGATCTCAGCTCTCTTGCGTTCAACAATGCTTGAAAAGTTTGTCCCTTCACTTTGAAGACGTCGGCGTAAAGTTCTCGCACCGAAATGGGTGCCATCCTTGCGCACATGGGGTGGGCGCAGGAACCGCACCGGCCAAGCACTTGCAGCGCCGTGAACCAAATCCTCTCTACGGCAAATCAAACCGCTTACCGACCGCGCTCTCGATACTGCGATATGTCCGAAAACCCATCGCATCGTAAAAGCCAAGTGCATCCGAATGCAGCGCACCAATCGTTGCATCAATCGAACGGATACCAGCATCCGCAGCGGCGTTAAGGGTGCTGCGGAACAGAGCAGACCCAACGCCTTGACGCAATGCGGCACTGCTGACGTAGGTCCCAATGACTCCCCATCCAGACGGGACCTCGTAGTCATTCCCAGATCGCGCAATCTTCAGTGACTGGAACCCGACCACCCTGCCCTGTTCATTACATGCAACTGAGCATTTGATGCTGTCAGGATGGTCTATATAGAAGCCACGGACATGCTCCTTTGAACCGGGCCTAGAGCTTTGCCACTTGTCGAGAATATCGAGAAGGATACGACTCATCTCGGCGGCATCAGCTCCTACGGCTTGTCTGATCTGAAGCATTGCGACCTCATTTTGCCCAACGGCTTTGTGCCAGCTGCTCTACCGGTTCGTTACATCTTCTGGAATAGCCGGGCGCATTATTCTTCATTCAGCCAGAGCCGCCCCCAGTTGGGTTGTTTCATTTTCATATTTAGCTTCGATCGCCACAATAAACCAGAGTTGCCTGAATCATCTGGATGTCAATTCGGAAGCACGGGTCAAAATACGTGGCAATTCTGAAAATCATTCGGATCTGTTGCAATTATTGCATCGACTGGCTCCCCTCGCCTGCGCGATTTCTTTTGCTAAGCGCGGCCTACATCTGATTTACGCGCATAATTATAGCTTTTTGCTCGTTACTTTTGTCACGTCCTCAAATCACAATCAAACTCGATAAGTATCCCTTATCGGATCAATTGAAAAGCGAACCAAATTGACGCAGAATACGCGCTATTGTCGGTTTTCCTTAACCACTGGACTCGCGACGGCATTGGTCCTTAACCCGTAGACCCCTGCCCCGCTCCGGCAGCAAATCTTTATCGTTGCAGCACAGTAACCTGCAATTTTGTAAACAAGTACCGGCACAATTTAGATCCGAGTCTACACTTAAAGGACCAACCCAGCATAAGGCCAACCGTGAAACATGGTGAAAACAAGCAAGAGCAGTCTACAGGTTTGGGAAAATCGACACCATGAAGCCGCCTGCCCCATACCTCCCAGCCACCTCCCCTGCCCTGTCGCAGGCAGATCAGGAGGCGCTGACCGACCTTTATGTGCGCGGCACCCCCGCCAACACGCTGCGGGCTTATGAGCGCGACCTGCTCTATGTCACGGCATGGAAATCTGCCCGGTTCAGCGCCGCGTTGGACTGGCCCGAGTCTGAGGCCACGGCGCTTGCCTTCATCCTCGATCACGCCCGTGACCTGAGCGATGCCCCGGATACAGACATCGCGCGAAAGACGGCAGAGAGGCTGATCGTACAGGGGCTGAGAAAAAGTCTCGCCTGCCCGGCCCCGTCGACCCTGGACCGGCGCATTGCGTCCTGGCTGGCCTTCCACCGGATGAAGAACCTCGCCAGCCCGTTTGCCAGCCCTCAGGTGAAACAGGCCCGCGCCAAGGCAAGACGTGCTGCCGCACGGCCCCCGGCCCCGAAATCGCAACATCCGATCACCCGCGATGTGCTGGAGCAGCTGCTGGCCACCTGCCGGGGCTCGCGCCGGGATTGCCGCGACCGGGCGATCCTGATGCTGGGCTGGGCCAGCGGCGGGCGACGACGATCCGAGATCACGGCGTTGATGCGGGAAGATGTCAGCCTGAAGGCGTTTGAAAAGGAAGGTCTGGTCTGGCTTTCGCTGCTGGAGACCAAGACCACAGCCAAGGGGGAAACGCCCCGGTTGGTGCTGAAGGGACGTGCCGCGCAAGCGCTGATGCATTGGATCGAGGTTGGCGGGATCGAGGGTGGCCCATTGTTCCGCCCCATCTCCAAGGCTGACCGGGTGTTGAACCGCCGCCTCAGCCCCGACGCCATCTATCAGATCATAAAGCATCGACTGACATTGGCCGGGCTACCCGATGACTTTGCCTCGCCCCACGGGTTGCGCTCGGGCTTTCTGACCCAGGCCGCGCTGGACGGCGCCCCGATCCAGGCCGCCATGCGCCTATCCTTGCATCGCTCCATGGCGCAGGCGCAGAAATATTACGACGATGTGGACATCGCGGATAACCCGGCGACTGATCTACTGGGGTGAGTACTTACTGACTATTTAAAAATCCCCGCTTGAGGGAAACTCCGGCTGCAGTGCCTATGTCTTGTTTCCTGTCGCATCTGTTAACGTGGCCAGCGTGGAAACATGTCGCGGCAGATCACAACGGGAATGCAGGATATCAACAATGATCACCGCGTCCGGCTGATCCAGATAAACTAGGAAATGCTCTCCTGCGCGCACATATCTGAGATCCGCCGCCTCTTCGACCAATATAGAACAACTGCGGCTGGCCACCCTGCCCTCTGTGATGGCCTGACAGCGCGCTATTAGTTCTTGTTCATAAAGATCGGCTTGATGCGATCCAAACTTGTCGATGGTCCATCGGGCAATTTCCACCAGGCTGGATTCAGCACGGCGTGTCAGTCGAAAGGGTCTGGTCACGCCTTGGCTCGTGCCCTTGCAAAGGCACGACGGATCGCATCCGAACCGCTGCCTTCTGCCAAATCTCCGGCCTGAGCCTGCGCTACACCCTCCTGCAAGCCTTGTTTGAGAGACTCCAGCCCCGCTTCTTCCCGCTCCAAAAGCCGAAGGCCGGCGCGCAACGCTTCACTGGCGTTCTGATATCGACCGGACGCAACCAGATTCTGCACCAGTTGATCCTGCGATTCTGTAAGTACAACATTGCGGGTTACCATGGCGTAAGCCTCCATTTTGGCAATATATG
This sequence comes from Ruegeria sp. J8, assembly GCF_056531925.1. Lineage (NCBI taxonomy): Bacteria > Pseudomonadati > Pseudomonadota > Alphaproteobacteria > Rhodobacterales > Roseobacteraceae > Ruegeria > Ruegeria sp. J8. The sequence goes on from NZ_JBQFMR010000012.1 coordinate 4,695, forward strand.
CCAACGAGACCGTCGGTTCAACGATTGAGGAGCCCAAAATCACTAATTCGAGCAAGCTGGTTTTATAGACGCTAATGGGACGTGAACACACGGATCATGTCTGTGATCCCATATGAATCCAATGACGGTAGAGACTTGCGCCAAAAGCCGCGCCGCGCAAGCACAGCTGCACTGGATCGAGTACAGTTCCCTGTTCCGTCGCAACTTATAGGCGCACAATTCCCGAAACCCCGCCCTCACGGTATGCCATTTCTTGGGCAATTGGCGAGCGGCTGACTCTAGCCGGAATGTTCGCGTGTTTTGCCTCTGCGCACGGGCTGAGCTCGGTGTATCTGACCCAGATCGCCATGCCATTCTCACCGCATCGTACTCCCGTACTGGCGCAGAAGTATTGTTACGAAGTTGGTATCGCAGAAAACTTGATAACGAAATTGTTGGCGAGAGAATTTGACCAATCAGCTCAACTAGCTCCCTGCCCTTCCCAATTGCGCGATTTGCGCCAAAAGCCGTTCGGCCTTCACTCCAACTCCATGCTAGAGGCGTTCTACTCAAAGCGGAGCATAGGGAGGAGTTTTACAGGAATGCCTTCGCACGCCTACGTTAGAACTTCATCGACTGAAAGAATCCATGATCCCGCTCAACCGAGTTTACAACTGTAAACCACCCTGCTCTGATGCAAAGCGTATGTAGTCCTCCGCGTTGGAAAACCTACAATATAGGCGAAAATCCTTGACTTAGTGCAATGAATCACGGCTGTTTATCTCAAGTGGCGCAAAAATGACCACATTCTTTAATTTGAGGCAACTACATGATTCCCGTGACACCACTTGCGGCAGAAAGACCATCGGCACTCGCCACGGAAATATCTGAGAGATTAAACTCGGCTATCCGGGAACATCTACTTGCTGCATTTGCCCCCGACAACACCAAATCACTGCGAAATTTTGCAGCGCCAGAAGCTGCTGAACTCTTAGGAGTCTCAGGTCAATTCATGCGCAAAGTCCACGCAGAGGGAACGATTCCTGAACCGAATGACGTACGCAGCGGTAGGCGTTACTATACTGCCCAAGAACTTTGGGAGGCTCGCGAAACGCTTGAGAAAACCTCACGCAAAAAAGGGCGCTATGTCCCTCGCCGGACTGAAGGAGAAAAGCTCCAAGTCTGGCAGTTGATGAACTTCAAAGGCGGCAGCAGTAAGAGCACCACAACAATTCACTTGGCTCACTATTTTGCGCTTCGCGGTTACCGTGTACTGTCTGTTGATCTGGATCCTCAAGGCTCTCTTACATCCATGTGCGGCATAAGCCCGGAAATAGAGTTTGACGGGCTGACGATTTACGACGCTATTCGATATGAAGATCCGGTAGATATGGCGGACGTCGTGCTTCCGACATACTTCCCCGGTCTCTCTGTGGCTCCGTCACGGCTTGTTCTTTCCGAATTTGAGACAGAATCTGCCGTTCACTCCAATCCAGACCATCCGTTCTTTACAAGAATACGGAATGCCCTGGCCCAGGTGGAAGGCGATTTTGACCTTGTTCTGATTGATAGCCCACCTCAACTAGGATTCTTGACAATTGCTGGGATGGCGGCCGCCAGTTCATTGCTTGTGCCACTTACACCTTCGATGCTGGACGTGTCTTCGACGGCTCAATTTCTCGAACTCGCTGGTGCTTACATGGCAGTCATTGAAGATGCCGGCGCTACGCTCGAATACGACAACTTCAAATTCCTGATAACGCGTGACGAGCCAACAGACGTACCGTCCCAACAACTGGCTTCGTTCATGCGGGCACTGTTTCAGGATCGCGTTATGTCAGCTACAGCCCTCAAAAGCACCGCGGTCAGTGACGCCACAATGCTCAAACAATCAATTTACGAAGTCGTGCGGTCAGAAATGACACGCGCAACTTATGATCGGGCAAAGAACTCAATGGATGCGATCGGCTCTGAGGTAGAGCAAATGATCCATCAAGCATGGGGACGCAGCTAATGGCTAGAAAGTCGCTTCAGGAGATGTCGGGGATCGCAAACACCATCGCGCGCTCGAGCCCCAAGGCCATCGATAAAACTCCAAAACCCAATGCCCCTGCTCTTGGTGCGCTTCAGGGCTCTCTTGCCGCAATCAGGGAAATTGACCCTGCTTTGATCGACGATTGGGGCCCAGCCGATAGGCTTGGTGAGTTTACAGCTGTAAACACCGACGAAGATGACGATAGTTTTGAAAGCTTGATGTCGAGCATCCAAGACGGTGGCCAACAAGTTCCCATTCTTGTTAGAAAATCGAAATCCGACGGTCGATACGAGGCAATTTATGGGAGGAGGAGGCTCAAAGCCTGCCGTGAACTCGGTATTAAAGTTCGCGCCAATGTTCAGGATATCGACGATGCTTCAGCGCTTCTCGCCAAGGGGCTTGAGAATGCTGCGAGGCGCAATCTTTCCTTCTACGAGAAAGCACGTTTTGCCGAGGCGATCCTGACTTCCGGGCATGACACTGCAACGGTGCGGCAAGTATTGAACGTTTCGAAATCAGGGCTGTCTCACCTGACAAAAGTTACGCAACATGTTCCTGCAAAGATTGGTGACATGATCGGCGCAGCCCCAAAATCTGGCCGCCCAAAATGGACCGGGCTTGCAGAACACTTCGTTGCAGGCAAGCTGACGGAAGATGAAGCGGCCAATTTGCTTGCAACCATTGAGCCATCGATGTCGTCAGATGATCGGCTGGAAATGCTCCTTAAGGCAGCAGTCAAACGTGGTGCACGACAAAGAGAAGGTGCAGCCGAAGTAAGCCCAATTGAAGGCGTTACAATCAAATCCACCAACGGATCACTAACTGTTTCGGTCAAAAGAACCGGAGCTAACGCTGGCTTTGCTAGCTGGTTGGACAAAAACATGGCTGAAATCATCAAGCGCTCACACGCTGAGTTTACAGCTGTAAACACCGAGGAAAAGAACTGAGGACGAGCAGAAAGGAGGAAGGCAAACAAACAAAACCCCCGAAACCGGAGCTTCGAGGGCTGCTGCGCAAAGCGCAATTCTTAGATTAGACACCTAGAATCTAGCAGCACCCGAATCGCCACACAAGAAAAAACGCTCTTGAGCGAACGGGTAATTTTTGTCTGCCGATAGATAATCATGAAAACACTAACAGCATTGGCTCCAAATGGAGCAACCTTGTCGGTAACGACAGGGCAGGGGAGTAGTACGCCCAAAAAATGGATACTTCTTCGCGCCGTTGAAGAGGCCAGAGAACCTCTTGGGTTAAAATCCACAACTCTCAATGTCCTGAGAACGATGATTTCCTTTGTGGGCGGTGATCAGATTGCTCCGGACCAAGATGATCATCACATCTGCTTCGCTTCCAACGCGGCGATCGCCAAGCGAACTCATGTCAGCGTGCAGACAGTTGAGCGTCATATCTCAACGCTGGTTGAGCTTGGACTTATCCGCCGCGTAATGAGCGCAAACGGCAAGCGATGGGCGCGCCGGGATCGACAGGGCAGGGTGGTCACCGCAACTGGGCTCTCCTTGATGCCTTTGTCTGAACGGCACGCTGAGTTCATCCAGGAAGCCCAGAGGCATGCTGATCGAGTTCTGGAGTTCACTGTACTCCGCGACAAGGTTTCCGCCGCTCTGGCGCGCCTTAGGGACCTCGTAGCAAATGACACCGCGATCTCTGATTTGATGACCACCGTACGCAATGCTCTGCGTCGCAAACCAGATGCAAATATACTCAGCGAGCTGCTGGCAGAAATCTCTGTGGAAATCTCCGAGATAACACAGACAGATACAGAAAATTTGAGGGCCAGTGACAGTGAAATTGAGGGGCACAAAGAGGACTCTCTGAATCCAGAAGTTAAGAAAGAAGAACTTTCTCAAATTCAGGTTTCTCCAGGCCAAATGGAGCGCAGTTTTCCACGGCTATGCTCAGAACTACGCTTTGCAAAAGACCAGCACCACTGTGATCGGCTCATGGATGATATCGCAGAGTATCTGCGGCTTGGCCAAACCTGGTATGCTATGAAATCAACGTTTGGCTCAGCTATTCGCTTCATTGTCCTCGGATACATCTTTCAACGTGCTGAGAACATACAATCTCCAGGGGCTTACCTGATTTCATTGCTGGCTAAGATCGAAAAGGGCGAGCTATCCCCTAAGGCAATGCTGTCGCGGACGTCCAATCGATGACCGGGTCGAAGAGTTTGAAAAAGGTGAGCAATAGGATTGACCTCTATAACCCACAAAACCATAATTAGTGAGCTATAGAAAGGAAGCTTATACCTCACAATGTGGAACTGGCAGAGCCCTGATTGGCCGACTTTTCGTTACGATGCCGTAAGACTCGAACCATACGAGCAACAGTTCCTGTTGTCCTCAGGGGAAGTTCTTGGAGCAGTTCATCATGTGAACACATCGGATCGAGATCAATTGCGTATCGACCTGCTAAGCGAAGAAGCGATGAAGACCAGCGCGATTGAAGGAGAGATGCTGGATCGTCTCAGCGTGCAATCTTCCTTGCGTCGGCATCTTGGACTGGCTCCCGACAGCTATCCATCCAAACCGCGCGAGCAGGGCGTTTCTGAAATGATGGTGGATGTTTATTCCAATTTTTCGGAACCACTGTCACACGACACCCTGTTTCGGTGGCATGACATGCTTCTGTCCCATGACAGGCATCTGGAAACAATTGGATTATACCGGAGCCATGAGGATGCGATGCAAATCGTCTCAGGCAGGCTCGTCCACCCAACGGTGCATTTCGAAGCTCCACCTTCACATCAGGTTCCGGCTGAAATGGACCAGTTCGTAACCTGGTTCAACCGGACTGCACCGGATGGTCCCGAACCATTGCGCGCACTGATCCGGGCCGGTTTGAGCCATCTGTATTTCGAGAGCATTCACCCCTTTGAGGACGGCAATGGCCGGTTGGGCAGGGCGCTGGCGGAAAAATCCCTGGCGCAAAACATTGGCCAGCCAAGCCTGATTGCTCTTGCTTTCACGATCGAGCGAGAGCGTAAGGCTTACTACGACCAACTCGAACGTCACCAAAGGACTCTGGACGTGACACCATGGCTTATCTGGTTTGCCGAGACAGTCCTTAAAGCGCAGCAGGTGACTCTTGAACGGGTTGGTTTTTTTATTGCTAAGACGCATTTCTACGACCGGCATCGTGATCAGTTTAATGCCCGCCAAAGCAAGGTAACTGCCCGCTTGTTCAAGGCTGGACCGGGCGGATTCAAAGGGGGGCTCAGCGCCGAGAACTATATCTCGATCACGGGAACATCGCGCGCTACCGCGACGCGGGATCTGCAGGATCTGGTAGAGAAGGGAGCTCTGACCCGAACAGGTGAACTCCGGTACACACGCTATTGGCTAAAGCTAGATCGGGACGGGTAGGGGGCTGAAATACGGCACGAAGGGCGGGTGAGCGGCGCGGAAATGTGCCCGCGCTTTCAATTGGTCGGACTCTGAATTTCAATCAGTCGAAGAGGCGAACTAGGAGTTTCTCGAGTTCTTCCCTTTGCTCGACGTGCTTTTTTGGGTTGTCCCGGATCAGGCGCTCCAGATTGAGAAGCTTCCAACGCACGGCGGGAAGATTGGCGGCCTGCGGTCGATCTATTGCGGCGAAATCCGGCGCGCCATCCTGCAGGCTGAGCAAAAATTGTCTGGTGGGTTTGTCGAAGCGAGACTGGATATCCGCAATCAGTTGGTTGCGCGTCGCCAGCAGGTCATCCAGGCCGACGGGCGACTTGGTCATGCCCTCGAACTCACGCACATAAGGTTGATCAAGGGCAATCAGGTTGGGATTCAGCAATTCGTGTGCCGGACGTGCCGAACAGGCAATGTAGATCAGGAAGGTCCGGAACAGATCATCCGTCAGTCCTTCATGTTCGTAGAGAAGTTTTACGTCATAAAGATCGCGTGGATGCTGGCGATCCACGGCTGCGTGAAGCTTACCGCCGAACAAATCTTCGAATGAGACGATCTGCATTTCTGCATAGCCAAACGCGTCTGCTACGGCGTCGGAGACCGCCCGGGTTTCGGGATCGTGAACAACGCCGCGCGTGACTGGGGAGGTCTCGATTTTGACTTCTGCACCTTCCAGACGCGCAAGCACGCGGGTGGCGCCGCCTCCACCTCCTTTTATTCTCTGAGCCTTGGCCCCGTTGATGCCCTTTTCGATCGACTTAGCGATACGATCCATGGCTTCGTTGATCTCGGCGAGGCTCTGTTCACGCTCTTTGATCGGCAGATATGTCAGGTCGATATCAACCGAGAGTCGCGGTAGATCGCGATAGAATAGGTTGATTGCTGTCCCGCCCTTGAGCGCGAATATCTCTTCCTGCGCGACGTAAGGCAATACACGCACGAGAAGGGCGACCTGGGATTCATAATTCCTACGCGCCATTTTCTGCCCCTGTCGTGACGAACTCTTCGGGTACCATGATGCGATATCGCGGATGTATCCGGCCACCTTTGACCAATGCTCGATCCCCCGTCCCGAGGTTGAAGGCGTCAGCATCAAGTCGTTTGCGCCAGGGGTGATTGTGACGATCCGCAAAAACGAAGAAGAGGCGCCTGACCTTTATTTTCTTGCAGCTCAGCAAAAGTGCCGAGAGCAACTTAGGTCGTAGCGTCGTCAAGCCCTCGAACACCATGTCGAGGTTGTGAAAACTCTCATGGTCTGGCAATTCATCCATCGCTTCCATGACCGCCCGTTCGGGGACCGACATGCGCAGTTGCCAATCCCACGGGAGGGAGTTTTCCGATTTTGTATCGTCATTTGTAAGGCCAAGTGCCTGGTCAGCGAACAGCGATGTGTTTCGCGTTTCGATACGTGCGTTGAGTGGCAGCTTAATGAGCCAGTTGGGTATTTTGTAGCCATAGATCCAGACGGGGGCGTTGTTGCCCAAACGCAGGTAGTGGTCATAACCCTGTTGTGAGAGAGCGGTTTTGCCGCCGACATGAACGTCATAGCCCATGATGTGTTGCATCGAGATCAGGCAGGCCTTCCAGTCAACGGTGTTTGATGCGTGCGGATTGGGAACAGGTCGGCGGAAAACGCCGCGGTGAACGCGTTCGAGCCAGCCCCGTTTTACATAGTCGCGAAAGGTTTCGTAGGCTATGCCATGGGCGGTGAGCCAGTTGGCATCGACGAGATATCCCGCGGGCACCGAGTCGAGAACTTTCTTCAGATTTTGCGATCTTCCAGCGTTCATGACGCCCTAAATCATATAATTTCAAAGAGAACGCAAGAGTATCTCTTTGAGAAGTACATTTTTAAAGCGTCTATAGCGATGAAAATAACACATTATTAAAAACACAGCGCCACGCGGAAACCCATCGGAATACCCGGGATAAATGGAAGATTCCGGCGCCAAGGGCGGATTCCAGACATTCTCTGCGAGAGCGAAAAACTTGGACGGGAACGGCGATAGCGGTCATTCAATCCAGCCCAAAACGTTAGCATCCAAACCGGCCGTTCGCTGCGGAAGTCACCTATGTCTCAGTTGCGGACTTTACCGCCGATCGAAATCGATGGCGAAGGGTCCGCTCTTTGCGCATTGCCGCCGCTCAGGAGCCCACAGTGTCGCAAGCGCAGCAGGGTTTTCGACCGTCGAGAACGCCCTCCGTTGCCATTTCGACGGACAAAAATGAATGGCAGCGTTCCCAATCAAAACAATTTGAATAGTGCCCTTCGGAAGGCCCCTTTGGGATTAGAAACTCACGTGAGCACCGAGCCGATACCGTTCCAACCCTGCCAGAGTACAAATATTGAAAGCGCTGCTGTTATCATCGCCGGCACACCGTCCTTCCAAGTGTCGAACACCAGATGACAAAAAATTGCACCAACGGATGTTGCGAGTAGTGCGGCCGCCCCGAGTGCGCCCACCAATGAGCCTTGGAACCATATACCAGCAGCGCCGAACAGTTCCACAAGACCCACTACGAACATGACCTGCCGGTTGAGGCCGTAGCTTTCGAACATGGCGAGTTGTGTTTCGAACACTTTCGTCTGCCAGCCTGTCAGTTTGATTGAACTTGCCAGAAGGAAGAACGCCGACAGGAGCGCAATGACTATCGTTAAGGTCATTGTTCTGGTTCCCCGTATGAGCGCTTGAAAGCCTGTGGGGACTGACCTGTCCATCTGCGGAAAGCCCGTGAGAATGCAGTCGGGTCGGAAAACCCCAGTTGCTGGGCGGCGTCTCTGACCGAGCAGGCTTCCACACCCAACAGTTCAATGGCTTTCTCCCGCTTCAGGCGTGCAATGACCTTGGAGGTTGTTTCGCCACGTTCGGACAGGCGCGCATTCAATGTGTTGGGGTGTAACCCCACTAGCCGTGCCGCCTGCTCTGCTGTGAAGGTCGGTTCAGACAGCCGTGATCGCACGATGTCTTCGAAGCCGGTCAGAAAGTCGATTGGTGCAGCAAGCTCAACATCATTCGGGTGATAATCGGATACATTCTCCAGAACCTCGTCTGGGAGGCGGTGGTTCAACCAGGTGGACGGGAAGCGAATGGAAAAGCCACGCTCGTCAGACGGGACGCCTGTTACCCCAAAAAAATGCCTCGGCAAGACGTCGGGGTCGGCAAGCTGTAGTATCACTTTGTGCGGATCCCAACGGAAATCGAGCACCCGGTGCAGTAGGGAAACCCATATTCCGATCATAAAACCATCGGCTTGCGCCGGTGATACCGACGAGCGAAAGTGTCGCCGCGCCGCAAAGTAGGCATGTTCGTCTTCAATGATCAAAGATTGAGTAACTGAATTCGACTCTTTTGAGACGATCTGAGTGAAGCGCGTGAAAAAATCCCCAAGCGTCAATGCTTCTGCCAGCTCCTGTCCCTTCGGAAGGAACCTCTTGAGATCAACAGACTGGCCAATCCGAGCGCAAAAGTCCGATCCTTCGGCATCAGCAGCAGCATTGAACGCTGCATACACGGTCTCATGCGACAAGAAATGTTCCGGTGTGATCGTTTTGGCCGCGTCAAAATCCAAATCCCGAAAGACTTCTTCGGGATCCGACCCCAGGTTTCTCAACGCCGCAGTGACCGGGGACAGCACGGTCGCCCGGACCAAGGGTAGATCAGAGTTTCTCCGTTTTTTGCGATTCCCGAACATGTTCACTCCCTACACCCGGAATCGTGCCAGCACCGCAGCGAGCCTTCCAGAAAAAATTGCAAAAACCTGACCGAAACCTAACGGAAAAATTTTGAACCTGAGGGCATGGTCAGGCATTCGCCAAGATAAGGTGCCATACTCCGGAGGTAATAGGGCGAGCCCACATCGCTCATGCATCCGGGGAGTTCAAATGACCGTACCAGCTACACTGACGTTAGCAGCTGCCGCATTTGTGGCAAGCACTCTGCCCGCAAGCGTCGCTCTTGCCCAACAAGAGCCGCCCTCGGTGACCTTGTTCAAGAACGTCATGGTATTCGACGGGACTACGGACGGCCTTCTGGACCTGGACGTTCTCGTTGTAGGAAACAAAATCCACACTGTCGCGGACGACATTCCCGAGTCCGGCACATGGGAAGTTGAAGCTGGCCGAGACGGACCCTTGTACTCAGAAATTCATAGCGGCGGCAGCGGGTATACCTTTGTCATCCAAGATGAAGAGGGCACAAATACGGTAGAACTGTCGCCCAACGTCATCGACGGCAAGGGGCGGACCCTGATGCCCGGAATGATCGACAGCCACACGCACTTGAACCTCTCTATGGATGACGGCCGGCCCGGTATGGAAATGGCTCGGTGGGATTATATGGCGGCTCACGCCGCGTCGGCTGCGCTCGAGTGGTTTTATGATGGCTTCACGACCGTTCGCGACATGGGGGGCATGGCCGATGGGTTGCGCCGTGTAATTGACAAGGGCCTCATGGAAGGACCTCGCATCTACAGCGCTGCCGGGATGATCAGTCAAAGTGCCGGTCATGGGGATCTCAGGTTTAAAAGCCAGACCAACCCCCTCCAAAGCAGCACGTGGCGAAATGGTATCTATCACATTGCCAACAGTCCCAATGAAGTCCGAACAGCGGTTCGCGAGAATTTCAATGCGGGCGCAACCCACATGAAAATCATGATGGCGGGCGGTGTGGCCAGCAACAAGGGTCCCTTTGAAGCATCTCAGTACACCGACGCTGAAATCACTGCGGCGGTGGAAGAAGCCGCGACGCGCGGAACCTACGTAGCGGCCCACCTTTATCTCGATGAAGCTATACGCCGTGCGCTCGATTTGGGTGTCATGTCGATTGAACACGGTCAATTCCTGCAAGAAGACACAGCCATGTTGATGAAGGAAAAGGGCGCCTTCATTTCTCCGTATATTGCGGCCGTTATGAGCGAGGATATTCTGACCCATCCGGTCTACGGAAACCCGGCAACCTTCGAATATGAGCGGACGCTCATGATGAAAGAAGGGACCGCCAACTTCGCCGAAGTCATCAAGAAAGTGCAGCCGAATATCGTATTTTCCATCGACATCGTCAGCACCAACGGTATGGCGGCGCGGCATCACAGGGACCACGAAAAATGGATCTTCGCGGACACTTTCGGCAACTATGAAACTCTGAAAGCAATGACTTCTACCGGCGGCAAGCTTGCAGCGTTGACCGGAGGCAGCAACCCTTATCCCGCTCCTCTAGGGGTCATCGAGGAAGGGGCATATGCCGACATCCTGTTGATCGACGGCAATCCGCTGGAGGACATCACGGTTCTGGGTGGAAATCCTTCATGGTTCAACGCAGAACCGCGTCCGCGTGGCATCGAGACTATCAACCTCATCATGAAAGACGGCGTGATCTACAAGAACACGCTGGACGACTGAACGATGCGTACCGGCGCAATTGTTTTGGCCTTCGCAAGCCTTGCCTCAGCAGCTTTCGCGGATCAGCGGGCTATGGTTCCGCTTGAGTGGGATGAGCTGCCGGATCCTTTGGCGCAGGTCTATGAGGATCCTTTCCTCGACCTCTCCACATCCCAGATGACCGCCCTGTTGACCCTTGTGCAGATGCGCGAGAAGTTGGCTCGGGATGATCTGTCAACCGACACGCGAGAGGGCTATGAGGCGCGTTTGTCGGAGGTCAGCACTGAACTTTCAGCCCAGGAGATCGACTTTGACTGGCTGATTTCGCAGCGTTGGGTGGTTACCGAGCGACGCGAGGCTGCTGCTGCGGCCGGTAACCCGTCTCTCGATGGACAAACGATCAGCATTGCTGGTTTTGCCATCCCCACTTCAATTGAAACGGACGGCACCCGGATCGCCTATCTTGTTCCGACTCCCGGCATGTGTAGCCACCTTCCGCCACCAGACCCGAACCAGTTGATCCGGGTTCGCCTTGGCGAAGACTGGGCGCCAAAGTACTTCCACGAACCGGTACGCCTATCGGGCAGACTGCACCTCGATCCGACCACACAGTCGCTCTGGCTGGTGGATGGAACTGTGCCGATGCAGGCCACCTGGACTCTGGATGTGGAAGACGCCGTAACGACATTTGCAGCGCCCGCAAAGGGTACTGCCACAAACAGATGGGCAGACGTGTTACGTGAAAGCCTTCGCGCCTCCTCAGAAACGAACTTTGACAACCGCAAGACCGGCGGAGTTGAGCAGCGCGGCAGCCCACCTGCCTCCGCGGAAACGAGCTCCGACATCTGGGGGAACCAATAAGGAATAACAGAAATGTTGCTGGTCACATGACGAGGGAGTCGGGCTCTGATGCCTGCCTCGCCCAGGTGCAGCAAACCAACCAACGGGCAAGAGCTTTGCCCTCTAGCCGGAGACAGTAGAATGAAGCAACAGATAGCCGCCGTGACCCTTGCGCTTGCGCTGGCGACCGCGCCGGTATCCGCGCAGGAAGTCGCCGATATTCCATCCGCCGTCACGCTGTTCAAGAATGTGAAGGTCTTCAATGGGGTCGACGACGGTCTCCAAGACGTCGATGTCCTGGTCGTCAAGAACAAGATCCACAGGGTCGAGGCCGACATTCCTGAAACTGGCACATGGGAAATTGACGCCGATACCAGGCAAGGGACACGGGTTATCGACCCACCACTGGGCGACTATACGGGCGGATATACCTTACTCGTTGAGGATTCCGAGGGCAGCTCGGAGACGATTGAGGTTGCGGTCAACATTGTCGATGGCGGCGGGCGGACCTTGATGCCCGGCATGTTGGATATGCATGTACACCTCGCCACCTTCGGGCCCGTTCAAACGCAGTCGCGCGATGGGCTTCATCCCTATGCCCATGGTGCGCTGGCGGCTGACCGTGCAGAGGGGATGCTGATGAACGGTTTTACCACAGTGCGAGACCTGGGCGGTCCAGCGAATTTCCTTCGCCTCATCATAGATGAAGGCGTCATGGTAGGGCCCCGCATCTATCCAACGGAAAACTGGATAACCACAACGTCCGGCCATGGCGATTTCCGTGAATTGAATGACCCTCACCCGAATATCGCTGGGGGACGGCAACACTTCTACGAAGACTACGTTACGATTATCGCCGACGGACGGGAAGAAAGCCTGCGCGCGGCGCGTGAAGCATTCCGCCGCGGCGCGACTCAGCTCAAGCTGTTCACTGGCGGCGGTGTGACAAGTCTATTCGATCCGCTGCATTCGGGCCCTCTTGACGAAGAGGTCCAGGCCGTTGTCGAGGTGGCGGAGCGTTGGGATACCTACGTCGCGTCACATGCACATACGGCAGTGGCAATTCAGCAGGCCATAGACAACGGTGTGATGTCGATCGAGCACGCTCCCTATCTGACCGAAGAACAGGCCAAAACGATGATCGAGAAGGGCATGTTTGTTTCGACCGCGTTTTCCCCGGTCTTCTCGATATCCGAGGAACAGGCAAGAAAGGCATACCCGCCCGAGAGCTTTGAGAAATGGTGGGTCATTCGCAATGCCGCCGAGAATGCTCTGAACGTGATCGCCAACAACCCGGAACTGAAAGTGGTCGTTGCTTCCGATCATATTCCACAATGGAACACGGGGCGCGCATACGACGAAAAGGCGCTGGACGAGTTCAAGTATTTTTCGGAAGCCATCGGCAACTTCAGAACACTCAGGGCGTTTACTTCGACCGCCGGAGAACTGAATTCTCTGACCGGTCAGATGAACCCGTACCCTGAGGGGCCCTTGGGCGTCATTCAAGAAGGTGCCTACGCTGACCTGCTGCTGGTAGACGGAGATCCCCTCGAAAACATCGAGATCCTTATGGACCCTGACACCAGTCTGAAGATCATCATGAAGGACGGCGTGATCTACAAGAACACGCTGAACTGAGCGATGGGCGGGATGGTTCACCTCGTCCATCCCGCCCGTTTGTGAAAACCAGCAGATGAACAAAAGCACGGAAACAGGAGAGAAACATTTGGTAAGAAAAATGAAGATCGAAATCGCAACTGCGTTTGCCCTATTGGTATCTGCACCAGTCCTTGCTCAACAGACCACTGTGATGACCGGTGGCAACATCCTGACGATTGATCAAAACTTCTCGATTGTTGAAGCTTTGGCCATCCGTGGAAACGAAATCGTCGCTGTAGGAAGCGACGCGGATGTGCGACAGGTCGCAGGGGAAAACGCACAGATCGTCGACCTGGGTGGCAAGACTGTGATGCCGGGTTTCATTGACGCACATACACACCCGATTGGGGGCGGAGGGTCCTCGGTCTTTGAAAATGTCGGGGTCGATCGCTTCGGCACCGTAGAAGAGGCTCTCGCTCACATGAAAAGTGTGTTTGAGGGTCAGGATGGCGATGACTGGGCATTGTTCGTCAACCTGGATCTTGCAACGCAACGTTTTTCTGAGCCCGCGCTAACGCGTGAACACCTCGATGAAATCGCACCCCAATCACCGGCGGTGGTTTGGCACGCGGGTGGTCACAAAATGACTGTTAACTCCAAGATGCTCGAACTCATGGGTGTAAGCGATAATACGCCTGACCCGGACGGGGCGCAGTATGGCCGGATGGAAGGCGGCCGCCCGGACGGGAACTTGTCTGGCGGCGCATTGTTGTTTGCCGCCCTCGCGGAGATTGAACCCTACCAGAACTATGACCGCGTAAACGGCACAAAGACCATAGCGCAGGGTTGGGCATCCAGTGGGGTCACGGCGGTTGGTGTCGCGGGTGTGGCAAATCCCGACGACTGGAGTACATTTGAGTTACTGGCGTCCGACGACGACTTTCCCATTCGGACACGCAGTTACCTTCAATGGGCTGAACTGGATGCTTGGGACGCTGCCGGGGTCGCGCCGGGCGATGGCAATGCCAAGGCTCGCGCGATCGGATGGAAAATCTCCGCTGACGGATCGAACCAAGCATTTACCGGGTTACAGCGAGAACCGTACCTGAACTCCGATAATCTGGGCCTGGCCTACATGATCCAGAACGACATCAATTTCGCAGTAGCCGACGGAACCGTCCGCGGTGGACAGATGGCTATGCATGGTAACGGCAACGCGTCCATCGACAACATTATCGCGGCCGTCGAAAAGGCTCGTTCCGACGGGATCGACATGGTGCGCCCGAGGATCGAACATTGCTCGATTACAGAAGACGATCAGATCGCAAGACTAAAAGAACTCGACATCTCGTGCTCTTTTTTGATCGCTCACGTGCTCTTCTGGGGAGAGGCTTTCCGCGATGTTGTGTTCGGCGAAGCCAAAGCTGAGAAGCTCGACCGTACAGGCAGCTTCGAGCGGGCGGGAATACCCTACTCACTGCACACGGATTACTCTGTTTCCACACTCACGCCTCTGGAGATGGTTGAAGTAGCAGTTACCCGGACACTCTTCACTGATCCTGACTACGTTCTGGGCGAAGAAGAGCGAGCTTCGATTGACATGGCCCTCCGCGCCGTGACCAGCGTACCGGCATTCCAGTTGCTTTCGGAGGACGAGATCGGAAGCATTGAGGTTGGCAAACTGGCGGACCTTGTGGTCTTGGCTGATGATCCAAGGACCGTGGGTCTCGATCAGATTGGTGAGATTGAGGTGCTCGAGACTTGGATGAACGGGAAACGCACGTACTAAGTCACCGATTTCAACCGCAGCCTGAGCGTCCACTTTCCCACATCGCTCATCCATACAAAGAGATCATATGACTAGGCAAAACACTCTAACCTTAGCATCCGCCGCATTGGGAATGTTTCTGCTTGCGGCGAGCACATTATCGCTGTCCGCTGATGACACTTCCCATACCCTCGGTGCGGAAAGTGCAACTGGCGCTGGCATTGTCGTCCCGGCAAAAAGCTGGGATGTATCGGCAGCCGCCGAAAACCAGATCGACACTATCCACTTTATTGAAGGTCAATTCGTCAAAGAAGGTGATCTGCTGGTGACCTTCGATCAGGTCTTCAAGGAATGGGATGCCAAAATCGGTGAGTTGGCTCACCAGCAGGCCGTGGCTGAACTGGAGTTGGCCCAGGCTGACTTGTCCAGAAAGAAGCGGCTGGGCACCAATTCTGTTTCTGAAGTTGAGATTGCGCAAGCTGAAGCGCACGTCAAAATCGCCGAAGCGACCGTTGAGACAAAGAGGCTCAATGCAGAAAAGGCCAAGGCAATCTCAGATCTTCAGCTCATCCATGCACCGTTCGACGGCCAGATGAGCGCGCCGCGTTTTCGCGATAATGCAAACGTCGTCGCCGACTCGCCCGAAATCGGAACCCTGTATCAACTTGATCCGATCCACGTTCGCGTGGAGGGCACGTACGAGAAGCATCAGGAACGCATCCTCGCGGGCGAAAGCCACGACAGTGTAATGGGCAGCCTGACTCTGGTGTTGGAACTGCCGGAAGGTGGTGAGTTCCCACACCGGGGACGCCTGATATCAACACCGTTCGAATTCGATCCGGAGACAGGGATTGGCTACAGCATCGCCGAATTCCCCAATCCTGAATTCCTGTTGCGCCCCGGCATGAAGGTCCGGGTGACATCCTATGAAAAAAACTGAGCTATCAGGGAGACACTTAAAAATGAAACAACTTACGACTCCTCTATTTTCGTCTGTAGTAGCGATGGGCCTCGTCTCATCAGCTTCACAGATAGATGCCGCAGAGTATGAAACCCGTTGGCAGCTTGTGGCCGCCGCTTATTCCAGCGTCGACGCAATCCTTGGCGGCGAGGGCGACACTGCTGGAAAATTGGCGCAGTTGGATCAGGAGTTGTCCGCGCTGAAGGCCAAGTGTGACACGCTGAATGTGCATTTTGAGCGCGCTTCGTGCCACGAAGATGTTCGCCGTCTGATCTCGATCTCACAATTCATGGCCGACCCGGATGATCCGAACCGCAACGACAGTTTCCCGTCACACATCCCGGATTTTGTTAGCCCCGAGATGCGCGAAATCATGGTGAATTGGACGCCAGGCTGGCTGGGTGCGACGTGGGAGGGCTATCCGGAGCCGGACGACTATGGCGCGTGGCAATCGCTGCATGACGCTCAGATCGACCCGATGATGGAAGCCGGGAAGAAGCTTCTCACGACAATGAACCTCACAACCGAGGAACGGGAAATCGGTGGCGTCAGGACCGTTACGGTCAGCCCGAGCGAGAACCGCCACCCGGGAAAGGCGCTGATCCATGTCCACGGCGGTGCCTTTTACGGAAACACCCCGGAGACAACCTTCGACCGGACAGCTCCACTTTCCAATCACATGGGCATCGACATTGTTTCCGTCGACTACAAACTGATGCCCGCGCCTGACTGGGACATTCTGGACCAGCGCGATCAGGTGATTGCTGTCTTCGATGCTCTTACCGGCGAAGGTGGTGACTACGCTCCGGAGGACGTCGGGATTTACGGCTGTTCTGCCGGTGGCGGGCTGGTCGCTATGTCCACCAACGAGATGTCGCATCGCGGCGGACCGCTTCCTGGCGCCGCTGTCATGCAGAGCCCGCAGACCGATTTTTCCTTTAACAGCGACTCGACCTGGACGTTGCGCTACCACGATCCTCGGACACTGGTGGACAACCTCATTGATGCAGTCTGGCCAATGCTCGGGATCACCGAGGAAAAGGCACAAGATCCAAGATACTCGACCGTTTACGACAACTTTGAGGGCCGGGACTTCCCACCGACGATGGTACAGGTCGGCACGAAGGAAGTTCAGATGAGTGATGGCATTCGCATGTACGGCGTCCTGCGCAGTGCTGGTCACGAGGCGGTGCTGGACGCACACGATGCCATGCAGCACTGCTTCCACGGACACTGGGGTACGCCGGAAGCGGCTGAAGCCGTGCGCCGCGTCGCAGAGTTTTTTGAGGCGCATCTTGAGAACTAGGCGTCGCTCAGTCGCGACGGCGCACTTGAGCCAAGGTACAGAAATGCCAACTTCATTGCTACGATGAATAAGTTGGTTTCGAAGGGGCGGCGATTTCCTCGTGTCACCGCCCCTTCGATAGAGCTGTTAAGGAATTCATTGCTGCGCACAATGTGCCGGTGATCTTAGGGCGGGCGCTCACTCCAATTTACCTGCCGCGGTTTAGAAATAAACCATTGCGCTCGTTGTGTCGCTCAATTGGACGTCAAAATTCCACCCAGATTTTACTCGCTTTCCAGACGGCTCATTGGTCCCGCTTATCTGACCTCAATTCTTCCAGTATGCTGCGCGATAGTCGAACGGCCAGTCTGGTGAAGCTGCGCCGCAGCGTTAGGGCGTGAGTTGAACGGAAGGTTGGCACCATACCATAAGGCAGCTTTCGGCGTTTGCCAGCCATTTGTGCTCAGCGCAGCATCCAGCAATTTGGGCTCTTCCTCCTCTTTCGCCGCGCCGGTCAGAAATGACCGGTCTCCGATACATGAGCCGTTCGCCGCGCCGGGTCTGAACTGGCAAGGAGCGGGACAAAGCTGACCTACGTACAGTTTTGGTGCATGGCTGCTCTCAGAGACTTCATTGAAAACACTTTTTTGCTAACACAGAAAAAAATGACGCCAGATGCCCATTTCGCCCGGCGCCCAAGCCAAATTATCAGTCGGAAATATTCTCCACATCTCCAAGCATCCAGCCAGTTTCCATCCAGCCCGGCGTCGGGCTGTAAAGACGGAAGAGCAGGAAGTAGCTTTCTGTCGTCGGGATCCAGTTGCTTTCTTTGCCCTCCGGCGCTTCGGGGCCGAAATAGATGTCATAAGAACCATCATCATTGACCTGCATCGTGTCTTCATTTCGCGACGACAAACCGACAGGATCAACATTGCGGATAAAGCTCTTCGTCTCCATTGAGTAAACAATGACTGACCACAGGTTGTCCGCAGGCGTATCCGCAGGAACGTTCAGCTTGTAGGTCTTGTTATGGTCGTACATCTCGCCGTCGCTGTCGCGCAGACCCGTAAGGTAGAAGGTTCCGCCACCCAGTTGTTTGGGCAGGTATGTGATCCAGAAATAGGTACCACCAGCCCGGTCATCGACCAAAACCTCGGTGTCTGTCTCATACGGGAAACCTGCCTGTGGTTGCCCTTCTGCAAAATCCCAGACCAACCACTGGTTCTTGAGCGAGCCATCCTCGTTCTTCCACAACGGGATAGTTGCAAGGCCAGGCTCGACAAAATACCGCTGCATAGAGGCATAGGCCAGAACCAAACCTTCGTTCATCGCCTTCATCTGACGCTCCGTCGGCTCGAACGGCTTGCCCTTTTCGATGCCCAGATCCTTCAGGAAATTGATCATGATCTTGTCCTGCGGACGGATCGGGTTGTTCTGAACATAGTCGTTCAGATCCTGAAAGTAGGTCTCGTTGTAATAGGGCAGTGAGTCATAAGGCACTTCAGATGCCTCGTGATAAGTAGTCGGAGGCGGGTTGTCGGCCTCGGACAGGTAGTAGATTTTGATGGTCTGGGCATATTCCGCCGCATCAAGATCCGTGGCCCCGTTGTAAAGGCGTGGACGAAAGGAGAAGCCGGATTCAAAGGTGTCCGTCTCAAACGGGAAGTAGCCAGCAGCTTCCAGCTCTTCCAAGGACTTCTCGTTATATCCCGGGGGCAGCAGCAAGTATTTGCCGCCCTTACCCTTGTCGAACCCATCTGGCCCAACATCAGCAATAGGCTGATCCCATGCATTTACGATAGACCCGAAATAGTCGACCTTGTCGTTGGCTGCAGGAACCTCGATCACCAGCGGACCGGGCGCGGACGTCATTGAAGCCCATGAATAGGCCGTCACGTCGTTGGCGGTTAAGAAACCATGTCTGGAATCAAATGGTTTGTTCAAATAGACAACATCATTGTAATCGCCGCCGAGGTCGCGCCTGATCCCTTTCAGGAAGTCAATCATACCCGCCGCTGGCATTCCCCAAAGGGCAGTCTGCGTCGCACGCTGAACCATGATCTGATATTCGATATCTTCGACCTGTGCAGATCTCGCAAGAATATCACCTGTATCATCAAATGTCTGTTGAGCGTTGACACTCGGGACCACGGCGCCAGAGCCCAGTAGACCGGCAAGGGCCGCAGAACGTACAAAGGTTTTTATTGGCTTGAACACGGTTGTGTCTCCTCAGATTAGGGGGCGCAGAACCCCAAAAGAATTGGGTATCACCGGCATTCCTTTCCGATAGGGATTGCCAGGTGGATTCTCATATTGTCGAATTAGTTTTCGAACACCTCGAGCAAAATCTTACCACCAGCCCCCGTCGGGGCCTTGATCCCCAGATATGCAGCAATGGTAGGGGCAAGATCGACGGTTTCGACGCGGCGAACCACACGCTGAGCTTCGATGTTTGGGCCAGAAACGATGATGGGCACATAAGAGTCATACGGCCAGGGCGCACCGTGCGAGCCGGCGACAATCAGTCCATCCAGATCGGCAACGAACCAGTGCGGTTCAAAAACGATATAGATATCGCCGGACCGATCAGGGTGGAAATTCGCCTCGACCGCCCGGTTTACAAGTGTATCGCCGACCAGTCCGTTGCGCAGTTCGGTTGCGCCGACAGCAAAGGCAATCCCTCGGATCTTTACCAGCTCTTCGGCAACAGCACGCTCAACTTCCAGCTCATTCAACCCGCGCTCTCTGATCAGTTCCTTGTTCAGGTACAGATAAGGCTGTGAGAAGTTTGCGATCAGTTCCTTGGAAACACCAAATTGTTCCTTCAGCCGGTTAAAGCCCGGTTCTCTATCAATTGCGTTAAAATCGAAATACTCCGCTTCAATCCCGATTTCGGCCAAGGAACCCGGAGTTTCCGACGCGCCGTGATCCGCAGACAAAACGATCAGCACATTATCCAGACCAATCGTCTCATCAACATAGGTCAGGAAAGCGCCCAGTTCCTTGTCGAGATGTTTCAGATTGTCCTCGGATTCAAGGCTGGAGGGGCCAAAGATATGGCCCACGTAATCCGTCGAAGACAGGCTGACTGCCAGATAGTCGGGCACATCATCCTGACCGATGTCTTCCGCTTCGATCAGGGCCTTGGCAAAGTCCAACGTCAGCGCGTCCCCCGCTGGGCTGATTGTCAGCAATGTTGTGTAATAATCTCCGTCAGCCGGTCCAAACGAATGGGGGAAAACACGGCCGAACTCGCCCATGATGGTTTCCCATTCCTGATTGTCCCGGTTCGCAAAGAGATAGTTTTCTTCTGGCAACAGCAGGTTCCAGTCGCGGAACTCATAAGAGCGGACCTTCCCGGAATCGTTCCACTCTTCGACCCAATCAGGATAATCTTCCCGGTAGTAGGTGGAGGTTACAAAGCCATAGTCAGATTTCGAAAACCAATAGGCCTGCCCCGCATGCCCTGCCATCGAAATCGCGCCGCGGTCCTTGACCGACACACCAAAGATCTTGGCCTCTGGCCCGTAATGCAGCGCGATTTCGTCGCTGATGGTCGAGGTAATAATCGAGCGCGGCGACCGGCCATCGGTGGTGGCTGCACGTTGCGTCGGGTCGATCTCGCTGTCCTTGTCAACGCCACTGGCACCAACAAGCGGGTAATCGGCATCCTGCACGTTATAGAATTGCTGCCCGGTCACCCGATCAAACCAAAGATTGGCCACCATACCATGCACCGAGGGGTCCGCCCCGGTTGCGAGTGTCGTGTGGCCGACGATGGTTTCCGTGTTCGCGTGGCGATGATGGGCATCTGCATAGTGAACGCCCTCGTTAATCAGCCGAAAGAAGCCATCTTCGCCCATACCCTTGCTGTAGCGTTGAATCAGATCACCGCGAAGCTGGTCAACCGTAAGCTGAAGTATGAGCTTGGGCGCCTCCTGTGCAAGAGCAGGTGCCGTAATGGTCATCGAAAGAGTTATTAACCAGAACCGCAACATGACTTTTCCTCCTGATGGTTCACGCGCGCTACGTTGCGCAGTTAAAGTTCGCCCACCTTGTAGTTGATAGCGCATTCATGCTGAATGCGAGTGTCATTTCACGACAGGTTTCGCAGGAGCTCGATTTGTCACTGCCGCCCATGATCGCCGCCAAAGCTCTTGGCCCCATGCCAGACTTTGTTCTGGAGCAATTTGGCGCGCGCACTCTTGGAAAGGCCCTTGCTGCCTCTGCCCTTACCCAAGAGTTAATTGATCACAAGAAGGGCTATCTGCCGGAAGTGTCCTTCGCGAACTTTGTTGCCAGGATCTGTCAGGAAGTTGGCGGC
Source organism: Ruegeria sp. J8 (assembly GCF_056531925.1). Lineage (NCBI taxonomy): Bacteria > Pseudomonadati > Pseudomonadota > Alphaproteobacteria > Rhodobacterales > Roseobacteraceae > Ruegeria > Ruegeria sp. J8. The sequence goes on from NZ_JBQFMR010000012.1 coordinate 26,282, forward strand.
AAGAATGTTGGTCTGATGTGGGCACCCAACCTAACCGTTCGGGACTATGGCTTATGGGGCGAATACGTCCTCTCGGCACCGACTTTAGGACAAGCATTACAACGGGCAGGTTCGATAATGCCGCTGCACTCTTCTGCCGACCGAACCACACTTCGGTATAATGGAAACCTTGCTTGCTATGGGTACAGGTTTGGTCTGCGCCAGCATCACGTGTATCCAGAGATTGCTTATTCAGCACTTGGTTCCATGCTCAGCATCTTTCGCCACTATCTTGGGCGTAAGTGGACTCCGAGTGCAATCAAATGCGATTTTCCGAAACCGAGAGTTGCCGATGATGCAGAAATCACATTCGGCTGCCAGGTGAGCTGGAACACAGGACGTCTGGAAATCTGCTTCCCAAAAGTTGACATGGCGACATCTTCAGGGCCGTGTCCGGGGAAACCGATCACAGTTTACGATCTACATCGCGAAATCGCACCAATTGCGCCTAAAAGCTACGCGGACGTTGTCATTGCCGTTTTGAGGCAGCATCTCGATTCCCAAAAAGTGTCGCTGGACCGCACGGCACTGGCGCTCGACATAGGACCTCGCACTCTACAACGCCGGCTGCTTGCCGAGGGGGAGAGCTTTCGGTCGGTGGTGAACCGAGCCAAAGTTGACCGAGCGAAAGAAATACTGGCTACCAAACAGTTCACCGTTCAAGAAGCCGCCTTTGAGCTCGGGTACGAAAACCCTCAGAATTTTTCCCGTGCTTTCAAAAATCAAACCGGCATCACGCCGAGTCAGTATTCGAGGGTCAAGGGAAACTGAGCCAGCTTAGAGAAGAAAAATCTGTTCATTTCTTCTCAGCTATAAAGCGCAAAAGGATGTTCGCGGGTCGTTTCATCAGCTCTATCTAACCACTGCCAGACATGCTGCCCGAAGCCGGCTATTCAGCAATTCCTGCCATTTGTGCAAATTGCAGCATCTGTCGTACTAGGCTCGGTGCCGTCATTGAGCGTCAGTTCGTGCAACGACCGCTTCCAATCTTCGAAGGTCTGCAAAGTTGGCTATCTGATTGAAGACGGTGAGGAACCTCTATCCTACGAACGGCTGCTTCCGGAACGCGTCTCGACTTGGTGCTGCTGCACTCGCCGCAAGGCGGCTTTGAGCCCGAAGCGGTCCTAGGTCCCACCTCTTTTGTCAGGCGCGAAGCGGAAGTTGGCAGCACAATCAGCATATGGCCGCTTATTGGCGCTTAAAACTAGCGCAGACGAAATGCCATTCGGCTGGCGCTTGGCGCACCGGCTACGCCGATGGATGCACCTGGACCACCTCAAATGTGGCTATGGACTGCGGACAGTGCGTGGCGGAGAGCGTGACTTGCGAAGTCATGCACGTTGGACTCCCAGTTTTGACGCAAGGCGGCGTCGTCTTGACCCGCAGGCTGGATCTTCAGGACATCACCCTCCATTACGGTCCCCCACACAACGATATCCTTGATCGTCATCGGGTCGACTGTTGTGGGGTTCCTGTCGAGAACGGTAAAGTTCGCGCGCTTGCCGGGTTCAATACTGCCAAGCTCCTTCTCCAGCCGGAGCGAGTAGGCAGCGTTGATCGTGACGCCGCGTAGTGCGGCCTCGGCCGATACCTTCTGGTTTTCGCCGGCGACACGCCCGGAACTGGTCATCCGGTTCACCGCGCACCACATCAGGAACAGCGGGTCGCCAGGTGCCATGGGCATGTCAGAATGCAGCGACCAGGAAACCCCGGCGCGATCGACATCCGCAAGCCGAACCATCTGGTCTGCCCTTTCCGGCCCGAGGCCGGTTTCACTGTATCGATCCGACAGGGCCGTCACGTAGTAAGGATTTGCGCTGACAATGGCCCCGAGCCTTTTAATTCGCTCGACCTGGTCCGGGGCGCTGACCGCGAAATGAACGATCACGGTCCTATGATCGTAACGCGGATTGCGCCGCAGGTTTTCCTCAAGCGCGTCCAGAACCCGATCAAGCCCGGCATCGCCATTCACATGCACATGCATCTGGTAGCCGGCGTCCCAGTAAATGCGGAAGGCACGCTCGAATGCATCGCGATCCATCATCCATTCGCCATGGTAATCCCCAATCGGAGGATCGCGCAGTTGGATGGCAAGTGAATAGATCGCCCCGTCAGAGAACAGCTTGATGCTTTTCTCCGCCATGCTGGTCATGCCCCCGTACCAGTCGATCAGTGCTTCGGTTTCGCGGAGCACCCGCAGGTCATCGTCATAAGCGGCGACCAGACTCTTCCCGTCAGGGGTGAAACTCCAGCGAAAGGGCATGGAGGGCGACGACATCACCTCGTTCACGGCTTCCTGCACGGGTAGGGCCAGAATACCGCCCGGCTCGTTGCCGAAGGTGACACCCTTGGCGTGCATGTAGTCCCGCATGATTTCCAGCCCGTGGCGAAACCGATCAGGCTCAGCAACCATGGGGGCGATATTCGGAAGAACGGCGAAGAGACCTTGCTCCCAGAAGTGGCCATTCTCGAAGCTCGATTGGGCTTGCTCGGTGGCTGACCAGCCCGCAATGAGTTCCTTGGTCACGCCAGCTTTCTCCATAGCCGCTGTGTTCAGGACAAACTCGTGGCAGGAACGCACCCAGGCGAAAATCGGTCTATCGCGGCTGATGGTGTCGAGGTCGGCGCGAGTCAGAGGCCCGAAGAAGGACGCATGGTAGCCCCAAGTGAGCAAGGGCGCGTCGGGGTCGGTCATGTCTGCCTCGGCGGCTGCAAGCCGCGTCATGAAATCGTCCCTGTCGGAGACTGCTTTCGCGGTTCCGTTTGGTAGTTCCCAATCCTCGATGGACAGGATGAGCGAAGACATGGTCAGGCCAGCGAGGATCGGATGATCGTGCTGGGCAATGAAACCGGGCACAATGACCAGATCCGCGAAGCGGGCGTCGATCTTGTAGGGTTGATCGCCAAGGACAGCCTCGACCTCCTCCAGCGATCCGGTTGCAAGGATCCGGTCATTTACGACGGCGACGGCTCGCGCGAGGGGTCTGGTTGCGTCGAGGGTCACTATCTCGCGGGCCGTGAAGACGGTTGCCGGCGGTCCACCGAGGATCGATCCACCGATATCCGACAAGGAAATCGATTGCGCCCATCCGATTCCGGGAAGCGCCATGGCGGTCGAACCGGACAGGGCCGCCTTCAGGAAATGTCGTCTGATCATTGCGGGCATAACAGCTCTACTCCAAATGACATATGTTCAAAACCTTTCACCCAGTAGAGCATAAAATCGGCCTTGGTTGCCACTAGATCTCGTCGCGATCACCCTCGGCGAGCCTTGTTCGCTCGAGCCGTTCGGTCATAACGGCCGATGCGTAGGAGAGCATTATGGCGAGCAGGGATGCGAAGAATGCCGCCCCGCCGCGATACAGGGCGGCGTCGAGGGTCGGTGCAGTGGCGAGGACCACGCCGGCCGACATGAAAAGGGACGATTTAGCATCCGGCAGGGGCATAAGTCGGAGACCGATCAGGAGGAAAAGAGCGCCCAGGACCGTGAACAGGGATGGCGGCAAGGGCATTAAAGTGACGAGGGCCGCCGTCACCGCGCCGAGCATCGTTGCAAGCCCGGTCCAGAGTGCCTTTTTCCTGTGCGTGCCGGGATCGTCCAGAGCGCGTACGACAAACAGTGTCATGATCCAATGTGCCCCAGGGTGGTCGAACTGCCAGGACAGGATGATCGACGTTGCGAGGCCGATGGCTAGGGCAATCGCGTGGGCTCGTCCGTAACGGGTGCCAGCAGGCGGTTTCGAAGCGATCGCCTCTGCCCCGAGACCGGCAGCGAGCAGGCTTCCGGCCAAGAGAGGGACAATATAGGCAGCGAAGAGTTCGAGTGCGGAGCCATTGCCCGCCGGCGCGATGAGCATGATCCAAGCAAGAAGCCCCAAGGCATGGGCGCGGGTGCCTGTTTTACCAATCTCCCAACCGGAAAAGGCACATAAAAGTGGCGCGATTACGACCGGGATCATCCAGGCTGGAAACTCGCTGCCGGCCAAGCTTGCAAGCAGGACTATCGCACCAGCGAACAGTGCTCGCGCCCGGTTGGCCAGGACCGTTCCAAAGAATCCCATGATCGTGCCGGCGAGTGCCGCCGGGATCATGGGGCGTTCAAAGAGCCAGGCGGTGGCCACGGCTGCAATCGCAAGCGCGGCAAAGACAATCGCGACGAATTTCCAGGGTAAAACGCGCGACGATTGTCCATCAGTTCGGGTCGATCGTTGCAAGTCCATTCTGGTCCCCCCGGGGCGCAGCGACGCTGATTGGTGCGCATTGTCAAATCTTGAGCCTGACGTTCTTGAATTGAGTGTTGCACCTTTGAATGGAACATGGATCTGCAACACGAAAAACCCCAATCGTTCTTGAGGTTGATGATCCGCAAGTAGGGCGGTTAACTGACGTTCGCGACAGCTGTGGTGAAAGTCGGGTTTGGGTCGAAAACACCGATTGGCGACCAAGACTTGAGTGACGGGTTAGTCCGCACTGCGGACACTTGATCTCTCAAAATGCTGCGCCATCCATGAATGTCCGCTTCGGTGAAGCTGCGATGCGGCGTCCGCTCTTAAGGCCAAGGTCGGCTATGGGCCGCTTCGTGACGTGAAAAACTATGGCTAAGGCCGGAGATGCTGCGGAGCGGTGAAGGACCGGTCTGAGCCCGGGGTGGATGAATTTGCGCTTGACCGAAACACGTACCTGAAAAGCTTGCATTTTTGTGCTATGCTAGTTTCCTGACTTGAAGTGCGGAGGAGCGACATCCAATGGCTGCCCCAGCAACACAAGAAGAACTTCAGGCGGGTCGCGGATATGAAGCTTTTTTCGTCCCAGCGCTTTTTGCGCACTGGCCCCGTCACGTTATAGACAGCGCTGCTGTTCAGGAGGGCGCACAGGTTTTGGACATTGCCTGTGGCACGGGTGTCCTTGCGCGGGCGGCATTGGAGCGCACAGGTACATCTGGTCGGGTTGTCGGTCTTGATCCTGCGCCGGGTATGATTGCAGCCGCAAAAGAGGTCGAGCCCAATGCCGAATGGGTTCTCGGCACCGCAGAAGACTTGCCTTTTGATGACGGAGCATTCGACAATGTGATTTCGCAATTTGGTATGATGTTCTTTCAGGACCGCCCAAAAGCTGCACGTGAAATTCATCGGGTTACCAAGCCAGGCGGAAAGGTCACGATCGCAATCTGGCACTCTGTTGACCAGAATCCTGCTTATAGCGATATTTCTTCGGTGTTGGAGCAACACGTGTCCTCAGAAGCGGCAAACACCGTTAGGATACCGTTCTGTTTGGGCGATCCGGCGGAGGTGGCCGATCTGCTTTCGCAGGCAGGGTTTGATGACGTTGCCTTCGAAACTAAGCATGAGCAGGCAGAGTTTCCAAACACACGGACCATGGTGGAAGTAGAGTTGCGCGGGTGGTTGCCACTCTTTGGCATCCATCTCAGCGAGGAAGAGATCGCGGATGTGCTGGCAAAGTCGGATGCGACCCTTTCAAAATACGCAACGCCGTCTGGAATGGCTGTATTCCCGACCTCTGCTTACGTCATGACCGCCCGTAGACCTGAATAGTCTAACATTCGAGGTTTACGCGGAGCGGCCATTTTGTCCCGCGTGGCAGTCCTTCGCTTCTTTGAAATGCTGCGCGACGCACGAATGACCGCAATGTAAGCTGCGACTGCAGCATCTTGAAGGTAGGGTGAAGGTCCGGAATGGGCCGATCTCCTAACAAGTTGTGGAAAGAAATTACGGGATCACCTTAGATCTCAGCGTTATCGCTCAGATTGAACCAAGTTGGCTATGCTAATTCGCTGATCATCGATTTCAGATGGCGCATGTCGGTACCGCAGCATCCTCCAAATACTTGAATCGACGGATTCTGCTGCGCAATCGCGGCAATCTGTTTACCAAGTTCAATTGGATCGCCTTCGTCCAGCTCATCCGCTTCGTCAAGTTCCGCATGCGAGCAACTCGAAGCGTTCGCCACAAGGCCTCTCAGCCGGGGGTGGTTGCCAATCGCTCTGGCGAAATGGGTAGGGTGAGCGCAGTTGACCATAAAAAACATCGCCGCCGAGTCGGTTGCCGCGTCGATTTGGTCTATGCCGTCCACAAGTTTGGTTCCGTCTGCCAGGCACCCGTCTGTCTCAACAACCAGAGACATGATGATCGGCAGATCAGCGTCTCGGGCGGCGAGGATGCAACCCGCTGCCTCGCTTGGACGGTTGAATGTATAAGCGGTGACCAGGTCTACGCTTGTGTCTTTCAGGCTTTGCATTTGAGCAGCGTGGTACTGACGTGCATCTTCGACGGGTACCGGCGGGATGTCGGCGTAAGGATCATAACGCGGACCGATGCAGGCCGACACCAGTACATCATCACGAGCGGAAGCTTGGCGCACGTCTTCCATTAGACTGACCGCATCTTTGTTTACTTCGGCGAGCCGCTCTGCATCGTACCCCAAGGGCGCTGCCCGGTCGGCGTTCGCCATCCATGTGGGCGCATCAAGGATGCATCCGACATTCATTTCACGGGCCAGATCGACAAGAGCCTGCATTTGACCGGCCAGTATCACCCTGGTGCCAGGTTCTTCCAGCAATGGAAACGACGCGAAACCGGGAAGCTCAATTCCATGATTGAAAATCAGGTCGGTGCCAGTGCCGGCGTAAACCAGAAAGGGCTTGTTACCTTCGAGTGGGAGCTGTCGCGCCATTCTGATCCACGCCTATTGCCGTTACCTCTGCACAAGAAACCTACTTTGTCTCGGGCCTCCTGTGAACCTTAGGACTGCGACAGGGTGTATTCCGTCACTCTGATCCCCACGCCAGGCCATACACCCGGTCATGTCTCGGTCGAAATCACCAGTGGCGACCGGTGCGCTCTGATAACAGGTGATGCAATCCATACAACCGCCCAGTGCGGGCATCCCGAGTGGCATTTACGTTTGATTCCGATGCTGAGATGGCCGTGACATTCCTTCGGAAACTGTTGGAAAGCGCGTCGGAAACAGGATGTATTGTGCTCGGAAACCACTTCGCTTCGCCGTCTATTGGTCGGTGAAGGCGGACAACGACGCGTTTCGCTGGGAGGACTAGCCCAGATTGCATTTTGATGTGCACGGGTCTGTTGTCGGATGGAGGCTGACGTGAAAGTTCGTCGCGCCCCGCAGCTTACAGGCAATGATCGGCTAAATTAAATCTCGAACCCATTGGGCTATGTCACATTCCCTTGAATTCTTGTTTCACAAGCTTTCTCTATTCACCGTTTTGTGAAAGCCTGAAGCGGTTATGAGTGACAGAGTGTGCAATTTTCAGAAAACAGTGGTTCTTTCTGAACTCCAATCAGCTCTCTTGGGCGGAATTTGTCATCACTGTGAGGTGACAAGTTCGGAACTGTCCAAGCGTGGAGAGGTGCTGGAAATATGTGGTCAAGAGTACTGTTTCGATTATGAAACCGGTGTGTCCACGGAGACTGAAATTTTGTTGTGCCCCAGCTGTCACGAGGCAAACCATCTGGACGCGCAGCGACAGCATAACCCTTGCCACATATCTGCAAGACGCAGCCGGGAAAACATGGGTTAGTCGATGGGTTCTGGAGGCGAAGCTTTGGAACGGTTTTTGCAAGAACCATCGCTGGTCCAATTTCGGTAGTCTGACAGACCAAGCTCGTCCCACATCCAGCCGAAATCATACTCAGCCACCGGAGAGCCGGTCTGGCGCGCGCTGCGGTTTTCGATTGTCTTCAGCCAGTCTATGACTTTCTTCCTGCCCGCCGTGCTGCGAACGGCCTGGCGCGGGGTCTTGCCATCCAGGGCAGGAATCGGCTGGCCAAGCGTATCGCGGTAATGCTGTTCGAGATATTCGTGGGCCATCTGACGGGCAAGGGCACGGGGGATGTCCTCTTCTTCTGCCACTCCGTTACTCGTGCTGTCATCCGCCATCATCTGTTCGGCGGTCTGGATTGATGTCAGCGGAGATTTCACCAGGTCGCCCAGGAGGTCCCGGACCAGGGCTTCGCCGCGTTCAGCGCGCGCTGTAGAGTTCACAGAAAGTGTGAGTGTCCGACCTTTCAGATCTAGGGACCCAAGCACGGAGGCCCCTGACATTGATTTGTCCAACACGAGGCCGGTGCCGTGCTTGGTGCCGGACGGGGTGTCGAGGTCAAGCCAGGTCCAATCCTTCTGGCCTGAGATCACGAGTTCTGCGGACTGTGTTAGCTTTTCAGATACCTGGCTTTGCGTCACTTTGCTGGCGAGGGGGAAGCGCATGTCGTGAAAGAGCAGGTTGTCGCCATCGCTGTTGCTGATTTGTGGTGGTTCCGGATCCAGTAGGTTCGGCAGATGTGCGAAGAGCCAGGCATTGGTGAAGAGGGGTGCGGAACGGTGTAGCTGATCCTGTGTCAGCCTCAGTTCAACGTCGGGGTTCAATTTCAACACGGAGCGGAGCCCGTCTTCAAAAAACGCGACGGTGTCGGGGTCGAATGGGAGCAGCGCCCCCGAGATCACGTTATAATCCCCCTGTGCGACAACCCGAGCTGCGATGCGATCCCATCGCTGCAGCATCTGCGTCGCGCTGTGTTCCCGGACGGTAACCGGCTCTGCGTCCGAAAGCATGTTGCGCAAGACCATGGATCTGCCGGGGTCTACCTCGCTCACCTCATAAAGGCTGACCGACGCGTCCCGCAATCCTTTGATATAGGCGCGGGTCTGCGCACTCTCCTTGGAACCGCTCCCTTTCAGATAAGCATCCGCAGCGTTTTCGGCGTCCGCTCCGAATGTCCTGCCCAGCAAATCTTCCAGGCCACCACCCCACAGGACCATCGGCCAATCCTCGCCCAGCAAGTCGCCCAGATCCTCGAACTCAAGATCGAAGGCCTCGAGCGCTGGCAGAAAATGCTCGTCCAACACATCAGCGAGCCGCTCATGCCAAATCTCGTCACGGGTGATAAACCCGATGAGCCCACCAAGATCGTTCCCCGTTGTCATCTTCAGCTTCTCCCTGTTTGCCGGACAGGGGCGATTTAGCGCAGATTGCAACCGCCAGCCAGCCCACACGCGTATGCAGACCTGCGTTACATGGAGGGACTTGTCATGGCGAATGCTATGTCTTTGGCTCCCGCCCAAAAAGCTCTGTGAAAAGCTTTTCGGAGCGGCGCAGGCCTTCATCGGTCAGTACCACCGATTTTGCCTTTCCAACCGGGTCCAGGATCAATCCGTTACGGTGCAGGCGATCAAGCGCTCCCCAGTCAAAGCCTTAGGGCCGTCCTGAACCCAGCGAATTCGGGGATGTTGCGAGCCGCTTCGACGACGGGTGTGAGCCCAACTAGTGGATTCGTCAGGGCGTTTCCGCCGGTATTCTATGATTGCTAAAAGATGGTGGTGCTGATCGCTGTCGTATTAGATTTTCCGCAAATATGCCCAAGAGACGTATCCCTTAAGCTTGCGCGCGCGCTCCAAAGAGACGCGGCACCAACGGGTGCCACCGGTCTGCTCACAGCCGTGAACTCGTAGTGCGGTTCCATTTGGAAGACCAACGATCACATTGAACCCTGTTCCAGGCCCACTGCGCATTTTTAGCATGTCACCGTCTTCGACGCCAAAAACCTAATATGTTCCGAGTGACGCGGCCGCCGCCGGTTTAACGTCCACGACGACCCCCAGGAACAAAGCCATTAGGGGTAAAAAGATTGCATTGCGCATCGCGATGTCCTGCTTATTGCCTCAACGACAATCGTAGCAACTCGGGTCACCAAGAGGAACAACTCCAAGACAGAAATGTACGTGATACCAAAGCTTCAAACGCTACATTTCTTCTAGATGTTCGGGGATCCTGGCCCAGTTGGGCGCATCCTTCACAAAAACCTTGTTCGTTGGGCTGAAGTTGTTTGGCTCATCCAATGTCCCAGCCGCAATGCTGGTCAATCCGAACGATGTCACCCCCCACAAGCCTGATCCGCAGGTGCCACAAAAATGCTTGATGACAGGTCGCCCTTCCTTTGAGGTCTTCTCAAAGGTCCTTGGTTTGCCCTTCAGTAGCTGCAGATTTTCTGACTTTACCATGTACCCGGCGTAGCCATCTGTGCCAGTCATTGTTAGGCAATCACTGCAGAAACACATGAGTTGCGTTACCGCGCTGCCAGTGACCTGATATCGGACTTCACCGCAAAAGCACCCGCCTTCCAAGATCTCAGCCACGTTCCTTTCATCCTTCTATTTCGTTTGCAAGATATGAGAAAACCGTACCTACTCTGGCCAGTGGTCACAACGGATCCAGCAGCGGAATGTGGAATGGTGCCAGTATGAGCCCCTGTACCTGGATGGGTGCGAGGCAAGCATCAGACAGATTGAGTTGTCGAATGTTTTCATCACGGTTCCGAATCCTTACCAATTGACTGATCCAGCAAAGTCATTGGACAGACGTGCTGAATTGACCGACAATCGGATCATGGAACTGACAGACACCACACCTGTTCACCTGATCCATGTTGACCCGGACGTTAACATGGCGCGGTTCTATGGAATAGAGTTGCAGCCGACGCTGTTTGGGGAAGTGTCCGTCTTTCGTACTTGGGGACGTATTGGCACAAACGGGCAAGCCATGAGGGTGACGTATGATGACGAAGCCCAGGCTAGTGAAGCGCTCCATAATCTCGAAAAGCAAAAGCTCCGTCGAGGGTATGTTCCGGTCGGTGAGTGACTTCGGGTTACATTCTTTTTCCCTGGCAAATCCCGAGCCTTTTGGCTCGTGACCGGGCTCTAGGTTTCAGCCGACGTATCGGCTTCCACCCAGAACACCCCAGCATGTTCTCCCTGTCCCACTAGCCCCTGATCCGTCTCATGCGAGCCGGGGCAGGGGCTTTGGGTCATGGTTGGCCATGCCGCGGTGATCTGCCCTTTCGGGTGACGATCCCTTTTGCGCTCCCGCAGGATCGAAGATCCTTTGCATCTTTGTTGGTCAGGCGGGATTTGGACAGGCCAAACGCCGCCCGACGTCAGGGGGAAGGCGCGGCCTCCCCCCTCGGACAAGACAAATAGACAAGACCGTGTCCTCGCGCGCCTGCGCTGCGGGCCGCACCACTCTTGTCGATTTATCCTGTCTCGCCCCTCTCCGCGTTCGCCACGTGGCAGGTTTTAGAGACGACGCCCTTTCAGGGCTCGGCTCAAAACCAGCACCAAAGGGGATCAACCCCGAAGGTCGCACGACAATAGGAGAGACGGTTTTGAACCTTGAGACGACAAAAGACATCGAGACTGACACCAACCTTCAGTCGGCTGAGATTGCGGTCCAGAATGACCTGTTTCGGAAAGCCCTGATTGATCCGAACGCAGCGATCGAGATGCACTCCAAAGGCATTCAGGGGCAGGTGTTAGTCACGCCCGGTGTGTCGGGCGAAGGGATTGAATTCCAGACTGCAGCTTTGGCGGCGGTGGCGTCGGATGACCAGTTCGATGAGGGCAATGACCCTTATGGCGATCACACCTTCGGAACGGTGACAGTCCGTGACCAGAAGCTGTTCTGGAAGATCGATCTCTATGACGCGGATTTCACCTACGGGTCTGATCGCCCGTTTGATCCCGCAGTTACCCGACGTGTTCTGACCATCATGTGCCCCAGCGAATACTGATTTCCATCGCAGCTCGGAAAGGGGGTGATGAAAATAAGTCAGGAAACCTTGCAGCAACGACGGTGTGAAGCCTTTGAGCTGGTCAAGAAGGGAGGACTCTCCGCCAAGATCGGCCTCGCCTTCTTGAAACAACACGCAGCCATCTAAATGGCTCCGCTCTACCCCTAGAGGGGTAGGGCACCCTTACCACGATCTTAAACTCTGAAACAAGGATTTGCCCCATGAGCAAATTTGAAACATTCACCGCACCGGAAACCATCGAAACCGTTACCCTCTCCGATCTCTACCTGTCCGACCTGAACCCACGACAGGAGGTTGCCGAGGAGGGTATCACCCTGCTGGCCGACAGTCTGGTCATGTGCGGCCTGATCCAGAACCTCAGCGGTCTGCGAGATGCAGATGGCAAAGTCGCTATCGTTGCCGGTGGTCGCCGCCTACGGGCTCTGAACATCGCCGTGACCGAGCGCGCCGATCTGGCACAGGTTCCCGTTAAGGTCACGGACAACCCGTTTGTTGCAGAGCAATGGGCCAATGCGGAAAACACCGCCCGTGAAGAACTGGACCCGGTGGACGAGGTCCGTGCCTATGGCAAGATGGCCGAGAAATCCCTGTCTGTCGCCAAGATCAGCAATGCGTTTGGCGTGACCGAAGCCCATGTGCGCCGTCGCCTCGCACTGGCCGGTCTGCCCGCCGCCGTATTGGACGCGCTCAAAGCGGGTGAGATCAGCATGGGACTGGCCAAAGCCATGACCATCAGCACCGAGGAAGAGAAAATTCTGGAGGTTATGGAACAGGCTAAAGAGTGCCGTTGGTTTAGTGAGCATGATGTGAAACAGGCCCTGACGTCCGAAGCGGTCAGCAGCACCAATCGCAAGGCCGTTTTTGTGGGGCAGGAGGCATATGTTGACGCGGGCGGCACCGTCACCGCTGATCTCTTTGCCGATGAAACCCTGTTCAATGACGGCGAGACACTGGATCGTCTGTTTGCCGAGAAACTGGCAGCAGAGGCCGCAAAGCTGCGCGACGCGGAAGGCTGGGACTGGGTGGACACCCATGAGGAAAGCTACATTCCCTATGGGTTCTCGGGAACCGAAGGCATGCACCGTCTGGATATGGAGAGCCGGGACTTCTCAGAAGAGCAGGCCGAACGCTATGACGAACTTGCCGAACTCTATGAGGCTGAGGCTCTGGATGAGGATGGCGAAAAGGAGTTGGCGGCGCTCGAAGACTATGCCGCGCCGTTCTATTCCGACGATCAACGCAAGCTGTCCGGCGTGTTTGTCTATGTCACCAACAATGGCGACATCAAAACATCATCGGCCTATGTCGCGTCTGAACATGAGCAGGCCGCCATTGAGGCCGGTGTTCTGGAAGCAGTCAAAGAGACAGAGGTCAAAGAAACACCGAAACCGGCTTATTCGCAGAAGTTCATCGACGACATGGTAGCGATCCGGCTGGCAGCAGTGCAGACGGCCCTGCTGGACAAGCCTGACTATGTGTTGAGCCTGTTTGCCTTCTATGCCACCCCGGCCTCCGGTCTGACCAGCAACTTGTTTGGATTTGGCTATGGGGGTGCCGAGCGGAACACGCCCGAAATTGACGACCAGTTCACGCTCGATCCGCGCCTTGGCGGGGAGCGGAATGAGGCGGCAGAGGCAGCCTATGACCAGTTCCACGAGATGGCCGCAAAAGGCAGCGTGGAGGCGTTCAAAGCGTTTCGCGATCTGGGCAAGAAGACCCGCAATGGTGAGATCACGGGTTTTCTGGCCCGGCGGTTTCTGACCCAACGCCCGGAGTTCATGGCTGAAATCGAGGCTGAGACCGGTGCCAACATGCGTGCAATCTGGACGCCTTCAGCGGAGAATTGCTTCAAGCGCTTGAAAGGCTGGCAGCTAGATGATCTCTACAAAGACCTGCTGGATTTGCAAGGTGACACCGACATGTTCAAAGCCTTCGTGAAATCCAAAAAAGGCGCGAAGAACGAAGCGATGCACAAGCTTTTCAATGACCCGGAGCATCAGGCTGCACTGGGCGTGACCGAGGCGCAGAAGGCCCGGATCGATGCGTGGGTACCTGAGTGCTTCTGAAACTGGCAGGGCAGGGCGCAATGCGCCCTGCTTTTCAGCAACGATTTTTTTATTTTAGTTCAATGGTATGAGTTGTTTTGACTTGAAAGGTTGTAGCCTGTAGGCTACATATAGGTATGATAGAAATTCGTAAGACGGACCTGTTCGACAAGTGGCTCAAGGGCTTGAAGGACCAAAGGGCGAGAGCCAAGATTTTGGTTCGTATCACGCGGTTGAGCCTGGGCAATCCCGGTGACGTAAAGCCGGTAGGTGAAGGTGTGAGCGAACTGCGTATCTCCGAAGGGAAGGGGTATCGGGTTTATTATGTGTCGCGCGGTGACGTTTTGATCGTTTTGCTGTGCGGGGGAGACAAGTCATCCCAGCAAGCCGACATCAAAACCGCCAAGGCGATGGCAAGAGAGTTGGAGTGAAAAACATGGGTGTCAAAACAACGAAGTTTGAAGCGGCTGACTATCTGGACAGCCCGGAAGCCATTCAAGCCTATCTTGAAGCGGCTTTTGAAACCAGCGACACGGCGCTTATCGCGTCGGCACTTGGCGATGTTGCCAAGGCCAAAGGTATGTCGAGTGTGGCCGACAAATCTGGTCTGTCTCGGGAAAGCCTCTACCGCGCACTTAGCGAAAATGGCAATCCCGAATTTGGCACGGTGCTGAAAGTGCTGAGTGCTGTGGGTGTGACGCTCACCCCGAAAATGCACGTGAATTAACCCACTTTAAAGGCCATCCATCATGTCTACCGATGCAGCCCCCTCTACGGTTGAAAAAGCCGTCCGTCGCGTCTGGAAATCTGCCCAGATGTTTGTCGGGTTTCATACGGATCAGAAGGGTAAGCCGCGCACGCAGCCGAAGCTCTGGCCGCCAAAGAACGGGAGCGCGTCGATCCATGGTGATCCCAGTGCGCAAGAGGCGATTGTTGTCGTCAAAGCCGCAGACCCGGAGGCAGCACAGGATGTGCAGATCAAGCTACATCCAAACCGCATTGTTGTGCGCCGCGATGCAGATGCCTGGTGGCAAGGTGTGGCCGTGGATGAGCATACCGTGACGGTTCGCATGGCCGACAACACTGTTATCGAAATCCGCCATGACGGATCGGTGAAGCGTCGCTCGGCTGAGGATGAGACTCATGTCGAGGCCGATGGCAGCATCTTCAAGTTCACCGAATTTGCCGAGGCGCATATGACGGGGGACGGGGTGGAGATGACCCGTCGCACCGAGGATCGCATTGCGACGATCACAGCCGACGGTGTTGTCGATCGCGCGCGCAAGCGTTAGACTGTAAAGAATACCTCCAGATTTTCCTTCGGTTAAAACTTGTGGCCCGCTTCCGTGGGCCACTTTCTTGGAGCGGCATCTCGCGCCCTGTGCCCATGCGCTGGCTCTCCGGCTAGGCGCGAGTGTGAGATAGGTCGCCCGGGTCGTCGTGATATCGCAGAGAAACCCACCCCGCCAAATTGAGTCCGGCTGTTAACCTGTTCCGCGCAGGCACGGACCAGGGCCGGACCGTCCGGTCAGGGGCATCGCCCCACCGCAACGCGGCAGCTCCCAGCCCTGCCACACCCGCCGCTAAAGCGGCGGGACATTGAGCGCGCTGAGGCGCGCGGAAAATGCCATACTGACCTTGAACGTGCCGGAATGTGACGGGCGCTGTTCGGGCAGCTCATGCGAAACATGATTGCCCTGCGCCGGTCCACCGGCACCCACGCCTGCTGGCTGGAAAAGGGGCGGGACCCTTTTCCCGGCGTGGAGATTGCCTCCAAGAGCAAAACTGTTCCGGGGGCAAATTGAGAAAATACGGATTTCCTAAATCACCCCCGGTTTCCTCTTGGAGAGTATGACAGGATAAGGTAGTTGTGTTACAAATCACAAATACAACCTGAGGTATATATTGAGCAAGCCCGCCGACACCACTGTCTTTTCCGTGCGCTTGCCGTCAGATGCGTTGGAGCGATTGGAGGGGGCCGTGACCGCCCTCGGAGCCAAGAGCCGCAATCACATCATCCAGCGATTGATCTATCGGCTGATCGGGTATCTCGATCCTGACCCGTCATTGGTGGATCTCTGGCAACAGCATTTGCGTCAGGTTCAGGGCGGCTACACCAACCTCAATCAGCTTGCGAAGTCGTCCAAGCGCGGCACGGTGATCTGGACGGATGACGATCGGCGCGATGTCGAAAATCTCCATCGTGCGATCATCCAGCACCGGCAAGACCTTAAGGCGATGATCACCGCGGCCCGCCGAAACCGAGAGCCGGAGGCCGCCATTCGCCGGATCTTGCGCGACGATGAGTGGACACCGGAAGAATGAACGCCGCGCCCCGAGATCTCACAGCAGGGGACTTCCTGGAGCTTGCCTTCCGGGAAGCACAGAAGGGTGTCGATCGGTCCAAGCAGATCAGCCAGCAGCTGCAAACTGCCAAGCGCATGAAGTTCATGATCTCTCGGGCCTCATCCATCAAGGCGCGGCTTGGGGCCGTGTTTGGCAAGCCCGAGGCGGTTGTGAAACACGTCCGCAAAGGTGGGGTGAAAAACGCCCATGAGCTGCGCCGCCAGATCAATTATCTGACCGTCCGGGCCGAGGGCGTATTGGACATCCGGGACAATGGCGTGACCCCGCTCGATGCGGATCAGGTCAGTGATCTGATCGAGACCTGGGCCGAGGATTTCAACGGCAAAACCAACTACGGGTATACCCGTCACATGATCGTTTCTTTTCCCGAAGGCACCTATCCGGACGCCGCGCATGAGGCTGGTTTGGAGTTCGCGGATCGTCTGTTTGGACGCGGTGATTTTGGCGATACTTGGGATTACCTGACCGTGTTCCACAACGACACTGACAACCCCCATGTCCACATCGTTGTGAACAACCGAGGTGTCGAGCATGGGCAGTGGCTCGCTATGGGTATGAGCAGTGACATGAACATAGATGTTCAGCGCGCCATCCAGGTTGAGGTTGCCGAAGGATACGGCATTGAGCTGACCGCGACGACCCGCCTTGAGCGCGGTTTGCGCCAAGAAGTCGAGACCGACACGTGGAAAGTTCAGGCCGGACTGTCACTTGTTGAAAGCACCCCGGAGGTTGAAGCTACGGCCCGCGACATGGCCGGTGATGTGATGACCCTCTCCATCGCAAGAATGTCGGATCTGTTTGATGAGCGCGCCAACGCCGTCAAAGACCGGATCGAAGAGTTTGCCATCCAACTCGTTGAAGGAGACGAATCAGTGGTTTCGAGAATGGAACACCTATTGGATCAAGCCCATCACTTTGATGATTACGGTGAGCCGGGAGACCCGTCTTACGTGTCGCCCGAGGTTATGAGCAACTTGCGGCGACACATCGAAACAGGCGGTTCTGAGGAAACAATCTCGCCAGAGCTGAAGGCTCAGGTTGTTGCCCATATCAGCGACGTTCGGGACAACGAACAGAGCCATCCGTATCTGTCGGCCCTTGCTGACATTGTCGATGACAAGGCGTTCCAGGCGTCCGCAGATTACGCCCCAGCAGCACGCCGCTACGAAGTCTATATGCAGGACACCTTGGGCGAGGGGGTCTATGAGGACTTCCAGGCCCAGACCAAAGAATTGCTGCAATCCATCGACAAGATGGAAGGGCTTGCCCGAGAGGTGGACGACCCTCATCTGCGTGTCGCTATGGATATTCAGATTGGCGAGCTGAAAGGCGATGTCGCGGATCTGCGCACCAACGATCCGGACCTTCAAGCCTTCATCATCGAGGACCGCCGCTATTCAACGCTAATGGACACCGCCGAAATGGATGTCTTGGATTATCCAGAGGCCGACAAATGGGCGGCGATCCGCAACGAAGTCATCGACACAGCCAGCAGCTACGGCCTCGATGGCGAGGCGTTTGTTGCCCGTTTTGGCGATCATCACAACGTCACTTTGGGTACAACAATGGGATGGCGCAGCGGGGATATTTCGACCGCAGCGGCCCACTTCCAGGCTCAAGGGTTGGCGGATAGCCACGACCGGGCAGAGGCCGTTGTTGACGAGCTGCACCAGCTTGCTTCTTCCAAGATCATCGCAATCTCTGAAGAACTTTCAGACGTTCACGCCCACGCAACGCACCCGCTCTTGCAAGGGCGGGGCGACGATGACGGTCACAGCCTATAAGGAGTTCACCCGGTCTGCCTGATGAGCGCGCCAACGCCGTAGGCAGATCCATCACAGAGTTTTCCATCAACTCGCAAAGGAAAAACTATGGTTTCGCGTACAGACTATCTTTTGAACGAAGTCGAACACTTCGCACCCTATTCCCAATTTGATCAATCCGCCCCACGTGAAGATCGTGTTTCTGAGCAGATCGACATCATCAAGAAAGAGCATCGGCGTATGGGGTATGACAATGCCGCCATCGGTGGCCGACTGGCTGATATCGAGGACCAGGCCAACCGTCGTGTTGACGAACATACGGCGCAACAAGATCTGGTCGCGGAACTGAAAATCGAACTGGAAGCAGCCGAGAGGTCAGGGGAGCCGGTTGATCTGAACGATATGCAGTCTTTGGTTTCTCTGCAACTGAGTGATGCTCAGGAATACGATCTGTACCATCCATACTATTCGTCGCTTGCGGATCTGTCCGGCGACAAAAGTTTTCAGGGTTCCGACGACTACCAGTCGCCCGGCGATCGCTATGTTCAGTATATGCAATTCGCTCTGGGGCAGGTCGGTTTCGAAACCTATGAACAAATGACCAAGGACATCGTGAACTCCATCGAGAACATGGAGGCTCTTGCACGAGAGGTCGAAAACCCGCATCTGCGTGCCGCAATGGACGTCCAGATCGGAGAGCTGAAAGGCGATGTTGCTGAACTGCGCCCATACGACACCGACCTGCAGGCGTACACTGTTGCAGACGACAGTTACACCACATCCATGAATGCAGCCGAGCTGGACAACCTGGACCCGTCCGAGGCCGAAAAATGGCTGGCTGTGCGGGATGACATTGTGGCGACCGCCAACAGCTTCGGTCTCGATGGAAACACCTTCCTGGCCCGCTACAACGATCATGACAGCGTTTCGGTCGGCACAACGGCCACTTGGCGAGACGCGGACATTTCCACCGCTGCTGCCCACTTCAACAGCCAAGGCGTTCCGGACAGCTACGCACGCGCCGAGGCCGTTGTCGGTGAGCTGCACCAGGTTTCGTCCAGCAAGATTGCCGCCGTGGTTCACGAGATTACACTCACCCGCGAGCAGGCGACCCACATCCATGAAGATGAGGGGCATAGCTTGTAGGGGCTACGCAGAAGGTTATTCAGATACAGCTGGACCAGATTCAGGCTGGGTGCAAAACAGGGCGGTATGGAAGTTGCCGAACGGGATGTGTTGAAAACCGACCCTTCGCGGCACCTTGCCTGAACTGGTAAGACGCGGACAAAGTGCAAGTTCGCGGCGCTTGCACCAATGGCCGCTTGATTGCTCTTCGCTGACGTCAGAACAAGTGTGAAATTCGTATCATTTCTCACTTGGGGTGAGATATGTCCAAAGACGATCTTTAGGTAATGGACCTTTGTTACGACCGCCTTGTTGGGTCTGCTCCCAGGCGTGTGCCAGGATGCCCACTGACCTAGAAAGGCAGAACAGTCCACTCGCGAGTGAGGCTTTAAAGCCAAGCTCGACGTAAACTGCGGCGGTCGCGCCATCGATGTTCATCGGGATTGCGCGACTTTTGATATCTGACAAATACCCCTCGATCTGCGGTGCGAGTCTGGCACAGGCCATAACCTCAATTGCGTCATATTTTTCCAGTGTTTTGAAATAGATGCCGCTGATGCAGCCGCAAACGATAGCTCCGGCCTTAAGAGGTTTCGTCGGTTTAGCTCTCCGATTTAACACCAATGTATTCCGGCAGATAGCGCGGTGGCATTGGCCCTTTGTTCCGGCCGCCCTGCTGCATCTGTTCCCAGCCATGAGACAAGACGCCTACCGAGCGGGAGAGACAGAACAGACCACGAGAGAGTGGGGGCGGAAAGCCCAGCTCGCAAAAGATAACAGCCGTGGCCCCATCGATATTCATTGCGATCTCAGTGCCGCGCTTGCGTCCGATTTCCGCCTGAATAGCCTCGCCAATGTCGGCAAACCGCCCATCCACCGTACCGGACTTCGCGGCCTCGCGTACCAACGCCATCAACCTTGGTGCGCGGGGATCGACGGGCTTGTGGAAGCGGTGGCCAAAGCCCGAGACAATTTTGCCATTTTCCTCACGCCAGGCGGCGATACCGTCGCGGACGGCACTTTCATGTTCAGCGCCGTCATCGATCCGTTTGGCGATGTCGAAATAAAGTTCTGCGCATTGTTCACCGGCGCCGCCATGCACGTCACCCAGCATATTGACCCCGGTTGCCATGACGTTGTTGAGCCCCAGCCCGCAGGTCGCGGCCATACGGGCGGCGGCAATCGAAGGCGCTTGCGGACCATGATCCACGCCCGCCACCAGCGCACATTCGAAAAGCGCCGCCTGTTCTGGCGTGGGCATATCGCCCCGCACCATGAGCCAGATCATCTGAGCAAAGCTAACAGAACCTATAAGGTCCTGGATCGGGTGGCCGCGAAAGGCGATCCGCCCTGGAGCCATGTCGATGATTGCGGTGCGCCACCAGTGGCGCATGTCATCGACCTCTTTGCGTTCTGAGGGGGCCGTCATATCGCGTCTTCCTTTTTCAGGTCCGAGATCTGGGCATTGTTATAGCCAAGTTCGCTCAGGATATCGGCTGTATGTGCACCCAAGGTCGGGGGCGGCGAATCGACACCAGGGGCCGTGCCATCAAGCTTGGCGCCGATCCCGACCAGTTGCAGATCCTCAGATCCTATACGGTGGGTTTGCAGCAGGCCCCGATCGGCAAGCTGCGGATGCGTCAACGCCTCAGGCACCGACCAGACAGGCCCTGCGGGAACGCCCTGTGCTGTCAGCTTGTCGACCCACTCATGGGTGGGGGCCGTGGCAAAGGCCGCTTCCAGTTCGGCGGTCAGGGCGGGCCGATTGGCCAGTCGGTTCTTTCGGTCGGCAAAGCGTGGGTCCTGCGCAAGGGCCGGGTTGTCGAGGATCCCGCACAGGGCCTCGAACTGTTCTTGCTTGTTGGCGGCGATATTCATCACGCCATCGGCGGTTCTGAATGTGCCGGATGGGCTGGCGGTGAAATTATCGTTGCCGTTTGGAGTGGGTGCCTTCCCGGCGATCAGATGGTTTGACACCACCCAGCCCATTGTCGCAATGACGGCCTCGAGCATCGAGACGTCAATGAACGTGCCGCGGTCTTCGGCCTTGTTAGCAAGCGCAGCGGCGACGGCGAAGGCGGCCGTCATCCCTCCGATGGTGTCGGCCATCGGGTAGCCCACCCGGTAGGGCGCGGTGTCGGCATCGCCGGTGATCGACATCACGCCGCTCATCCCCTGCACGATCTGGTCATAAGCGGGCAGTTTCGCCAGCGGGCCATCTTGGCCGAAGCCGGAGATCGCACAATAAACAAGGCGCGGGTTTTCCTGACGGAGCGTCTCATAGTCAAGGTTCAAGCGCGCCATCACCCCGGGGCGGAAGTTTTCGACTAGGGCATCGGCCTTTTGCACCAGCTCCTTCAGGATGCGTTTTCCGGATGCCGATTTCAGGTTCAAGGTGATCGACCGTTTGCCCGGATTTTGCGCCAGAAAGGAAACGCCCATAAGGTCGGCGTTGCGCGCGGGATCAGCCCCCAGCTGGCGCGCAAGATCACCGGTGCCCGGGGTTTCGACCTTGATCACGTCGGCCCCCATATGGGCCAGCTGATGACAGCAGAACGGACCGGCCAGCACATTGGTCAGATCAAGAATGCGAATGCCCTTCAAAGGTGCCTGCGTCATTGTCCGCGCCCCTCGTGTACAACCTTGGCTACTGTGAAAAACTCGCGGCAATAGCTGCCTTTTTCCGGCGCGCCATAGGATGATCCTTTTCGGCCCGTGAATGGCGCGTGAAAATCCATGCCTGCCGTGGGAAGATTGACTTGTACCATGCCTGCCTCGGCGTTCTGCGAGAAATGGTCGATCTTGGCCGCATCCCGCGAGATGATGCCCGCTGACAGGCCGAACTCACAGTCGTTGGCGCTGGCAAGGGCGGCCTCATAGTCCGGCACGCGCAACACAGCGGCGATTGGCCCGAAAATTTCATGCCGAGAGATATCCATTTGCGGCTCGGCCCCCACGAACAAGGCTGGCTCCAAATAGTGCCCCGGCGTGTTCAGAGTAATTTGGTCACCGCTGATGAGCTCCGCGCCTTCGGCCTGCCCTCTCGCAATATAATCAAGGTCAATCCGCAATTGGTCGGCGCTCGCAACCGGGCCAATATCGGTGTCAGGCGCACGCGCATCCCCGATCCGAAGCTTTTTCATCGCCGCGGTCATCGCGCTGACAAATTGATCATGAATTCCGTCTTCAACAATCAGCCGCGAAGACGCTGTGCAGCGTTGGCCGGTTGAGAAGAAACTGCCCTGTATGGCGCAGTGAACTGCCAGATCCAGATCCGCGTCATCCAGCACAACCAGCGGGTTCTTGCCCCCCATTTCAAGCTGCATTTTTGCCCCGCGGGCGAACAGCGCAGCCCCCATATTGCGACCGACTGGTGTGGAGCCGGTGAACGTGACCCCGGAAACCTTGGGGTGTAACACGATTGCCTCCCCGACCTCACGGCCTTTGCCCATCACAAGGTTGAACACACCCTCGGGCAGCCCCGCACGGGCAATGATGTCGGACAACATCCACGCAGAACCGGGCACCAGTTCGGCAGGTTTGAACACGACCGTATTGCCATAGGCCAGAGCGGGCGCAATTTTCCATGCCGGGATCGCCAGCGGGAAATTCCAGGGCGTGATTACGCCCACGACGCCAATGGGTTCGCGCAGAACCTTAAGCGACACACCTTCGCGCAGTGATTGGTAAGCGTCGCCGGTGGCACGATAGGCTTCGGCCGCGAAGTATTTGAACAAATGCCCGGCGCGATGTGCTTCGGCCTTGGCCTCAGGTAGGGTTTTGCCCTCTTCGCGGGCCAGCATGTCGCCCAGCTCGTCCACACGGGCGAGGATTTCCGACCCGATCCGGTCCAGCACTTCGAACCGGACCAGTGGCGATGTTGCGCGCCATTTCGGAAAAGCGGCAGCCGCGGCCTCGATCGCATCGGCAGTCTGCGCGGCACTGGCCTGCGCATAATCCCCGATTGTGTCGTTCAGGTCAGATGGGTTGATGTTTGGAACTGCACCACTGCCAGCGGCCCATGTTCCGGCGATATAGTTGGAAAAGGGATCTGCGGTCATAGTACTTCCTCAAGAACTGGTCGCCACCCGATATCTTCATGCCGGTGGTCTACAGTGTTCACATAAAAATAGGTCGGGCCGTGATAGCCCCGGCATACCCGCCCATCGGCACGGTTGGCGACAGGTTCGGCGGTCCAGCTGACCGCCCCGAACCAATTCCACAAACGGTTATGAGGTGAGGTCAGGTGATCCGGGCGAAGCGGGGCTGCACCATTGGCTGGGTCCGGTTGGGGCGCGTTTGACACGGCGGCACCGCCCACCAACGCATCCCATTCATTGGGCCCAGTCGCACCCTGATAGGGGTCATTTCGGGGCGTATCACCACCGGTCAGCAACCGGCATCGAAACGTAGTGCCATCGATGGACACCTCTGTGCCATAGACATACCCGGCATCGTCCAGATCCTGCCAGCTAACGCGGCTCATTAGCATCCGGTCGGCCACCAGATACCGGGTGCCTCCCTGTTGAAACACATGCCAGTTCAGGCGTTTGGTCGGGTCTTTGGGGCTGTCAGTGAGCGCCCAGTTGTCCCAATCCGGGTCACGTTCAAATTCCGGGAGGTTACCGGGTTGCAGACCCTCGTAGGGGCAAAGCGCTGCAAGATCCGTGATCCAGGGCCGGGTTGCCGGGGCAAGGATCTGTCCTGCATGTGATAGCCCACCCAATTGCCGGGTTCCGATATATTTCATCATAGCTCTTACACCGGTCGCGTGCGGAAGCGCCGCAGGACCCGGAACAGCATTTCCGCCGCCAGGAACTCCGTGCGTTCTGAAGGATCAAGCGGAGGTGAGACCTCGACAATATCCAACCCGCCCAAGGGGGCCTCGGCCAATCCATCCAGCAGGTCGTAGTACTGACGCGGTGTAATGCCGCTGTGCACGATGGAACCCGTGCCGGGAAGGTAGCCGGCGTCCATCGCATCAATGTCAATCGACAGATATAGCTCGTCGCACCCCTGCATGGCATGCGCAAGGGCCTGACGCATCACCTCGGCCGCGCCGAGTTTTTGCACCTCGCCAGATGAAAATACCCGTCCGCCCTGCTCTTCAATGAGCGCGAGATCGCCGCCATCGACCCAGCCCGTGATGCCGATCCAGACCATATTGGAGACATCGATGTTGGGCAGTTCGGAAATCCGGCGCGCGTTGGTTGCATGGTTGTGGCTGCCCCACGCCCCCAGCCGGTCGGAGAAATCGAGATGACCATCGATTTGGATATATCCGAAGCGCGCGTTTGGCGAACGTTTGGTCAGCCCACGGGAATAGCCCAGACAGGCCGGGAAGCTGTTATAGTGATCACCACCCAGTGCCAGTGGGATTGCCCCTGCAACGGTCAGCGTTTCGGTCATTGCAGCGATGGCTTCGGTTGTTGCGTCAACGTCCTGCGCTGTGATCTCTGCGTCGCCGCAATCGATCAGCCAATCGGTTGCAGGCACAGTACGGCGGCTTGTATCGGGATCAAAGCTGGCTCCCTGCGGACGCAAAGATTGCAGAAGACTTGTCGCCCTGCGCAATGCTTCGGGGCCGAACCTTGTGCCAAGGCGGCTGGAATGTGTCCAGTCGCTCGGCATGCCGACCACGCCGATCTTATCGGGACCGACCTCGGCCACGTCGCGCAAAGGCCCATCAAACAGCCGATATCCCGGTTGTGACAGAGGCGGGTGAAATGTGGTATTAGCTGCAGTCATGTCAGTACATTTTCCTTGGGAATTGGGCGCACCGGTCGGTCAATCCCAAAACCGAGGCGCGCATAGATGAATGCCAAAAGAGCCGTGACCATCAGTCGTTGGCCAACCTTCACCACACCCATTCCGGGCCTGCTCGGGTTCAGGCCGGTCAACATGATGGCACTGACCTCGTGCTGTCCCAGGGCGCTGAGCCATTGCACCACTGTATCAAGGTCGCAGCCTCCCAAACGGGGCCGATCACAAAGCGCGCTGAGCGATGTTTCAAACACGGACAGATCAAACTGCACAAACAGCGGCTTTGATACATCCCGCCACCTGGAAAACGCGGCAAGCTGCGCGGCAGTGTTTTGGCTGCAGGTCGTGCCACCCCCGTTTGGCAGGGGCGATACATGAAAGTCGCGCGCATCATCTGGCGTACCGCCAAGCTGCACAGTCTGACACTCAGGCAGCTCGCTCTGCACTGTCTTGGACAGGCAATCTGACCCACCCAATATTATGGCGCAGGCACCATTGCGGCTGATCTGACGCGTCGCGGCCTTCAATGCCGCGTGGATCGCGTCCTCAGATCCTGCCGCTATATCTCCGAGGTCACAGAGCCGCTCGTGCAGACCGTCGGTACTGATGTCCTGACGTGCATCGACATCTACCGGGTGACTGAATTGTGGGTTTGCGTGCCAACCGAAATAGACCGAGGTTTCGCGCAACGCACGCGGCGCCAGGGACTGCCCGGCATGCGGCGCGCTGGTGTCTTCAAACGGGACGCCCAGCACTGCCAGATCACCGGGCCTGACATCTTCAATTGCTTTGGTTTTTGCGCGCATAAACGACAGTTGCCCTGCCATGCGCGGCAATGGGGCCGATCGTAAAGGCATCAGCCAGCTCCTTTCTCTAGACGCTCAGTCACTGCCTGCAAGATCGCCAGCGCGGCGCAGGATTCCGTTCTGCCACGATCGTCTAATGCCGGGGCAAGTCCGAAAACTGCTGCGGCGGTGACATTGCCTGGGGTAGTGTCAATTTGCGCGATCATCTGTGCAGGTGACATCCCGGTCAGGCGACGTGGGTGCGACACCCATTTGCCCGCAAGCTCTTGTAAATCCACAGAAAGGATGACCGGTTGAGCGTGAGACAATTGGCCTGCAACGCCCCCTGTGACCTGAATGACAGGAACATCAGCACCTGTGACTTTTTGTGTCGCGATTCCAAGCGCCTTCAGTCCGCTGGAATCTCCGCCAACCAGCACCATCCGCGCGCCGGTTTTCAGAACCGCCTCGCATTGCGAGACAACTGCAGAAAAATGCTTATCCGGCTCAAGCGGAAATACATTCACGTCCCCTAGGTCAATGGCATTCGCGGGGGCCTTTCCGGGTTGGGAGGCGTATCGTAATTGCCTTGCGAGGTAGCGTTGCTCTGCTGCTGGTCGGTCGAGATTGTCACAAAAATATCCTGCTACCGCGACTTGCCCAGGCACGAGGTCTTCCAGATCGCCAACAGGCATGCCCAGAAAACTGGGGATCCCGTCAAACTGTATTTGCGCCGCATCACCCATGACGCAAAGCCGCGTTCAGGGTTTCAATGGCCGCCAATTCCGACATGCCACGCGTGTCGCGGGCAGGCGCAAGGCCAGTGATCACAATCGCCTGCCAGCGGCAGGACATTGCCCCAATGACAGAAACCAAGGTTTCGGGTTTCATTCCGCCTGGGTTAAGGCCGATAGCACCGGCTGCATGCCCCAGATCAACGACCGATATGTCGATCCAGAGAACAGCGCGCTCGGGCGTGTCAGAAAAGTCTGCGTGCCCTTCATCCAACCACCGGGCGGTACGCCAATCCATCGTGCGCTGAGCGATCTGATCCCAAACATCGGCAGGTTGCCCGCCATTCAAACCCACCCAAATCGTGTTTGATGGTCGTTCTGTAAGATCACGCCGAGCCAGTGGCATGGCCGCGACAACCGGCAGATCAGGCAAGGCCCCCAGTACAGCAGAGGCGACATCAGACGCGCCACCCAGAACGACGGGCACAATGCCGCGATCCACCATTTGCGCCACAAGCTGTTTCAATACGCCGGACCAATCGCCCGACAGGTCCAGATTACCCAGATCCCGACCATTTACAGGCAGGCTAGTTCCAAGCTGTCCGGTCATCTTGCGCAGCGCATCCGGTGCCAAGGAGGCGCCGGAACGTGGCCCGCTATCGACTTCGCTTGGAACACCCAAAAGCCCGACAGATCCTGCATCGCATTGCGAAATCTCGCCAAATGGCAGGCCAGCATAACCAGTTGTTATCATTTGTTTCTGCGCGCTATGCATTGCCAGATGCCTTCATTATTTGCGATTTCCAATTGCGTTCAAACCAGCTATAAAAAGTGACGGATTTGCGTCGAAAGGTCTGCCCATGCCCGACAAGCCCCGAACCCCCGACACGAATGGTGGTGTCGAAGCGGTTGAACGTGCATTGCGTGTTCTGGACAGCTTTGAGCCCGGAGATGCGGGGCTTTCTCTGAAAGAGGTCGCGGACCGCAGTGGTGTCAACAAAGCGACAATCCTGCGTCTGAGCGTCTCGCTTGAGAAATTTGGCCATATCACGCGCGACGCCGAAGGGCTGTTTCATCTGGGGCCGTCTTTGTGGCGTCTTGGATCCGTATTTCGCCAGAATCTGCGCATGGGGCCTATTGTGCGCCCGGTGCTGGCGAACCTGGTGAATGCGACGGGGGAAAGCGCGTCGTTTTACGTGCAACGCGGCAACTCCGGCGTTTGCCTCTACCGTGTCAATTCGCCCAGGCTTGCGCGGGATCATATCCAGGAGGGCGAGATAATTCCGCTGAGCACTGGCTCGTCGGGCCGGGTGCTGGATGCCTATTCCATCGGGCATGGCAAAAAGGCCAGCAGCATCCGCAAGGCCGGGTATTATCTCAGCCTTGGTGAACGTGATCCGGACGTTGCCGGGTTGTCTGTTCCGGTTCTTGGGCCTGAGGGCGAGCTGCTGGGTGCCGTCAGCCTGTCGGGTCTGCGCGTTCGCTTCAATGAAACCGCTGTCGAAGGCTATCGCGCTGCGGTGCTTGATGCCGCCCGCCAGATCCGGGCCGAGATTGGTGTGATATAAAGAGCCCATCATTTGTCAGCATTCTTGTTGCGGCCAATCAACTGAACGCCGATGAGCGCCGTGATTGATACGAAAATCAGGCAGGTGGAAATCGCGGCAATGGTCGGATCAAGCTGATCGCGCAGTGAATTGAACATGCGGCGGGTAATTGTGGCATTTTCCCCGCCCGAGACCAGCATCGAAATCACCACCTCATCCAGCGATGTGATGAAGGCCAGAAAGGCCCCGGTCTGGATCGAGAATTTGACTTGGGGTACTGTTATTGTCCACAGCGCGTAAGCTCGGGACGCACCCAGGCTGCGCGCCGCCAGTTCCTGATCGAAGTCATAGTTCTGCAAGCCCGACATCACGGTCACGATTACAAACGGCAGGGCCAGCGCGGTATGGGCGATCACAATACCGGTCAGTGTGTAATTGAGCCCCAGCTTGGCATAAAGGCTGAACACGCCGACGGCGATCAGGATCACCGGCACGACAATGGGCATGATCACGAGGATCTGCGCAGTGTTCCTGATCCGTGGGGTGGAGCAATGCAGCCCATAGGCACAAAGAGAGCCTAAAGGCGTCGCGATCGCCGTGGTCAACACTGCCGCGATCAGAGAGGTCTTCGTGGCGCTCATCCATTCCGCAGAGGTGAAATAGGCCGTGTACCAGCGGAACGAGAACGACGTCGGCGGGAACTCCAGAAATGAGGCCCCCGAAAACGACATCGGGATCACGATCAGCGTGGGCAGGATCAGAAAGAACAGCACCGCGATACCGACCACCGTCAGCCACAGACCGTCAATTTTACGTTGTCCGACTTGTTCCATTCTCAGATCCTTAGCGCATGAAGAGTTTGTCGAGACCGAACACACGGTTCATCAGCCAGATCATCGCCAGTGCCAGCAGCAACAGGACAACGCCCAGGGCGGATGCAGCCCCCCAATTGGAATAGACTGTGATCGTGCTTTCGATCCGCTGCGCCAGCATCTGCACCCGGCCACCGCCCAGCAAAGCAGGTGTGACGAAGAACCCAAGTGACAGGATGAAGACCAGCACGATGCCGGCAAAAAGGCCCGGCAAGGACATCGGGAAAAACACCCGCCAGAATGCGCCGCGCGGGCTGGAGCCAAGCCCAACGGCGGCCCGAACCAGGTCGGTGTCGATGTTGCGCATGGTGGCGTAAAGCGGCAAAACCAGAAACGGCAGCATGATATGTACCATGCCAATGATTGATCCCGTGAGGTTGTGCGCCAGTTGCAGCGGTTCCTCGATGATGCCAAGCGACATCAGCGACGAATTGATGATGCCATTGCGCTGCAACAGCACCAGCCAGGCGTAGGTCCGCACCAGAACCGACGTCCAGAACGGGACCAGCACGAAAACCATTAAAATGGCAGCCGTTCTGTTCGGCATCCTGGTCAGCCAGTAACACAGCGGATATCCGAGCAGGACACAAATCACCGTCACGGCGATGCTGATCTGAAAGGTGACAACAAAGGTCCGCCGATACAAAGCACTTTCAAAGATACGCGCATAGTTTTCCGTGCTCAACTCACCCGCCGCATTGTAAAATGAGAGCGAAGACAGCCAGAAAATCGGCAGAAACACGACAATCAGAATTGCGAGAACCGCGGGCATCGAAAGCCCCAAAAACGTCAGGCGTTCACGGCGCTCTTCGGATTTGAGCGTGCTTGCGTTCCGAAGCGTCTGAGCGGCCCCAAAGGACTCGGCGATGCTCATGATACATTCTCCGGTACGATGATCGTGTCTTCGGGATGCAGGGCCAGGCCAATTTTCTCTCCCTTGGAAGGCAGACCCGTCTGGCCCGCGCGATTGGCAGGGACGCGCACATTGATCTGGCCTGCGCTGTCGTGCTGAACGATAACCAGCACGCTGTCGCCTTGATAAATGATGGCGTCGACCCGGCCGGACAAATCATTGGCTGTTTCAGGCACAGCACCTGAGGTGACCTCCAGCAGCTCAGGCCGGATCACCAGGCGATGGCCGCCGCTCCCCGGAGCAATAGGCAAATCGGATTTCAGCACGCGTTCGCCAAGATGCGCCGTATTATTGGCCACGTTCACCGGCGCCGAAATGGATTCACCGATAAAATCCGCCACAAAGAAGCTGTGAGGCTGGCGATACAGCCGCTCAGGGGTCTCGACCTGCTCGATCCGCCCATGATTGACCACCGCAATGCGATCCGACATCGTCAGGGCTTCGCGCTGGTCATGGGTTACATAGACAATGGTTGCATCCAATTTTTGATGGAGCGCCTTCAATTCAATCTGCATGTGCTCGCGCAGCTTTTTGTCGAGCGCGGACAGGGGTTCATCCATCAGGATGATCTGCGGCTCGAAAACCATGGCGCGGGCCAGAGCCACACGCTGTCTTTGGCCGCCGGACAATTGGGTGATGCGCCGATCCCCATAGCCGCCCAGCTGTACGGTATCCAGCGCACGCTCGGCGCGGGTCTTTTGATCGCTTTTGGAAACTCCGCGGATTTTCAACGGATAGGCTACGTTTTCAGCCACCGTCATGAATGGAAACAACGCATAGCTTTGAAAAACCATGCCAAGGCCGCGTTTGTGCGGCGGCGTTGCAATCATTTCGCGTTCGCCAAACCGAATCGACCCGCCATCAGGACGCACAAATCCGGCCAGCGCCATCAGGAGCGTCGTTTTGCCGGAGCCCGACGGCCCAAGCAGTGTCAGAAATTCGCCTGCAGCGATATTCAGCGATACATCATCGAGCGCTTTGACTGATCCGTAGGCTTTGCACAGGCTGGATATGTCGATGGGAAGGGATTGGGTGGCAGAGGACATGCTAGCTCCTGACTTGAAAAGTGGGCGCAGTGCCAAATGCGCTGCGCCCAGATGGATTATTGCTGGATCAGAGTGTCGAACTCTTCAGTCAACTCACCCAGCTGGCCGATGTAGAAGTTCGGATCGACCAGAAGCTGCTTGCCGTAGTTGTCGGGATGGGTGTTGACCTTAACCGCCATTTCTCCCGAGATAATACCAGTGTCAAACGCACCGGTGTTCACCGGGCCCAGCGGCATCGTGACCGCCAGCCGTGCCTGCGCTTCGGCACTCAGCAGCTCATTGATCAGGCGCATGGCGTTGTCTTTGTTCGGGGCACCTTTGGGCACCAGCAGACAGTCGACATCCATCGTCCCTCCATCGAAGGCATAGGCGACTTCAATGCCGGATGCGATCACGCTTTCCACGCGGTTATGGCCCATGTGGATCACGTCCACCTCTCCATCACGCAGCAGCTGCGCGGACTGCGACCCGCCACGATACCAAACGGTGACCTCTGGTGCGATCTCTCCCAGTTTGGCCCAGGCGCGCGCTTTGCCTTCGTCCGTGGCCAATGTGTCGTAGATATCGGCCATCGGCACACCGTCGGCCATAAGGGCGGCCTCAAGGTTGTAGTTCACCTTGCCGTGCATGCCGCGCTTGCCTGGGAAGTTTTCCAGATCCCAAAACTCTGCCCAGTTGGACGGACCATTGTCGCCAAAGGCATCCTTGCGATACGCAATCACCTTGGTGAAGTTGATGAAGCCGATATAGTTTTCGTGGATCAGCTCTTCGGGGATGCCCGTTGTGTCGACAATCGAGTAATCAATCGGCTCAAGGCTGCCCTCACGGCTGAGTGTTTCACACGAGGGCAAGTCCTGCTCGGTCACATCCCAGGCGACGGCACCCGCTGTGATCTGTGCGCGCACGTCCTGAATACCGTTTGTGGTATCTTCCTTGACCGTGACATTCAGCGCGCCGGCGGCAGGTTCCAGCATGGCGCTGCGCAATGCGTCCTGAAAGGACCCGCCCCAGGATGCAAACACCACCTCGCCCTCGGCGAAGGCTGGCGCAGCCATTGCCAGGCTGCCGGCAACGAGGCTGGTCGCAAGCGACAGTTTTCTCTCTACTTTTTTCATGTCAGTTTCTCCCTTGATATTCTCTCGTTATTTGGTTGGGTTTTTCGTGGTGAACGCCGTGGTTGACTTGCAATGTCTCTTCCACCCAGTCGGCGATCAGTTGCGGCCGTTCGTACATGATGAAATGGCCGGTATTCGGCACCAACTTGATCACCGCCCCGGGAACCCGCGCGCGCAAGGCATCCAGCCAAAGCGATGCGGGGTGGGTCGTCGCCGATCGGCGAACTTCGTGTTCGTCCAGCGACGTTGATTGCAGGATTGTGACCGGGCAGGTGAGCCGGTCGATGGCCGGAACAAATTTATCGCGATCCCATGCAGCCATCGCATGGTAATACGCCTTCAAAACGTCTGCCGGATATTGCGCAGCCCGGTTCACAATATCACGTTTTTGATCTGGATCGAGGTTGTTGACCATCATCCCACCGACTGCCGCCTCCGCCCATCCTTTCTGACCAAGCTGCGCAAGCTGCTCTGCCAGACGCGCAACGGCTTCTTCGGGGTCTTCAGGAACGTTGCTGCCATCCAGCAAAAGAAGATGAGAGACGCGTCCTGGCCAAGTCGCAGCCAGTTCGATGGCAATCCGGGCACCCATGCTGTGGCCGACAAGGGCAAAGCGATCAAAACCCAGATCATTTGCCTGGGCAATCACATGGGCCGCGCAGTCGCTGAGACTGATCGCTCCCCCCAGCGGCACGGCATCGGGGCATCCCGGAAGCTTCGCAAGCCCAATGTGGGCACTGTCTGGAAGGAGCGGGGAGACACCGCTCCAATCCTGCCACCCGCACGCCCAGCCATGAACGAAAAGGACGTTCAAAGGTTCTGCCGGATCGGATGAAGGACTGGAGCGCATCAATTTGGGCCTACTGCTGAACCAGAGTGTCAAACCGCTCTTGCAGTTCTGCGAAGTTTTCGACGTAGAAGCTTGCGTCAATAACCACCTGGGTCTTCATATTGTCAGGGGCGGCATTGTTTTTGGCTGCCAGTTCGGGCGAGATCAGCCCGGTTTCAAATGCATGCGCATTGACAGGGCCGTAGGAGATGGCCACCGCCATGCGCGCCTGCGCTTCGGCCGACAGCATCTCATTGAGAACCCGCATGGCGTTTTCGCGATTTGGCGCGCCCTTGGGTACCAACAGGCAATCCGCGTCGGTCGTGGCCTGGTTCCAGGTATACCCAACCGTTATTGCATCGGCATTCAGCGCTTCTGCGCGGCCGTTGCCGATATGAATGAAGTCAATCTCTTCATCTGCCATCAACTGCGCCGCTTGCGAGCCTCCCCGATACCAGACCGTGATATCGGGCGCGATCTCCTCAAGCTTGGCAAAGGCCCGGTCTACGCCGCCTTCACTCCGCAGAGCGGTGTTTACATCCGCCGGGTCGACACCATCCGCCATCAATGCCGCCTCCAGCGCATGCGACACCGAGTTGAACATCGCGCGTGTCCCAGGGTAGGCTTCGGTGTTCCAGAAATCCGCCCAGGACTGTGGGCCGTTCTCACCAAACTTCTCTGCTTGCCAGCCGATGACCAGTGAATAGGTCAGCATGCCAACCCACTCGCTGTCCACAAGGCTGGACGGCATGCCATCGGTCGAGACCACGCCATAGTCGATGGGTTCCAGCGCCCCCTCCTGCTTCAAACGGGCACAGTCGGACAACGCCTGTTCGGTAATGTCCCAAGCAACCGCACCCGCAGTGATCTGCGCACGCACGTCTTGAATGCCGTTTGTCGTGTCTTCTTTGATGGTAAGACCCAGCTTTTTCGCCGCTGGGTCCAGCATGGACTCCCGAAGCGCATCTTGGAATGAACCTCCCCAGGACGAAAACACCACCTCGCCTTCGGCGAAGGCAGACGTGGCAATGACCAGACTACCGGCTACGAGACCCGCAGTGAGCGTCAATTTTCCGTTATCTTTCGTCATGTCAGGCTCCTCCCTAACTGTTGGTTGGCTTGCGGGTCCGCGACATGGGCGATCCCATCATCTTTTGCCTTAACGTTTCATTAGACAAAACGTCATTTCATTTCAACTAGTGCTGATACTGGAACTGGTCAAGGATTCTTTTGACAGCGCAGGAGTCAAACCCCACGCTTTCGGAGCCTCAGAGCCGAGCGAAACGTCGTATTTCGCCCTTATGCTCTGCGTCCATCTCGCTTCGATTTTGGGCGAATGGTATCGAAGGCAGGCTTTTCCTGCCCCAAGTTGATTGCCGCCGAGAGAAGCTTTTATGGGATTAAACGGACCGCAATCTCTCGCTCACCCACCCATGGCCAGCAAGTTCGAATGGCAGCTTCACACCAGTTCACGTCCCTTGATCCTGGCCGCAGCATTGGTGAGTTTGGGCTCTCTCGGCACCTTCGCCGCGTGATCCGCGAACGGCTGCTTGCACGAACGTATGATCCTGCACCCTACCGGAGTAGACCCCCGCCTCGGGGTGGCCCTATTTGATTTAGCCGACCGCAGGGCTGATTTTGCGGTTTTGTATTTCTTCAAACCATTCCGGGTTTTCGGCAACTCAGATCATTGATCGCTCAACCTATTCGCTGCAGCCTTGATCTTCTTGTCCGTGTTGTACTGACTCAGCGAGTAAACAGCCCATATTGCCGCTGGTATCCAGCCAATCAGCGTCAGTTGCAGGAGTAGGCAGAAAAAGCCCTGAAAAGGGCGTCTGATCGTAAAGAACACCACAAACGGAAGCAAAATCGCGAGTATCAATCTCATCTAAAATGACCTTCTGATAGTTATACTGCTACGTTCTCACGAACATGGTTAAGCGCAGATTTACAGAAACAGCACCCCCGTCAAGCGGAGGCACTGCTTTCTCGCCGTTTGGCTCGCATTTTCTCCATCGCCATGTCTTTTGCTGACCGGCTTTTTCGTTTTGCGACCGCGCGCTGCGCGTTAAAAGCTGCCTGAAGTTCCTGATCTTTTTCGGAAACCTCTTTTATCGGGGCAGGGGCCGGTTTCGCTTCAGCCAGCGCTTTTGCCGTGTCCCTGGCTTGCTCTGTAGCAAGATCGAGGTGTGTGCCTTTGATCTTCGGACTATCGCCGCCCAAAAACTGCATGAAATACGGATCTTCGAAGTATCGGATCTTGTTTGCAATCACCGGCATCTTGCCTTCACGGATCAGCACAACCTCATTTTCAGGCAATCGGCCAACGTGTTCCGGCCGGAGCAGGCGAATGCCTTCTTCGCGTTCCGATATGCTGCCCATCTCCATTTTGCCGAGCGCCCGAGACTTCGATTTGCTCATGACTGTTTTGTCACCGATGGACCTGGATACGTGTTCGCGTACCTCTGAGTCCTCAGATGCCGCAAACATCTGCGTCCCGGCGTTTGCCAGCATCGCCCGCACACCTTCATGCCCATAGATGTCCTGCAGGCGCGACAGCGTTTGCGAAATCACCACCAGCCGACCGCCGAAGGATCGCATGGTGTCATAGGCTTCCACAACGCGCTCAAGATGGCCGAGGCGCTGAAACTCATCGAGCAGTATCAGAACCTTGAACGGTTCATCCGGGCCCGGCTCTACGGTTTCGATTGTGTTCACCAGATCGAGGAAGAACAGGCGAATGAGTGTCCGGAACTCTTTGACCTTTTTCCCTGGCACAGAAAAGTAGATCGAGGTGGGGCGCCGACGCAGATTTTCAAAGTTGATGTCATTGCCCTGCGTGGCTCTTGCCACAGACGGGTTACGCCAGAGCTGAAGGCCGGAGTTCAACATAACCGAAATCGTTGACCGCAAGATTTTGGATTCTTCGGCTGCAAGATTCAGGAATTCATCTGCAGCTCGCGCATATCCAACTTCTTCAGCCATTTTCTCATAGTCCTTTTGCTTGGTCGTTTTGACCAGGCGCAGGACTTCGGAAATGTATGGCCGCTCTCTTTTGATCGCCAACATCGCCATTGCGCAGAACATGCCTTCGACACCACCCATAAAGCCCTGTGCGGACGAGCTGGGCGTGTCGAACATCTGGGTCGCAACTTGAATCACTTCTTCCCATCGCCGGTCCAGATTGTCGGCACGTGCTGCGCGGCGCAGCGGGTTATAGCTGTGGCTTTTGTCGGGGTTCTCGGGGTCGAACACAAAAACCTCATCGCCCATTGCCGCCCGCCGTGCGCCGGTCGCTTGGAAGATCTCGCCTTTGATGTCCAGAACAACGCAGGAGCCGTTGAACCGCAGAATATTGGGGATCACAAAGCCGCTGGTTTTGCCCGACCCTGACGGTGCAATGAACATCGCATGTGGTTTTTGAACAGTCGGACCGGGCTTATAGAAAATCGCGTTTTTCTCTTTTGGTGGGCCGAACTTGGCAAAAACAATTTCACTGTCCAGT
The DNA here is from genome assembly GCF_056531925.1 of Ruegeria sp. J8. Classification (NCBI taxonomy): domain Bacteria; kingdom Pseudomonadati; phylum Pseudomonadota; class Alphaproteobacteria; order Rhodobacterales; family Roseobacteraceae; genus Ruegeria; species Ruegeria sp. J8. The sequence continues at coordinate 62,351 of NZ_JBQFMR010000012.1, forward strand.
TTTGATTTCAGCTTCAGAGGTGCCGCGTATCCTTCTGTGACGAGCTGAGGCGCTTTTGCAAAAACCGCATCCCCGTATTTGGTCGAGGGGCCGCGCAGAGCAGCGGCCACAAACGCAAATGTCAGAACGCAGACGGCCACAACAGCCACAAGCCCGATGACCTGTTGTTCTTCTGCAGGCCGTGACATGAACTTTTCCGGGATTGCCCAAATGTCCAGCCCCCGGAAACCTTTCGTGTTGAGGTATTCGATGACCAGGCCGACCACCAACACCGCACAGGCTGAAGTAGCGATAAAGCCCATTGTGCCGGCTATCGCGACCTTCTTGCTTTTGGGTAGATCCTGAAACTCAGCCATAACGTAAGTCCTTCAATTCAGCTGGTCAGCGGTCATCAGCGGCGGAAAAATCACGCCGTTGACCTTCCGCTTGTCACCGATTTTCTTCATGTGAACGATCATGTGAATGGTGGCTCTGATGTCATCGACCACCTCTGACTTTTGGACGGTCGGAGATCCTCGCCGCACCATTTTGCTTATCCGCCCAATGGCATCTACGGGCGAGTTGGCGTGCATGGTGCAGACAGATCCGTCATGGCCGGTGTTGACCAGTTCCAAAAACATATTCGCGTCATCGCCCCGGATTTCACCGCAGATGAGCCGATCCGGGCGGAGCCGCAAGGCGGATTCCAACAGCTTTGTTGGTGATCGGGGACCGTCGTTTTCAGAACGATCTGCCAGCAGACTCACGGCATTGGGTTGCTCGATGTCCAGCTCGGCCACTTCTTCAATTGTCACGATCCGATCGCCTTGATCGACGCGCTTCAGCATGGCATTGAGAACAGTGGTTTTGCCAGACGAGGTGCCCCCGGCAATGATCACGTTCCATTTGCTTTGCATCGCAAGGTCGGCCAGTTCGTCAAAGCTCATCGTGCCCGCTGCGAGGGCAGCACGGGCATTTTCGAGCGCACTGTGATCGTTACTTTCCGCCAATGCGGCCTCTTTGCTGGCGAAGCTGAACGCGCCTAGATCGACAGTTTTCACGCGGAGCAGGCGGATCGCCACGGACCCCACGCCGGTTGTTGCTGGCGGAATCACGACCTGCACCCGCGCTTTGCCCTGCTGTGTTGGCACGTTGGCCGTCGCAATGGGTTTCTTTTCTCCGAATGTCACGTCGCTGAAACCGGCCACACAACGCCCGATATTTTCTACATCGTCTCTGGTCAGTGTGATGTCTGTCCTGATCATGTGTGTTGTGCCCATTTCTTCGACCCAGACCGCTCCGTCAGGGTTTACAGAAATCTCGCTCAGGCTTTTATCATGCAACAGATGCTCGATCTTGCCTGTATAGTATTCCAGAAGGCTATTACCGTTTCGTCCGCTCATCAGAAGCTATCGAACACGATGTCACGCTGCAGGATCGCGTTGATGCGGCTGCCCTGATCGACAAAAATTGTGGGCGTAATGCGCAGGTATTCATCAAGCGCCGCTGCCGTGGCGTTCTGCAGATTAGACCCAACTTGCGTTGCCAGATCAGTGCGAACCGAGTTGTTGCTATCACTGTCAGACACCAACGCTACCGGCGCAATGCCGATGATGGACAACAACGCCGCGGTGCCGAACCGCTTCCCAAAGTGTGTGTTCACCCTACCGGTCGCACCAGTCCGGCCTTGACCGTCCGTACCAGCTGAACCGATCTGAGCCGACAACCCGTCGGGCGTGATGACACGGCTCCAGACAATCATGATGCGCGTTTGCGCCAATGTCGTATCCGCTCGATACTCGCCATAGAGCTTCGATCCGCGCGGCAGCAGCAAACGCGTACCGTCCATCGAGTAGACGCCACGTGTAATCGTTGCCACCACGCTACCGGGCAATTCCGAGCTGACCGCACCGCCGAATACCGCTGACAACACCGTGCCTTGCGTCAGGGTGCGCGACGGATCGTCAATGATCGAAACCCCGACGATGGGGGGATATTCTTCGACCAGATTGTTTTGCCATGTCGTGTTTTGGTTTTCCTGATAGCCGCGCTGTTCTTCAGGCCGGCGGGTGTCATCCGGTTGCACCTGGACCGGCTGCGGGGCAGGGGGGAAGGGCTGGAAAATCACCGGCTGCGATCCGCTGTTAATCGGCTCGTAGTTTTGCCCGGTGCCATCCTGCGCAAATGCGCTTGACGCCAACGTGACCAGGGCGAGGGTGAGTACTGTTCTGTTCATCGTCAGCTCCACTAGTTTCTGCTGTATGGATTTTCATCGAACACAATGCCGTCCGACTGGTTTTGGCGTTCGCGCATCCGCTTGAGTTCTTCAAGCCTGCGCCGCTCATCATCGGTCAGACCCGTAGTCTGCAAGTGGCTCATGCTGGCAAGTGCCCGTGCCTCAGCATCAGCAACGGCCTGGGCAAGCTCTGTCTGAAACTTTTTCTCGCGCTCGTCGTACCTGACCTGAAGGCGTTCATTGGCCAGAGTGAGCGAAGCGATTTCACCATCCTTTTCGGATATCGCCACTTTTACGTCTGTCAGTTCACCTTGCAGCCCCGCAATACGATCGTTGAGCTGTTCGATAGTTTTCATGGCTTTATCAAACCCGATGAATTCAACCGGCTGTGGAGCTGAGGCGGGCGTTGCGAAGGCGATTTCCTCCGGCAACGCGTCTGGTTCGGGTTCGTCTACGTCCGGCCCCCGTGCCGTAAGCAGGCCATAGCGTTCGCCACCGCTTTGCTGCAGGGCATCGACGCGGACACCTGCGCGGCTGTTCTTGGCGTCATCGCCCAGCACAAACCACGCGAAACCAACGAACACGGCACCCGCGAGGGCAACGCCCATGAGCTTCTTGGGTTCAAGCCTTTTCCGGGAACGCAGGGGCGGCTGTTCCGCCGCCGCCCGTGCCGCAATTGTTTGTTCACGGTTCACTACTTGCTGCCCCCCGGTTTAACTGTTTGAGATGTAACGGGCCGCCCGGTACCGCTGGCCTGCTGAAACGCGTCGCCATCATTCCGGACGCAGATCGAAGTGTCCTCGATACGCAGTGTCCAAAGATCGGAAAGACCCTGCACCTGGATAATGCCGCGCTCTTTGACTGTGGTGTTCACCATCAACTCACGGCCATCAGGCAGGACACGGAAGATACCTGGCAGTTCCGCATCCTGCGGGACCTGCATATAGGTGTGAACGCCATCGTCCCATACGGCGGTAGGCGCGAAGTCAGCTTTGCCCGAGCGTGAGTAGTTTTGGTTCACAAACCGGCCTGTTGGTTTCGGCTCACTCCGAGCAACCGTACCACGACGTGTTGTGGTCCCGTCGCCGTTGTTTTTGTTGTAGAACGTGACCCGGAACGGAACACGTTTGCGTTCGGCGGCGCTCTCGGCCGGAACCAGATAGAAGTTGTATGTCCCGCGATTGGTCAGAACGGTCAGGTTTGAATCCGAGTTCAGGATTTCCGGCTTGAACGCAATAACGCGCCCTTCCTGCAGGCGGGTGATCTGAAAACTTTCGGTGTCACCGGCACCAATGCTGCGGACGGTTTCACCCTGCGGAAAATGAACATAGGTGATCAGGCGTTCACCCACAGGGATGCGATACACCTGGTTCTCGACATAGTGGAAATGCGTGATGCGGTGATCCGCGTTCCTTCCGTCTGGCGTTGGTGTGATTTCCGCCAGAACAGGCATAGAAAGAGCCAGGACTGCGGCAGTGACGGTTGTGAGTGTCTTAATGGTTCGCTGCATCAGATGTCTCCCATGGAGTCGACGCGGTAGTTGGTGACGACAAAACCGAATGGATTTTCAAGAAGCTCATCCATCGACGTCACGATTTTTTCCTCAAACCCGTAGGTCACTGTGACCACGTAGCGGGCTGAGACCGTTGCTTGGTTTGGCACGATCAGGGACTTGCGGATCTCGACCTGCACCGTCTCATCGTTGACCGGCGAGACGCCCAGAATTTCGGTCTGCACCTTTGTCTTGGGCGTATAGATTTCGTCCGGATGGTTGTCGTTCGAGCCGTCCCACAGTTCGCGGTAGGACGTTTCGGCCAGCTCATCAGAACGTCGCAGCACCGATTTCAGGCGCTCGTTGTTGTCCTGGACATCATAGGTTTCCCGGTCCTGCACATAGTTTGCCACCTCGCGGAAGGCCATCGCCTCGGATGGTTCCAGTTCTTCGACCTTTTCAGTCAGCAGCACCGGCAGCTTTGTGTCGGGATCGATGGAGAATGGCACCGCGCGGATTTCCTTCAGGGGAAGGAGCATCGCCCAGCCAATCATAGAGGCCACGCCCATTGCCATGCCGACCATGCCGAATACCTGCCATTTGAAGGCATCACGGCGTGCGCCCAGAAAGAGTTCTTTTTCGTGATCTGTCACGTGTGACATTTGCTCTGCACCTCGGATTACGACGATTTTTGTTGTGGTTTTTCGCGAGCAGCTCGAATGCTCTGCCGATAGCGGTCAGCGGCGTAGCTCTGACGAGCCGCCCCATCCTGATTGCGGGCTCTGTGCGCTATGTCCCGACGCGCTTGCATTGCGCGAGACGCGCTGTCACGAATGCCGGTCCCGTCGCGGGCTGCAGAAGCCATCGCAGCGGCGGTTTTGCCACCGGCCACCGCGCCACGCCCGCCATCAACTGCTGTTCCCAGCGCGCCTCTGGCGGCTGCTGCAGCACCGGTTGCAACGGCAAGGCCCGATGACGCTGACACAATAGCTCCTGACATTCCCCCAGCGAGGGATGGGATCTGTGTAAGCATGACGATAGCGACGATACAGATTGCAAGAAAACGCCCGCTGGCTTCCATATCATTGACATCAGACAAGGAACCAAGCTCCGAGGCGAAAAGCGCTTGGATCAGCGAGACAATCCCTGTCAGCACAACTATGACCATGACGAGGCCCACGGTCGTTTTCGCCCATGCGGCAAAGATGTTTGCAGTTGCCGAGCTTAAAAGCGTTGCAATGAACACGGGTGCCAAACCGAGAAGGACTGCCATGCCGCCCTTGGCGATTAGTGCCATGCCAGTGCCAAAGGCGACGATAACCGCCCCGACAACCCACAAGATTGCGCCTGTAATGCTCAAGCCCCACGTGGCGTTCTCGATAGCTGTTTGACCCATGATAAAGCATTGAAGCGCAATCTCATCGAGCGCCTGCCATACATTTGTGGTGCCAGTGAGCGCCCCGGCAATGCTGTCCGGCAAGGTTTGAACGCCTTGATAGATTGGCTGAAAAAAGGACCAGCTTGAGGCCATTCCGATGATTATCGTCGCCCGAATGAGCCAGCCGATATAACCACCCAACCCTATTTCTCTGATCTGAAGTACGCCGTTGATCAGCATCGCCACGAAGATCAGTGCAGCAATAGCCCAGAGGGCGGATGCGAGATCCGCCGCAAGGCTGGTGTATGCTTGCTGAGAAAAGTTGCTGATTGCTGTTTCAATCGAGCTGACGAAATCCTGAATCACGGCCCACAAGCCTCCTCAATTACAGGGCGCAGCGCTTCCAAGCGTGCTTGCTGCGCTTCTTTGAGCGATTTGAGTTCGCTGGATGGTTTCGACCAGAAATCGTTCTGGTCCGCGCCTGCCAACTCGATTGCAGCTTCGCGGCTAAGGTTGCCGAGCGGGCATTCTGTGCTGAATGCCTCATCGGCTTTGCGCAGGCGGCATTGCTCAATGGCAAATTCATGAGCAGCTATGACTTGCTCATTCAGGATGGCATCGGTCCAGTTGCCAACGACATACTGTTGATCCGCGCCCTGACCGGCGTTAGCGAGCTGTTCAACCCCGTATTCTTTCAGTGGCTTCTTGAACGCTCGGACGCCCGAGTAGCCAAGACAGGTCCGATATTCGCCAAATGTCCAATCAACATTCGGGGGAAACGGCAGTCTGGCCTCAGCACTGGCCGACGACGCAAAAAGCGCCGCCGTGAGTGTGGTCAGGGCGAAAGTGGTGCGGCTTTTCATTGGGTTTCTCCTCTTGCGTAATTGCTAAGCGTCTTTAGGTCCGCTGCGTTGGCAGCCAGATCCGTGCCCGACGCCAGAGCATTAGCTGAGGTTGCGCGCAAGACTTCAATTTCAACTTGAAGGAGTTTCAGGAGAACCGCCGTGTTGTAGTCGATTGCATCCTTCAGATCTTCTTGCTGGCCGATTTCACCGCGCAGCTTTTCAGCATCCTCAGAGAGCTGACTGGCCATGTCGTAGCCCTGTTCGCCGAGGGCCGATGCCATCAGGCCCGCGCCACCGCGCTCAGACAGGATGCGGCGAGCCTGCACATCCGATCCGCTGAACTCGGACAAGATGCCATCGTTCAGGCCGAGGTTGATGGATCGACGTTCCATTGCCTGCGCAGCGACATCGGGCAGGCCGGAGATACCATCTTCTGCTGCGTCCAGCGCATAGCCGAGCGTGTCAGCGGCAGTCGCCAGCTTCAAAAAGCTACGGCTGTTGAACGCGTCCAGATCCGTCAGGCCGGAAATGGCCTTGAAGGAGTTTTCCAGCATTGCACGCTGTTGTTCGAGCTTTTCGTATTGCTGCAACAGCTGTTCATACTGGCGGACCATTTCAGCGATTTCTTTGGCCGAGTTGGCGGCGTCCTGTGTAATGGCCGTGGCGTCGATGGTCGGAACACCCTGGGCCGACGCTATGACGGGCAGGGCGGCCAGAACGGTTACGGCGACAGTGGTGCGAAGTGTTGTCAGGACGTTCATCAGACAAGCTCCAGGTTTTCAGGAAGTGTCATCCGCTCAAAGTCGCAGGCGCATTTGCTGCGATAGCCCGAATAGGTGTTGGTGCAGGCGGCAACAGCGGCCAGAGCAACGAGGGCGAGGAAAAGGCGAGGTTTCATGTGATTTCCTTCCAGAAGTTGGGGTTTTGTCGCCATTCAGGATCAGGGAAAGACTTGCCGTCTGATCCGCTCAGAACACGAAGCAGCGGGCCGAGAGCGCCGACATCGACATCGAGCCAAACATTCTCATCACCCTTTTTCATGAGCATCACGCGGTCGCCAAATTGCGCCCGCAATGCGCCCAGCTCCGAATCGTTCAAACCGATTGCCCGGTAATCCGTTTCATTGCCGGATCGAGAGGGGAACAGGAGCTGCGTGCTGGTGTTTTCCAGGATCGACTTGCTGGCCGCCGATGACAGGATGTGATCTGGGATCTGCGTCATCATCATCATGACAACGTTCAGCTTCCGATAGGTTGTGTAGGCGTTTTTGAGAATGCCCGCGCCGTAGGGGTTGCCTGCGATCACCCAGGCTTCATCAATCACAAAGACAGTCGGCTCCTTCGCGGCACACCGGCGCTCGATCTGGCGCATGACGTAGCTGATCCAGGCAAGCCGGACCAATTCGTCATCCAGAACCTCGGAAATGTCGAACACAAGATGCCGATCATCAGAGGCAAACGGATCTGTGCCACCCTCGCCAAACATCCAGGACAACCGCCCGTCGCTCGCCCATTCACTCGCTCGCTTGAAGAGGTTCTTGCCGTCGTCAAAGGCTCTGAACCGCTCGACCAGTGAATCGAAGTTCTGAAGCTGTGGGGGCAGGGTCGCGTTGGCTTGGCAGGCTTGAGTGATCTCATCTTTCTGTTCGGCGGTCAGCTTTTCGTCGTAGCTCATCAAAGCTGTGACCCAATTCGCCAACCAACTTTGCCCTGCTTCATCCGTTTCCGTTCGAAACGGGTTCATGCCAGTGGGTTCGCCAACCCGAACGCGAGTGTATTGTGCCCCAAGCGCACGCATGGGGGCTTCCATTGCCCGGTCTTTATCAAACGCAATGATCCGCGCGCCCTGAGCTACTGCGCAGGTCGCCAGCAGCACTGCAATTACGGTCTTACCAGAGCCGTTTGGACCCAGAACGATGGTGTGGCCGGACGGCAGGTTTTCAGCATCCGAGCTGGTCTTGGGCAGGTGCAGCGAAACATCGTAGCTGTCGCCATGCGTGGTCGGGAATGTCGCCAGAGGTCCGGGCCACGGCAGCTTGTTCTCAGGCAGACCCTTTGGCCGCATGTGAAACGCTACCATGTCTGCAAAGTTCTGATCTGTGATCAGTTCTTCACGCGCGCGGAACGCAAAATTTCCGGGGTGCTGCGCGAAATACACTGACCGCGCGGACATCGCTTCGCGTTTGACCGTACCGCCCGAAATCTGAATTTCACCGATGATATGCTTTTCGGCAGTTTTCAGATCTTCCTCAGTCCCGAACACGCAGATCGAAAGGTGGTGCTTACCCAGAGACATCGTGCCCGACGCAATCCCATCGGCCAGAATGGACAAGTCCTCTTGCAACGACGTCGCTTTGTCGCCAGCCGAGCGCATCTGTCCTGACTTGCGACGTTCCAATTCCTGCGCCTGGGCGCGGCTGATCGGCAGGAACGATTGCGAAATCACGACATCAACCGGCAGGTCCAGCCCGTCAAAAATGCCGGGGAATGACGCCATCGGATAGTTCTTCAGGGAATAGACGCGAATTGACCGCTCCTGGTCATCGCCAGACATAAGCTTGGCAGTCTTGCCCTGAAACAGCACGTCCTCTTGCGGCATGTTGAAAGCAATCGGCTCTGCAATGTTTGTATGAACGATTGGCTGATAACGCCCGTTCAACAGCATTCCATAATAGCCGAGCCAACGCCCCTCGCTGAGCTTCAGCCGGCGCACGCGGGCCTCGCCCAGCGTGCCCGCCAGTGTTGTGAACACACCGTCGAGCTGTTCCATCATTTCGCGGCGTTCCTCGTCGATCGTTCCTGACGACATGCCGAATATTTGCTTGGCGCGTTCATCCTGACGCTTCTGCAGAATAGCGCTGATGATGATTTTCCGCTCTTTCAGCTCTGCATCGAGCGAGGCTGACCGCATGGCTTCTGCCACAGCACCAGCAAAGCCGGTTGTGTCCGTGATGACATGCCCTGTTTCAGCGGGGACGGTCACTCGATGAACGTAGAATGCGACCTCATTTGGAGTGGTCCGCAGTACACGTTCAAAGCGCTCGGCCAAAAACTCGAATTCGTTTTCGTCCAGTGTGTTTGCGTTGATTCCGGTAATTTCGGCAGCGGCGATCAGTCCGCCGTTGCGTGTGGAAATGACCTCATCGTCCACGACATAGCCATAAGGCAACATCTGAAAGAGGTGCATTTCATCCTTACGCCAGCTCGGCTCAAGCAACGAGCGGGCGAGGGTAAAAAGATCCTTTGAAGCAGGCTTAGGCACTATAGTAATCTCCCCCATGATGCTGGCGGTTTTTGGTGCGTGGCGTTTTGGAAAGGGTTACGGACAGGACACGGAAGAAAGCCGGTTCCCATTCGTAAAAGAGGCGAAGCCCGGTGTAGAAAACAAAACCCGCAATGATTGCTGGTGCTATCCCGAATATAAAGAACGAAAGCATGGTCATCCCGAGGACCACCAGCAGATAGATCACGGGTAGGCCGCCCCATTCTGCGGGGCGGTTCAGGCCGCGAAAGACCGTATTGCGGCGCTGCATCAATCAGGCTCCGATGAACGTATCGGCGAGGCCAATAACGGCACCGACGACGATAGCGATTACAGGGCCTTTCAACGAACCCCAGCCGAACACATAGGCGAGACAGCCCCAGATGAAGCCGACAGCGGCAAGGCTGACGCCAACAACCTTCGAGTCGGCCAGCGTTTCGTTGATGAAATCGCCAATGGCGTCTTGGAGCCAGCCTGCCGAGGCCGGTGCCGCACTGACGATAACGAGCGTCAGCGCAAAGAACGCGGTCTGTTGGATGAAGTGGGTTCTGTTCATGAGGAAGTGCTCACTTTGCTTAGGATTGTCCGCACGTAGTTGCGGGTTTCGGTGAAGGGGGGGACGCCGCCGTATTCGACGACGCGGTGAGGCCCGGCGTTGTAGGCAGCAAGCGCCAGCTTCCAGGTTCCAAACGCGCGGTACTGCGCCGCCAAATAGCGGGCGCCACCGTCGAGATTTTCTGCAGGGTTTCTTGGGTTCACGCCCAGGTCTTTCGCCGTTCCCGGCATGAGCTGCGCGAAGCCGATGGCACCCTTGGGCGACAGGGCATCAGCCCGATATCGGCTTTCCTGCCAGACCAGTGCCATGAACAACTCGGCCGGAATGTCATGCCGATCCGCTGCTGCGTGAATTTCCTTGACGATCCGGTCCTGCGACCAGCCACCCGAGGCTTTGCGAGGCCGCGGTGCTTTACCCGCTATCTCGATCTTTTCTTGCGGCTTGGCCTTGGGTGCTTCTGGCTTTGCTTCAAGCGTGTATTCTCGCATCCGGATTGGACGAACGACGCCATTGACGATTTCTGCCCGCGAACCGTTAAGAAACACGCTGCCATCCGGTTCGTACTCGATGACCTGGGCACTGACATCAGTTCCCAGGAGCGCCAACAAAGACCAAATGACGTTGGACCTGCGTCTGTTTTCGTTGAAGCTTGTGGTGGAGCTGGTCACTAATTCGCCCTCCAAATTAGGTCAGTAGTTTTTACATAATTACTATTATGAGGTTGAGGTTCCGATCATCTGAGCAGCAGGAATTGGATGCCGGGACACAGCACTGAACCCTTCGCGGGCTTTGCAGACAGCCAGCGTTCAGCTTGGGTCAATCAGCCGGAAGGTCTGACCAAAGTGTCGGGGATGTCCTATTCGGCGCTGTCGCTGGTCAGTGCTGTGCCGTCGCAAGCGCAGACACGTTGTTCAGGGTCGCACCCATTGACTCTGGCGCGGTGCTGACCGATCTAAGATCGGCATCTAGGGTTACTGTTTTTACCATAGTACAGTTCTCTCTTGATGTTTGAGGAATGCCCGGATGGATTAAGGGCGTTTCTTGTCCTGTCGGTTGTTGGCGCAATCGACAGGACCGCTCACTGCTCGGTGGTTTCGTTTTTTGGTCATCAAGTCGTTGTTTGATCCTTTCCTTCAGTTGCACCAGGACCGGCGTTTGCCGCCAGAGTATGGGCGCGCGAGACCCTCGGAAATCAGAATGGCCCCGACGTCCTGCCCAGCCACACGCCCAACCGCTAGGAAGCGGTCATGCACGTCCAGATCTGGTTGGATGACCAGCTCTATCTGGTCCGCCAAATGGATGAGCTCTGTCAGCCTTGCTTTCGCCTGCAATCCCAGAGCCTTTTCAGCTGCGCATTGCGGCCGGAAAGTCTCAGGCGTGTCGAAACCAATGAGGCGGTAGCGGTCGTCGCCGTGGTCGATGGTGTCACCGTCAACGGCAGTCACGTCGGAAGCACTCAGAGTCTTTGTTCGCTTGGTTGGTTCAATCCAAGCTGCGCCGAAGAACAACAACACGGGCGCAATGCTGAGGAACAAAAGCCGTTTCATGCGCCGTAACCCAAGCTATGGATCAGCTGTGCGTTCGCGCGCTGCCGGTTGTTAGGTTTCAGATTTCGCGTCCAGTGCCTGCGCCGCTTCAAGACCCTTGGGAGTGATCGACTCGATTGTGTAATCTGATTTGACGCAGAGAATGCGCCCATCCCCAAATTCCTGGTGATGCTTAAAAAGCCCAGGCCAGAGATCAAACTCTCTGGGCTCAGCGCCTGCTCGAGAGATCTTCGACTTGCACAACGCCCCGACATAGTTCGGAGAGCTGTAAATGCAGTGGTACTTAGGTCGTCCAAGGGAAGCGAGTCCGATAAATTCGTAGCGGCATGTAAAGGGAACCTGATCCTCTTTCAGGCCCCGGACCATCTCGATGGTTACCACAGTGTATTGTCTCTTGTTGTCCGCCATGACGACCCCCTATGGGCCGTCTTCTACATCCAAAAGTTGTGGACTAAAACACAATCTACGTCAATATAAGAAAACCCGCCAATATACGATATTGGATTGTCAGAAATATATTGGCCGGATATTGCTTAGGCGATTCGCAAGCAGGAGAGACCATCTTGAAACACTCAAAATCCGGAAATCGAACTCGCGCGAAGGCCCTTGCAGTTGCACTCGCTGCACTGCCAGCCACGCAGGCTCGTGCCTATCCAATTGACTGTGCCATATTCCTTTGCCTCGCCGGGGGTTGGCCAAGTTCGGCTGATTGCGTCGCAGCCAAGGCGGAGTTCATTCGGCGCATCACACCCTACCCGGTCGAACCGCCGCTTCAACTCTGGCGCTGTCCGATGAATACGTCACACAGCCCCTCGGACTTGGGTCCTATGGAACGGTTGGAAGCCATCAAGCGCACCAGTGCTAGCCCAGTTCCAGAGCTTCCATCGGATGACACCGCTAAGCCAATACTGGTAGACGCAGCGATCTCGATAGGAAGGATCGATGCACATCACGGCCAATACGGTGACGGTTTCCAAGCCACCCCGATCAGCGTCGATCTTTCTTCTTCCGATTTCGACGTTGTGAGATCCATCAGGGTTTGGGATGTGCGCCACTACAGCTATCGCCGTCGTTCAAGGGAGGGAGATTGCGAGCGTTCGCTTGATCTTGTGGTTGGCACCTACGACGATAATACGAATTTTCGCTGGTCCGAGCGCGCTCCTGCCCCAATCCCTTACTGGCTGCCACTGGGCAATCGCTGTGAACCTCCCAGCTACTTCCGCGGCGTTGGCGTCGAGTGGACCGACACATTCGGGTTCAGCGACTACGAACTCATCCGATATTGAGGTGCTGACCTGCGGTACAACGCGTTGCTCCTGGCTATGCCACCAAAAATCGCCAGCTGCATTTTTAAACCAGGCCGATTGGCCCGGAGGAAAAACTTAATCCCAGAAACAAAAACCCCCGCAAGGCGGGGCCTCAGCGGGGATCTTCTTAAGTCACGTTTGATCACCTGATTTATAGGAAACTCCAAAATTACTGACAAGGACAAACGCATCTGTGCGAACGGTTTTTCTATGTCTTTTTGCTGAGGTTCGAGCCGCCTTGCTTCCCCAATGAGAAGCAGACCATGACATTATCCCAATCTACCAACAATGTGCGCGACCGACGCTGCGCTGTAAACGACGGCCGCCTACCAACGAGGTCGAAACCATGAGCTTTCGGCATATCTCAACCGCCCAACACTACGAAAAAGATCGCTTCCACAACGGCCTCCCAGAGGGCTGGAACCGTGACAGGTTTCGACAGCTCTGTGTGGGATATGCGCAAATAAGGGGCTCATCGGCCCAGTGTATTCGCACCTTAGAGATCATCATCGATATGATTACGCCATGTGCGTTTCGCGATCCGTCTCAAGAACCCTTTTGCTTCGCGCGACAGGAAACACTGATTGTCGGGCGTGGCGTGACAGATCGAACAATTCACAACCATGAACGCGAACTGGAATCCATTGGTCTGATTGAACGTAGGCTTGGTGCAAATGGCGCGCGGTGTAAGCGCAAGGGGCTTGGCCTCTTCCTGACCCCTGCCCTGAACCTCATTCCAGAGATGCGCGCCGCGGACGTGCAAAGCAAGGCTGAGAAGAAAGAGCATGACGAGCTGCGCGGGGATCGATCACGGCTTCACCGATATGTGAAACATAGTCTGGCTGTGCTTCACTTACTCCCCTGCCCTTCCGAAGATGTTGACGAGATGATGGCTGAATTTCGATCCTGGCCGCGCGCTGACAAGCTGAAATACATGTCGTTGGATAGGCTCAGATCACATGTTCAGGCGGCTCACGACCTTTGGAAGCGGATCGAAGAGCATGTCGCAAAACACGCTGGAATTTCGGGTGAACCCGAAGCTCGTTTCGGGTCCCATATACAAGACCAAATTGAAGAAGAAATTCTGTCCTGTAACGCCGATGGCGATGAGACAATGTCCTCGGCTAAAGCCGAGGAACCAAATTGTTCGGGCTCCGGGCCTTACGGCCCTCCGCATTGCTTAGAAAGCAATCATCCGACGGATACTGAACCGCGCAAGACCCAAAAACTGCCTCGGGTGAATAACCGTACCCTTTATGAACTGGCATCGTCCGAACTTCGCATGCATATCGATATCGCCGGGGGTGGAGATCAGAATTCCAATCCAAGCCTCTATGCAATCGAGACCGGCACTTGGTCCCGGCTGTCTGAGATCGGTACCAATATCTCCGCCTGGCATGCGGCTATCGAACGATTGACCATCATGGGGGCGATCCTTTCGGGAGTGATCGTGGATGCGAGGCTGAGTGATCCGCGGCTGCCTCCCGTGGTTAATCCGGGCGGATATCTGCGCGGAATGGTTCAAGCAGAAGAACGAGGTGAATTGAACCTGATTTCCAGTTTCATGGGTTTGTTGGCACGAAGAGCCCGGGAGGAGGAAGACGGGCTTCCGCAAGACCCCAAGAAGCGGATTTAACAGTGTCGGGTTGCGCGCTGCCAGCTTCTCCAATTCATGTGTCTCATCGGCAGGTTTTCGCTCTGTTTCCGCCTCCAGAACAGAACCGTATTCAAATCTGTGATTGGCTACGGGAATTCCCGAGTGGTTTGTTCAGCTTTAGGTTGCTAATCGGCCTCGACGGCAACGCAGAACAGAAAGTCGATCTATGAAAATCGCGGACATTGGCAATTCTGAACTGGATTTCAGGCAAACAGGCGAAGCGCGCCTCCAGGAGATTTGCTCCAGGTTTGGACTGGAAAATGCGTCCTACGCCCATATCGACAAGTATCACAACGTTGTCCACGGCTGCACCACGTTCCCGGCCGAATGGGTCAGGCATTACGTCGACAACGATCTGGTTCTGGCCGATCCCCTCATTCGCTTTGGCGCTGCAATGATTGCACCAATTGATTGGGCTGTGTTTGATGACCAGCGTGAACATGCACCGCTATTCGAGGCTGCAAGGGAATTTGGTGTGGGTCAGAACGGCCTTTCCATTCCGGCTATCAATCCGTTTGGTGAGCGTGGTGTTTTTACGGTTACGTCCAATCTGCCGCGGTCTGAGTGGGACGCCTTGGTCGCTACAATGCTCCCTGCCCTTCGCCATGAGGCACAGGTCCTGCATCTGCTTGCGCTAGATGTCATTGAAACCGTATTCAACTTTCCCTCGGATTCCCTGTCTGGCGATGAACTGGATGTGTTGAAGATGCTCGCGTCGGGTTTGATACCGTCTGTCATTGCCAGGCAGACGGGGCATTCTTCGCGAATGGTAGAGGCACTGACTGCTTCGATCACCACCAAGCTCAAAAGCCGGACGATTGAACAGGCAGTGGCGCGGGCAGTCAGTACTGGATTTCTTAAGTGGAGCGATTTCTTTGCCGACCCTGTGGCCGAACTGGTCAATATGGAAAGTCAGCGACTATGCGGTGGGATCGTCCGTTGGGGTGGCAGGTCTCACGAGTTTATCGCTTTTGAAGACGGCAGACTGGTTCGGAACGCTGATAGCTTTCAGCCGGTCCAGATCACGGATCTCGTGAGAGAGTTTAACTTGAGTGCAAACGAGGTGGTCGAGGAACTTGCGCGTAACATTGATCAAAGATTGCGGATTAGGTATCTCTGAATTCGGCTAAAACGCACTGCTTTGTCTTTGAAAAGACCGCAGGCGCAAGTTTCACGTAATTTCGCTTACGCCGCTGTGCCACCGTAGTAGAGCCCACTCTAACTCTGGTTTCTAAATCTCCTATTCTGCTGAAAACGCGTCACGTTCAAAGCTTGGCTACAGAGCCCTTAGACGCGAGGGCAGCAGATGCTGTCACCTTCGTTCGAACAGCCAAAAATTGGAGATTGAGGCCTTATCTCTGCAATGCCCTGGTATACTGGAGGATCTTGCCCAGCGTGGTTTCACAGGAGGTGCTGACCCGTTCGCCGAAACAGCGAGTCTGGCGTTGGCCGTGAAAGCTCCAGTAATAGCTTCTGACGCCGTCAACGTAGCGCTAAGGCAAATCCGCAATCGTTGTCTATTTGGAACCTGTCCCTCTATGAATAGATTTCAATTGGCGTTCCGTCTTTGACCATAGCGTAGATCTCTTCAATCTCCTGATCTGTGACAGCGACGCACCCTGCGGTCCAGTCACGCTTGTTCGTGGGATCAATTCCAGGGCGAGGGCCGCCATGGATAAAAATATCACCGCCCGGAGAACGACCCCGAGCTCGGGCAAACGCAGAATCCGCCTCGTTCGGATAAGAGATTCCGATTGAAAGATGGAAAAGGCTTTCGGGATTGCGACGGTCAATTACATAGGAGCCTTCAGGTGTTCGCCCGTCTCCTTCGAATTGCTTGTGACCTTCGGGGGCAAATCCGAGTCCAATCGGAAAAGTCCGCAAGACACGCTCACTACCATCGAGGATAAGTAGGCGCTGCCCTTTGTATAGCCGAAGCCGAGTCACAACCGGCCCATTGTAAGTACGGAACTTGTTTGCACAGCCAGACAAAAAGGCGGCTATGAAGCCAGAGAGAAACAAACGTCTTTTCATAGGAACTGCCCGGCTCATTTTGATTTTTTCAAAAGAATATCACTAAAGGCCAGTTGAACAAAGGTGTATTGGATCTCACTAGGACAGGAACCGAAAACCAAGTGATCAGTTGTGGCCACCTCGTCAGCAGTGCAATGAGTGACACTTTGATTTCGACATTTGTTATTCTTACGCAACCTTTCAGTTTTCGCCTATTCAGTATCGAGATCGCTGCTGTAGTCAGGTTTTTTGCCGCTGGAAATCTTGACGCCGATTATTAAGCGAGCCAGATCGTCTACCGAATTGGATTCTTGTTCTAAGGGTTCGTTCACTACGCTGCACCTGTATCGATTTTCAGGTACCACGTAGTTTCGCGCCGGGCCACCCACCCTCAGATAGCGTCACTGTCTAGCTGCAACTTAGGACAATCTCTGTCTATCTGAAATTAGATCTACCAAATTTCGCAAACATATTTGAGGCTCTATTTGTTTCTACTTTGCTTCATCGGCCCGCCCAACGAACCGTTCAAACACTGCAAGAGTTTCGTCACTTACATGATGCTCAATACCTTCAGCGTCATGCTCTGCCACTTCCGGTGAAACGCCCAAGGCGATCAGGAACTCCACGACAATCCGGTGACGCCTTCTACAAGCTTCCGCCAATTGACGCCCGGCATCGGTCAACTGAAGTGAGCGGTAAGGTATTTGCTCAATGAAACCCTCTCGTTTCAAACGAGTCAAATTTTTGGAAACCGTAGGTTGGGTCACGCCCAATCGCTCGGCTATTTCGACCGGGCGCGCTGCACCATTCTGATGGATCAGCTCCGCGATAAGTTCAACGTAGTCTTCAACCATTTCGCTTTGGTGAGCCTGTCGCACAGCCTCAAACCCGCTCGCCTGGGTATCAATACTACGATCTGAATTTACCGGTTTTGTTTCGGTCATCGGCTCATGATTACGTCGCTGGTCTAGTCTCCAGTGTATGCACCTGAAAGCCGAGCTTGACAATGAGCATGCCTTCATCCTTAAATTAGACAAGGCTAACTTAAATAGACAGTGCTATGAAACATCTGATAGCGTCCACACTTCTTTGCGCACTGCCAGTGATCGCGGATGCCACGGCGATTGAAGAATCTCCTTGGGCCCCGCGCGCTGCCGCGTATCGACTGACCTTGTTCATGGGAAATCTAACCCCGGTTCCCTGGGATGAAATTGAGAGGAGTTGGACTTCGCCCGCACCTGGCAGTGACATTCAGGTCGCTCCCCTATCACGCGTCTCCGACAACGAAGCGCTTGCGATCAACCAAGCTATGCAAGCCGAAGATCGGCAGGCGCTGTTCGAAGCAAGCACAACTGCCATTGCGGAGGGAATCCTGCGCCATCTGGATGTCGCAAAGACCGCGCTGGGTCAGCCTGAGGCGGCCCGCGAGGTCGCGCAAGCGGCTGCTCTGTTCCGCGCATTCGAAGATGGTATCAAGGCTGCGGACACGTCGGCGGCTCGCGACCTGGGCCGGGCATGGCTGGTTCTGAACTCCACCCTTGGCAGCGCAGGAGTACTGGGCAACGGCGCCCAAACGGTGGATGCCGACCAATTTGCAGAAGCTCAGGCCATTGTCGCTGCCTATATTCGTGCCAACTATCTGCCATCCGAGTATGCCCAACGCGACAAGTTAACACCGCTGCCTGAAACAGTTGTGCTTTCCGGCGAACAAATCACAATGCCCGCCACGCTGCCGCCAGGGTCAAACATCGGAGATCAGGCGCAGCTGCCGCGGCTGGTTCTTCAGTTTGAGGAGGCGGGTGAGGATGAAGCTAATCTACCGCTGGTGGCCTACGGTGACATGCTGTTCGACAGCCCCGAAATCTTCGGCGGCCCGGCGCGTGAGTTGGGCATCGCCTGCTCGACCTGCCACAACCGCTCCGACGTGAACCGGGATTTCTTCATTCCGGGCCTTTCATCCCATCCGGGTGGGATGGATGTGGACGGATCGTTTTTCAATCCAATGTTCAATGACCGGACCGATGATCACTTGGACACGCCTTCTATGCGTGGCATCCGCTTTACCGCACCTTATGGCCGCGACGGGCGCGAACCCAGCCTGCGCCGGTTCATCCGAAATGTGATTGTGACCGAATTCGCGGGAAAGGAACCAACGCCGTTCCAACTGGACGCGCTGGAAGCCTATGTCAAACAGTTCGACTTTCTTCCCAACCCAAAGATCGACCGGTCCGGCAAGCTGACCGATCTGGCGTCAGATGCCGCCAAGCGCGGGGAGTTGCTGTTCAACACCAAATTTGCCGGACTTGGTGACAAATCCTGCGCTTCGTGTCACACGCCTGACCGTCAGTTCCGCGATGGTCTGACCTACGACATCGGCAGCGCTGAACCACCATTCCCCGGCGGCACGGCTTCTGCGTTCGAAACCCCGACGCTGCGCAACGTCAATTTCACTGCACCTTACATGCATGACGGATCGCTGCCGACGCTGGCCAGCGTTGTTGACTGGTTCAATGATACCAAAAATTTGGGTTTGGACGAAGCACAGCGCGCAGATCTGACGGCCTACGTCGAAGCTGTTGGAGACGGTGAAGACCCCTATCAAGTATTCGAAGGTCGCAACAGCGTATTCCGCTTGTCCTGGGAAGAGCTGACGACATTCGCCAGTACGCTCGATACCCTGCTGCCGATGCAGGATGCCGAAAACATAGCGGTTCTGATCGACACGGTAGCTCCTGATCTGGCCGCGGATGCCAGTGTCATGGTCAATCAGAACGCCAAGCCCGAAATCTACGAATTCGCCGCGATCCTGCGAGCGGTTGGCGATGCCAGCGCCGAAGGAAACTGGACCGAAGCCATCCGCCAGTGGGAACTGTTCAAGTCCATGCAGGCCGAAATTGACGAGAGGATGTTCTGATGTTGTCGCGCCGCAATTTTCTGGTCGCTGCAGCCGCATCTGCAGCCATGCCCGTAATGGCTGCAACTGACCAGGGGCTGAAGCTGGCCTTCATCCCGCAGGAGAACCCCGAAAAGCTGTTGGGTGACATCAACGTCATCACCGGCTGGCTTTCAGAGCAGATGGGCGTCCCGGTCACGGGGTTTGTCACGTTCGACCACGCTGCTGCCGTTGAGGCGCTGCGCAACGGTGATGCCGATATCTCGTTCATGGGAGCGTTGCCCTTTGTGTTGGCCGAAGACCAGATCGGCGCCGTACCGCTATTGTCCGAGGTTTATCGCGGGCAACCCAGCTATTCGGGCCGGGTCTTCGTGCGGCGTGACAGCGGAATCGAAGCGCTGGCCGATCTCCGGGGACGTGACATCGCCTTTTCCGATCCGGTCTCGGAATCCGGTTACATCTATCCGCTTGATCTGTTTGTGCGCGCCGGGCTGTTCGCGGGCACGGGCGATGCCGACAGCTTTTTCGGGCAGAAATTCTTTGCTGGCGGATATCAGCAAGCGATGCAGGCCATGGCCAACGGACTGGTCGATGCGGCAGGCGCAAGCCAGTATGCCGATCTCTATCTGACCCCGGATCAGCAGGCCGAGGTCAAGGTGCTGGCGGAATCAGAACAAATTCCCAGCCACGCAATCATTGCCCGCCCTGATCTGGACGCCGGGCTGCAGGCAAAGTTCATTGAAACCATGCTGCGCCTCAACGAGAGTGAGAACCGTCATCTGTTGGCCTACCTCTATGGCCCGGATGGCTATCTTCCTGCTGATCCATCGGTTTACGAGGGCGTGCGCGAGACTGCGCGGCGGTATGGGTTTCTGAAATGAATCCTGTAGTTTCACTCAACGCGATATCGCAACACTTTGCCAGTGCAGCGGCGCTTACAGAAGTTTCACTATCAGTGCAGCCCGGTGAAAGCGTCGCGCTACTCGGTCCTTCGGGTGCGGGCAAATCAACGATGCTGGCTTTGTTGGACGGTCGTTTGCGTGGTTGGCACGGCGAAGCCCAGGTGCTTGGCAAGCCACTTTTGGCAACTGGGGTTCCATCCCGCGAGGACCGTGCCAATACCGGCTTTATCTTTCAGGAATTCGCACTGGTTGATCGGCAGAGTGTTTATCAGAATGTAATGAACGGTCGGATGGGCCGGATGAATATCTGGTCTTCGCTTTGGGGGCGGTTCCGGGAAGAGGACCACATGTGCGTGACACGGGCGCTTCAGGATACGGGGCTGTCAGACCTGGCAAGCCGCCGTGCCGATCAGTTGTCGGGTGGGCAACGGCAGCGCGTTGCGATTGCCAGATGTCTGGCACAAGAACCCGAGTTGATCCTTGCGGATGAGCCCGTCAGCAATTTGGACCCTGCTCACGCCGAACGAATTCTGAGCCTGATCACAAGCTCTGCACGTAGCCGTGGTATCGGCGTCATTTTCAGCTCGCATCAGCCGGATCTGTCGCGCCGCTTTGCCGAGCGCATCATAGGCCTGCGAGATGGCGTGGTATTGTTCGACAAACCGTCGGCTCAATTTACCAGCGGGGACATCGACGAGCTGTATCACGGCGCCAGTGTCACATCGGGGCTGCGTGTAGTCAGTTGATGGGCCGATCTGTCATTTGGGTCATGCTGGCTCTGGCGATCCTGTGGTCGCTGACCAGCGGGGATATGGGATTGGGCAAGCTGCCAGGCGCAGGGCCCCGTCTGGCAGAGTTTATGGGGCGCATGATCCCACCTGACCTGTCCGTTTGGCGCGAGGTTCTGACAGGGCTGGCGGAGACACTGAGGATCGCCATTCTGGGAACATTGTTCGCTGTAATCCTGTCCTCGGGACTGGCCCTTCTGGCCTCTGAAACTATGGTGTCACCAACAATTTGGCGCCCCGTCCGCGCCTTGCTGGCGGTTATCCGGTCGATCCCGCTGATCCTGGTCGCCATGCTAATGGTGGGCGCTGTTGGGTTGGGACCACTTCCCGGTATTCTGGCAATCACATTTCACGCGACTGGCATGTTGGCAAAGTTCTATGCGGAAGCCATCGACAACGTTGCTACCGCTCCTGTGGCGGCGCTTGAAAGCGCGGGAGCCAACAGAATTCAACAGTTGCGTTGGGCGATCTGGCCGCAGATGGCGCCTGTGATCATGCGCGATACCGTATTTCGGTTTGAACTAAATCTGCGCGAAAGCCTGATACTGGGCATTGTCGGTGCCGGTGGCATCGGGCTGTATGTGCAAACCTATGTACGGTCGTTTCAGTATGAAAAGGCTGCGACCGTGACGTTGGCAATCATTGTTCTGGTTTTATTGTCAGAGGCGCTGAATACGGCCTTGCAAAAACGGTTCAACTAAGCCGGAATCTCCCAATTCTCCAAGGAAAAGGCTCGTGTCTTTCCTTTCTTCCATCGCGGTTGAAGGTTGGATGCTTCGCTTGAAACCGGGCCGGTGTAGTCTGCTACACACCCCCTCACGCTGGTTTGTTAAGGCCTCAAGCTTGCTAGATTGAAAGTCGCCTGCGTTGAGGAAAATTCTTGGTGCCAATCTAGCGTTCAAACGGATTCACCGCTGTTTCCATGGGAATGTGTTGCCGAAACATTTGCTACCAGCCTGCCAGTGCGTAGTGCTCTGACACGTGCGTTCATCCAATGCCTCACGACGACTCGGTACATCAGTTCACGGAAAAAGCCAAAGTTCTGCCTGTGACGGACATAGAAGGAGTCAGGGGAGTCAAAGACCCCAAAATCCTGCACGATGCCGTTTCTTTGAATGTATGTGTCACGGCCTTCCCATTCGACCTGGGGATCGCTCAGGCAATCCGTCCCCACACCATACCCACACAGGCTTTCTGTTTTGGGAAATGTCTGCTGCAACACGCGTAAGAAAAGCTCATCCAGAATAAAGCCTTCCAGCTTTAGCCACGTACCCTCTGCTTCGACTTCGACCCATGAATGCACAATCTCCATCGGCGCCATCGGATAGAAAAGCTCGGGAACCACACCCCTCTGCAATTCTTTGTGGATCGTAAAGCCATGCAAACGGCATCGGATACCGCTGCCGCGAAACAGTGCCATCAGAAGAGTGCCCTTGGTATTGCATTGCCCATAGCCATTGGCGAGTACCTCTGACGCCGGGATATCGTCTGCACGGTTGTAACCAAAGGCAATCTCGTTACGCACGAAATCATAAATAGCGCCAATTCGATCCAATACAGGCAGATCGGGCCAGCTCCGTTCCGTTATGAGCCCCAAAATTGCGGGTGTTTCAAAATCAAGCAGAGGTGTGGCGGTTAGCAACGGGTCTCGGTTCAGCATTTGGTCTCTCGTCGAATCAACTCAGAAAGACTTTTAACTGCTATAGTGACTATAGCTTCAAGAGGCTAATTCCAGTTCGCAATAACGCTGCCCGGGGTTACGCGCCGATTTCTTCGTGATCAGTAAGACATTCGGAATGATCGCGCAGAACTTCGAGAACACGACAGTCCGAGGTGTTGCCGCCACTGCATTCATGCACCATGCGCTCCAGCTCGGTCCGCAACGCTTCCAGCCGCGCCATTCTTTGCTCAATCTGTTTGAGTTGCCGGCGCGCGATACTGTCGGCTTCATGACATGGGCGATCCGGATCGTCGGACAAATCAAGCAGTTCGCGTATCGCCTCAAGCGAAAACCCCAATTGGCGGGAATGACGGATGAATGCAAGGCGATCCAGTTCGGCATGGCCGTAACGCCTCTGGCCACCTTCGGTGCGCCCCGGTTCCGGCATAAGTCCGATCTGCTCGTAGTAGCGGATCGTCTGAACCTTGGTTCCGGTCTTTTTTCCGAGCGTTCCGATCGTCAGCATCTGGGTCTCCTTGCAAAGTTACAGCTTATGTAGGTTCGCGTCGACACCGCACAATAGTACCTTCCAGCCGGTGGACCTGTGACACCCAGCCGCAGGCTCAAAAACCCCTTTGAACCTCTAGCAGGTAGAGGGTGTACATGCCGTTCTGAACCAAGAATCACAGGCGGACGGCTAACTTTGAAACTGACCGTGTTTCAGAAAATCTTATGGGTAATGGCTGGTGTCGCAACGGCGGCATTTGCCTATCTGATGCTGTGGTCAGAATATAGACCTGCGCGGATTGAGGAGGGGTCTGTCCCGTTCGAAGCCAGGTTCGAACTGACAGATCACTCTGGTGTTGTCCGTACTCAGAACGACTTTGCGGGCAAATGGATGTTGGTGTTTTTTGGGTTCACCAACTGCCCGGACGTATGCCCTACAACACTGTCTGAGGTAGCAGCAGTGCAGGAAGGGCTGGGCGACCAATCAAACCAAGTGCAACCTATCTTCATTTCAATTGACCCCGAACGCGACACTCCGGCCGTCCTGGCCGAGTATGTGCCACTTTTCGATGCGGGGATCATTGGGCTTACAGGCACGCCAGAACAGATTGCGCAAACGTCCAAGACCTTTCCGATATTCTACGAACGGATCGAACAAACCCCTGCGCCGGATGGATATACGATGGGGCATACCTCTCATCTGTTTCTGTTCAACAAGGACGCTGGATTCGTCCAGTCCTGGTCCTATGGCACGCCTGCCGAAGAAATTCTTGCGGATCTGAAACAGAGACTCTGAGCACCATGTCCCGGTTTTCTAAAGATACACTTCTCGGCCTGGCCTGGGCGATTGCCTTGGTTGCTTCTCTTTCTGTTCTGTTCATTGGAGAGATCCTGGGGCAGACGCCCTGTGTGCTGTGCTGGTTCCAGCGCGCGTTCATGTTCCCATTGGCGATCGTACTGGGGCTTGGCCTGTGGTGGCAGGACCAGAACGTGGGCCGATACGGGATAGCACTGGCATTGGGGGGCGCCGTTGTCGCCTTGTGGCACATGGGCCTGTATGCTGGTCTGATCCCGGAAAAAATCCAACCATGCTCGGCAAGTGGTCCGTCCTGCACCGACGCAAATCAATCTGTTTTGGGCATCCCGATTCCGCTGATGGCGCTCGTTTCATTCGCGCTGATCGGCGTTCTGTGCGCCCTTTCACTCAAGGAGAAACAAGTATGAACAGACGTGGCATGATCTTGTCCGTTCTCGCGCTCGGTGGGGCCGGATTCGGGGCCGCCGCCTGGTACGTGAACCGAACGACTGCTTCAGGCAACACCGAGCCTGTCGCACCCGAAATCGCCGAAACACTTATCCGTTCCTACTCGCCTGTTCTCGGCCCTAAAGACGCACCGGTTACAATTGTCGAATTTTTCGATCCGGCTTGTGAAGCCTGCCGTGCCTTTCATCCGGTCGTGAAGGACATAATGGCTCAGCATGGAGACGCCGTGCGTGTTGTGATCCGGTACACCCCTTTCCATGGCGAAGGCTCAGAGGAGGCGATCCGCGTGCTTGAAGCGGCACGCATGCAGGGGGTCTTTGAACCGGTCCTGGAAGCCGTGCTGCGAGAGCAGCCCAAATGGGCCGCGCATGGTGCGCCTGAGCCTGGTCTTATTATTCGAATTGCAGCAGCGGCGGGACTGGATGCCGAGGCAGCGCAGGCACAAATGCTTGCGCCCCAGACAGTTGGTGTTCTCAATCAGGATCGCGCTGATGTCGAAGCGGCCGGTATAAGGCAAACTCCGACATTCTTCGTCAATGGCAAATCTCTGGATCCGTTTGGTGAGGCTGAATTGAGGCGCCTGGTCGCTGCAGAAGTTGCAGCACTGCAAAGCTGAGCAGTAGCGAGAGGTACTATGAGACTCACTGCAAAAAATACTCTTCTGGCAGGTGTACTGAGTGCATTCGGTCTGACGGCCATTCTCTCGGCACCGGTTCTGGCAGGGGGCAACGATGTTGTCGTTGAAGATGCCTGGTCGCGCGCTTCTATTGGCTCCAACCGACCTGGGGTCGCTTACATGACGATCCGCAACACCGGCAATGAGGCCGTCACGCTGACGTCTATCCGCACCGATCTTGCGAGGATGCCCGAGATCCATCAGACATCGACCAATGCAGAGGGCGTCAGTTCCATGGCACCCGCTGGCGAGCTGGAAATTGCGCCGGGTGGTTTCGTAGCGCTTGAGCCGGGCGGGCTCCACGCAATGCTCATGCGGCTGCAACGCCCTATGATCGAAGGCGAGCGCTTTACGCTGACTCTTATCTTTGCTGATGGCGCAGAAAAGACCGTCAACGTGCCGATATTTGGCATCGCGGCGCGAGGCCCCGAGAGCTGATGCAGCGGCGACGCGTTCTCACATTCGGGTCTGCTGGACTTGGAGCAATCGGCCTGACGCTCTTTGCCGGATGGTGGCAAGTGGATGGGCCGGGAGCGGCTCAATCCGATCGCCTTCGCCCCCTTGCGTTGTCGGACATGAACTTTCGCATGGTTGATCACGAAGGGATCACCGTCACCCCGCAATCGCTGGTCGGACGTGCAACAATGGTGTTCTTCGGCTTTACCTACTGCCCGGATGTTTGCCCGACGACTCTTTCGGATATTTCCCTCTGGCTGGATGATCTGGGCAATGACGCGGACGAGTTGAACGTCGTGTTTATAACCGTAGACTCTGAAAGGGACACGGTCGATGCCATGGCCGATTATGTCAGCTACTTTCATCCGGCTATTCGCGGTTGGGTCGGCGTTTCGGACCAAATCGCGCAAGCCGCAGACGACTTTCGCGCCAATTATGAAAAAGTTCCACTGGAAGATGGCGACTACACAATGAACCACACCGCAAGTGTTTTTCTGTTTAACCCCACAGGCGAATTTGTCAGCACCATCGACTATCATGAGCAGAGAGAGTTCGCTGTACCCAAGATCCGCCGCGCTTTGAAAAGTGGAGCGGATACAACATCATGAACGCACGGTTTCTAGCAACCTCGGCGATCGCGATCAGCAGCGTCTCGATTGCTTCGATCATGTTCATTGCCTCGAACAGGTCTGAAATGACGGCGCCTGCGCCCACGGTCTTTCAGCTGCCCAAACTTCCTGCGGAACCGCAGATCACATCGGCTCCGTTGCTGAATGTACCATCGGCAGAACTCGCTCCAAGCCCCGTTTCGTTTCGACCTGCTCAGCCGGAACCCATTCAGGCAGAGGAACCTTTGCCACCTGTTGAACCACCTTCACGAACATGGACGCGCGAGCTTGCAGTGGGTGACACACTCGACAGTATGCTGTCTGACGCGGGGATCGACGCAACCGATCGCGCCGAAATCGCACTTGCACTTGGCGCTGAATACGACTTGCGGCGCTTGCGGCCGGGTCACTCGATAACAGTCGTTGCAACGGCAGCGGATCAACTGTGGAGTGTGGAGCTCGCCGTGGAAGATGGCGTGAGAATTGAAGTGACACTTAGCGAGACGTTGTCCACGCGCGTGGTCTCACCGGAACCCGACACTGTCATTCTGGCCCGCAAAACAGAGATCGAAACTTCGATTTCAAATGCGCTGAGTAGCGCAAAGATCCCGGTTCGTTTTGCGGTGGATCTCGCTCAGATGCTGAGCGGGACAGTGGATTTTCGGAGGGACCTGACAGGTGGTGAAGCTCTCCGTCTTCTCTGGCGCGAAAAGAGCATCGATGGCGAGAGGGTGGGCCAGTCCGAGCTCATTTTTGCGGCGCTGGAAGTTGATGATCGGCTTTACGAAATAGCATGGCCAGACGACGACAACGGTCGCGCCACGATCTATGTTGATGGTGAACTTCTTCGTGTCTTTGCCCAACCCGTCGAAGGCGCGCGCCTGAGTTCAGTCTTTGGTCGGCGAAAACACCCGGTCTACGGCAATGTGCGGATGCATACAGGTGTCGATTTTGCTGCTGCACGCGGCACGCCGGTACATGCGACAGCTCCGGGCCGGGTATCCTATGTTGGTTGGCGCGGGGGGTATGGGCGTGTGGTGGAAATCGCTCATGGATCGGATACGGTCACGCGATATACGCATCTTAGCGCAACCGCCGATGGTCTGGCCAAAGGTCAGCGCGTGGAGGCTGGCGAGATGGTTGGCCGTGTCGGGTCGAGCGGCACCGCGACCGGCCCCAATCTTCATTATGAAGTATTGGTTGACGGGCGCCCAACGGACCCGCTTTCTGACGACCGACTTGCTGCCGCTGCGAACAACGAGGTTGAAAGCGAAGCAGCGCGAAAACGCTTAAGAAATGCTCGGGCACAGCTTGAGGAACAGCTGGGCAATACCGTCGCCAAAAAAAGCGAATCTAGTTCGTGAGAGTTTCTTAAAACGGCTTCAGGTGCGCGGCTATCAGTTAGCGGGTATGCGCACCTGAAGCGAACTGCACTGCAGAAGAACCAAATCAGAGGATGTAAGATGATGGCAATCGCGGGGGCCTTGGTTGGCGCCGTTTGGGGTGGGGTCCTGGCAAAGCGCCGGAATGGCAACAGCCTTGATATTCTTCAATACGCTACAGGATATGCCATCGCTTTTGGCCTGGTGGCGTTCTTTCTTTCGATCGCAGTTGTGCGCCTGATGTAACGCGCCAGTAAGCGAGGCGAAAGCCGGACACCTTGAAGTCCGGCTTCCACTCTTATGTGGTCGCAGCGCCTGTTCCGTGCGAGCCAAGGGTATTTGCCGCAGTCTGGGCGGTGTGATCTTCCGGAGCTTTCAGAAGCCGTAAGGCATTGGCCACGACCAGCAAGGACACTCCGACATCCGCGGCGATTGCACCCCACATGGATGCCAGCCCAAAACCCGTCAGAGTCACAAACAATGCTTTGGTCGCAAGTGAGAAGCCGATGTTCTGACGGATGATCGACATGGTTCGACGTGAATGGTCGATCAGCCAGGGTACTTTACCGATGTCGTCGGTCATTAGAGCAATATCTGCGGTCTCAATAGCAGCGTCGGACCCAACTGCACCCATCGCGACCGCATAATGTGCCCGAGCCATCGCAGGTGCATCGTTGACGCCATCGCCGATCATCGCAACCATCTCGTGTTGCTCTGCCAGTTCTTCGATCGCAGCGACCTTGTCTTCCGGCAGAAGCTGGGCCCGGACTTCGTCGATGCCGACTTCGGCTGCTACCGCTCTCGCGGTTTGTTCGTTGTCACCTGTCAGCATGATGATTGACTTCACGCCCTGCGCGTGAAGCCGGGCAACGATGTTCTTGGCTTCGGGGCGAATGCGGTCCCGCAGCTCAAGCAAACCGGTGACTCCGTTCTCATCCCCGACAACCACAAGTGTGCTTCCCGCGCTCTCGATCTGGTTGCTCAATTCGGCAGGAATGGACGCGCCAAAGCCCTTCTCTACAGCGAAGCGGTCAGAGCCAAGCCAGATATTTCCGCGCTCGGTGCGGCCCTCAAGACCCCGACCGGGAACGGTTCGGATATCTTCAGCCGCAGATATCGAAATGTCGGTCTGTTCTGCCCTGGTGAGAATGGCGCGGGCCAACGGGTGTGAAGATCGAACCTCAAGGCTGGCAGCGCTTGCCAACAGTTCCCGCTCGGATGCGCCGCCCAGCGGATAGACATTGGCCACTTCAGGCTCGCCCATGGTGATCGTGCCGGTCTTGTCCATGGCCAGTGCGGTAGTGCGCCCGGGGGCTTCGATATATGCACCGCCCTTAATCAGAACCCCGGCCCGGGCCGAAGCGGTCAAAGCCGCAACGATTGAAACCGGCGTGGAAATGACGAGTGCACAGGGGCAGGCGATAACCAGAAGAACAAGTGCATTGTAAAACCAAAAGCCCCACGATGCGCCAAATGCAAGCGGTGGGATCAGGGCGATGGCCACTGCAACGACCATAACGATGGGCGTATAGATCCGCGCAAATTTTGTTACCCACTGCTCAACCGGCGCACGGCGCGCATGAGCATCACCGACCATCCGGATGATCTTGGCAAGCACGGTATCGGACGCTGTTTTCGTCGCACGTATTTTGAGGGTGCCTTCACCATTGATTGTGCCGGCGTAGACCTCATCACCCAGCTCTTTGGGGATCAGTGCGCTTTCACCTGTGATTGGAGCCTGGTCAACGGCACCGGCCCCTTCGATGACTTCCCCGTCAAGTGGAATGCGATCCCCACCCCGAACGATGAAGCTGTCGCCGACAAAGACATCCGCCGCCGGGACCGTTGCCTCTGAGCCGTCAGCACGAACCAGCCGAACCGTCGGGGGGGCCAGATCAAGCAGCGCGGATACTGCGTTGCGAGCCCGTCCGACACTCCAGCTTTCCAGATAAAGAGAGAGCGAAAAGAAAAATGCTACAGTTGCCGCTTCAAAAAACTCACCCAGACCGATGGCACCAGCGACGGCAACAACCATCAAAAGGTTCATATCCGGCGAAAGGCGCTGCGCCGAAGACCAGGCCTTGGGGGCCACCAGCCAGACGCCAAACAAGATCGCGACCGCGAACAAAGTGGCCTCGGGCAAAGGCATCGGAACCTCACCATGTCCCGAAAACAGTCCAAGCGCTCCGCCCATGCCTGTTTCGAAGATGTGCCAGCCAAAGCCTGCCGCCCAAAAACCTCCGCTGAGTGTGGTGAACCGTCGCTGACGCGCAATATGCGCCGCCTGATCCAGGGCGGCATTTCCGTCATCCCAAGGTTTGGCGTTCATACCGGTGCAGGCAACCAGCAGCATGACGTCTTCGTCAGAAAGCTTGGCAGCACTTTCAAGAAGCGTCATTCGACTGTTGATGACATCAAAAGCGAGATGCTCTTCACCACCAACTTTCGGGCCGATAACCCGGTTCAGGATCACAACCTCTTCGGCGCAATCGAGGCCAGAGACCTGAAAGCTTCTACCGCCGTCAGGAATTGGACCGGCGGGGGCGATGGCGCCACACCCGCCACTACTGCATGCGTGGTGACCATGTTTGTTTTCGTGGCCATGGTCGTGGCTATGGGTATCGGATGACATGATCGGACCTCAAGAATCTCTATGGTCCTTTGTAAGTAGTTCCTACAGTAACTAGAGCTTCAATACCTTTCTGAATTTTTTAGCATCCGGGTTCCTTGCGCGTGATACCGACACTCCATTCCTTCTTGCGGGCTGGTCGCGTGGATGCAATCTAGTCGCAGAGGACGCAAAAAATTCTGGAACAGGTCAATGCAGAAACGGATCGCAATTACCATCACGTTAGTCTCGATTACTGCCGGTTGCTCAGCCCAGTTCACTGGGGCCAAAAGCAAAGCACTTGAACCAGGCAACGTGCCAGATTCAGTCGTTGCGCTGGCAGGGCCGGGGCAGGATCTGGCCACGGCACGCCTTTTGCCAGAAGACAATTGCTTCTGGTATGAGCACAGCGGACCTGTCGAGACGACATTGGTACCATTGCGCGCGACGAATGGCGCTCCGATCTGCGCCGCGCGAGACGCCTGATAAAAAAGAGGGCGACGACGTCCACCTA
Source organism: Ruegeria sp. J8 (assembly GCF_056531925.1). Classification (NCBI taxonomy): domain Bacteria; kingdom Pseudomonadati; phylum Pseudomonadota; class Alphaproteobacteria; order Rhodobacterales; family Roseobacteraceae; genus Ruegeria; species Ruegeria sp. J8. The sequence continues at coordinate 92,880 of NZ_JBQFMR010000012.1, forward strand.
CGCTGCCCAAAATTTATGAGCGGGCTGTGACGCTATCTTCGGCCGAGTATAAATATGCGGTCGAGCCGATTCTTACATGTGGGTAGAGATCATTGATATGGGCCATGATCATTCTAACACATCCAGAACTTGCGCGACCACCGATGCTTCTAGGCTGAGGCGTGCCGTGAATTCTGAGATATGTATCTCGATTTCCAACGTATAGATAAAGGGCTCGAGAGCCGAGAGCATTACTTGGCCCGGGTTCCATACCATCCCGAAATTCCGCGTATTCGGGGTTGCGCTCGATCATTGAAGCCGTTGGCGTCCAATGTGGCCACTCGACCTTGCGCCGGATAGCATAGGTTCCGGGCTCGTAAAGGTTCCCTCGCGCGATCGCAACGCCATAGCGCATTGCGGTCCCGCCTTCCTCGATATGGTAAAGATAGCGCGCGACCGCATCGACATGGATGTCACCAGGAACCAAACCATCATTTGCTACGACACGTCGTGGTAAAAAACGGTCATGAACGCCCCATGGATTTGAGGTCGCTGGATCGTAATCAAATGGCGTGACCTGGCTGTCCCAATAGGTCTTTTGCGACGAGGTTGGCCATGTTTTGGCGATCAATGGACTGGCCGCAGACGCGGAAAACAGCGCAGTGGTTGATTGAATGAAATAGCGCCTTGTCAGCATAGATCTCAGCCTGGTTCACAAGTTCAATGTATTTGCATCGCATTTTCACGATCAAATTCGAGTCTTAAAGCCTCTAGCAGCTAGAGCTTCAAGAGGTTTCAGGTAACGCTTAGTTTATCCAGTCGATCAGGTGCGCGGTGGCGTGAACTCTGATTTGATCGAGTTTGCTTTGGACTGGGTCAAAAAAGCAATGGAAAGAACCGAAATGCCCATTGTAGTTGCTTCATGTTTTCGGTTTCCGACGATGCAAGCCAAAGGAACAAGACGGGAATTCGGCGCGGCTTTGCAACAGCTTATCTGTCCTTGGATACAGAGCGGCAAAAACCCGCGCGCACGCTGTACTTGCCGCTTAGACCCGCTGAATCCGCGTAGTTGTCTTCTCAGCCAGGAATGTCAATCAGGAGTCATCGCCGTCAGGCTGCACGGTCACTTTGGCCTCCACGGGCACACCCTCAACCATCAGAGGGCTGTGGCTGTTGCCATTGAGAGAAACTTTTACTTCAACATCGCCATCGGGGAGCGACGGAAGGTGTAACCAATTGGCATAAAGGCGGCCCAGCTTTTCGCCGTTGATATAAACATGCGCGTGACCTTCGCCTGGAACGTCAGCCGTGGAGGCATTTTCCGGAGCAAAGCGAAAGTTCTGCGGTGTCACACGCAGATTCCAGCCCGCCATAGGATCCTTAATCATCTGGATCGCCACACTGGGGGCGTCGCTGTCGGCAGGCAGATTAGTGGCAGCGGAGTGGTCGTGCGCTGCCATCTCCATGTTGCCGCCGTGTTGGGCCGGGTCAGTATGGTCATGGCTCTCAAAGGTGCTACCGCTGCTGGCGGCAATCACAAAGCCAGCACCGCCGCCAAAGACAAGTCCGATGGCAAAGAGAGCAAGAGAACGGGACATCTTGTCATCCTCAATAAAAAAAACCCGCCGGTGTAACCAGCGGGGTAGCAATGGAGGAGCGCGATCAGACTGCAGCGCCTGCGCGCTTGCCTTCTGTCTGCCAGAAGTGGCCGGTGAAACTGCCTAAGAGTGCCCAGGCGGCCATGCCGATGCCGAAGGCCCGGGCAGCAAAAAGCGCCCCGATCTCGGTCGGAACCGGCCCAGAGAAACTCTCAGGCTCAGGGGCCCCGATAATATGCGGTACCATTAGCAGCACGGCCGCAATCAGGTAGCTTACCAGGTTACCTCCAAAGGCAATCAGCCACATGGCTACGCCGGCTGCGGCAACGGTGACCGTCCACCAGATCTGACGCACTCCCACATCTGCTGCCGCTACGCCGGGAACTTCTGGAGCCAGTGACAAGCCAGGAGCAAAGTGGAAGGCGACAAAGCCCGCAAGACCCCAAAGCAGGCCGGTGCGGCCGTTGATCTCATGCCCCTGACGTTCGGCTACTGACATCAGCGCCGCCAGGACTAGCGCATAGCCGGTGTAGGTAAGCATGGTGAAGATAATGCTGAGACCATCGCGCATCGGCTCGGCGAACATGCCGGGCAGGTCGGGATGCGCAGTTACGGGATCAGCGCCAAAATGCACCAGGTCGCCGCCCTCATAGAGCTCGGCGTGAAGTAGCACTGGCTGCACGAAATACAACTGCAGAAGGGCGGCAATCAGCCCCGCTGCTGCACCAGCGAACAAGCCGCTGGTCAGAATACGACTGAACATTGTTTTAGTGGCAGGGGAAGCCAGTTGCGTGGCGCACATCATGAGCCGCGTCATGCAGGCCAGAAGCCTGAACATGGCCAGTCACGGTAATGATCCCTAGACCCAGAACCACGGCGAATACTGCAGGCAGAAAGGATGCGCCAGCGGCGGATGCCTTGATCGTTTTTGTCGTCATTTTAATCCTCCTCGCCGTCACACCCGACGGCATATGTTGTGTCCATCCTACGGCCGGTCTCCTGACTCGCAGGTCACAGCAGACTTCCCCCTTCCCAGCGCCATTACGCCAGTGGTATTGGAAGGCCGCTCGCCGCTCACAGTCGCGGGGGCGGTCAAGGCTTCAGTGCGGTAGTTTGGTGCACCGTCCTCATTCCCGTTTCAGTCCCAGTGCGTAGGCACCTTTGGACACCGTAGAAGCCTTTATTGTTCCATAGTGCTTTGTTCCGTCAAGTACGAAAGCGACATCATAGTATTCTGCAGCGGTCAATCTTAGGTAATGGCAGGCTTGGTTTAGATTTTAGCCGTTCAGTGCAGAAGGCTAAGTCGAAAAACACAAACTGTAAGCTGAAAACTCGACACCGGAGCTTTGGTCGGCAAGTTGCATGTTGGCTATCTTTTTTGTGCCGGTATACGTGCAATCGCCTTGAAACGTAGCTTACCTAGCTTCCTGGCGTCAGCGAAGTCGCCGTCAGTACTGTCCTCATACATCCGCATGAAGATCATTATGTCCGGAAGATCGACAACCGTAACCTCACCGAAAAGATAGGCGGTCTTGCCGCTTTGTCGCACCGCCAACGTCTGTGGTCGGTGACAACCGGACATGCAATCCACTTGCTGCAACTCGGCTTGCACCCCCGATGCCTCCAGCGTTGCGGCTAATTGATCATAAAGGGTGGAATCCGCGTCGCGGCAGGTTCTGCAAAGCGTGAGGTTAGGTAGGCACATGCGTCAGGCTGATCCTTGATCGAGAACTTCCATCTGAGATTTCATATTTGCTGGTCGGTTGTTAGCTCAGTTTCAATACGTGTTTTGACTCTAAGTCTGGAAAAGAGTCCATACTCAGGCAGGAAGGACACATGAGCCCTAGCCCTCGAAAACTTTGCAAATACACCGAGTGCGAGACGGGGATTTGGCAGGGCGAAGAAGCAACCATCAGACGAAAAAATTTTTAAGTTTCTACGTGAGACTGAGCTGAAGCAGGTGGTAGGCGATGAAGTGGAAACAGCTCACGCGAAACATCTTTGTTCTTCAATAATCTGAAACAGCATTGCCTCCGGGATCGGCTCGCCATGACACGCCTATTTTCAGGTCCGCGCGCACCGCGCCTCCCAAGGCGAATTCCGAGACGCGACAGGTTCTTGTTGCGCGTAACTAGGTTCGTTCTATCGTCAATTACAGTCTAGATCCGGGACATATAGCGGGGTTCGTGCTTGATGGTTACCTTTCGGTTACCACGACCGATCATGGGACTGAATGCGTAGCGACAACCGACGACATTCAAAAGGAAGTACGCTGATGCGAAACGCCTCGGCATTAACAACTTTTCTGTCTGCGTCACTACAACCGAGGATCGCCCATGCCGCCATCGGTTCTCGCCGCAACCCGGTGTGATGGGTGTTGTGATAACGGCATATCTCCGGGTGCAGCCAGTCTTCGAACTCCTCCAATGTCATCGACGCAGTGCCGGAGCCGTCGCATTTCCCCTTATCCTTGGGGGATAATTGCGTTCTTCCCTAAAGTAGATGAACGGCCTCCATGGTCGTCCTAATCAGGCGTTCGATATCTTCGCCGTAACGCGCTCGACCCGGTGGCCTTTACTTGACGGAGATACTCCAATCTGAGCGGGTCAAATGGAAGGTTTCGCTGCGGAAACGCGCCCATTGTCTACGTGTATGGCTTGCGGAATCCCAACAGTAGGCCAATACGACACCTCCGAGATATCTGGCGCGCGGATCGAATTCGTTCACACGCAATGGTGCAAACACAAGCAGATGGACGAGTCGGACTGAGCATCGAAACTCAACTATGCGCCCAGAACAATGCAGGTCGTGACATCAATTGCGAGAGGCAACCAATGTCTACCCAATGGTTTAGCCGCTAGAAACCTGTACCCAACGATCAGGGTGAATCGGGTCCTGTATTCGTAGGAAAAGATACCTTGTTTCCTTCCACGTTTTGATCCTGTTGGTAACATTGTCCAGAACCAAATCGCCTTCACTCGAGCGATAGACTAGAACAGCATGGCCATTGCGATTGGTGTCCAAGACGGTCGCGATTAGTAGCTTCGTAGGATCCACACCGTTCTGCACAAGTTCAAACTTCTTTTGCAAAGCGAAGTCTTCGCAATCTCCTGACCCTTGCGTCGGCAGTGTCCAGTATTCCTTTGTCCCGTATTGGCTTTGATCCGAAACGGCACGGATTCTCCGATTGACGCGCGTGTTGATCGTTTTAACGATCTGATTTTCTTGTGCCACGGACAGACCAGAACTACGAGCGCTCGCGCACGCCCAAGAGTAATCTTTGCATAGTGTTTTGGCACCGGATGGCGCTTCAATCTTTCTGTCAAGACCGATCGAGGGAAGCTCAGAGGCTTGTAATGTAGCGGCAGACACAAAAAAGCTGCATATAAAACAGATCATTGGGAGATAACCCAGCAGGTTTTTCGATAACATTCTCTGAACTAACGTGGGATTTGTCATATCTGCCTTCTCCATGCTCGTTCCTCGAAGGTATCCAAACTTCCGGGGCCAATGTATTTTATTCCAAGCCTTCATGTGCCTTGAGGCATTGCAACTGCTTCTTAGCCTCTAGGGGTAAAGCGGCAAAAATTTGCAGATTCTTTGGTATTTCTTCCTTAGTTGACAGCATCAGAGCATCCACGCCATCACCAGTCCGGCATAGCTAACAGCGCGAACTAGAGGGTAAGCTGATCGCAATTCTCTCATTCAACAAAAATACAACACAGATCGGCCGTCATCGCTTAAGGTTACGAAATACTGGGACAATGAAGCCGCTCCTCCCCAAACTGAGACAGGCAGTTTCGGTTTTTCCGGGCGCTGCAATTAGTGACCGCTAATGACATCTTTGACGACAGGCTCGTTGAGCAACGCCGTTAGCAGGGGGCATGCTGCTCCTTCAGTACAGGTCTGCACAAGTTCTACCAATGCTTGCTCCAGCCGTTGGAGAGCGGCGATCTTTGACCTGACCTTGTCGAGATGTTTTGTTGCGACGTCTTCGGCGTCACGACAGGCTTGCTCCGGCGCTTTGGACAATTCGCGAAGTGCGCATGCATCCTGAATAGTGAAGCCAAGATCGCGGCAGCGTTTGATGAATCTGAGCTCGGATATTTCCCGTTCCGTGTAAGCGCGGCGCCCCGAGGCGGTTCGACCGGTTTTCTCGACTATGCCTTCCCGTTCGTAGTAGCGGATCGTCTCGACCGACAGGCCGGTCAATCTCGCCACTTCGCCAATCGCAATCATGTGATGACCTTTCCCTTGAACCTGTAGCCACTACAGGATGCATATTGTCGGTCATGATGTCGAATTTCGCAAACCGCACGAAGCAAAAATCGAGGAAGCCGAACCGGCTTCCGCTCAAGATCGTCAAAGTCGGAGAAAGCAGACTATGAGCAAGTTTGTAGGGGCGAGTTTTCTTGGATCGTTTACCGCATTTGGCGTTGCGACCTGCTGCATCTTGCCGATGGCCTTGATTTTACTTGGCTTGGGAGGGGGCTGGCTGGCCGTATTTGGCAAGATTGCCGCCGCGAGTTATTACGTGCTCGGCGGTTCGACGGCCCTGCTGTTTCTCTCTGGCATCGTCGCGTACCGCCATGGTTCACTCGACCGCCTCAAATGGTGGCTGACAGGCAGTTTTGCGTTAACGACCATCGCTTGGGTTATCGTACTCAACGAAATCCGAATAAATGATTTCCTGATAACCTTAATGTGACGCCATGAGTGAAGAACGCCCGAACCTTGTCAGCACGATCATCTGCCCGGAATGTGGACATTCAAGACCTGAAACGATGCCAACAGATGCGTGCCAGTGGTTCTACGAATGCACATCTTGCGGAAAAGTCCTGAAGCCACTTCCCGGCGATTGCTGCGTCTACTGTTCCTACGGATCGGCCCCATGCCCGCCAATTCAGGCGGGCGACAAATGCTGCGGTTGATACGGCGACCGGGATGTCGGTTTTGTCCGCAAAGCCGGTCATCAGGCTTGGCGGACGCAGGTATTTTTTCACCGTAGGCTGGAACTTGCCCGGTAGGACAAGGCAGGCGTGAAGTCACGGATCAACTGGTTTGCCGTGAAGAATGTCACGTAAACCGGGCAGAACAAGCGAGCGCCGTGTTTTTCAGGATCTTGCCAGCGCCGTCGGGACTTCATACGGCCGGGTAGCTGGCAAACACCTCTGTGGTTCCATCCTTGCGGATCAGGAAGACGTCAAAGGCTTCGCGTTCGCTTTCCGGCCCCATGCCTGGCGAGCCGAACGGCATTCCGGGAACCGACAGTCCGACAGCATCCGGGTGTTCGCCCAGCAGGCGCCGGATGTCAGCGGGCGGGACGTGTCCTTCGATCATGTAGCCCTCCGCGCGGCCCGTGTGGCATGACATCATGCCCTCTGGAATACCGTTGGCGGTTTTGTAAGCGTTCAAGGCCTCCCAGGCACTGTTTTCCACGCTTAATTCAAAGCCTTCCGCCCGCATGATTTTGATCCACGAGCCGCAGCATCCGCAATTCGGATCCTTCAGGACATGGATGAAACGGTCGGTTTTCGCGAAGGCGGGAAGCGCCGCGCTTCCCGCAAGGGCCGCGGCTCCTTGCATCACGCGGCGGCGGCTCAGGTTATTCGTCGTCATGTTCCCTCCGGGGAAAACTTGTCTTGAACCGATGTGAAAGCGCACCGGCAGGGTTGAATGCGGATCGCAGATACGAGACTGCCATATTCGTTACCCTCGGATACTCATCAGATATGGCTTTCTGGGCGACGGAGGGATTTCTCACAATGATCTGGCGCAAACTCTGCTCGGAGACGGAACCCTCGCTCTCCTTTTTTCGCTGCACCAGCCACTCTGGGTCTTGCTTGGCAATAACCCGGTTCGCAAGCAACTCCGCTACCCTCCGATCAAGGCCGGAATTGCGCCTATTTCTCACTGCTGCGTTCTATGGCACCCACGATCGAACAGTTCTGAATTCCACCACGCCCCGGACACGCCGCTATCAGCTCGTCCAGATTGTTCCTCAACCGTACAAGCCCGTCGATCCGTTCCTGAATTTCGTCCCGCTTTTTGCGCGCTCTGGCCTGCATCGCGACGCACTCGGTATTTGGTACCGTGCGCAACTCCAGAATTTCCGCGATTTCTGCCAGCGAAAATCCGAGCTTCTTAGCGCCGGATATGAATTTCAGCCGCCAAAGCGTGTCACCACCATAGTCCCGCGCGCCGCCGTCAATTGGGCGCGGCGGCTGAGTGACAAGGCCCTTCCTTTCATAAAATCGGATCGTCTCGACGCCTATCCCGGTCTCGCGCGCGGCCTGGCCGATCTTAAGTGGTTGCATCGCGGTCTCCCTCCTTCACCGGCATCTTGACACCGTATCATGATACGGAGGTTAAAACATTGGGGTCTTGGTGCTTGCGAGGATGTCATATGCGGATCTTCCTGAAACGGTGGCTGCTGCCGATATTCGGCTCCGCCCTGGCGCTCTATCTGGTGTTTGCGCTCTACGGCAGCCTCGATTTTGCGCTGTTTCTGCAGGGCCTGCGCGGAGCCAACATGTTCTGGATCGCGATTCTTGCCGCCACCATCCTGCTGGAGCAGCTGATGAGCGGCTGGAAGTGGCGGCAGATCCTGTTCGACGTGAAACCGGTCGGCACCCTGCGGCTGACGGGGGCGCTACTGGCAGGTTATGGCGCAAATGTCCTTGTCCCGCTCGGCATCAGCCCGCTGGTCCGGGCCTGGCTGGTTGCTCGGCTCGACCGCTTGAAGATGGCGACCGTGCTTGCAACCGCGATCATCGCCCGGTTCCTCGACGGCGTCGTTTTCGCCCTTTTTGCCGGAGCGGTGGCCGCCGCCGGCCAGATTCCACAGATCGAGGGTGACCTGCGGCTGGGATTGAGCGTTGCGGGCCTGTTGAACCTGATGCTTTTCGGCAGCCTGCTTTGGGTTCTGTTCCGGTTCCGCGCGTCACTTCTGAGCGAAGACCCTCTGGTCTGCCGACTCTTCGACTGGGCTGCCGCCCGCATCGGGGCCGATGGCGCGTATCTGCGCACCGCGCTCGGTGAAGGGATTGTCTGGCCACAGGCACGGGCCCGCCGCATCGCCGCCATTGCCGCAGCCATTGCGGGTAAGCTGGTGGCGACAACCCATTTCCTGTGGGCCGGGCTGGCGGTTGGCGTGGTGCTGAGCGCGTGGGATTACCTGTTCCTGATGGTGTTTGCCGGGTTCGCCATGGTTCTGGGTCGTTTCGTGCGCATCCCGGCGAGCTTTGTCTTTGGGGCGGGGTTCGCGCTCAAGGTGCTTGGCGTTCCGGACGAAACCGCCCTTCTGATGATCCTGTTCAACTATGTGCTGACGATCCTTCTGGTGGTCGGGATCGGCCTGACGGTGTTGTGGCAGAGCGGCATCGACATCCGCCGCGCCCGGGCGGAGGCAGAGGCGGCGAATGGCAAGGCGTAATCCCGAAGACACGAGATTTTGGCGGATCGCCGGTGCTGGTGCGGTGTTTCAGGGCGGGTCGGCGGCGGTGGACAGCGCGACGGTAGTGGCCAGTCTGGTGCATATGCTGACCGGTAGCGCGCTGGCCGTGGGCTATGCCAGCACGGTCCTGCGTCTTGGCTGGCTGCTGCCCCAGTTCGCGGTGGGCTACCTCGCCGAGCGCACCGATCGGCGGATGCCGTTCTACGCCCTTGGTGCCTATGGGCGGGCGATCACGGTCGCGATGATTGGTATTCTTCTGTGGTGGGGGGCCGACTGGCCTCAGGTCGATTGGCCTCCGGTTCCGCTGGCGCTCGGGATGCTGGGATTGTGGACGGTCTATGCCTTTGCCAGCGGCGTGGTCGCGGTGCCCTACAACGACATCGTCGGCCGGGCGATCCCGTCCGAGCGCCGCAGCCGGATGTTGGCCTGGCGCTTTTTCGGCGGCGGTGTTCTGGCGGTTCTGGTGGCGGGCGTTCTGCGACTCGCGCTCGACGTGATGCCGCCGCTCAGGGCCTATGCGCTGATATTCTGGCTCGGCGCGGTGCTGATGATCGTCTCTGCGACGCTTTTTGTCTCCGCGGGTGAGGCCGCTACCGCTGCAAGGGCGCCACGGGACCGTCCTGCCAATCTGCCTGGATTTCTGCGCGAAGGTTTCTCGACGCTGCGGCAGGACCGCCGGTTCCGGCTGTTCCTGATCTTCCAATGGCTTGGTGCAGCGACGCTGATGGCGTTGCCGTTCTATGTCGTTGCCGCCAGCCGCAGCGGCCTCGGGGCGGCGGATGTCGGAACGCTGTTGGCGGCGCAGACTGTCGGCGCGCTGGCCTCGAATCCGCTCTGGGGCCACATCGGAGACCAGGCGGGCAAATTGCGCCTGCTGGGGATAGTGGCACTGGTGCGTCTCGGACCTCCGGTGCTGGTTTTGCTGCTTGTGGTCACGGGTTCGGGGCTGACCAGTTTCGCGGTGCTGTTCTTCCTGATCGGCGCGATGATGAACGGCGTGACCATCGGCTATCTCGGCTACTTGCTGGAGATCTCGCCCGACGACCGCCGCCCGGCCTATTCCGCGTGGTTCAACAGCTTTGCGGCCCCGGCGGCGCTGGCGCCGCTTGTGGGCGGTGTGGTGGTCAGCATGATCGCCATCGAAGCCGTGTTCATCGCTGCGATCCTGGCCGCGCTGGGACAGGTCGCGATCGCCGCGCGGCTTACACGGGGTTGAAATAGCACCTTGTTCAGGACCAAAGCGTTTCCTCTCAACCCGCAATTCAGATGCGATCCTGTCAAAAGGCAAGATGGCATGTCTAAACATGGGCGAAGCAGAAACCTTGAGCGCAGCGATTAGAATTGTTCCGTTCAGAACATGACGGCGAGGTCTCTTCTCGAAAACTCCAGAAAGCGGGGTACATGTCGAATTCCGCCACATAGCATCGCGGCGCTGATCGAGGGATATTCGAGGACTGACAAACGAACCTGGTGAGGCACGCGCCTCTGAACAAAGTTCACCGCGCCGTCACCCAATTTTGACCCGTGTGTCGGTGACGAACTCGTAAGGGGGCAGATCGAGGTTGCGGGGCGCGGGGCCTTTCCGAATTCTACCAGACGTGTCGTAATGTGAACCGTGACACGGACAGAACCAACCGTCCCAGTCTCCGGTGGGTTCGCTGCCGCCCTGCCCGAGTGGTATGCATCCCAGATGGGTGCAAACGCCAATAACTACCAGCCATTCCGGTCGCTGTACGCGCTCGGCGTCAGGTTGCGGGTCGATCATTGGTGCATCGTCTTCTGCTATCGCCAGCGCGATCCGCTCTTTAGTCCGGTGGTCTATAAAGATCGGCTTGCCTTTCCATTTAACAGTGATCCTCGTTCCTGGTCCGACACCTTCAAGATCTATGTCGACAACGGCTTGGGCGGAGATGTCTGCACTGGGGTTCATGCTGTTAACAAGTGGCCAGACCGCCGTGCCCGTGGCCACGATGGCGGCACCGCCGGTGACGAAGTATAAGAAATCGCGCCGAGTTTCAGGCTCTGAAGGTGCCTGTCTTTCAGAAAATTCAGACATATTGTTCCTCCTGTGCGTCAGGACGGGTTCATCGAATGATAGGACTCGGACGAGGTGGATCAGTCGCCTTGGTCCTCTTCTTCACCGCGATGCCCCATTCCCTATTCATCAGAGTGATCTTCGTCGGTGTCACCGTGCAATGCCTTTACAGGCAGTGCACCGGCCGTCAGGTGCAGTTCAATTGCTGCTCTCCGAATTGGATTTGCTAACATGGCAATTTCCCTTCCTTATTGGGTTACAAATTTGTTCTGATCAGTTGGCCGTTGCTGCTCCTTGTTGCGCAGTGTTCTTGCCGCAAAGCCTCCAGCCATACAGGGCGCCGTTCTCAGTGTTTGCCGTGGCCGCGATGCATTAAGAAATGCATGCCCACGCAGACCAGCAAGAACAGCAACGGAGAACTGAGCAAAGGATAGAGTGTCTCGCGGTATTCCCAGCCCAGAACAGCGGCGCCCAACGCGATCGCAATGACAACCGGGAGCCAATTACGCTTGGCACCGTTGGCCGTCTGATCTTCGGTTTTGGGCGCTTCGGCCGTTACGTCATAGCTGACCCTTTCGGTCGTCTCCTGTGTGGCGCGGGTTTCGTCGAAATTTGATTGGGTCATAGCTGATTTGCCTCCTTTTCGATGATCCATTGTTTGAGAAAGATGCGCTCATAGACGAAGACCAAGCCGATGCCAGCAACGGCATATACTACGATCATCGGGTCGGAGCGCAGCTTGAGTATTGTGAACGCGGTCAGGACTACGCAGTCCAGCGCCAGGGCGGTTAACAAGACCCATCCACGGGCTTTGATCTGACCGCGCAAGCGTCGCCAGACACCCCAATGCACCGCCATGTCCATCACCAGGTAAAAGAACGCCCCCAACGAGGCGATGCGAGACAGGTCGAACAACACCGCAAGCAGGCCCGCAATCACGACCGTGTAGATCAGCGTGTGAGACTGGATGCTGCCCGTCATGCCGAAATGGCTGTGCGGGATCATTTTCATGTCGGTCAGCATCGCCAGCATCCGGGACACAGCAAAAACGCTGGCGATCAGCCCCGAGGCCGTCGCCACCATCGCCAGCGCCACGGTCAGGTAGAACCCGCCCTGCCCCAGCACCGGCCTGGCAGCCTCGGCCAGGGCATAGTCCTGCGCCGCGCGGATTTGCTCGGGCGGCAGGCTGACACCGACGGCAAGGGCGACCAGCAGGTAGACCACCGCGCAGATCGCGATCGAGATCATGATGGTGCGCCCGACATTGCGGTGCGGGTCGAGGATCTCGGCCCCGCTGTTGGTGATGGTGGTAAAGCCCTTGAAGGCGAGGATCGACAGGGCTACCGAGGCGACGAACCCCAGCGGCGCGGCCGGTTCCGAGCCCTGAACCTGCCAGGTTCCGCCCGCAGCCCAAAGTGCGGCGATGCCGAATATTGCGATCCCGCCGATCTTGAGCGCCGACATGATGATCGACCACAACCCCACGGACCGGTTGCCCGACCGGTTCACCGCATAGGCAAAGACGATCAGCGCAACCGCGACCAAAGGCACCAGCGGTCCGCTCTCGATGTTGAACGGGCGGAGCGCATAGCTCGCGAATGTACGCGCGACGAGGCTTTCGTTGATCACCATCGACAGCGCCATCAGCAGCGAGGCCGCCGCCGCAACCGCCCCGGGCCCGTAGGCCTTGGTCAGGATCATGGCGATGCCGCCCGATGAGGGCCAGGCGTTGGACATGGCGATATAGGTATAAGCGCTGAAACCCGTCACCACGGCCCCGACCACGAAGGACAGCGGAAACCACGGCCCCGCCAGCCCGGCGATCTGTCCGGTCAGTGCAAATATCCCCGCGCCGATCATAACGCCGGTACCCATGGCGACGGCCCCGGTCAGCGAGATTGATCCGGGCTTCAGCGCGCCACTGGCGCCGTGCGTACTATGCTCGTGCGTGCTCAAATCTTCGCCCCCCGCAATCGCAGCGCATTTAACACCACTGAAATCGACGAAGCGCTCATGGCGAAGGCGGCGAACATCGGGCTGATCAGGATGCCGAAAAGCGGGAACAGAAGACCCGCCGCCACCGGAACGCCCGAGGCGTTGTAGATCAGGGCAAAGAATAGATTCTGCCGGATATTGCGCATGGTAGCGCGGGCCAGCCTTCGGGCGCGCACGATGCCATCGAGGCTACCGTTGACCAGCGTGAAGCCTGCACTTTCGATCGCCACGTCGGCGCCGGTGCCCATGGCGATGCCCACATCGGACTGCGCTAACGCGGGTGCGTCGTTCACTCCGTCACCCGCCATGGCGACCTTTGCGCCTTTCTCCTGCAGTTCGCGAATTATGCGGGCCTTGTCCTCAGGTAGAACGTCGGCTCGAATCTCATCGATACCCAGACGTTCGGCCACCGCCTTTGCAGTGCGTTCGTTGTCGCCAGTCGCCATGATAATTCGGAAACCCAACTCGTGCAGTGCTTTCAGTGCTGCAGGCGTGGTTTCCTTGACCGGGTCTGCGACGCTGACCAACCCTGCCACTGAACCATCAAGCATCACGAACATTACCGTTTCGCCGTCATCCCGGCGCGCATCGGCCTTGGCCGTCAGATCGGTCGCCTCGAGTCCGAGATCGGTGACCAGTTTCAGGTTGCCGAGCGCGACGGGGCGGCCATCCACCGTGCCTTTCACGCCTTTACCAGTCACCGCCTCGAAGTCACTGGCGTCGGACAGGGCCACGCCACGTTCCTCGGCACCTGTGACGATTGCCTCAGCTAACGGGTGCTCCGAGCCCTTCTCCAGCGTCGCAGCCAGCCGCAGCACCTCGGCCTCGTCATGGCCGGGTTCAGGTAACACAGCCACCAGCTGCGGCTTGCCCATGGTCAGAGTGCCAGTTTTGTCGACGATCAAGGTATCGACCTTCTCGAACCGTTCCAGAGCTTCGGCGTTTTTGATCAAAACTCCGGCTTGTGCACCTCTCCCCGTGGCCGTCATGATCGACATCGGAGTGGCCAAGCCAAGCGCGCACGGGCAAGCTATGATCAGTACCGACACCGCTGCGATCAAGGCGTAGGAGAGTGCCGGAGCCGGTCCCCAAACCGCCCATGCAATGAAGGCCAATACAGCGATGCCAATGACCGCTGGCACGAACCATCCGGCAACTTTGTCGGCGTATTTCTGGATCGGTGCGCGCGAGCGTTGCGCGTTGGCCACCATTTCGACAATCTGGGACAGCATTGTGTCAGAGCCCACTCGGGTTGCTTCGATTACAAGACTACCGGTGCCGTTGATTGTGGCCCCTGTGACCGGCTCGCCTTGTACCTTTTCGACCGGAACCGGTTCGCCAGAGATCATGCTTTCGTCAACAGATGAGCGCCCTTCGAGTACAATGCCGTCTACTGGCACCTTGTCGCCGGGGCGTACGCGAAGGCGGTCACCTACCTGTACTTCTTCAAGCGGAATTTCCTCTTCACTGCTGTCAGGGCGGATAATGCGGGCGGTCTTTGCGGCCATGTCCAGCAAAGCGCGGATTGCCTTTCCTGTGCCTTCGCGTGCCCGCAGTTCCATCACCTGCCCGAGCAGAACAAGTGTAACGATAACTGCGGCAGCCTCGAAATAGACCCCAACATGGCCTTCTGAATCTCGAAAACCGTCCGGAAATATGTGGGGCATCAATACGGCGACAACGCTGAACAGCCACGCGGCCGAAACCCCCATGGCAATCAACGAGAACATGTTCAGGTTCATGGTGCGAAACGAATTCCACCCTCGTTCCAGAAATGGCCAACCGCACCAAAGAACGACCGGAGTGCCAAGTATCAGTTCAATCCATAGGGTTGTTCGCTCACCAAAAATCTCTCGCACACCAGACAGCCCAACGTAGGGGCCCATCGTGAAAACCAAAAGCGGCAGCGTCAGAACCGCACCTACCCACAGGCGCCGGGTGAAATCCACCAGTTCCGGGTTCGGCCCCTCGTCCACCATCGCCGCGCTTTCCAGCTCCAACCCCATGCCGCAGAGTGGGCAGGACCCAGGATGGGTTTGCCGCACCTGCGGATGCATCGGGCAGGTATATACGGGTCCGTCATAGCCTGTCGGAACGATGTCATATTCACCGTTGTCGTCCGTCGCGCCATGATGCGCGGAATGATGGTGATGCGCATGCGCATCCACCTCGCCCTCGGGCACAAGGTGCATCCCGCATTTGGGACAGTCGCCGGGCCCAGATTGACGCACGTCAGAATGCATGGGGCAGACGTAAGCGATCTCGGTCGGACCGTTCGCGTGGATTCTGATGTCGTGGTCTTCTGTCATGTTCTGCTCCCTGGTTTAAGCTTTGGTCGTAGAGCCGTTTAATTACACAATGCCGGGCACAGTCCTTCAGGGCAGAACAACCATCTGGTGGCCCTCACCCAGTATCGGCACTTCGGTAATAGCCGTCAGGCTGACTTGATCGACGATCCAGACCTTCGGTTCGGTTCGGCTTGATACCATCACTTTGCCTGAGTTCGGTATGGTCGTCAGGTGATAGGGTGCCGGTGACAGGTTGGTCGAGCGCTGTTTGCCCGTAGCAAGATCAATCGACAACAACCGGTCGGTGCCTTTGGCGGCCACGAACAGTACGGCCTCGCGGTCGGACAGGCCGATCCCGTGCAACTCGCCTCCTATGTCATAGGTTTCGGTGACAGAACCGCTGGCAAGATCTACGCGGAAGGCCTTGCCACCATCACTGTCGGCTACGAAGGCGGCGCTGCCGGTGGCGTTAAGTACAAGATGCTCAGGGCCTTCGCCGACGGGGATGTTGCGTACGACGAAGCCTTTGACGACATCCACTTCGCTAAGTGTACCGTTGCTGGTATTGGTGACATAGACCCTGTCGCCGTCAGGCGCGAATACCGCATAGTTGGGCATTGGCCCGGTTGCTACGAAACCAAGGAAGCTGAGCTTATCGAGATCGACGATCGAAATACCGTCACCGCCCGGATGGGTCGCCACCGCGAACTGCCCATCGGGCGAGACCGCAGTGTGATGCACCGCACCTGGAACCTCGATCTGGCGGACGACCTCGCGTGTTTCCGCATTAAGGATCGTCAGCAGGCTCCGCCCCTTGTCTTTGGGCAACACGGTGACATCGCGCTTGGCGTGGTGCGCGGCGTGTTCGTCCTGGGACATACCTTCGGGTTTTGGTGGCGTTGTGGCCTCGGTTTCTGCGTAGCTGCCCGCGACCAAGTACTTAACGCCGGGCGCGCCGGCCAGCCCATGGACCGCCACGAGCCTCGGCAGCCGCTCGACGGTCTTGCCGGTTTCGGAGTCGATCACCAGAACCGAGTCCGCGCTGCCTTCGGGAATGAACACGGTTGCCGCAAGCGTGAGTGAAGGCGCGGTCAAAGCTACTACAGACAGGCCAGCGGCCAGATTGAACAGGGTCATTTAGGTTTCCTTTCGTCAACTGAAACGCGCACCTTGGCGGGCACGTGCAGAAAAATCCGGTAGATGACGGCCATCAGGAAGGGCGTCAAAAGCAGGGTCAGAGCGATGGCCTTCATGGCTTTGTCCATTCAATCAGTTGAGTTTTGTGCGAGCCGCAAAGACATTGAACAGTCCGCCGAACAGCAACGCGGCGTACCAGCCGTAGAGAAACGCCCATAACAGTCCCAACAGGAATGAGGGCAGGCTGAGCCAAGTCATTCCGGGCATCAGGCCGATCCAAGCCCGGTACATGGCAAAACTTGGAAAGATCAGGTCAAAGGCCACGCACAGCAGGTAGGTTGCGGCCAGAAACAGGCTGAGCGCCCAGCCAAGGGTTGTCACCGGAACAACGGGATGATGTTCTTGTGTCCCCATCACACAGGGACCACAGGTCAGGCGCAACAGTGCGAATAGCACCACGCCCGTGACGAAAAAGTACAGAATGGTAAGCATGGTAAGTGTCCTGAACTGAGTTGGGCCGCAATCAACGGCTTGGGCAAGACCCCGGAGCGATTCCGGGGCCATTGCCGGTCACGTTCAGGACAGGTTTGGCGGATGTGGTAGTGGTGCGACCGGCAGGCTTGCGCGTGGCCGGAACCGTTCTGGCGCTACGAGCGTAGCAATACGCATCGAGAGCAATTCAGGTGCCGCCATAACTGCCATCGCATAACAGCCCGGGTGCACTGAGCAGTCTAATTCTTCTGATGGATGAGACGCGGGATACCCACCGCTGTCATCGATAACGAGCTCGGCCTGGGTGGCGGCCTTCGCGATGTCATGCCCGGCATGGGACGGCACAACAGAAATCAGCATCGAAACCACCAACGCACAGATCAACAGGACCTGCAGCCGGCCCATGGCTCGACCCGTCCGTGTCGCAGTTGATATCCATTGTGCGCGGATCACTTAGGGTTTCCTCCATTCTCCAACAGTTTAGGACCGCTTGGATCGGTCGCATTGATCTGGCTCAATTCGTGGTCTGAAGAGCCAACGGGCATCTTGCGTTTCCAAGCCAACCAAATAAGTGGCGCCCCCGTCAACAGCCCAAGCCCGATAACCGCAAGGCTGGTGCCGCCCGTCGCGGTTTCGGTAATCTGGCTGCCCAGATGGGCCAAAACGAAACTGGCCGGCAAGATTCCAGCCAAGGTGGCCAGTGCGAACCGCCAAAATTGAAGTCGGGTCAGACCAGCGGCATAGCTGACCATGTCGAAAGAAACGAAAGGCATCAGGCGGCTGGTGAACACGGTCAACATCAGGGCATTCTGCGATCCAAGCAACCCCATGTCCAGCTTGTCGCCGAACCACCGGCGCAGCGCGTCGCGCCCCAACCAACGGGCTATCAGGAACGCCAGCAGCGCCCCCAACTCCGCCCCGATAGCAACCAATGCGGTTCCCGGCCCATGCCCATATGCCACCCCGGCGGCGACAGCGATCGGAGCGCTGGGGATTGGGCTGGCAACCACTGCGGCTGTCATGAAGCCGATGATGACAATGGGTCCGAACGGGCCGGCCCAATCCACCCACGCAGTAATGACTTCGCGCGATAGTCCTGCGTCCAACGCGCCAGACAGCCACAACCAGATGGTGGCGATCAGCAACGCGATCAAAACCGCGATGAAAACCAAACGGCTATTGCTGTGCAGGCCTTCCAGCTTTCGTTCCTCCTATGACATAGCCCTCCACCCCTATACGGGAGTGACGGATTCCGAGGTCACTTAGCGATGTATTTGACCAGTGCCACGATCGCCAGAACGATCAACACTGCAATCAGCAACATCCAAATCATGCCAAACCCCATTCCAGCGCCATACCCCATCATCGCTTTGTTCCTCAGTGGTTTGTGGCCGAGTGCGATGACCCGGCTACACGGTTGCGTTTCAGTTGTTGGTTTCAGAAGACTTTGTCACAGGTTTCGAGGACTTCATGCCGTGTTTCGGCGACATCGTCTTCGCGCCTTTCTCGATTTCCCCTGTGGTCACCGCGCCATCGCCATTGGCATCCAGATGCTGAAATCGGTCCACCATAGTTTCGCGGATCATTCCGGAATGCAGCGCTTCGAACTCATCAATCGACAGGTTGCCATCTCCATTAACGTCATGCGCCTGCATCCGGGCCTTCAGACCTTCGGCGATCTCAGATTCGCTCGGGCGACCGTCCTCGTCCATGTCCAGAACCTCCATGTCCAGAACCGCCAGCCAGTTGCCGCCCATCATACCCTTACCATGCATACCACCCATCATCTGACCATGCATTTTCATCATCACTTGCATCATGCCTGCGTGATCGCCCATCATACCGCCGGGCGCACCCTGCATCATGCCGCCCTGATGGCCCTGCATCTGCGCGCTGCTGCCATGCTGACCGGCGGCAAGCGCGGGCAGCGCCATCAAAGTCGCGGCAATGGCTCCGGCGGCCAGCGTGAAGGTAACTTTCATGACTTTCACCTCTCGGGTTTTTGTTTCTACACAAAGCATATGGCCGCCCTCGGCCGCGCCACCACCCTCCTACTCAACCCGGTTTGTATCGTTGTGTCGCAGCCGGCCCAACTGATACAAAGGGTTACAAAAAAGCCGGGATTTGTACCGCGCCGAGGCCTATGATCGCGCCATGACCGAAGCACCACATATCTTGATTGTCGACGACCACCGCGAAATCCGTGATGCTGTCAGCCGTTATCTGGAAAAGAATGGGTTGCGCGCCAGTACCGCGCGCGACGCAACCGAGATGGACGCGCGACTGGCGGCCGGTCGGATTGACCTTATCGTACTCGATATCATGATGCCGGGCGAAAACGGATTGTCGGTCTGCCGCCGCCTGTCCGCGGCCGGTGGCCCGCCGATCCTGATGCTGACAGCCCTCAGCGATGACACCGACCGTATCGTGGGTTTAGAGATCGGCGCCGATGACTACCTGCCCAAACCATTTAACCCACGTGAATTGCTGGCCCGGATCAAGGCGATCCTGCGGCGTTCCGAAACCACCGCCCCTCCGGCTGGCGATCTGAGCGGCAAACGGATCGCCTTTGGGAGCTGGGTTCTGGATGCCGACAGTCGCACCTTGATATCCGCCGAAGGGGCCGAAGAAAGTCTGACCACCGCCGATGTCCGGCTGCTGGCCGTATTCCTGCAGCGGCCCCGCAAACTCCTGTCGCGAGACGAACTGCTGGACTTGACCGCCGGCCGCAGCCCGCACTTGTTCGACCGTACGATCGACAACCAGGTCAGCCGCTTGCGTCGCAAGATCGAAGCTGACCCAACGCGCCCGAAGCTCATCACCACGGTAAGGGGCGGCGGTTATTGCCTGTCGACCGACGTGCGCGAGCTTACGGAATGAAAGGCTTTGCCCAAAGTCTGCGCGGTCAGCTTATCCTTTTGATCATCGCCGCGCTGACTGCCGCGCAACTGGTCAGCCTGTGGCTGTTCGTCGACGAACGCTCAATGGCAGTTCATATGGCCCTTGGCCTGGAAACCGCCGGACGCGCCGCAAACATCGCGCGGCTGATTGAAGAAGCTCCACCCGAGATGCACGACGCGATCCTGCGGGCAGCAAGCTCTCCACTGGTGCGTTTCAGCCTTACAGATACGCCCGCGGTCGATCACACAGGACATAGCGCTGGTGGGACGGTCGAAAACACAATCCGCAGAATTCTGCCAGGCTATGAAAACCGTCCCATCAGGGTAGAGTTACATGAGTTCTCTCCCGATATGCTGCCGGTCGAAGGTGTTCCGTCTACAATGGCTGAAATGCACATTGCAATGATGCGTGATCACGTTTCCGCAATTGAGATGCAGCTGTCGATCGCTCTGACGACCGATCAATGGCTCAACGTGGATACCCGGTTCCATAACCCTCCTCTGCAATGGCCTTTGCAGTCCTTCGTCAGCTTTGGTTTAACTGCAACTTTAATTCTTGGAGCAGCCATTTGGTTTCTACTGACACGGCTGACCGGCCCGTTGCGCCGCCTGTCACTGGCTGCAGACCAGTTTGGTCGCGGTGAAGACGTCCAGGAACTGACGGTTTCTGGTCCGACCGAGGTGCGAGATTTGACACAGGCGTTCAACCATATGCGTGACAGGCTGACTCGCTATGTTGCCGATCGGACCAGGCTATTGGGGGCGCTGGGTCACGATTTGCGGTCGCCACTGACGGGATTGCGGGTTCGCGCCGAACTGGTGGAGGAAGAGGAGACCCGTGACCATCTGATCGAGACCATCGAGGAAATGCAGGAGATGGTGAACTCTACCCTGTCATTTGCCAAGGGCGTGGCCACGCACGAACCTTCCAGTACCGTTCGAATTGGTGAATTCGTAACCAAAACGACCGAAGACATTGTGCAAGCCGGTAACACGGTTGAAGTATCGGTAGCAGACAATCCGGCCGTCACGCTTCGGCCGATGCTGATGAAGCGAGCTCTACGCAATATCATTGAAAACGCCTGCCGGTATGGTGCCCGGGCCAACGTCTCGGTCATGCAAGAGGGGAATGAGGCAAAAATATTGATCCAGGATCAGGGGCCCGGCATCCCCGAGCATATGCTCGATGCGGTATTCGACCCATTCGTGCGGCTTGAAACATCCCGCTCGCGAGAGACTGGCGGAACCGGCTTGGGGCTGTCGATCGCACGTACGATCATCCAGTCGCACGGTGGCACGATAGAATTGCTAAACGGGGAAACTGGCGGCTTGTGCGCTAAGGTGGTTCTGCCAGTTTTTGAGGGCCAAACGTAACTTGTGAACACAATCGGCACGTTCTGAAAGCTTATTGGAAGCGCACCGCTTTGGGCCAGTATCAGGTGTGGGCTCAAACGCAGCGGCGGAGAACACTGAACTGGAAAGACTGACTTTCCCCCCAAGGGGTTTGGTGCAGGTGATGGCGATGCGCGACGAGTTCAAAGTGGTCTTCGAAAAGCACGGCGATATCGCTCGGACTATAGCGGGCGACCGGGAGACCACTGCAAGTCTCCGGCCCATCAAGTGCAAACGTAGCAATGATCACATGGCCGCCAATTTTTACCCCTCTCTTCACGCTTTCCAGATAGGCCGCGCGTTGCGACGTATCCACGAGAAAGTGAAAAACCGCCCTATCATGCCAGACGTCATATCTGCGATCGGGGACCCAGGAAGTTATATCTGCGGAAATCCAAGTGACTGTTTCAGCGGCGCGCCCCAACCTTTCCCGGGCCGTGTCCAACGCGACCTGCGATAGATCGAGAACTGTCACGTCATGGAGCCCCTTCGCAAGCAACGCTCCAGCAAGACGAGATGTACCTCCACCAATGTCGATGACGGATGAAGGCTTAGACACTCTGATCAACTCGATGAGTTCAAGCGATATCTCTGGATCATCCTCGTGCCAACTCAATTGGGTGTCAAACTTCTCGCCATAGACATCGTCCCAGTGCTCTCTTGTGTTAGCCGTCATGTCGTATCGTTTTCCCAAGTCATCGCCCTGGAGATATCCTCATTTTGACCGCTCCGCGCTGCGTTTTCGACTGGAGCAAAAACCAACAAGGCAACGCTTCAGACAATTCGATGCTGGTTCGTTGAATGGCCGCATGAAGTCAGCTCGGCGACATTGTAGTACACACATTCCAATAGTGAAATGTTTTAGGTGGGATTTGCTTGTCGGTCAGATTTCCACTGGGCTGCGCAAGTAGCTCCAGAATTTTGCGCAGTTTAACTGCAGTGGCGCGGGCCGGAGACACCGAAGCGTTGGCAGTTTGTGTACTGCTTGCCTGGATTGCTCTGTTCAATCAGTATAGCCGGAAGATTTTCTGAGCTTTGGGGCTTCAATCAGTCAACGAATTGATTAAAGCGCCTTTAACCGACAATGGACTGATAACTTTTGAGCAGAGCCACAGATCGTTGAAATACGATTTGGTTCTTGAGTGGCTCCTACTCCATTTCTCTTAGTTCATAGAATTTCCTACAGTCCTTGAAACGGCGAACAATCACATCATTGGTGAATAGCTGCCGCATCAACAGACTCAGTTTTTCATGATCGCGCCGATCGCATACATACCACCATCGCTTTTGACCAACATCAGTGTGACTTCGTCACCGGCGCTAATCTCACCCATCATCTGGGCATTTTCAAGAAGCTGCAAATCCATCGTCATCGCGGGCCACCCGATCTCGGGGATCGGATCATGGCTGACGTTAGCGGTTTCGTCGCCAATTGAGTTCACCAAAGCTTTTGCGTGAACCGCCCCTTCCATCTGTTCGGAAGACATGGACATGTTGGAATGGTCCATGCCCTGGTTCGTTTGCGCGATGCTGGTTGTCGTAGACACGGCCAAAAGGGCCACAATAGCAGTCAAAGTTTTCATCAGATGCTCCTGTTTCAAGGTTGTGGGTATCATTCTGCCGGAAGCGCAGGGGGCACTTCCTGGATCGTGTGGGAGATCTCTCGGTTCACGCGATTGAGCGCGAGCCGTTTCCAAATCACGAATATTGCGGGAATGACGAAAAGCGTAAGAAGGGTCGCTGTCACCATGCCCCCAATCATCGGCGCAGCGATCCGCTGCATGATTTCAGAGCCTGTACCGGTGCCGTACATGATGGGTATCAGTGCTGCAAAGATCGTGGCTACAGTCATTACCTTCGGCCGAACCCGAAGAACGGCGCCTTCGAACACCGCGTCTTCGATATCGTCACGTGTCAGCTTTCGCTGTTCCGATTGCGCCAGCCCACGACGTTTCTCCCAAGCAAGATTGAGGTACAGCAACATGACAATCGCTGTTTCCACGGCAACTCCCGCCAGCGCGATGAAGCCCACGAGCACAGCAATTGAGATATCGAAGTTAAGATACCATAAGAACCAAACCCCACCTGCCAATGCGACCGGAAGCGCCGCAAGAATTATCCCGACCTCAATCACCCGATTGAACGCCAAGAAAAGCATGAGCGTGATGATTAGCAGGGTTGCAGGAGCAACGATCGTCAGCCTGTCCTGCATTCTCTCAATGTACTCATACTGCCCCGACCAGGTCAGCGAATAACCCGGAGGCAGGTTGACCTTTTCTGCAACCACCTCTTGTGCTTCGGCCACATAGCCGCCCAGGTCGCGCCCTGCGATGTCGATGAACACGAACCCAGTTCGTCGAGCGTTCTCTGATCGTATCATTCCCGGCCCGTCAACTATTCGAATATCGGCGAGAGCGGACAGTGGCACATGAGCACCCGACGGCGTGACGACAGGAAGATTTTCGAGCCGTTCCGGGCTGTCTCGCCATGCCTGAGGGTACCGAAGGTTTATAGGAAACCTCTCCAGCCCCTCCACAGATTCCGACACTTGCATACCGCCAATTGCGGTCTGCACTACGTCCTGAACTTCTCGAACACTCATCATGTATCGGGAGGCGGCATCACGCTTGACGTCGATTTCGATGAAACGCCCGCCAACAGGTCGCTCTGCGTAGGCGGAAGCCGTCCCTTCAATATCAGCGACCGCACGTTCTACTTCGATCCCTATATCTGTAATGACCTCCAAGTCGGTGCCGGATATTTTGACACCGACAGGTGTACGGATACCGGTTGCAAGCATATCGATGCGGTTCTTGATAGGTTGGATCCAAACATTTGTGACGCCCGGAACCTGAACAATTCGATCGAGCTCATTCCGGATTTTCTCCATTGTCATGCCGGGTCGCCATTCTTTTTTCGGCTTGAGTTGGATAGTGGTCTCCACCATCGTTAGAGGTGCTGGATCGGTTGCAGTCTCCGCACGCCCAACTTTACCGTGAACAGTTTCGACTTCAGGCACGGTCGCGATCAGACGGTTGGTCTGCTGCAGTACCTCACGGGCTTTTCCCGTCGAGATCCCGGGGTAGAAGCTCGGCATGTAGAGAAAATCACCTTCGTTCAACTCGGGCATGAATTCAGAGCCAATTCTCTGGTACGGGTACCACATGGACGTCACCAGAACGCCGGCCAACAGTGTTGTTGCCCATGGCCAGGCAATTGCCGCGTCCAGAAATGGGCGGTACACGAACACGACCAAGCGATTTAGCGGATTTTTTCGCTCCGGTAGAATACGCCCCCTTACAAAGTAACCCATCAAGACCGGAACCAGCGTTATCGAAAGGATGGCGGCTGCAGCCATGGCGTAGGTTTTGGTATAAGCGAGTGGCGAGAAGAGCCTACCTTCCTGATTTTCCAGAACGAAGACAGGCAGAAAACTAACCGTGATGATCGCCAGAGAATAAAAAAGTGCTGGTCCCACCTCAGACGCGCACTCTTGCACAATCCGCCATCTGTTCTCTGCTGTGAGCTTTTCTTTTTCCAACCGCCTGTGCATCGCCTCGATCATCACAATCGATGCGTCGACCATCGCACCAATAGCGATGGCTATGCCGCCGAGCGACATGATGTTTGCGTTTACTCCTTGCGCCTTCATCAGAATAAATGCGGCAAAGATTCCCAGAGGGAGCGACAGAAGAATTACGAGGGATGACCGCAGATGAAGTAGAAAAGCCGCGCACACAAGAACAACGACGATGAATTCCTGCGTCAATTTCTTCTGGAGGTTATCGATAGCGCGCTCAATCACACCAGATCGGTCGTAGGTCGTTATGATTTCGACCCCTTCCGGCAGGTTTGAACGCAACTCTTCTATGCGCGCTTCCACCGCTTTGATCGTCGCTAATGCGTTCCCACCCCATCGCAGGATGACCACTCCGCCAACCGCGTCTCCTTGCCCGTCGAGCTCCCCGACACCACGGCGCATTTCAGGCCCCAGGCGGATTTCAGCGACGTCTCCAAGCGTCAGAGCGGCGCCGCGCTCGTTGACCATCAATGGCGCGCTTGCAAGGTCTGACAATTCATCGATGTAGCCCGATGACCTGACCATGAATTCGGCTTCACCCATCTCAATGACGCTGCCGCCCGTCTCGCGGTTGGCCGCCTGAATAGCCGTCCTCAATTGTGCAAGTGTTATGTCATAGGCACGTAGTTTGTTTGGGTCGACGACGACCTGGTACTGTTTGACCATTCCGCCGATGGTGGCGACTTCTGAGACGCCTTCCACGGCTTGTAATTCGTATTTCAGAAACCAATCCTGCAGAGTCCTGAGCTGAGCCAGATCATGATTTCCGGTTCTGTCAACCAGCGCATACTGATAAATCCACCCGACCCCAGTCGCATCTGGGCCAAGTTGTGGTGACACGCCTTCAGGCAAGCTGCCGGTAATCTGGCCCAAATATTCGAGCACACGCGACCGAGCCCAGTAGAGGTCCGTCCCGTCCTCAAAGACGACATATACAAAGCTGTCTCCAAAGAACGAGAACCCGCGAACGTCTTTTGCACCGGGTACGGCCAATAGGGCTGTCGCAAGTGGATATGTGATTTGGTTTTCGACAACTTGAGGTGCTTGCCCGGGATATGGCGTGCGAACAATTACCTGGACATCCGAAAGATCCGGGATTGCATCAACCGGCGTCTCACGAATGGCCCAAATACCCGCAACTCCTATCATGAATGCGAGGGCCAAGATGACGAACCTGTTGGCAAGAGAAGAACGAATGATGGCCGTGATCACTGCGTAACACTCCCATCAAGCGCGACCTCTAACAGCGTCATCGAAAAGTCGGGATTGCGGCGAAGGATCAAAGAAACATCAATCCCTACAGGCAAGTTAGAAACCTCAATCCCCTCCGCAACCGGGAAATCCATGGTCATGCCCGGCATGCCGATCTCAGTCATCGGACCGTGTGTTACATTCGCGGTCCGCGCGTTTGCGTCGATACTGTTAATCCGGCCAGAAACCTGAAGCGGCGGCGCAATAGGCGTTGCCTCGGCCAATACCATTGTCATGCCATCTGCACGCGCGAAAGTCAGAGTCATTTCAGAACCGACTTCGAGCATGTTAGGGTCCAATGACGGCTCTAATGGGAAATCCATGGTCATCCCCGGCATACCAATCTCAGTCATCGGCCCGTGAGTGATGCTTGCAGTTCCCGCCTCAGCATTAACGAGGTTGATCGTGCCGGTGACCACAATCGGTGGAGCAGAAGGCGTCTTGGTTTCTTCAGGTTCAACAGAATCCGTTGGCGTGGAGCCCTCTTCGCGAATTGCCACAATCGAGAACATCCCCCCTTCTCCCTCAGCCAGATCAAACTCAATTGGCATGCCGATAGGCACGGTAGTGAGATCTACTCCGACAACCGACAAATCCATTGTCATGGCCGGCCAACCGAGCTCGGGGATTGGTCCGTGCTCAAGCGTCAATTTGCCATCGGAAGTGACGGCGCGCGCAACACCAGCTCCAGTTCCGGCAATACCGTCGTCCGGCGCAAGCTCCATCAGGCTCAGAAGCCCATCCGCACCCCGCGCGATCACGAAAGCAACCGCGTCGCCAGCATTCAAACGGTCGAGCGAAACACCAGACCTAACCGGAAACTGCGAAGTCATTGCGGGCCAATCGAGGCTTTCGAGAACATCGTGACGAACAGTTGCCATACGATTTTCGGCATCGAGTGAAACCAGGGTGCCTGCCCCGCGTGCTGGTTCGGTATCCGTTGGTGCCATTCGGGTGAAACCGGCGCTCAAAGCACTTTCACTGTCGATTAGAAACTGTGCGGATGCGACAACTTCCTCACCGGGTTCAAGCCCTTGCAGAACTTCTGTTCGACCCCCCTCGCCGAAACTGTCTCGAAGACCTGTGGTCACCAGTCTCGGGCGAAAAGTACCATCGCCTGTTTTCAAGATGACGCGTTCCGCCGAACCAGTACGAATTAGCGCCTCTGATGGAACAGTGAGAACATTCCGGCTTTCATCCGGTATAAGGCTAACGCTGCCAAACATGCCCGGCCGAAGAACGCCGTCGGTGTTATCGAAACTCAGTCTGACGGGAAGAGTTCGGGTTTGCGGATCAAGCTCAGGGTAAACATAGTCGATTTCGCCTTCGAAGGTGCGACCGGGTAGGTGCTCGAACCTTGCTATTGCGCGCATGTCCTCCGACAAACGTGCAATATCTCGTTCGAAAACATCGACGATCAACCATACTTCAGAAAGATCGGTGACCGAAAACGCAAGCGTGCCTGGCTGCAGGTACATTCCATCAGCGGCATTCAGCGCTATGACAACACCGTTTTGAGGCGCCTCAATTTGCACATTTCGAACCAACTCACCGCCCGCCTCGATCTCTGCAACCTGACGTGCGGACATACCGTGGCTGATCAACTTATTGCGCGCCGCGTCCAAAATCCGCGGGTCACCGGCTTCAACTGCGCGTACAAGATCGCCGGTCGCAGCTGCGATCAATGGTGAAAAGAGTTCAAATAAAACTTGCCCCTTCTCAACCCGATCACCGACCGCGCGAACTTTCAGTTGCTCAATCCAACCTTCAACACGCGTATGAACGTGATTGGTCAGGTGTTCGTCAAAGCCGACGAAACCCACCGTCTCGATGCGAGGTTCGATATCAGTCATGCGTGCAACCGCAGTCCGCACACCAATTGCGTTGATTTCCGCAGCGCTTAGGGTGACTTCTTCAGGGTCGCCGGTAGGTTCCTGCCCAGAATAAACCGGGATCAAATCCATACCCATCGGCGATTTTCCAGGTCCAGGCTGCCGAAAATTCGGATCCATCGGTGCTACCCAATAAAGGACCTCTGGTTCGTTCGACTGGCCCTGATCAATTGGATTCAGGTACAGTCTTTCAAGAATGACACCTCCACCCAGGCCAAACGCCAAGGCAAGTACTGATAGTGCCGCATATCTTCCACGCATAATAATCTCCCGACGGTCGCATTGAATGCTGGAACCGAAACAACATGAATGCCCGCGCTTGCGGGCCTGAGGATGTCAGGAGATTTGAGGAGGACGATCGGGAGTCAGAGGTCCCTGAGACAGATGGGTTTCCGAATCCATGTTTCGGTTTTGCTGCCCGAAAGCTGTAGCCAACACAGCAACACTCACTTGGGTAGGATATTCACCAACGCAGCAGATGCCGGAATGACATTCTCCGCTGTGATTTACGTGGCTATCAGTGTGGATTTGGCCAGTCGTCGGATGCAAACCGCTATGGTCGTGTTTGAAGTCTGATGACTTTGCAGCCATTGAAACGCCGTGAGGCTCAGAGGTGCTACTGTTTTTGACGTCACTGCTCGCGACCACAACAGTGCCGACGAAGGTCATCGCCAAGCAGACGCATGTCAGAAACGTCATTCGCAACACTGAGAAGAACTTCCACTCCATCCCGTGCAGTTAGGACGAACGTAACGTGTGTTCAAGCCAGTCGGAGAAAAAAACAGGTGAGTTGGTGCGCTGCATCGAAATGAAGCTGATTCCCGCGAATACACGTAACAAACTGCCAAAATCGGAGGCAGTTCATACGATGAGCGCATCTAAGTTTGGCCGAGGTTCTTCAGGATCGGGCAGTCAGGGCGGTGGTCGCCAGCACATTCGTCGATCAGATGAGACAGTGTAGCATGCATGGCCTTCAGGTCCGCGATCTTGGCATCTATCTCTTTTAGGTTCTGTTTGGCGATATCCTTCACGTCCGCGCTTGCGCGTTCTTTGTCCTCGTACAACGCCAGTAGTGAACGGCAATCCTCAATGGTAAAGCCCAAGGAACGGGCCCGCCCGATGAAGGCCAGTTTGTGCAGTTCCTTTTCGTCGAAATGTCGATACCCGTTCAGACTGCGCCTGGGTTTGATGAATCCGATATCCTCGTAATAGCGGATGGTTTTGGCAGGCAGACCCGAACGTTCTGCTACATCTCCGATATTCACAGCGGTTCTCCTTTTCTATTCAGCAGGCGCTGATCGCAGCGCCTGCTCTTCATTCTGCGAGATCTGTTCTCGCCCAACTTTGATCGGCTTAACCCAGCGCAACCGCAGCGCGTTGGTCAGGACAAATACACTGGACAGCGCCATGGCACCTGCAGCCAGAACCGGCGACAGCAACGGGCCGCCAAACGGATAGAGCACCCCCGCTGCAACCGGTATGAGCAGCGTGTTGTAGCTGAAAGCCCAGAACAGGTTTTGTCGGATGTTACGCATGGTGCGCTGACTAATATCGAAGGCGTTGACCACGCCTGTCAGGTCGCCTGACATCAGAACGACGTCGGCCGCCTCGATGGCGATGTCAGTGCCTGTCCCGATCGCAATTCCTACGTCAGCCGCCGCCAGAGCGGGGGCATCATTGATGCCATCACCCACAAAGGCCAGTTTTCCGCCATTTGAGCGCAGATCTTGCAACGCGGATACTTTACCTTCGGGCAGAACCTCGGCCACGACATGATCGATGCCAAGCTGCGCCGCGATGGATTTGGCTGTAGCGGTATTGTCGCCGGTAATCATCGCTACTTTCAGCCCCAGTCCGTGCAAAGCTTCAATTGCGTCTGGCGTTGTGGTCTTGATTGGGTCCGCCACGGCGATGACGGCTGCGATAACTCCGTCTACGGAGGCATAAAGTGGAGTCTTTCCGTTGATTGCGAGTTCAGCGCCCCGATCAGACAACGCGCCCATTTCAACCCCTTCGCGACTCATCAGGCGGTCGGCCCCGATCAAGATTGTATGGCCTTCGACCGAGGCGCTTACCCCGTAACCGGTGATCGACGTGAAGTCTTCTGGCTTCGAAAGCTCCAGACCACGGGTTTCAGCCGCGCGCACGATGGCCGTGGCGATCGGATGTTCGGATGTGACCTCAACGGCAGCAACAAGGCGCAGAACCTCATCCTCGGCCAATCCTTCGGCCACAATAAGGTCGGTCAGCTCCGGGCGCCCTTCGGTCAAGGTCCCTGTCTTGTCTACCGCAACAACAGTGGTTTCCTGCAGCATTTGCAAGGCGTCGCCCTTTCGGAAAAGGACACCCATCTCGGCCGCACGGCCGGTGCCGACCATGATTGAGGTGGGTGTGGCCAACCCCATGGCGCAGGGGCAAGCAATGATCAGTACCGCAACCCCGGCTACCAACGCCAGGCTGAGCGCGGGATCGGGTCCGAACAACATCCAAACCAGCACAGTCACAACGGCCACAGCGATCACTACCGGCACGAACCACAGCGTGATGCGATCGACCAGGCCTTGAATCGGAAGCTTGGCCCCCTGGGCTTGTTCGACCATTTGAATGATCTGGGCCAACATAGTGTCTGCGCCGACCTTTTCAGCCCGGTACGTCAATGCGCCCGCGCCATTGACTGTTCCGCCGACCACAGTTGCGCCCTCGGTCTTTTCGGCAGGAACCGGCTCGCCGGTGATCATGCTTTCATCGACATATGACGCGCCGGTCACTACGGCACCATCCACCGCGATTTTTTCGCCCGGTCGAACGTGCACAATATCCCCTACAACGATCTGCTCGATCGGTAGCTCGACAACCGATCCGTCGCGCTCAACTCGCGCTGTTTTTGCCTGCAGACCGACCAATTTTCGGATCGCTTCACCAGTTCGCCCCTTGGCGCGCGCCTCGAGGAACCGCCCCAGCAATATGAGAACCACGATCACCGCTGCGGCCTCGTAGTAGACGTTTGCGGTGCCGGCGGGAAGAACACCCGGCGCAAAGGTGGAAACAAGCGAGAACCCATAGGCCGCCGAAGTGCCCAGGGACACCAGAGAGTTCATGTCCGGCGCGCCTTTGAACAAGGAAGGGAAGCCCTTGGTGTAGAACTGCAAACCTGGCCCAAAAAGAACGATCGTGGTCAGAAGGAATTGCAGGTAATAGCTGTTCTGGATGCCGATCGTGCTCGCTATCAGGTGGTGCATGCCCGGAATAACATGCGAGCCCATTTCAAGGATAAAGACCGGCAAAGCGAGCAAGGCGGCAAAGCTTGTTCGCCGGGCCAATTGGCGAATCTCTTTGGCTTTGCGGTCTTGTGGTTCGGTCTGCGTCGCGGATCGCAGGCTCGCCGGATAGCCAGCAGATGCCGCAAGCGCCGCGATGGCTTCGGGTGTTGTGACTCCCTCAGCATAACGTACAGTTGCACTTTCGGTGGCCAGATTGACCGACGCGGACAAGACGCCATCATCTGCTTGCAATGCCCGCTCAACGCGCCCCACGCACGATGCGCAGGACATGTTCTGAATATCCAGCGTTACCTCTTCCGTCCGTGCCGGATATCCGGCGCTGTTTAACGCATCAGCAATGGCCGCTTTATCGGCTGGATCGCGGAAATCGACCTGAACGCTTTCGCTGGCGAGATTAACCGAAGCGGCATCTACCCCTGGCACATCTTTCAACGCGCGCTCGACGCGCCCTACGCAAGAAGCGCAGCTCATACCCTGAACTTGAAACCGTGCATGTGAAATTTCAGTCATATTGTCACCACAAATGTTCTGCTGACGGGCAACATAAGGGTTCCAGCAAGTGGAAGGTCAAGTGATGGGGTTGACTTTCTTTTCCACTAATTTTGGCGATCCAATTTTCACGACTTGACCTTCCTGTGCTGGAATACTTTAGCCGGGACAACGGAAAACAGGAGCAAACATCCATGACGACCCTAAATATCCCGGATATGAGCTGCGGGCACTGCAAGTCAGCAATCGAAAAAGCCGTTGCCACGGTGGATTCCTCCGCACAGTTGGACTTTGACATGGAAAACCGCAGGGTACGTGTCTTAAGCGCCAATCCACTTGATCAAATCCTTGCTGCTCTGAAGTCCGAGGGATACGAAGCCACGGTCGCATGAGACACTTAGGGGCGCATTCTGTCGCCGCCTTGGTTTTATCTTGCGTCTCTGACTGCCTCGATTAGCCGGGTCATTTCATCTTCGGCGATCAGCCCCGGGGCAAGAGCATCTCCAATCACAAACGAGGGGGTGCCACTGAAGCCAAGCTGTCGGGCCAATTCCATGGACACCTGAATATGTGCGTCGACTTCCGGCGCCTCCATATCTGCGCGCAATTGATCCTCGTCCAGGCCGAGTTCACGGACAACTTTCAGTACACTGGCCTCAGTGGCACGACCGTTCAGAGCCATAAGCGCCCAATGAAATTCTTCATATTTTCCCTGATTACGTGAGGCAAGCGCGGCGCGTGCCGCGAAGTCGGAACCTTCTCCGAGTATGGGCCATTCTCGATAGACAACTCGTACATCGGAATCGCCTGCGATTACGTTTTTCACGACCGGGGCAGCGCGT
This sequence comes from Ruegeria sp. J8, assembly GCF_056531925.1. Lineage (NCBI taxonomy): Bacteria > Pseudomonadati > Pseudomonadota > Alphaproteobacteria > Rhodobacterales > Roseobacteraceae > Ruegeria > Ruegeria sp. J8. Next base: position 125,487 of record NZ_JBQFMR010000012.1, read on the forward strand.
TTGCAATATGGGCAGTTGTAGTCAAAAAACTCGACCACGGTTACATCGCCTTCCGGGTTTCCGATGACAGGCGCATTCGGATCCTGTTCCAGCAATTCACGCTGATTTTCCAAGACGCTTCCAATTGCTTCGGCTTTTGCCTGATCCTCGCGCTGTTGAAGCAGTTGAATCGCCTGCATGATGATCTCAGGGTTTTCCAAAATGGCTTCGAGAGCCAGCCGTTTTACATCGGAGTCAGACAGCTCGTCGGCGCGTGCCATAGGAATGCCAATCGACATGGCGATAGCGACTAAGCCTGCAAGTATTCGTTTCACATCAGTTTCCTTCCGTTTGTTCTGCTTCGGTGCGTTGCTCTTGCAGCTTGCGTTCCCGATCCGGCCAACTCTCCTTGATGAAGGCGAGGATGTCCCAGATATCCTGATCCGACAGAGTGTCCCCGAAGCCTGGCATGCCGCTTTTGACGTCAGCGACACCCATCTGTTTCAAAGTTTGGTCCCCGCCAAACTTTGTATAGTCGAACAACAGCTTGTCGCCGTGATGCCAGGTGTGCCCGGTTCGGTCATGCGGGGGCGCCCGCAAGACGCCATCCGGATCAGGTGTTTGCCAATCCGGCTGACCCTCCAAATCTGCCCCGTGGCATGACGCGCAGTTTTCGGCGTACAAAACTGCACCACGTGCCGAATCCGCCGATGAACTGTTCTGCGCACGCCCACCCAGGCCCCAGCCAGCGACCGCGACAATGATCACCACAGCAGCCAGTGACACCCATTTCGCCGCGCTCTTGTTCATCACGCCACGCTCAGCCAGGTCTTCATACCAGCGGCCTGATGCGACAGCATGTGGCAATGAAACAGCCAGTCCCCCGGGTTATCCGCAACGAACGCAATCTCCCGCGTTTCTATCCGGTCAACCAGGATTGTGTCCCGCAGCGGCCCCAGGCTGCCGTTCGGCAGAACTTCCTGAAAGTGCGTCCCGTGCAAGTGCATAGCGTGCGGAAAGACGGTGTCGTTCTGCATCTGAATCCGGACTATGTCGCCACGCGAAACGGCAGCAAGTGGGTTTTCAGGTAACCCGGCGACACCGTTGAATGTCCAGATCTGCCCTTCCTGGACCAATTCATTGGTGCTCATGACCCGGCCGTTAAAAGTGCCTTGACGCAGTCCGCCCATCGCCCCGCCTTCCATCACCAATGGAACTGTCAAAGCGTCAGAAACATCTTCGAGAAAAGAAGCAGGGTTGGGTGGCAGGGCTGCGATCACACCGCGGTTAGCAGATGTGCCGCTTCCCGAAACCGGAATCTCAGCGATGACAAACGATTCATCGCGTTCGTGAAGAGTTATTTGAACGGATTCGTTCGATTCCGCTGTGACATCAACAATTAAGTCTGCTCGCTGTGCAGGCCCGAAAACAAGGGTTTCAAAATCCTCTGGCTGCCTTACAGGCATGCCATCATAAGCGACCAGTTTCCCGTTTGCGCCACCTACTGAGACATACATGATCCGATCAGTTGCCACGTTGACCATTCGAATTCGCAAACGCTGGTTCGTCAAAACTTCGGTCATGGGCGATATACGTGCGTGAACGTAGTTACCCATGCGACCTGCATGGGTCCAATCATGCATTGCACCAAAATCATCTACTATTTGAGCGTCCTTACCCAACCGCCAATCATCCAGAAGGATCGTGATGTCATGGTCCGTGTCCGGCGGGTCCGTTTCGTCGACGATGAACGCGCCGTAAAGGCCCCTGGCCACTTGTTCCGTTGACTGGTTGTGAGAGTGATACCAGAAGGTCCCCGCGTCCTTCAGAGGCAAGTCATACTGAAATTCGCCGCCGGTTGGTACAGCCTCCTGCGTAAGGCCCGGCACCCCGTCCATATTGTTCGGAACCCGCAATCCGTGCCAATGGATTGCCGTAGGCTGAGGCAGTGAGTTCAGGAGTGTCCGGCGAACCGTTTCGCCCTGCCTGGCACGAATTTCGGGGCCCGGAACACCGCCATCATATCCCCATATCTCGGTTTCAGGATAGCTGTCGGGGGCAACACGTGCCAATCCTGAACGCGCCTCGATTATTCGGGGGGCGGTAGCCGCCCTCCCGATAGTCGGCACTGCGATTAGTGCCGACGTGCCTGCAACGAATTGCCTGCGATTGAGCTTCATGAGGACTTCCCTCCAAAGAAAATTTGATCTCTCACTCGATTATCCCCCGTCGTGCACATCCAGCAGATAGGTCGCCATTGCCTTCCGGTCTTCGTCTGTCAGAAAGCTGGTGCCATAGTTTACGACCTCTCCCATGGCGCCGCCGAAGACATCGCCATCAGGCATGACGCCGGTGCGCAACGCGTAGGCCAAATCATCTACCGTCCAACCACGCTTTTGCAGGGTCTCAAAGTCGATGGCCGGTGCCTTGTCACCGCCCGGCAGGGAGTCACTTCCTTTGAAGTGTTCCGTGTCCGAATTTCTTGCGCCAGCCAGGTTCCTCCCGGTGTGGCAGGCCGCACAATGCGTAGCACCTTCGACCAGTAGCCGACCCCGGTTCCACACTTCGTCATTGCCCGGCACGGGATCAGTACGGGGTGGTTCCAGAAAAGCCGCGCGCCACAGCTTCAGGCCCCATCTCTGATTGAAGGGGAACGCCATTTCCTGCTCTTTTGACGGTTCCGCTACCGGTGCAACCGTTTGCCAGGCGGCCCAGAGATCGGCGATATCCTGATCCGTGAAATTGGCATAGAACGGATAAGGAAAGGCCGGGTAGTAGGGTTGTCCGCCGGGTGACACGCCTTGACGCACAGCGCGAGCAAACTCCTCGATTGTCCAGTCACCGATCCCGTGATCGGGATCTGTGGTCAGGTTCGGTGAAAAGAGCGTGCCGAACGGGGTATCCAACTCCACCCCACCGGCCAAGGGCGCGCCCCCTTTGGCAAAATCTGTGTGGCAAGCGATACAGCCACTTGCCCTTGCCAGATAAGCCCCGCGGTTAACGTCACCCTGAATGTCGAGAGCTTGTAAGGGCTGGCCAATTGGCCAAGCCATCACGGCAACAAGTCCCGCTGACGCCGTTACGGCGGCAGCAAGGCCCAATCGGAATATCGGTCTCATGACGCATTCCTATTCCGACCGAAACTGCGTGTGACATGCCGAGCATGTCTGGCTCAGCATCATGAACACACCATCTGCCGGCATTTCAGAAAGTTGTGCCTGGTTTGGACTGCCGCCCATCATTCCGGCACCCATCATGGATGCGCCGCCCATCATGCCCGAACCATGGCCCGACCCGGACATCATCAACCCGTTGTCCGCCGCAAGCACAAGGCCTTCAGAGTAGGTTTCCAACTGCCTGGCTAACTCTGCAAATGAACCCCAATCCTGCCAGATCTCCGATTTGGCCTCCGAGGGTTTGCCATCAGATCCCTCTGGAAACAGCTTTGTCATGCTCTCGCCAGCGTGACGCCCGATTTTCTTGGCCTCGCTTCGTACCGTTTGCGCATTGTAGGGCGTTTTCCCCTGCATCATCGGCGTAAGGATCTTCATGCTGTCCTTCATCGCGGACATACCATCCATGCGTTCTTTGACGATGCCGGTTGCGCCACCATGCGCCAGGGCGGCGGCTGCGAACAGAGAAACCAGGGCAACGCCTGTGGTCAATTTTAGAATGTTCATTGTTTTGTCCTTGTCGTCTGCTTCGACGCGCCCAAGTTGAGCGCAATTCGACTGGTCAGATCAGGACACGCGGCGGCGGTGGGTCAAACGCCGCGATACCGAGAACCCGGTATTGGGCTCGAGGGATCGAGTATCTTTGTTCAGTATCTTGGGGGCCAGGCGGTGGTGGACCCATCGAAAATAGACCAACAGCGTTGCAAATCGTTCCGCCATGACAATGTCCGGGATGACCCTGCTTGACATGCTCAACGTCCGCTGAGTCCGTTTGGTCAATCACGTGCTGTGAACCACTGCCATGTGCATGAGCAGAATCGGCCGTCACAAGCAGCCCGCCAATGGTCAGCACCATTGACAGTATGATGTAACGAATTGCACTGCTCATTCGGCTCGTCACCTTCAGAAAATCCCGTTTTCCTGCTGCAGCTCTCTGATATACGCCACGATGCCTTTCACATCCGCACGGGTCAAGCCATCGACCGGCGGCATATTGCCGAACTTCCAATGGTGTGCCCGAACTCCATTCTGGACTGCCACATAAAATGACTCGTCGGAATGGTGGCTTGGTTCATAGATTTTATGCACCAAAGGTGGTGCAAGGCCTTCCAGACCCGTTGCATTCGCGCCATGGCACGCCGAGCATTTGGCGTCGAATGCCACTTTGCCGACGGCCGCAAATTCGGTTAGCTGTTCCGGCAGATTGACGTTTTCGATTGGGTCTCCTGGCTCCAGTGCTGACGTATCGGGCGGCGTCATCGAGTGACCTGTTGGTTGCTGATTTAAGTTGTAGACGAACGCGGCGGCGCCTGCGATCACTACTCCGCCGATCAAGAGTGTAAGTTTATCCATCTCTGTTCTTCACATGATTGTCAGTTCTTAGGTTCAACGCGCGCAAAATAAATCGGCCTGACCAAGGTCAGATCAGTTTTACCTGAGTGCCCACAGTGGCCAGTTCGAACAATTCCGCAATCTGCTCGTTGTACAAGCCAATGCAGCCGTTGGAGGATCTTCTCCCGATCTTGCGCGTGTCGTTGGTGCCGTGGATGCGGTAGTATTGCCAGCTCAAATAGAGCGCATGTGTCCCCAGAGGATTCTCAGGACCCGGGCCTACATAGTCAGGCCATGCTGGATTGCGCTCTTTCATTGCCGGCGTTGGTCGCCAAGATGGCCCTTCGACCTTGCGAATAACCGTGGTGTAACCCAGCCTTGTAAGGTCTTCCGTGAGCGGTACACTGGTCGGATACATCCGGTAAACGCTTTCGTCTTCTGACCAATATTGCATGACCTTGGACTGTGTATCGGACAGGATTACCCCGTTTTTTAAGGTATCAAAGTGGTCCTGCCATTTAGCAACGCGGAATGAGGAAACATTGCGGCGCGTCCCCTCAGTTGCCGTTGATTGGGCCCAAACGGCAGGTGCTGGAAAAAGCGTCGTCGCAGCTAACGCGGCAATCACTTCACGTCGCGTAACAACCTTTCTTTCTTTGCTCCGTTTCATGCCTGCCATCCCAAAGTTTATTCTTTTTTTCCGACTCAAATAGCTCGTATGCCCGGTTCCTGCGCTGGAAGGTCAACACGCAAATGACATTTCATATGGGATGCCTCGTCTGAATTGTTGTTGCCGTCGGCGCAGGAATATTTCCTTGGAAGGCGGACCCAAATCATCAAGTCATTGTGGAAAAGCAGTTTTTCTTGGACGTAATTCCAGGCTGCTTTAAGCAAAACCTGACTTTCTTGAATCAACCGAGCACAAAAAAGCAACGCTAACAATTGCTTAGTTCTTGGTGAATTGATGTGATCACCCGTCGATGCGAGGGTATCAGGTACTACAAATGACAAACACAGTGGACTAAACACCATGTGCTTCAAGAAAGCTTTCCAAGCACTGGCCGCACTTATGCTCGTCGGCGCCTGCACCGAAACAACGTCGATATCTGCAGAAAGCGAGCCCGGAACGCTTTCCCGAGTTCCTGACGCCGTTGCCCAGATCGCTGCTCCGGGCCAGGACCTGAACGCCGTTAAAATCATGCCCGAGGACGGTTGCTATTGGTATCGCTACGTGGGGCCGGTTGAAACAACCTACCTGCCACTCAGGACTATTGAAGGGCGCCCAATCTGTACGCGCGCCTGACAAGCGCCTATCAGCTGGTCGCGGTCAGAAGGCGCTCGGGAGGGTAGAGATGAGCCGTGGACCCTGGCCTGACACGATCATAAAGCCCGATGATATGTGGCATCGCCATCCTTACGCAGCCAGAACTTGCGCGACCTCCGATAGATCTTGGATAAGGCGTTCCGTGAATTCGCAGGTATGTGTCGCGACCACCTTCGAACAGATAAAACGCCCTTGATCCCAATGGGTTTGTCGGCCCACCGGGCACACCATCTGCGAATTGCGCATATTCATCAGGGTCGCGTTCAATCATTTCGGCTGTAGGAGTCCAACGCGGCCATTTGGCCTTTCGCTTGATTGTGTAGACACCGGGCTCGTAAAGATTGCCTCGGGCAATGGCTACGCCGTAACGCATTGCTGTGCCACCGTCTTCGATGAAATACAGATATCGTGCCACCGCGTCGACATGAATGTCACCCGGAATAAGTGGTCGATTGGTTTGCACACGCTGAGGCAGGAAACGTGGGTGTAACCCCCAGGGATTGGATGTTGCGGGATCAAAATTGGCTGGCGTTACTTGCGCATCCCACTCCGACCATTGCGAGGCAGCCGCCGACGTCACTCCAAGAACCGGCTGAGAGAAAATGGCGAGCGAGGCTGCAACAAAATGTCGTCTGGTCAGCATTTATAGCCCTCCTGTTGCCTGGTTAGGGCCTGGAGTTAGTATCCAGGGGATTAGACAATCCGCGACGGGGGAAGATTTGTCCATTCAATTGTTCGTTCGATACCGCTACGATCCACCCGCGAGTTTTCAAGGCATAAAGTGACTTAGGCAGCTTCGTGTTTAACCTGAACCTTCACCAAGCCTCGGGACGACAATGCCTGCTATGTTATATCCCCTGAAATCTTCCAGGTTCGGACCGCGTCTATGTACCGAGTAACGCCCTGGGAATTGCAGAACTGGTTTGTCTGCTTCAAATTCGCTTCGCGCCAAATCAGCTTGACCTTCCATCGCGGGAAGGCGCTACCAGAGGTCTCCAATCCCAATTTTGGAGCTGAACGTGAAAGAAAAGCAGACCGCAGACGCGCCGCAAGCGGCAACACCGGTTACCGGTGGCAAGATCATGAAATGGGGCATGATGTCTTGTTGCATTGTCATGGTGACGCCGATCGCTCTCTACTTTATCGCCGGCGGAATGGTTGGCGGGCTTTCTGACTCTTTGAGTCTGTTCGCACCGTTGATCCTGTGCGTTGGAGCACATTTCTTGTTGCACAAGGCGATGGGAAAATCCTGCCATTCGAACAAATCTGAATCGGAAAGACCAAAGGCAACAGACGCCGCGGTCGGACCGAACCCAGTACACCGGCAATAATCTTCAATCATGAAGCTTTGGTGCTCAAGGTTGGCCGCCATGTCGCTGGCCGCTCTTTCGCTGGCGGCTTGCGCACCACGCCCTAAACTATGCCCGCTGCAACCGCCGCAGCCTGAATACGCCCTGCCCCAAGGTTGCCGGGTTCAATGGGAGGGCGCGGATGGCGGGGCCTATTTCATCTGCGAAGACGGGCGCGAAGGTTTCGTGAGCTGATCGTGGGGATGTGACATTCCGGCTCGTTGACCCTCCAGCGCTGGAATCTGGCAGAGACGGGTGCAAAACAACCGATGGCAACGCGCAATGGCAAGAACACTCCTAAATTTATGTATTATGATCTTGGGGTTAATCTTTGGCCAGACTTCCGCCGGGACAAGCCTTGCAGCTACATCCCAAGCGTATGAATCAGAGCCCCTGGTCGCACACATAATTACCGCGCAGGACGGGATCGCGCCTGACGTCAAGACGATCACTGCAGGACTGCATCTGAAACTGGGCGAAGATTGGAAAACCTACTGGAAGTCGCCTGGTGAGGTGGGAATTCCGCCCAAGATCACTTGGAACGGCTCGCAAAACGTCAGCGACGTACAGTTTCACTGGCCCGCGCCGATCCGTTTTCGCGCCTTCGGGATCGAGAATTTCGGGTACAAGGACGAAGTGGTCTTTCCGCTGACCGTCACACTCGAGAACCCCGGAGCGCCAGTTGACTTGAAGGCCGCTGTGACAACGCTGATCTGTTCCGATATCTGTGTGCCGGTCGAGTTTTCGCTGGACTTGTCGCTGACTCAGGGAACGGGTCGGGATCAGGACTCGGCCCGGCTTATAAATGCCTTTCTGTCGCGGGTGCCAACCACGGGAAACACAAGCGGAATGAAGTCCGACGCCGCGACCCTGGATACCGAGTCCGAGATGCTGACGCTGAATTTCACCAGCGACCTGCCCTTTGATGCGCCTGATGTCTTTCCCGACATGGGACGTGACACCGCGTTTGGTGCACCCGACATCCGGCTCGCTGGCGACAGGCGTCAGCTATGGGTGCAGTTCCCGGTCCTCGCTCTGGCACAGGACCCCCCCGCCTTGTCCGTCACGGTTACCGACACCAACCGCGTGGCCGAGTTTTCGCCCCGTACCGACGCTCCCCCTACCCCGCCACCATATGAGATCGCGGCCGCCGAAACTTCAGCCAGCGCGCTGGTCTGGATCATTTTGCTGGCGGTGGGCGGCGGGTTGATTCTGAATGTCATGCCCTGCGTACTGCCAGTGCTTTCGATCAAGCTTTCCTCGGCGGTAAAGGCTCGCGACCGCTCTGCGGCTCAGATTCGCGCCGGGTTCCTGGCTTCGGCAGCCGGAATCCTGACATTCATGTGGCTGTTGGCGGCTATCACCATTGCGGCGCGGTCGCTGGGCTATTCCGTCGGCTGGGGCATCCAGTTCCAGAATCCGCTTTTCCTTGCGGTGATGATCGTGGTGCTGGCGGTTTTTGCAACCAGCCTCGCGGGCTTGTTCGAGATCACGCTGCCGCAGTCGCTGAACACCCGGCTTGCCCATGTCGAAAAGGGCCGCGTGTCGCTGGTCGGGGATTTCCTGACCGGAGCCTTCTCAGCAGTTCTGGCGACGCCCTGCTCGGCCCCCTTCCTCGGCACGGCGGTGGCCTTTGCCCTGACCGGCCGACCGGTGGATATCGTGGCGATCTTCACCGCAATGGGGGTCGGGCTGGCCATTCCTTACCTGCTGGTTGCAGTGCACCCGAAACTTACCGCCGCTCTGCCTAAACCGGGGCGTTGGATGGTGGGATTAAAATGGGCCCTGTCGGCGGCACTGCTGACCACGATCGGCTGGTTGGTCTGGGTGATGGTCGGGGTGGCCGGAGACACTGCTGCAACTGCTACCGTGCTGGCTGCAACTGTTCTGGTCCTGTTGATCTGGAAAAGTACGATGATGCCACCCGTTTTGCGCTGGACAGCCCTGTTGCTGACGCTGACCGCAGCGTTTGCCGCACCGGTTGCGATTGCCGGCAAAGACCGGTCCAGGCTGCTTGAACCAGCCGGAGAGATCCCTTGGATTACCTTCAGCCGCCCCGAAATCGCCCGCCTTGTGTCGCGCGGCGAGGTGGTTTTCGTCGATGTCACAGCCGACTGGTGTCTGACCTGCAAGGCCAACAAAGCGCTGGTGCTGGAACGCGGCGAGGTTCTGGCAACACTGCAATCGGACAAAGCAATTCCGATGCAGGCCGACTGGACCCGCCCCGACGATGTGATCGCCCGTTTCCTTGAGGACAATGGACGGTTCGGGATCCCCTTCAACATCGTCTACGGCCCGTCGGCCCCCGAAGGCATCGCCCTGCCAGAGATCTTGACCACGAACGCCATTCTCGACGCGATGGAACAGGCCGCGCCGATTGCGGGCGGAGCCGTGGAAAGCGGATCCTGACCCCGGAGTTCACATATCCCGGACGCGGTTGCTCTGCTGCGCTAAACGCATGGTCTCGTGCTCTTCCATATCCAGTATCGCCTGAAAGAGTTCGCGTGCCTCGGGTATCTCGGCACGCCCGTGCAAATACCGATATAAGTCGATCACCTGATTGTGAAGATCGAAGACCGCTTCGCAGATCTCATCGACGCTCATCTGTGCGAACGGCCTGTCGCAGGCGCGATGTGGGTCGATCGGCTCATTGCCCAAATAGTCATATACCCAGGTGTTGAGCGCTTTGGGATCGGCTCGTTTCACGAAACCATCGACGATTTTCTCCAGAGCAGCCTCATGATCGGCGAGGTAGGTAAGCAACATCCTGGCCAGCTCCTGCTCTGACTGTGTCGAACAGTGGGCCAAACATTCGGCGAGCCAATGATGCATTTCCCGCGTCCAGACAATTAGATCAGAAAACGTTTCAACTTTCATGGTCTCAACCTCCTAAAGATCGGCATGCGATAGCCTAAACCGGAATTTTCCAGATGGCTCACTGGGCATCAGCGCGAAGTCGGCGCCGGCCCGATCCACGCCGGGCTGCGGGAATCAACCCCCCAGTTCCAGCAATGCCCGGTCGATTGCCACCTTGCGCGGATCCCCCTGCGGCAGGTCATCCGCCAGATCCCTTGCCCTGCCATAGGCGTTCCGGGCGCCGTCGGTCTCGCCCAGCACCGAATAGGCGTTGCCCAGCCGCATCCAGCCGTCCAGATCGCCTGGGTTTTCCTGCATCCGGCTCGCAAGCCGTTCGACCATCGAGCGGATGAAGGCCTGCCGGTCTTCGTCTGACATCTCCTCGGCCGCCGCCACCTGATCGGCAGTTGGGCCGGGCATGGAAGGGGCAAAAGCCGCCAGATTCACCGGAGCCCGTCCGATCGACGGGGCGATGCGGTTAAGCTGGGCCACAAAACTCTCCATCCATGGCCGGAACTCCTCTTCGGCGTCCATCCGCGTCTTCAGTAGGTCATAGGCCTTATCAGGCGATCCAGCCTGCTCCAGACCAATGGCTTTGTAGAATGTCGCTGCTGGGTTCGATGGGTCCAGTTCCAAGGCTCGTTCAAACGCCCGATCGGCCTTGGGCGTAACGACACCGTCATCGGCATAGACCAACGCCTCGCCATATTGCGACACCAGCGCTGAATTCGCATTGGGTCGGTCCAGCAACCCCTCGAACGCGTCTGCGGCATCTCCAAAGCGTCCCATACGCATATAGGTCTGAGCCAACAACACCCATCCCTCGGTTGGCCCGCCGGTTTCATCCGCCTCAAGCCGCGACTTCAGGCGCACGGCAAGGTCGGCGATTTCACGGGCTTCGGCCTGCTCCCCCTCGCGTTGGGCAAATGGCTGGCTGGGGATGTAGGGACTACCCAGTTGCCAATAAAGACCGGCTCCGAGCGCTGGAACTACCAGCGCGGCAAGTAAAATCAGCGCACGCCCGGAATGGCCCATTATCGCTTTGTCGTCCGATTGCCGGTCAATCGCCTTCAGGCGACGTTCTATCTCGGCTCTGGCGGCCTTGGCCTCTTCGGCTGAGATAATTCCTCGTTCCAGGTCCTTCTCCACTTCGCCGATCTGGTCGGAAAAGATGGCAGAGGCGCTTTCGCGTCTCGACAAGTCCGAGGTCTTGCGCCCCAGGCCGGAGAGGGCGAGCGTCAGAAACACCGCCACGGCCATGAATGAAAAGATAATCCAGATCATGCGTGCGGCTCCGTGAGTGAATGGTTTTCGGGATTCCGTTCTTCGCTCGCGCCGCGTTCCGTCTCTTGTTTTCGCGACTTCCGATATCGGCGCGCATTTTGGGTCAATACCGCTGCAGTCGCGATACCACCCAGCCCCAGGATGACGATAGGCGCAACCCACAGAATGTAAGTTGATGGCTTCCATGGCGGGTTGAACAGAACATAGTCGCCATAACGCGCAACCAGAAAGTCCATAACCTGCTGGTCCGTGTCGCCTGCCACCAGCCGTTCGCGCACAAGCAGACGAAGGTCGCGCGCCACGCCAGCGTTAGAACTGTCGATGTCTTGGTTCTGGCACACCACGCATCGCACCTGTTTCGAAATCGCCCGGGCCCGCTCTTCCAATACCGGATCTGCAAGTATCTCGTCGGGCTCAACCGCGAATGCCGGCTGCGACACCAGCATCGCCAGAGTGACCGCGGTAATTACAATGCGACGTATCATGACGCCTCTCCTCCGGCCGCCCGCGCCTGATCCAGCGCGGTGCGCATCTTTGAAATTGCCTCGTCGCCCAGCACCGGGCCGACAAAACGGAATACGACCTTGCCCGCGCCATCAATCACAAAGGTCTCCGGCACGCCGGAAATCCCCCATTCGATCCCGGCTCGGCCGTCCAGGTCGGAACCGATGCGCTCATAAGGGTTGCCCAGATCGTCGAGCCATTTCCGCGCGTCCTGCGGCTTGTCTTTGTAGTTAATGCCCATCAGGCGAATGCCCTCATCGCGTACCATACGCGTCAGCACCGCATGTTCGGCCCGGCAGGGCACGCACCAGGACGCAAACACGTTGACCACGATCGGAGCTGACCCGTCATTTTCCACCAGATCGGTACTGGACAGCCCGTGGGTATCCAGCCCTTCGACCGGCGGCAAGTCGAACTCAGGCACCGGCTGCGAGATCAAAACAGACGGGATTTCGTTTGGATCGCGATCGGGATTCAGTCCCCATAGCAGGAAGGCACCCAGGATGCCGGCAATCGTAATTGGGAACAGTGCAAATAGACGTTTCATTGCCCTACTCCGCCGCCACCGCAACGGAGCTCTGCCCAGTCCGTTTTCGTGGTGCACCGACGCGTAGACGCCGATCGGAGAGTGACAAGACACCACCAAATGCTAACAATCCTGAACCTATCCAGATCCAGACCACCAATGGCTCATACAAGATACGCAGGGTCCATTTGCTCTGTTCTGATTCCGCCGCCGGTTCCGATATTGAGGCGTAAAGGTCCCCTGCCAACGTCGTTCGAATTGCTGACTCGGTCGTACTGGTACCCGCCACGAGATAGGCCCTGCGCTCGGGTTGAAGCGTGGTGACATAAGCGCCATCGCGAAATACCGTCAGTGTGGCCGCGCGAGACAGATAGTTCGGACCGCGAAGCTGTTCCACACCGTCAAAACGCACGTCGAACCCTGCTATCTCAATCTGTGTTCCGGGCTCGGCAAAAGTCACGACCTCGGATTTCCAAGCGCTGGACCCGATAAAGCCGATCATACAGACAGCCAACCCCGCATGGGCCACGACCATGCCGTAATGAGAACGCGGTAGGCTGCGGGCCCGACGCAGGGACTCGGCCAACGGTGCCTCACCCAGCTTAATTCGGCTGGCCCACTCTGTCAGCACAGCGCCCAGCAACCAAACCGCAAGGCCGATCGACACTACCGCCAAGGCTGGGCCGCCGGTATCCAGATACCACACAAGCAACGCTACGAGCAGGCTAACCCCGGCCACCCATTTGAGCCGGGACAGAACACCGCGCAAATCCGCCCGCTTCCATGACAACAGCGGCCCAATCCCCATTACAACGACTAGAACCAGCATGATCGGCACGAAACTGGCGTTGTAATAAGGTGGTCCAACCGAAATCTTTTCACCTGTCACAGCCTCAAGCAAAAGCGGATAAAGCGTACCGAATAGAACCGTCGCCGTTGCGGTGGCCAGCAGCAGGTTGTTAATAAGCAAACCGGCCTCGCGGCTGATCGGGGCAAAAAGACCGCCGCCCTCCATCTCCGGTGCGCGTATGGCAAACAGCGTCAATGAACCACCGATCGCGACAGCCAACAGCGCCAAGATGTAAATGCCGCGTTCGGGATCGACCGAAAACGCATGGACCGATGTAAGCAAGCCTGAGCGGACAATGAATGTCCCCAACAAGGACAACGAGAAGGTCAAAACGGCCAGTAGGATCGTCCAACTTTTGAAGCTGCCGCGCTTTTCGGTCACAATGGCCGAATGGAACAGCGCTGTGCCAGCAAGCCAGGGCATAAACGAGACATTCTCGACCGGATCCCAGAACCACCAGCCGCCCCAACCCAGTTCGTAATAGGCCCACCAGCTGCCCAGAACGATACCAAGTGTCAGAAACACCCAGGCCGCCAATGTCCAGGGTCGGACCCACCGCGCCCATGCCGGATCGACCCGCCCCTCAATCAGGGCAGCCACGGCGAAAGAAAATACGATAGAGAAGCCGACGTAACCCAGGTATAGGAACGGCGGGTGCATAGCCAGGCCGACATCCTGCAACAGCGGATTTAAATCCTGACCATCCAGCGGTGCCGGAAACACCCGGTCAAACGGGTTCGAGGTGAACAGCATGAATGACAGGAACCCCGCGCTGATCCAGGCCTGCACTGCCAGAGTGCGCGCCTTGAGTTTCAGTGGGATGTTCCGAGCCAACAGAGACACACCCAGCCCGAAAATCACCAATATCAGAATCCACAACAGCAGCGACCCTTCGTGGCTACCCCAGGTCGCAGCCACCTTGAAAAGCATCGGTTTCAGCGAATGAGAATTGCTGGCCACATTTAGCACAGTGAAATCGCTGACCACGAAGGACCACATCAGAGCGGCGAAGGCGATAGCAACCAGCGCTGTCAGTAGGACCGAGGTCGCAGATGCCGATCGCATCCACATGACATTGTTCCGTGCTGCTCCAATCAAGGGAAATACGCTTTGCACCAAGGACACGGCCAGGGCAAGCGCCAGGGCGAACTGCCCGATTTCCGGTATCATTCCAATCCCTCCGGATTTCCGGTTTTGCGGCCTTGTCCGACAATCCAGCGCTGGAGGGTCAAGCGCATTATTGCCGCACCCCCTTCGGCTGATGCATGCTTGACGAGCGCAAATCTGGCCGGCGGCCTTGACCTTCCAGCGCTGGAGACCCCCACCATTTCGACTTCACCGATGGACGTACCGAACACTTTGTTTTCAGGGCAGGGACTCAGGAAACAAACGAACACGAGGGCATCATGACACGGAGCAACAGCAAGATTACGTGCGTCTGGCAACGCCTCCAGGCTGTAATACTGGCTGGGGGGCTGAGCCTTGGGTCAACTGCCATGGCCCAACCGGAAACCCGTCCGGCTGACAACGTGGCGATGAACCCGCAAGCCTCCAGCAACATGTCAGGTATGGGAAGCATGTCCAGGATGATGCGCCCCGACGCGGTGCCGCCAACGGGTGTCGTTGGCGGTATGCATCCACCCGAGGGTGTTTTGATGCCTGTGTTCTCTTACATGAACATGGAGATGGACGGAAATCGTACCGGAACGCAGTCGCTGTCTACCTCGAACGTTCTGTCGCAGTATCCGATCGCGCCGCTCAGCATGAGCATGAACATGGCGATGGTCGGCCTGATGTACGGTGTGACCGACGAGATCTCGGTGATGGCGATGCTGCCCTATACCCGCAAGACGATGAAGCACCAGACCCGCATGGGCCAGACCTTTAAGACCAGGGCACAGGGGTTTGGCGATCTGAAGATCATCGGCGGATATGATATCTACAAATCCGACGGGCAGGTGCTGGAACTATCTCTTGGCCTCAGTCTGCCGACTGGCTCGATAGACGAGACCGACACCACGCCAGCTGGGCCGGACCAGCTGCTGCCCTACCCCATGCAACTGGGTTCAGGCACCTACGACCTGCTGCCGGGCGTCACCTATACGGGCCAGAACGCGGATTGGTCTTGGGGCGCCCAGCTGGCCGCCGTGATCCGGATGGGTGAGAATGATGCCGGTTACACCTTGGGTGACGTCTATTCAGCAACAGTTTGGGGTGCACGGCGCTGGAATGACCAGTTCAGCTCCTCGTTGCGGGTGGTCGGCGACATCGTGGAAAACATTGACGGGTCGGATGCGCGCCTGAACCCAGGCATGGTGCCCACCGCTGATCCGACCCTGCGCGGCGGCCAGTTTCTGCGTATCGGAATCGGAGTGAATTACCTTGTGCCGGGGTCGGGCGTTTTGGCGGGCACGCGCCTGGGTATCGAGGGCGTGATCCCTGTGTATCAAGATCTGGATGGGCCCCAGCTTGAACGCGATTACGCAGTCTCCTTCGCGATACGCAGGGCGTTCTGACCCTTCAGCCCCAAACCGACTGTAAACGGACAATCAGCGCCGCCGCGGTGGTCAGAACGACCACTGACACCGCCATCAGTAGCAGGGCCAATGTCACAGGTCCGCCGCGCCCAGGTACGCGACGTGCCAGTTGGGCTGCAAATCCAGTACCGTGGGCGATCTGGCTCTGAACGACGGATAGGTATAGCGGCAGCGCTCCGACCAGCGTGGCGTACAGGTAAACGCCTGAGATGTTCTCGAAGTAGGCGGAGCGTACCAGCGTCGGACCGACTACCCGCAACGCCACTACGGGATCACCGCCGAAAGACCCGAACCAGTCTGCCGAAAGCGCGTAGATCAGCGCGTGCAGCGCGATGAACAGGACGGCCCGTAGCAGCAGGTCAATTAGCAGATACCGGGCCGGGATGGCCCCCCTGCCCCGCGCCCTTACCCCAACGGCGAAAAGAAAAAAGCTGAGATAATTTAAAAGGAAAACGACCGGCAACCCATTCGTCACCACCTGACGCAAAAACCGAACAAACGCGGGACCACTGTTCAGGAGGTGCGTCGCAAAGCCCGGCGTGCGCAAAACGAAGATGGCCAACAGCGGAAACAACGCAAGGCAACTGACGATCAGCGTGTTTCTGGCAAACTTCCAGAAAGGCAATTCAGTGGCAAAATATCTGTTCATTTCATTTAGTTTGCCAACGGTTCCAGCGCAATGTCGATGCCAATTGGTTTACAGACCTGCTGTCACTGTACCCTAATTAATCAGAATTTGCGGATTCACAGCTTTTTGGGGCTTTTTTGTACCCTTAATTGCAATATATCCACAGGTGC